>DATJMW010000012.1:0-27065 GCA_035508515.1 Solirubrobacteraceae bacterium | reverse complement strand
GCGGGCGCTCGCTGAGCACGCTGTCGGCGCGGATGGAGCAGGAGGGCAAGCTGATCGCGCTGGCGCTCGCGGCGTTCTCGGTGCCCTGGAGCGCCCCGGAGATCCTGGAGCTGCCGCTGCCGGACGTGGCGGCGCCCGATCCTCCCGACCGATCGAGCGGCCCCCTGTTCAAAGGGGCGCCCCCGTTCACGCGCCACATCCTCGTGCAGCCACGGATCGGCACGGTGCCCTTCACCGGCTCCGAGCACCCGATGGAAATCGGCTCCTGGCTCGGCCTGCGCGAGCCCCGCGCGATCGACGCGATCGCGCTGGCGTTCTTCGCCGACGCGCTGTTCTCGCCGCCCTTCATCCGCCTGACCGAGCCCGCGACGACCCCGACGGTCGATCTCACGGTGCACTTCCGCAAGCCGCTCCCCGCCGCGGTCGGAGACGCCCCCGCGGAGCCGGAGCTGTGCTTCGCGCGCTTTCGCTCGGGCCTGGTCCAGGACGGGTTCTTCGAGGAGGACGGGGTGATCTGGGCCGCGGACGGCACCGTCCTGGCGCAGTCGCGCCAGCTCGGGATCGTGATGCCGCTCGGCTGAGGGTCGCGGCGCCCGCGATTAAGTTAGTGTCGACTAATGAGCGATTACACAGCGAAGCGCATCAGTGACATGGAGGCTGGCTTCGGCGGCGGATTCGTGAAGGTCCGCGCCGAGCTGGGAGTTACCGCGTTCGGCATGCAGGTGATCCAGATGCCGCCGGACTACGCGGACTACCCGGATCACGACCACGCGGAGACCGGTCAGGAGGAGGTCTTCGCGGTGCTGTCGGGCTCCGGCTGGATGGATGTCGAAGGCGAGCGCGTCGAGCTCGACCCCGAGACGATCGTGCGGGTCGGTCCCGCGACGAAACGCAAGGTCTACGCGGGGCCGCAGGGCATCCGCATGCTGGTCACCGGCGGCTGCCCGGGCGAGGCCTACACGGTCAACCCCGTCACCGAACTGGAAGCGGCCTGAGCCGCGGCTAGCGGGCGAAGCTCGTCTCCGCGCCGAGCGCCAGCGCGAAGGCGGCGACGAGCTTCGCCGTGTGCTCTACGTCGTCGAGCTGCACCAGCTCGACCGGCGAGTGCATGTAGCGCAGCGGGATCGAGACCAGGCCCGTGGGGATGCCGCCGCGGCTAAAGTGGACCGCGTCCGCGTCGGTCCCCGTCGCGCGCGCGGAGGCCTCGATCGTGAACGGGATCTGCTCCGCCTCCGCGACGTCGTGCAGCCGCTCGAAGATCCCCGGGTGCAGCGTCGAGCCGCGGCAGATCACCGGCCCCGAGCCCAGCGGGTGCTTGCCGATCTCCTTGACCTCGATCCCCGGGGCGTCGGTGGCGTGGGTTACGTCCAGCACGATCGCGGCGTCGGGTTCCAGCGCGAAGGCCGCGGTGTGCGCGCCCGCCGAGGTGATCTCCTCCTGCGTCGCGGCGATCGCCGCGAACTCCCAGGGCGCTCCCCCGGCCTCTGAGACCAGCCGCGCCGCCTCGAGCGCAACGTAGGAGCCGAGCCGGTTGTCCAGGGCGCGCGAGACCAGCCGCCGGTCGAGCAGCTCGACCGGCTCGGAGTCGATCACCGCGACGTCGCCTACGCGTACCCGCTCGCGGGCCTGCTCGCCGTCGGCGGCGCCAATGTCGATGTGCAGCTCGCGGACCTGCGCCACCTTCGTGCGCTCCTCCGAGCGCAGCAGGTGGATCGGCTTCTTGCCGACCACCCCCCGCACAGGCCCGCCACGGGTGTCGAGCACCACCCGCTGGCCGACCAGGATCTGCGGGTCCCAGCCGCCGACTTCCGCGAAGTACAGAAAGCCCTCGTCGTCGATGTGCGTGACGATCAGCCCGATCTCGTCGATGTGGCCCACGACCAGCAGGCGCCGCGGCCGCTCGCCGGAGCCGCCCTGCTTCGAGGCCACGCGCGCCAGCGGCGTCCCGATCGCGTTGATGCTCGCCTCCGCGAAGGCGCTCGCCGCATCGCGCCAGATCGCCGCCGGGCGCTGCTCGTACCCTGAGGGGCCCGGCGCCAGCAACAGCTCCCGCAGCAGCGGCGGGACGCCCGGCGAGGAGCCCTCGCGGTCCTGCTCCGGCTGCTCCTCGCTCATCGCGCGAGCAGCGTCCTCAGCACGTATTGCAGGATCCCGCCGTGGCGGTAGTACTCGGCCTCGCGCGGGGTGTCGATCCGCACGCGGGCCTCGAACTCGACGCCGGAGTCGGCCTTCACGCGCACGGTCTGCCCGCCGCCCCTGCCGCCTTCGACCGCCGCGACGGCGTCGGCGATCCCCTCGATCGAAAACGCCTCCTCGCCGCTGAGCCCGAGCGACTCGGCGCTGTCGCCGTCGGCGAACTGCAGCGGCAGCACGCCCATGCCCACGAGGTTCGAGCGATGGATGCGCTCGAAGCTCTGCGCGATCACCGCGCGCACCCCTAGCAGCTTCGTGCCCTTCGCCGCCCAGTCGCGCGAGGAGCCCGAGCCGTACTCCTTGCCCGCCAGCACCAGCAGCGGCACGCCCTCCTGCGCGTACTGCATTGCCGCCTCGTAGATCGAGGTCTGCCCGCCATCGGGAAGGTGACGCGTCACCCCGCCCTCCGTGCCCGGGGCCAGCAGGTTGCGCAGGCGGATGTTCGCGAACGTGCCGCGCATCATCACCTCGTGGTTGCCGCGCCGCGAGCCGTATGAGTTGAAGTCGCGCGGCTGCACCCCCTGCTCCTGCAGGTACGCCCCCGCCGGCCCGTCGCGCTTGATCGCGCCCGCCGGCGAGATGTGGTCTGTCGTGACGCTGTCGCCGAGCAGCGCAAGCACCCGCGCCCCGTCGATCTCAGCGATGCCCGCCGGCTCGGCGGGCATCTCATCAAAATAGGGAGGCAGACGCACGTAGGTGGAGTCGGCGTCCCAGGCGAAGCGCTCGCCCTCGGGCACGTCCAGACCGTTCCAGCGCTCGTCGCCCGCGAACACCTCGCCGTAGCTCTTGCGGAACATGTCCGCCTGCACCGCCTCGCCGATCGTCTGCGCGATCTCCTGCTCGGAAGGCCAGATGTCGCGCAGGTAGACGTCCTCGCCCTGCTCGTCCCGCCCCAGCGGGTCGTGCACGAGGTCGACGTCCATCGTGCCCGCCAGCGCGTAGGCGACGCACAGCGGCGGCGAGGCCAGGTAGTTCATCTTCACGTCGGGGTTGATGCGCCCCTCGAAGTTGCGGTTGCCCGACAGCACCGAGACGACCGCCAGGTCGGAGTCGTTGACCGCTTCGGAGATCTCCTCCGAGAGCGGCCCCGAGTTGCCGATGCAGGTCGTGCAGCCGTAGCCCACCAGGTTGAAGCCCAGCTGCTCCAGCGGCTCGGTCAGCCCGGCGCGGTCGAGGTACTCGGTCACGACCTTCGAGCCCGGCGCCAGCGAGGTCTTCACCCACGGCTTGCGTCCCAGCCCCCGCTGCACGGCGTTGCGGGCGAGGATGCCCGCGCCGATCATCACCGAGGGGTTCGAGGTGTTCGTGCAGCTCGTGATCGCCGCGATCACCACGTGGCCGTGGTCGAGCTCGAAGGTCTCCCCGTCGATCGTCACGCTCGTGGCGGTCCCGTTGTGCGGCAGCGTCGTGGTGCCGCCCTCCGGCAGCTGCGGCTGGGAGACGCCCAGCGCCGGCGTGTGCCCCGGCTCGTTCGCCGGGGGGTCCGACGCCGGGTAGGACTCCGCCACGGCCTCGTCCTGGGCGTCGGCCTGGTCGCCGTCGCTCGGCACGTAGTCGCGCAGCGCCTCCTGGAAGATCGCCTGCGAGCGGCTCAGCGCGACGCGGTCCTGCGGGCGCTTGGGGCCCGCGAGGCTCGGCTCCACGTCGCCGAGGTCCAGCTCCATCTCGTCCGAGAACGTCGGCTTCTCGGAGTGCTCGTCGTGCCACAGCCCCTGCTCCTTGGCGTAGGCCTCGACCAGCGCGATCTGCTGCTCCGGGCGTCCCGAGAGCTTCAGGTAGCTGATCGTCTCGGCGTCGATCGGGAAAATCGCGCAGGTGGAGCCGAACTCGGGCGACATGTTCCCCAGCGTCGCGCGGTCGGCGATCGGCAGCCCGACGAGGCCGGCGCCGTAGAACTCCACGAACATCCCCACCACGCCGCGGGAGCGCAGCATCTCGGTGACGGTCAGGACGAGGTCCGTGGCGGTGGCTCCCTCCGGCAGCTCGCCGTGCAGGCGGAAGCCCAGCACCTGCGGGATCAGCATCGACATCGGCTGGCCCAGCATCGCGGCCTCCGCCTCGATCCCGCCGACGCCCCAGCCGAGCACGCCGAGGCCGTTGACCATCGTCGTGTGCGAGTCCGTGCCTACCAGCGTGTCGGGGTACGCCTGGCCCGTCTTCGCGTTCGGGAAGACCACACGCGCCAGGTACTCCAGGTTCACCTGGTGCACGATCCCCGTGTCGGGCGGCACCACCGAGAAGTCGTCGAAGGCCCCCTGCCCCCAGCGCAGGAACGAGTAGCGCTCCTGGTTTCGCTCGAACTCGCGCTCCGCGTTGACGCGGAAGGCGTCGCGCGTGCCGAAGGCGTCCACCTGCACCGAGTGGTCGATCACCAGCTCCGCCGGGACCAGCGGGTTGATCTTCGCGGCGTCGCCCCCCATCTGCGCGATCGCGTCGCGCATCGCCGCGAGGTCCACGACCGCCGGCACGCCCGTGAAGTCCTGCATCAGCACGCGCGCCGGGGTGAAGGCGATCTCCTTGCTGGGCTGCGCCTTCGCGTCCCAGCTCGCCAGCGCCTCCACGTCCGCGGCCTCGACCGAGCCGTTGCCCTCCGTGCGCAGCAGGTTCTCCAACAGCACCTTCAGCGAAAAGGGCAGCCGCGCGACGTCGAAGCGCTCCTGCAGCGAGTCGAGCCGGTAGATCTCATAGCTCTCGCCACCGGCGTCGAGCGTGCTCTTCGCACCGAAGCTGTTCTGCGTCATCGCACCTCCATCACGGCTGGGCTCTGTCTGCGGGCATGCCTCCAGTCTCGCAGAGTCGCGCGCTCCGCCGGGGGCGGCCCGGGCTGCCGCGGCGGCCTCCGAGCAGCGGGAGCGACGGGCTCCGGCGCCGGGCGGGGCCGAGCCCCGGCCGGCGCCGGCACCGGCCCTAGGGGACGATCGAGCCGACGGTGCTCGTGCCGTAGTTGACGAACCACATGTTTTCGTCGGGTCCCGCGGCGATCGCGCTGGGTTTGCTGCCGCTGGGCAGTTCGAATTCGGCGATCGAGCCGGCCGTCGTGATCGCGCCGAGGTCGTTCGTCCCGTAGTCCGTGAACCACAGCCTGCCTTCGGGACCAGCGGCGATGCCCTGGGGTTTGCTCCCCGCCGGCAGGGCATATTCGGTGATCGTGCCCCCCGTCGTGGTCTTGCCGATCTTGTTCTTGCCGTAGACCGTGAACCACAGGTTGCCGTCGGGTCCCGCGACGATCCCCTGCGGTTTGCTCCCCGTCGGCAGGGCGTATTCGGTGACGACGCCCGCTGTCGTGATCTTGCCGACTGTGCTCGTGCCGAAGTTGACGAACCACAGGTTCCCGTCGGGGCCGGGGGCGATCGCCGCGGGCTCGCTGCCGGTGGGCAGGGCGTATTCGGTGACCACGCCCGCCGTGGTGATCTTGCCGATCGCGTCGCTGCCGTACTCGGTGAACCACAGGTTGCCGTCCGGCCCCGCGGCGATCCCCTGCGGTTTGCTGCCTTTCGGCAAGGCGTATTCCGAGATCGTCCCGGAGGTCGTCGTCTTCGCGATCTTGCCCTTGCCGAAGTCGGTGAACCACATGTTGCCGTCCGGCCCCGCGGCGATCCCCTGCGGTTTGCTGCCTTTCGGCAGTTCGTATTCCGTGATCGCGCCGAGCGTCGTCACCTTCGCGATCGCGCTCGTGTTGAACTCCGCCACCCACAGGTTGCCGTCGGGCCCGGGGGCGATCGCGGCGGGCCTGCTTTCGCGCGCGAGTTCGTATTCGGCGAGCTGCCCCTGCGGCGCGGTGCTGAACACCGCATCTGGCCCGTAGGTCGTGCCGACCACGCTTTTCGCCACCAGCCGGTAGTGGTAGGTGGTCCCCGCCGCGAGGCCTTTCAGCGTCTGCGAGACGTGTTCGACGCTCCACCCGGAGCCCGCCGCAGCCGGGACGGCCGGCGCCGTCGAGCCATACGCGAGCGTCGTCCCGTATTCGAACTGGTAAGTGGTTTCCTGCCCGCTCGGGTCGAGCGCCCCTTGCAGCGTCGCCCCGTGACCGGTCACCGCGTTGGATTCAGGCGATTCGCTGCGGGGTGGCGCCAGGCCCGCCGCGAAGGTCCGCAGTTCACCGGTTTTGAAGGTGTATTCGCCGACCACCGTGCACAGGCTCGGCGCGCAGGAAACGTCGTTCAGGGAGTACTGCGGAGCGTTCGCGCCGCTCTGTTCCCATTTGCTCCCTTCCCAGTAGTCGATCTGCGGGTAGAAGCCGATCGCGGCGCACGATGTCGTCGATGCGCACGAGACCCCCGTGAGCTGCGCGAGGATCGGTGGGTGTTCGGGCACGGAAAGGAGCGTCCACGACGAGCCGTTCCATTTGGCCGCGATCGCGTGGCCACCCGATTCTTTGCCCAGCGAGTACGTCCCGACCGCCATGCACCAGCTCGCCGAGACGCAGGAAACTCCCCATAGGAGCTGTTCGCTTCCGCCGGGGTTGGGCGCGCTCACGATCGTGAATCCGGAGCCGCTCCACTGCTCGACGAGGGCGTATTCCACATGCGACGGTCCTCCGGGGGTCCAATATGCGCCCACGGCCATGCAGTTGGAGGTGCCGGCGCAGGAGACGCCCTCGAAGGCGACGTATTCGTAGCCGGCGGGACGTTCGGCGGAGACGAGGCTCCAGCTCGTCCCGTTCCACCGCTCCGCGAGCGGGACCCAGTGACCGTTCAGCAGCTGGTCCTCGCCGACCGCCATGCATTCGGTGGCCGACGGGCAGTCGACGTCGTGGAAGACCGCGAAGTGGTTTTCGCTCGGGACGGGCAGTTCCTGGACCGACCATTCGCTGCCGTTCCAGTACTTCGCCACCGGAACGGAGGTGTGTTCGGTGGGATCGTCGTCGCCGATCACCACGCATTTCGTCGCGGAGAAGCAGTCCACCGCCGAGAAGCCCCCGGGCGTGGTCCCCGGCAGCGACGGAGGCGTCGCCATCAGCGACCATTCGCTCCCGTTCCAGCGCTCTACGAAGGAGACGCCGATCGCCATGCAGGAGGTCCCGCTCCCACACGAGACCTGCAGGAACTTGGGATTTGAGATCGCCGGATCGACGCTCAGCTGGCGCGAGAAAAGCGGCGCTTCGGCGTGGGCCTGAGCAGCGGACGCCCAGCCATGGGCGCACAGCAGCAGGCAGAGCGAGGCGAGCAGCCGCAAGGTCCGGTTCCGGGTCCCTCGCCCCCGTACCGCGGTCGAGCAAAGCGTGGTCATCGATGGCCTCCCCACAGATGGCGGTTTTCGGCAGATCGCCGACCACTCGAACGTAATTCGGCCCCCGGGTCGGCGTGTTACCGGGAGGTGATGCTAGATCCGCGATCAGACGCGATCAGACGCGATCGGCGTCGGCGGCGCGCGTCACGCGGCCCTTGCCCTCGCGCTTGGAGCGCAGGAGCGCTTGGTCACAGGCTTGCAGCAGCTCTTCGACGCCCATCGGCGCGTGCCACTCGGCGACCCCGATCGAGGCGGCGATCCCGACCTCCCCGCCGACGGAGGGCGCCGCGCGCATCTGCTCCAGCGCACGGTTCCCGGCGGCGGCGGCGCTGCGCAGCTCGGCGTTCGGGAGGATCACCACGAACTCGTCGCCGCCGTAGCGCGCGACGCGGTCGAAGGCGCGGAACTCGCCAACGAGCGCACCCACGACGTGGCGCAGGACTTCGTCGCCCGCCTGGTGGCCGTGCTCGTCGTTGACGCGCTTGAAGTCGTCCAGGTCGATCAGCAGGCACGACAGCGGGCTGCCTGCGCGCGAGGCGCGGTCGATCTCCTCTTCCAGGCGGCGGCGCATCGCGCGGTGGTTCATGCAGCCGGCGACGGCGTCGGTGCCGGCCTCGGCGCGGGCGCGCACCAGCGCCAGCCCCGTGGCGGCCTGGTCCACGAGCGTGCGCGCCAGCTCGGTTGAGCGGTCGTCGAAGGCGGGCATCGCCCGGCGCACCAGCATCACGACCGCCTCGACCTCGCCGCGCACCGCCAGCGGCAACAGCAGCGCGCAGCTGGCGGCGCCGGTCGCGGTGACCCGCGGCACGTTCTCGGTCAGCTCCCGCTGGTCGGCGATCAGCACGTTGCGCCCGGAGTAGACGACCCAGCCGACGCCGGGCGGGCGCTCGGCGCGGGGGACCATGTAGCTGAGCCGCCCCTCGCCCTCGTACATGTAGACCGTCACCAGCTCCTCGGCGGAGTCCTCGCCCGCGAGGTGGTGGACGTGGACCTCCTCGGCGCCCGGCGAGGCCAGCAGCTCGCGCGCCAGCGCACGATAGACGGCGTCGGCGTCGGCGGCGCCGTCGGCCAGCAGCGACAGCCGGCGCACGCCGGCCAGCACGGAATCGACCCCCGGCGACGTTGCGGTATCCGTACCCGAGACAACGTCCATGACGCGCAATGTAGGGCATGGCGGAGAGGGAGACAACTAGCCAAACAGGCAGGTCCGCCGGGCACCGCCGCAGAACGCCGGAGGGCGGCCGATCGGCCGCCCTCCGAAGCATCTTGCTGCGCGGGCCTGCGCCTAGAAGCGCACGGTGACGAACGACACCGAGCTGCGCTGACCCTTGGCCTTCGGCACGAAGCCGACGCGGACCTTGACCCTGAAGGGCTTGCGCTTGCCCTGGGCGCGGCGCGTCAGCGGGACTTTGATCGTCACCTTTTTCTGCGCCCTCGCCAGCTTGCGGAAGCGCGTGGCGAGGCTCGCGCCTTTGGCGCTGATGCGCCCCGGAGCGAACGTTTGCAGGGTGATGTAGGCCGTGTTCCCGACGACCCGGTGGCCCACCACCCGCACGCCGCAGGTGTTGACTTTGATGACGGTGTTCTGTTTGACGACCGTGCCGTTCTGACCGGTCATCGTCGTCGGCATGATCAGCGGGTTCGCGCACAGGTTCCCGTTCGCGGCGAGCGCGCTGTGCCCGCCGACCGGCAGGTTCACCGTGATGCTCGACACCGGCACGTCAGGCGTCGAGGCGAACGTCGTGGTCGTGATGCCGTTTTTGATGTCGGTGTTCCCGACGAGGATCGAGCGCACGCCGTTCGCTTCCATCACCAGTACCAGATCCGGGAAGGCGAGGTTCGCGTGCGACACGAGGATCGCGGGACCACTGAGTTTGCCGGGCAGCGTCGGGGTGTTCGCCCTGGCGCCACCGACGAACGAGCCGCTCGGGCACTTGCGGTAGTCGGCTTCGAATGTCGCCGCCGGGCACGCTTTCTGCAGCGTGGTCAGACGCGAGGGCAGCGCCTTCGGCAACTGCACCTTCACCGACTTCACGTTCGCCTGGCCCGGGACCTCGTTGAGCGTCGTTTCGAGGCTCGCGCCGTTGGCTTTCGAGGTCTTCGAGCTCGTGACCGCCTTGAAAGCGGGCTTGAATTTGAGCAGGTTGCAGTTGCCCACCTGGAACGGGCTTGACAGGTTCTGGGTCGAGCCGGCGTCCGAAGCCGGCGCGATGAAGCCGGTCAGCGTCGTTTCCGTGGCCAGCGTGCCGCAGTTGGTCGGGTTGTAAAGGAAGCCCTGCTTGTTGATCGCGACGTTGATGTTGCGCAGACGCAGCGGCACTCCCTGCTGGATCCGGGGCAGCGTCGTCGTCGCGGTCACGCGCGCCGTGTACGGGTCGACGTCGATCGTCGAGCGCGTCACGACCGTGCCGAGGTTGAACGGCCCCGCGACCGCCGGCACCGCTATCGACAGCCCGAACGGGGCTCCCTTGTACGGCCCGGTCAGGTACACCGGCCCTTTGAACAGATACGGAGTCGAGCCCGACCCCGCCGTGACGTTGGCTTCGCCGATCTGGCTCGCGGCCGGGCAAGTGCCGGCGTTTGCGTCGGCTTCGCCGCACTGGGTCACCGTCGGGATCGCTCCGACGAGGCCCGCGGGGAGCGTCGTCTTCACGGTCGAGACGTACTGGTTGCCCTCCGGCCGTGCCAGCGCGAACGTGTAGCTCGTCTTGCCGCCGGCGTTCGGCGTCTGGTTGCCGGTTGCCTGCGTCACCGCGAAGGGCGGCGTCGCAGGACACGCACCGCCGCCGGGCGCGTCCACGACGAACGGCTCGATCGACGGGGAGAACGAGTTCTCCGGCACCGCGAACGGGGTGAACGTCGCCTGGCTGGCCGCGGCACCGCACGCGAGCGGGTTGGCCAGCGGCGCGTTCTGACCCGTGTTGAAGTGGAGCACGAGGTTGCTGAACGGCTGTTCCGGCGGCCGGCCGGGTTCGTCGGCTTCGGCGCCGAACTTCGCCGTCAGGCGGCCGGTCGAGAGATTCGGTTCGACCAGGCCTTTCAGGCGCACCGACAGGCCGTAGCGCGCCGACTCCGCGTCGATGTACATGACGTACGGCGGTTTCGTGATCGGACCGCTCTCCGGGCCACCGAGGTACAGCGTGCCGTGCAGCGATTCCGGTTCTTCTTCGTTTGTCGGCAACCCCGGTACGTCCAGCGTCACCGAGCCGATCTTCGAGGCCGCCGGGCACGCCACCGGGTTACGGGTGCCGATGCCGATCTGCGACGGTTTGCACAGGTCCGTGACTTCGTGGGCCGCGGAGGGGTTGATCGTCAGCCCTTCGGGAAGCACGACCGTCGCCGATTTCACCTGCGAGGAGTCCGTTCCAGTCGGGCTCAGGTCGTGGCCCTCCGTCACGCTCGTCGTGATCCCGTCGGGGGCGTCGGAGTGAAGCGTGTCGGTCGTCAGGCCGAACGTCGGCCCCACCGTGGCGCCGAAGGGCACCGCGTCGCATTCGTCGATCCCGATCGGGGTCGTGTAGGTCCCTTCCGCGGTCGCGCCTTCCTCGGATTGAAGCGTCAGCTTCGACGTGGTCGCCGGCCCCGCGCCCAGGCAGCTCGTGGCGTTCGTGAGGAAGCCGCCACTGCCAAACGGCGCTTTTCCTTCGCCGATGTTGCCTTTGAAGGAAAGCCGCGATGAGATCAGCGGAAGCTCCGGCGAGACGTTGATTTCGAAGTAGTCGTGGTAGTCGGTCGCCCATTCGACGTGGCCTTCAATGATCGTGTGCGCGAAGACGCCCGGTTTGCCGAGCGGTTCGAGACTGAGCGCCACACCGAACTCGGAGGCGAGGCCCGGCGACTGCTGCAGGTTGTAGACCGTGCCCGACAGCGGCACGTTCGCGAACACGCCCGCCGACGGTTCGACCAGGACGACGACTTTGTTTTCGCCGATCACCGAGCCGACGGGACATTTCGGTTCGGGGAACGCGCCGGTCCCCGGCGAAAGTTCCGTGTCGCCGAATTCGGCCGCCGAGCATTTGGCGACCGCCTGCGGGTTCGTGCTGAGGCCCGGCGCCACGTCGGTGCGCACATGGTCCACCAGCCCTTCGGGTGCCACCGCTTCGAACGGCACCGTCTGGATCACGTGGGTGTCAACCGTGAAATCGGTCACGCCGAACGGCGGGTGCCCGCCGGCCTTTGTATAGCCTTCCGCTTCCGCCGCCGCTTTTTCTTCTTCGGGTTTCGCCGGTTTTTTGCAGTTCGGCGAGCTCGCGTTGCAGTTCGCGGCGAAGAATTCTTTGATGCCGAACGCCTGTGCCGTGGAGGCCGAGACGGCGACCAGCGCTCCAATAATCAGCGCGAGCAACGAGTAGCGGAAGCAAGACCTCATACCGACCTCCCTGATTGGGTCCGGACTACGACACCCATTACGACTCATCGAGTCCCCAGAAGTTGCGATTTCGGCGGATGTATTAGACGAGCATCCGCCTTTTCCTTCTAGAAAGTCGAATCGGCCGGGAAGTGGCTAGACCTTTAGGAACGCCGGTGAATTCTCAGCCAGATGTCACTCTCAGGCGCTTTCCAGCGCGCTCGCGCGCCCTTGGCAGTCGTACAAGGAGCTTTCCGTTCCGCCGGCGGAGGAGGCTTCGGAGCCCAGGCTCACCTTCCGGCAGGCTTTTGTCACGGCGCTCATCGCCGTGCGCGAGCCGGTGCGCGTATCACCCGGCAGCCCGCGGCCCGCGCCGATCCCGCCGCTGCCGTCCGCGAGCACCCAGCGGATCGCCCCGGAGCGCACGCGCTGGGCCAGCCAGGCCGCGGACGGGTCGCTCTCGCGGCCCGAGAAGCCGCCGATGCCCGCGACCTTCGCGCCGCTTGCGACGATCGCCGTCGCGGCGCTGGACTGGCTGGAGACCGCGATCGTGCCGCCGCCGTGCGCCTTCACGTAGGCCAGCACCTGGCTGCTGAGCCGGCCGCCCATCGGCCCACCGCCGGGGCCGCCGCCCGCGAAGCCGCCGCGTGCGGCTCCGGTTCCGGCGAAGCCCGGCATGCCGCCGGCGGACGCCGACCCGCCTGCCGGCCGCGCTCCGCCCGCCGACTGCGCTCCCCCCGAAGCCGAGCCGAACAGCGGCTGTGCGCCGCCCGCGCCACGTTCCACCATGCCGGGCGGGCCGCCCCGCGCGAACGCTACACGGCCGCCGAACATGCCGCCTCCGCCGCCGAGCGTCTGCACGTTCGCGGGGCCGCCTTCGGGGAACGTGCCGCTCGTGGCGTGGCCCAGCGTGTCCACCGCCCAGACCGAGGGCGCCAGCAGCAGCGCCGTCAGCGCCACGGCCGTCGCGGTCAGGCGCACGCGCCGCGAGCGCATCAGCGCCAGCGCGAGGCCCGCGAGAACGCAGGCGGCGATCAGCACCGGCGGCAGCCAGCCGAGCTGGCCCGGGTAGTCGTGCAGCACCCCCAGCACCGTCGCCGCGCCTCCCGCGAGCGCCAGCGGGGCGAAGACCCGCGCGCCCGGGCTCGCGGCGAGCATCTGCGCCGCGCCCGCGCCCACGAGCGCCGCCGCGAACGGCGCGAGCAGCGAGACGTAGTAGGGGTGGAAGATGCCGCTCGCGAAGCTGAACAGCACCGCCGTCGTGACGAAGGCGCCGCCCACCGCCAGCAGCCAGCCGGTACGCGCGTCGCGGCGTCGCAGCCGCGTCGCGACCAGCAGCCCGATCGCGCTGACGAGCGCGAAGCCCAGCAGCCAGCCCGCCTGGCCGCCGAGCGCCGAGTTCAGCAGGCGTAGGGGCCCGGCTTCGCCGCCGAACATGTTGTTCGCGCCGCCGCCGGGGCCCGCGCCGCCCGGCCCGCCGGCCTGTCCGTCGACGCGCCCGAGGCCGTTGTATTCGAAGATCAGCGAGAGGATGCTGTTGTCGGAGGTGCCTGAGATCCAGGGGCGATCCGCGGCGGGCGTCAGCGCCACGAGCAGCGGCCACGCGCCGCCCACGGCGACCATCGCCGCCCCGCCCGCGAACAGCTGGCGCAGCGCCCGCAGCCGCCCGCGCGGGGCGACGAGCAGATAGGCCAGCGCGATCCCCGGGACCACCGTCAGCGCGACGAGCATCTTCGTCTCGAAGCCCAGCCCGACGCACACGCCCGCCAGCACGAGCCAGCGCGTGCGGCCGTCCTCCAGCGCGCGCACCGCGCACCAGAGCGCCGCGACGCAGCACAGCACCAGCAGGGCGTCGGGGTTGTTGTGACGGGAGACCGCCACCGCGATCGGCGTCAGCGCCAGCGCCAGACCGCCCACGAACCCGGCCATCCGGCCGAAGCGCCTGCGCACCAGGTCGTAGACGAGCGCGACGCTCGCGACGCCCATCAGCGCCTGCGGCACCAGCACGCTGAGCGGGTGGTAGCCGAACACGCGCACCGACAGCGCCTGCACCCACAGCGCCAGCGGCGGCTTGTCGACCGTCATCACCCCGCTCGGGTCCGCGGAGGCGAACAGGAAGTTGTGCCAGCTCGAGCTCATCGAGCGGACCGCCGCGCTGTAGTAGTCGTTCGCCCAGCCGTTCTTCGAGAGCGCCCACAGGTTCAGCACCGCGGCCAGCAGCATCAGCCCCGCCAGCTCCGGACGCGGCAGGCGCCTGCTCAGCGCAGCGAGGCGCTCGCGCGATCGTCCCGCGGCGTGGAAGGGGCCTGCGGCCGGGGCGGGTGGCGCGGCCGCGCCCGTCTGGAGTGAATAGCTCATGCGGGCAGCATCAGCGCCGCGTGTAGGAGCAACGTGAGAGCGATCTGAAAGTTCGCTAAGCGCTCAGTCGATCAGCCGCCGCCCCAGCTGCCACACCGCCAGGCGCCACATCAGCACCGCGAACGCCAGCAACACGCCCGCGTGGCCGAGATCGCCAAGGTGCAAGGCGCCAAGCGAGGCGTCGCGCACGAGCTGCACGCAGTGGTAGAGCGGGTTCACCTGCGCGACCTGGCGCACGCCGTCCGGCAGCTTCGAGATCGGGAAGAAGGTGCCCGCCACCAGGAACATCGGCGTCAGCACGGCGCTGGTTATGTAGTTGAAGTTGTCGATCGTCTTCGCGATCGCCGCCACCAGCACGCCGAACGCCGCGAAGCCGAAGCCCGTCAGGAAGCCGATCGCCGGGACCAGCAGCATCCCCCATTCGGGGTCGAGCCCGAACGCGAACCCCACGACCAGCGGCGCAAGCCCGTAGACGCCGGCGCGCAGGGAGATCCACAGAACCTCCGCGGTGATCAGCTCTTCAACGTCCAGCGGCGTCGCCAGCATCGCGTCGTAGGTGCGCTGGAACTGCCAGCGCACGAACGTGTTGAACATGCCGGGGAACGCGGAGGAGAACAGCACCGCCGTCGCGACCGTCCCCGTCGCGACGTACTCGATCGTCTTGACGTGCCCGATCTGTTTCACCAGCGCGCCGAAGCCCAACCCGAACGCCAGCAGGTAGATCGTCGGCTGCACGATCGAGGAGAACGTCGTCGCCTTCCAGTAGCGGCCGAAGATCACGATGTCGCGGCTCATCACCGCCGCGAGCGCCGCGGGTTCCAGGCGCCCGATGCGCCGCACCCGCGAGCCGCCCGCCTGCATCGGCGCGCTCATCGGCCCCGCCTCGCGGCCGTCATTCGATCTCCTCGCCGGTCAGCGCCACGAACGCGTCCTCCAGGTTCGCCGGGCGGCGCACGCCCTCGGGCGCATCGCCGTCGAGCTCCTCCGCGCGCATGATCGCCAGCGCGGGGCCGCTGCGGCGGCTGTGCCAGCTGCGGCTCGCCGCCAGCTCGCCCAGCTCCGCAAGCTGCTGCGCCGAGCCGTAGACCTCGATCACCTGCTCGCCCGCGTGCGCGCGCACCAGCTCGCCGGGAGTGCCCTGGGCGACGACCTTGCCGTGGGACATCACCGCGACGACGTCCGCCAGGCGCTCTGCCTCCTCGATGTAGTGCGTCGACATCAAGACCGTCACCCCCTCCGCGCGCAGCCCGTCGATCAGCGACCACAGCTCCTGGCGCACCTGCGGGTCGAGGCCCACCGTCGGCTCGTCGAGCAGCACCAGGCGCGGGCGGTGGATCAGGCCCCGCGCCACCAGCAGGCGCCGGCGCATGCCGCCCGACAGCTCGCGCACGATCGTGTCCGCGCGCGGGACGAGGTTCGCGATCTCCAGGGCGCGCTGCACCGCGGCGGGGCGCTCGCCCGCAGGCACGCGGTACAGGCGCGCGAACACCGTCAGGATCTGCCGGCACGTCAGCTCCACGTCGAGGTTGTCCAGCTGCGGCACGACGCCCATCTCCGCCCGCGCCTGCTTTGACTCGCGCGGCAGCTCGTAGCCCAGCACCGCGATCTCGCCTTCGTCCGCCAACGCCTGCGCCGTCAGCATCCGCATCGTCGTCGACTTGCCGGCGCCGTTCGGGCCCAGCAGGCCGAAGCAAACGCCGTTCGGCACCTCCAGGTCGAGACCGTCGACCGCGACGATCGGGCCGAAGCGCTTGACGACGCCGCGCAGCGAGATCGCCGCCGCGCCGCCCACAGCGCGCAATTCCGTGCCCTGATCGGTCCCCGCCGTCACGGCACGACACTCTACGAGCAGATGTCCAGTCTCACGGCGGCGAATCTCCGACGCCGGTCCATATTGCGGGCGCTCGTGCTGGGGCAACCTGACGGCGCAGGCTGTTCGATCCACGCCCAGCGACCAAAGCGAGCGCGAGACGAGACCATGCGAGGAAAGACCCCCCAGATCGTCGCCCTCGGAGGCGGCGGCTTCTCGATGGAGCGCGACAGCTCGCTGCTCGACGACTACGTGCTGTCGCTCACCGGCTGCGAACGCCCGCGCGTCTGCTTCCTGCCCACGGCCTCCGGCGACGCCGACCACTACGTGGTGCGCTTCTACCGGCGCTTCGCCCCCACCTGCGACGCCAGCCACGTCTCGCTGTTCCGTCGCGACCAGGGTGCGCGCGGCGTCGAGGACGACCTCGCCAGCCACCTGCTCGCGCAGGATCTGATCTACGTCGGGGGCGGCAACGTCGTCAGCATGCTCGGCGCCTGGCGCGCCTACGGGCTGGACGACGTGCTGCGCAAGGCCTGGCGCAAGGGCATCGTCCTCTGTGGCCCTTCGGCGGGATCGCTGTGCTGGTTCGAGGAGGCGCTGTCGGCCTTCCACGGCGCGCCGCGCGGCGTGCGCGGCCTCGGCCTGCTGCCCTACTCCAACTGCGTGCACTACGACGCCGAGCCGCAGCGGCGCGCCGAGTACCACCGCTTCGTCGGCGACGGCATGTGCTCCGGCTTCGCCGCTGAGGACGGCGTCGCGTTGCACTTCCGCCGCACGCGCCTGCACGGAGCCGTCAGCTCGCGCGCCGACGGCTGCGCCTATCGCGTCGAGCACGCCGGCGACGGCGTGGTCGAGACGCCACTCGATGTGACCTACCTGGGCGCGGGGCCCGCCGCGCACGAGCAGGGCGGCAAGCCCACGACCGAGCCGGCCGCTTCGCGGCGGCCGCGCCGGCGCTCGGTGCGCCGGCCCGCGGGGGCCGCCAAGGGCGCCGAGCGGCTGCCGGTCGTGCCCGAGCCGCTGCCGGCCTAGCGCGCTAGGGTCGCAGCGTGGGCGAAGAGGTCGCGATCGAGGATCGTCAGATCTTCGCGATGGGCGGGGGCGGCTTCACGATGGAGCCGAGCAATCCGCTGCTGGACGACTTCGTGCTCTCGCTCACCCCCGCGCAGCAGCCGCGGGTGCTGTTCCTGCCGACCGCCTCCGGCGACACCACCGCCCAGATCAACGCCTTTCAGGCGCGCTTCGCCGACCGCTGGTGCGTGCACGAGCACCTGTCGCTGTTCCGGCTGTCCGAGACGCGCCGCCCGCTCGGGGAGATCGTCTCCGAACAGGACGTCATCTACGTGGGCGGCGGCTCGATGCGCAACCTGCTCGCGATCTGGCGGGCGCATGGGCTGGACGAGCTGCTGGTGCAGGCGTGGCGCGCCGGCACCGTGCTCGCGGGCCTCAGCGCCGGCGCGATGTGCTGGTTTCAGGGCGGCGTCACCCGCTCCAGCGGGGCGCCCGAGCCGCTCGCGGGGCTCGGCCTGCTCGAGGGCTCGCTGAGCGTCCATGCCGACGGCGAGCCCGAGCGGCTGCCGGTGTGGCTTGCCGCCGTGCGCGACGGCACGCTGCCGGGCGGCTGGGCGCTGGACGACGGCGTTGGCCTGCTGTTCCGCGGCCCGAACATGGATCGCGTCGTCAGCTCGCGACCCGGGGCCGGCGCCGAGCGGGTCGACCAGGTCGCCGGCGAGCTCGTGCGCCACCGCCTGCAACCGGAGCTGCTCGGCGACGGCGGGCACACGCCGCTCGGGGGCGAAGACGAGGCCGTGCAGGAGCTGCGGCGCGTGCACCGCATGCGGCGTGGGATCAGCGACTCGCACAGCTGATCCCACGCGCCTGCCGCGTCAGCCCGAGACCACCGTCCCGGGCGCCACGCCGGCGTTTTCGACGCCGACGCCCTTGTGTTCCTTGTCCTCGTACACCGAGACCGAACGCACGTCGAACTCACGGGTGCCACTCGTGAAGAGGGTCCCCGCGGGGGACGTCCGCAGCGCGTAGCTGAGGATCAGCGTCGCCTTCTCCGCCAGGTCCGGGGTCACCGGCCCGACGTTCGTCGCCCACGACTGGGGCACCCCGTCGATCCAGACGCTGTAGGTGTTGTCGGATTTGATCTCGAACGTATAAGTGTGGTACGCCAGCGAGGGGTCCGTCGTGAACCCCGGCTTGTTCGCGTTCGGATGCGGCGCCGCGAACCACGAGGTGTACATCGGGACCGTGCGCCAACCCGTGCCCGGCGTGTAGGACGCGTTCGACCCGCCGCCCTCGAAGAAGTCGATCTCCGTGTCGCTCCAGGGCGGGCCGTTCGTCCACCAGCCGGGGTCGGCCTCGCCGGTGTTCGGCGGGAACTTCGCCACCGCCTGGAACACCATCGTCTGCCCTTTCCCGGGCGACCATTTGAACGGCGCGTAGCCCGCCAGGCCTTCGGCGGGGCCGCGCACGGTCCCGCACACGTAGTGCATGTTGCCCGGCGACTGCGCCGCCGCGCTGTAGGTGCAGGTCAACTTCAGGCCTTCCGCCGTCTGGTGCACCTGGCTCGGGTTCATGACCTCCATCTCGTCCGAGTTGAAGCCGCGGCAGTTCGTCGTCACGGTGCAGTTGTTCGGGAACCAGGTGTTGTCCTGGCCCGGGCCTTTGCCGAAGGGGGCGCCGAAGCCGTCCGCGTAAACGACCGACCAGCCGCCCGCCGGCGTCGGCGGGCCCGTCGGCGTCCCGCTCACCACGACTCCCTGACCCGGGTTTTCTTCTTCCAGCGGTTCTTCCACGGGCTTTTCTTCTTCGGGTTCTTCCACCGGGGTTTCTTCTTCGGGTTCTTCGCCCGGTTCTTCGATTTCTTCTTCCGGTTCGCCCGTGCCCGCCAGCGGCGTCGCCGAGGCCGTGGCCAGGCCGCTCGGCCGGCCGTAGTGCAGAGCGCGCACGCGAACGTCGTAGGAGGTGTGGCGCAGACGCGTCAGGGTGTAGCTGCGCGTGCCGCGCGGGAGCTCGATGCGGTCGCTGCCGCCACCGTCGCTGGCGCGAAGCCGTATGCGAAAGCCCGTCAGGCCGGTCGTGCTGGAGACCCCCCACGTGACTTTGATCGCGCCTTCTTCGGGCGTGAGCTGAAGATTGATGGGCGTCGGGCCCTGCGCCTCCGAGGCGGTGGGCACCGCCGCCAGCACGGCCACGCTCAGCGCGATCAGGCTCGCGACCAGCGCCCAGCGGCGAAAGCCGCCGGCGCTGAGCCGGCCGCGACGCGGTGATTGGCCCCCGCTCGGCGCATCCTTGAAAGCCGAAATGACGATCCCTTCCCTTCCTGTCTGATCGACCGGTTGTCTAGCGGTCGAGATATATACGCATTCTTACTCGAAGGGTCATTACCCTCCGCAAAGCTCGTCAATCCTCACACGCGCGAGTGGAAACCGATGTCAAAAGCCTGTTGCCGGATCGTTAACCCGACAATTCAGGCGACAGGCGGCGCGGCGAGTCAGGGACGTACGAACGTGTTCGGGTCCGGCCCGATCCGCGTGCCGGCGTCGAGCGCCGCGAGCGCTTCCATCTCGGCGTCGCTCAGCTCGAAGCCGAACACGTCGATGTTCTCGTGGATGCGCGCGGGGGTAACCGACTTGGGGATCACCACCGCGCCGATCTGAAGGTGCCAGCGGACGATCACCTGCGCGGGGGTCTTCTCGTGCGCCTGCGCGATCTCGCGGATCGCGGCGTCTTCCAGCTCGAGGCCTTGGCCGAGCGGGCTCCAGCTCTCCGTGAGGATGCCGAGCCGCTCGTGCTCGCGGCGCAGCCCCACCTGCTGGAAGTAGGGGTGCAGCTCGACCTGGTTGATCGCCGGCGTCACGCCCGTCTCGGCGATCACGCGCTCGAGGTGCTCCGGTTCGAAGTTCGACACCCCGATCGAGCGCACGAGCCCTTCCGCCTGCAGCTCCACGAACGCCTTCCAGGTCTCGACGTAGAGGTCGTGCGCCGGCACCGGCCAGTGGATCAGGTACAGGTCGAGGTGGCTCAGCTCCAGGCGCTCCAGGCTCGCGCGGCAGGCGCGCTTCGCCTGCTCGAAGCCCTGGTCCTCGTTCCAGCACTTCGTCGTGACGAACAGCTCCTCGCGGGGAATGCCCGAAGTGCGCAGTGCTTCCCCGACCCCGCCCTCGTTGCGATACGCCGCGGCCGTGTCGATGTGCCGGTAGCCGGCGGCGAGCGCCTCCGCGACCGCGACCTCCGTCTCGCGCGGAGGCACCTGGAAGACGCCAAAGCCCAGCTGCGGGATCTGCTCGTCCGGCGCGATTTGGAGCGTTGGCGTCTGTTCGGCAGGATTGCTCATCAGCGTCTGACTTCCCGGCTACCGCGGAGGGGAAACGCTAGCGCGCTTCAATCCTCCGGCACCAGCGCCCGCACCAGCTCCCCCCAGTTGCGCCGCAGCTGCGCCTGCGACATGCCCAGCTCGCGTCGCTGGAACAGCACCAGTTCGCTCAGCAGCGCGCCGAGCAGCACGTCGGCGAGGTAGCCGGCTTCGCCGCCGTAGCCGCTCTCCTCCAGCAGCAGCACCACGTGCGCGCGGTAGGCGGCGTAGACGCTGTGGCGCAGGCGCGCGCCCGGCTCGCCGTTCTCCGCCGCGGCCAGCAGGTCGCCCTGGATCTCGACGTGCTCCAGCATCCGCTCGCCGAAGGCGATCAGCCGCGTGCGCGCCGGTGCGCCCGGGCCGAACGGCGCCGAGCCGCGGATGAAGCCTTCCTGAAAGGCCCGCTCGCGTTCGTCCAGCAGCGCCCGCATCAGCCCGCAGCGATCGCCGAAGTGTCGGAACAGCGTGCCCTTGCCGACGCCCGCGGCGCGCGCGACCCGGTCCATCGTCACGTTCTGGGCGCCCTGCTCCGCCACCAGCCCTTCCGCCGCGATCAGGATCGTCGCGCGATTGCGGGCAGCGTCCGCCCGCTCGTGCCGGACAGGCTCGAGCATCGGCAACCCCCGCGCGCCGTCGCCCTCCACGGGATTGATCCTACCTGGGGTAATTACCGGACTATGGTCCATTTACGTGTTATTCTATCTCTATACGGACCACAGTCCGGATCATCCTGAACTTCCAACTCGATCCCTGAGGAGCCCCACATGTCAACCACCGCAACAGAGCCCAGGACCCAGCTTCCGGTCGGCACCTGGAAGCTCGACCCGACCCATTCCTCCGCGAGCTTCGCCGTCAAGCACATGGTCGTCGCGACGTTCCGCGGCCGCTTCGAGAACCTCGACGCCACGCTCACCGTCGGCGAGGATGGCGGCGCCGAGCTGATCGGCACCGTCGCCGCGGACTCGATCGTCGTCAAGGACGAGAACCTGCAGGCGCACCTCGGCTCGCCGGACTTCTTCGACACCGAGCGCTACCCCGAGCTGCGCTTCGCCTCCAGCTCGCTGCGCCGCGACGGCGAGGAGCTCGTGCTCGACGGCGAGCTCACGATCAAGGGTCACACGCACCCGGTCGAGGCCCGCGGCACGATCACCGACCCGCACGAGACGCTCGGCGGCGCGGTCAAGATCGGCGTCACGCTCGAGACCGTGATCGACCGCACCCAGTACGGCCTGGAGTGGAACGCGCCGCTGCCGAAGGGCGGCTTCGCGCTCGCCGACGACGTCAAGCTGACCGTCGAGCTGGAGCTCGCGCGGGCAGAGGAGCAGGAGTAGCGCGATGCGGATCCTCGGCGTGCCGGGCTCCCTGCGCGGCGACTCGCACAACCTGCGGCTGCTGCGGGCGGCAGCGGACCTGCTGCCGCCCGGAGCCGAGCTCGTCGAGTTCGGCGGGCTGAAGGCGGTCCCGCCGTTCGACGAGGACGACGAGCCCAGCCCCGGCCCCGCGGTGCAGGAGTGGCGCCGCCAGATCGAGGCCGCGGACGCAGTGCTGTTCGCGACCCCGGAGTACAACCACTCGATTCCCGGCGCCCTGAAGAACGCCGTCGACTGGGCCTCACGCCCGTTCGCGACCGCGGCGCTGCGCAACAAGCCCGTCGCCGTGGTCGGCGCCAGCACCGGCATGTTCGGGGCCGTCTGGGCCCAGGCCGAGCTGCGCAAGTCGCTCGCCGCCGCCGGCGCCCGCGTCGTCGATCGTGAGCTGCCGGTGCCCGACGCCGAGAACGCCTTCGCTCCCGGCGGCGGCCTCGCCGAGCACGACCAGGCGCTCGCGCTGGGTGAGATCCTCGCCGAGCTGGTCGCTGAGGCCCGCGCACGGGCGGCGACGCCCCTCGCCGCCTGACGGCGCCCGGGCGCGGGCGTAGCCCTCTCCGCCTCCCGGCGCCACCGGCCGCCGGGAGGCGGAGAATGCCTCGATGGCCGCCCCCCAGCTCGCCGACACCGATCCGCCGCGGGTCAGCGACGAGCTGGAGGAGTGGCTCACCGGCGAGGAGCCGAAGACGCTCGGCGGCCTGATCGACGTGTTCGGCGAGCGCAGCTTCGCGATCGTCTTCGTGCTGCTGCTGGCCGTGCCGGCGCTGCCGCTGCCCACCGGCGGCGTGACGCACGTGTTCGAGGTGATCGCGATGCTGCTGTCGCTCGAGCTGATCGTCGGCCGGCGCACGATCTGGCTGCCGGCGCGCTGGCGCGGGCTGCAGCTGGGAGGCGAGAGCAAAGAGAAGTTCATCAACCTGCTGCTGCGGCGGATCAGGACGCTCGAGCGGATCTCACGCCCGCGGGGGCGCTGGCTGTTCGGCCACCGGCTCAGCGGCAGCGTCTTCGGGCTGACGGTGCTCGGGCTGACGCTCGCCGCGTTCTTCGCCCCGCCCTTCTCCGGGCTTGACACGCTGCCCTCGATCGGCGTCGTCGTGCTCGCGCTGGGCTACCTGCTCACCGATGTCGCGCTCGCCGCCGCGGGCGCGTTGATCGGGCTGCTCGGCGTCGCCTCGGTGATCTTCCTCGGAAGCATCGCCGTCAAATTCTTCAAGGGCCTCTTCTAGCCGCCGGCTAGGCACGAAAACCTCGCAGAATTCCATCAATCAGGCATCAGGCCCGTGCGGTCTGCAACGATGCCACCGGGATGAGACCACTGATATGGGGGATCGTTGGGCTATGCGGGCTCGGCGCCATCGTCCAGTTGATCGGCGTTCACGGCGCCACCGACGAACGCGCCGCGATCCGGCGCGCCCTGCGGGCGCCGTTTCAAGACCTGCGCCGCCGCGACGCCCGGGCGCTGTGCGAAGACTTCACCCCACCCGTCGCCGCGCGCCTCGCCGAAGCCTCCCCGGGCAGCTGTCCCGCGCAGGTGGGCAGGCTCTTTCGGGTGAGCCGGGGCGACATGGAGCTCGTCGCGCCTCAGAGCTCCACCGCACGCGGGCGTGGCGCCGTCACGGCGATCGCCTGGCGCGGCGACCATGCCTCCGCCCTCTCCTCGCTGCTGGGAGCCTCGAACCCCTCCCGCCGCTGGCGGCTGCTACGCGAGCACGGCCGGTGGCGCATCAGCACGCCGGTAACGCTGCGAATGCGCTCCGACTGCACAGGGCATCTGCTCGGCGCGCATGGCTGCGTCGAGGCGTTCTCGATCGACCTCGCCCAGAGCTGAGCACCCCTCCCCGGGCTCGCGAAGCAGGTATGGGAGCCGGTCCAGCCGCGTTCGCGCCGCGGCCCTGACGCCGGCCGGCTCAGGGTTCGAGGTCTTCCTCCAGGTCTTCGACCTCCGCGGCGAGGTCCGCCACGCTCACTTCCAGGGCGTCCGCGATGCGCCTGACCGTGGTCCATCCCGGGCTGTTCAATCCGCGCTCGATGCGCGACAACGCGGACGATGTGATCCCTGCGTCGAACGCCAGCTCTTCCTGCGTCATGTCCCGTTCCTCGCGCAGGCGTTTGAGTTGCGCAGCTAGGAATGGGTCCGCTTGTTCATGCATCTAAGAAACATTTCGGACTGTTGGGGTCAAAGTCTAGGGGTCGCAGTCCTAGGACTCAAGGACGGAGTATCCTGCTGCGTGCACAAATCATCCCCACAGATGGTCACGTGCATGGCCTGACGAGCATTCGTGCGCAAGCGCGGGGGCTAGTCGGTCCCGCCAGAGGCCCCCGGGAGCTTGCCCCCCGGGGGCTTCCGGTGCGGCCGCTAGCGAGGGTCCGGGAGCGGGGCCCCGGGTGCGCCCGGGGCCGTCCGGCGCAGCAGTCCCACGGCGATCAGACGCAGCTCGTGAAACATCGGCCTCGCCACCAGCGCCAGCGCCAGCGCGCCGGCCAGCGCGCCCAGCACGGCGGCGAGCGCCATCTCGGGGATCGCCGGCAGACCCGACCACAGGCGCACCGCGCCCGCGGCCGCCGCGACGCCCAGCCCGGTTCCGAATCCCGGCCACATCGCCCCGAGCGTCACGCTCACGGGGATGCTCAGCACCCGCGAGGCCGCGATCGTCATCAGCGCCACCCAGAAGATCAGTGTTCCGCAACGTCCCCATGCCACTGCATTGATACCCAATGGGGCCAGCACGATAATCGTCGCGACGAGAATCGGCAGCTGGATGAACGTCAGCCCCACCATCACGCGCTGGCGGCCGAGCGCCTTGAAGGCGTCGCCGAGGGCGAAGCCCGAAGCCGAGACGCCCGACATCACACACACCGCCGCGAACACGCCCGTGGCGTCACGCCACTTCGCCGAGAACAGCGTTTCGACGATCGGCCCCGCCTGGACCGCCAGCCCCGCCGCGAGCGGTAGCGCGTACAGCGACTGGTAGTTCACGAGCCGCCCCGTGGCCGCCGCCATTCCGTCCCGGTCGAGCACGCGCTTGCGCGACAAAGCCGGAAACGCCACCAGCGAGACCTGGTTCGCGACGTTCTCCAGCACCAGCGAGGGGACGCGGAAGGCGACCGTGTAGAGGCCCAGCGCCCGCTGGCCCAGCACGCGCCCGACGACCGCGACGTCCACCTGCGTCGTGATCTGGGCCAGCAGCGAGAGCATCGAGGCCCCGAAGCCGTAGGGGATCACGCTTTTCGCGATCTCGCGGTCGAAGCGCAGCGTCGGGCGGAAGTCGGTGCAGATCCACAGCGAGATCGCCCACGCCGTCGTGCCCGCCAGCATTCCCCACACGAGCGAGGAAGCGCCGAAGCCCGCGAGCGCCAGCGAGATGCCCACCGCGGCGCGCATCAGCGAGTTGACCACCTGCGTGATGATCCGCATGCGGAAGCCGAGGTCGCGCAGCAGCAGCCCGTCGTGCACGCCGCCGAGACCCGTCAGGAAGATGTCCAGCGCCGCCAGGCGGAACAGGCCCGTGTGGCCGGAGGCGTGGAAGAAGCTCGCGATCAGCGGCGCCGCCGCGAGCGCCACGAGCGTCAGCAGCGTCGTGAGCGCGATGTTGATCGTGAACGCCACGTCCACGCGCTCGGAGTGGCCCTCCTCCTGCTCGTAGATCACCGTCTGGCCCATGCCGAGGTCCGTCGTCAGCTCGATCAGGCTCAGCACCGCCGTCAGGGCGGCGACGACGCCGAACTGCGACGGCGCCAGCAGGCGCGTCAGCACCAGCAGCGAGCCCATCGCCAGGCCCTTCGTCACGAGGAAGGAGAAGATCGACCAGAAGATCCCGCTCTTCACCGAGCTGCCCAGCGAGGGCGGCGTCGACTCCGAGAGGGCGCCGTCGGCGTCGAGGCCGCCGGGCCGCGGCTCGCCCGCGGTGCTCATGCCGGCTCCTGCGAGGGCACCGC
Source organism: Solirubrobacteraceae bacterium (assembly GCA_035508515.1). GTDB lineage: Bacteria > Actinomycetota > Thermoleophilia > Solirubrobacterales > Solirubrobacteraceae > Palsa-744. Next base: position 1,461 of record DATJMW010000012.1, on the reverse strand, counting down.
CGGTGCGCCGCCGCGGCGCAGCTTGCGCAGCAGCCGCCCCGGCAGCGCCCGCGCCACGCGCGAGGCGATCAGCGCCGCGGGGGCCGGGTCCGCGCGGTCGAACCAGTCGTAGCCCGAGGGCCGCGCGAACGCACCGAGAAAGCGCGCCGCCGCGACCGCGGGAGAAGGCGCGTCGGGGTGGCCCGGGTCGCGCACCGCTTCCTTCAGCCAGCCGACGTCGCCCTTCAGATGGCGCATGCGCCGGCCGCTCAGGTAGCCGCGCACCGCTTGCAGCGGCTCCCCGGCGGCCCACTCGTACAGCAGCAGCGGGAAGTCGACGCCGGCGCGCACGGCGATCTCGACGGACGCCGACAGGCGGGAGTTGATCTCCATCAGATACGCCCGTCCCTCCGCGTCGCGGCGGTACTCGATCTCCGCGTAGCCCTCCAGCCCCAGCTCGCGGATCAGCGCTTCGGAGGCGGGGCCGATGTCCTCCGGCACCGGGATGCTCGAACGCAGCACCGAGCTGCCGCCCAGCACCGGGTACATGCGCTCGGCGCGCTGCGCGAACGTCGCCCAGATCGTCCCATCCGCGTAGAGCACGCTCACCGCCTCGCGCGCCCCCGGCAGCCACCGTTGCAGGAGCGCGCCGACGCCGCCCTCCAGCAGCACCGCCGTCTGCTCGAGCGCCTGCTCGCGCGTGCGCGCCAGCGTCGGCGCCGCGCGCCAGGCCGCCGGGCCGGCACCCGCGCCCGCCCACGAGATCGCCGGCTTCACCACGACCGGCAGGCCGATCCGCTCGACCGCCGCGAGCGTGCTCTCGCGGTCGCTGACGCTCGTGCCCGGCGGGATCGCCAGCCCGATGCGCTCCGCCGCCGCCAGCGTCGTGCGCTTGTCGATCGCAAGCGCCAGCGCGCGCTCGGGCGCAAGCGCCAGCGACGCCACCGCTTCCACGCGCGCGCGATGCTCGCGCAGCGCCTCGATCGAGCCGTCGTGGCTGGTGATCAGCACCGGGCGCCCGATCGACTCGCACAGCTCGCAGACGCTCGCCACGAACCGCTCCGGGTCGAGCGCCACGTCGGGCAGCACCGTGCTGCTCGCGCACCAGCGCGAGGCGAACGTCGGGGCGCCGTCGTGCGTCTCCGCCGCGTGCACCTTCACGCCCGCCCGACCGAGCGACCTCACCGTGACAAGCGACTGCCGCAGGTCCGCGTCGAGGACCAGCGCCGGCCTGCTCTCTCGGGCAGCGTCAGTCACCGCATCACCGTATCCAACGCATGCGGGCACACGTGGCTATAGTCGGCCGCCCTCGGCGGTAACTGAAGCCGGCCACTCCCACGTGCGAGCCCCCTTTCGCCAGCTATCGAAGCGCGCCCTCGCCGCCGATGCGCTGCGGCTCAGCGGCGCGGGGACGCTGCTGCGCCGCGCCGCGCCCTGGCCCGGCGTGCTCGTGCTCTCCTATCACCGGATCGGCGAGGCCCG
>DATJMW010000011.1:0-62216 GCA_035508515.1 Solirubrobacteraceae bacterium | reverse complement strand
TCCATCCGCGCCGACAGCGTGCTCAGCGAGCGCCCGCTGCGCTCGATCCGCACCGCGATCCGCACCGGCCCGGGCTGCGGCGCGCGGGCGTAGTGGATCGTCAGCGAGCGCGGCGCGCGGCTCGGGTCGGCGATCGCCTCGGTCAGCGCGCGCAGCAGCATCGCCGCCAGGTAGCCGCCGTGCGGCCCGCGCCCGGCGCGCCAGTCGGGGGAGACCTCCGCGGCGAACGCGACCGCCTCCTCGGCTCGCGACAGCGGGCTCACGGCGGTGTCGCGATCGAACACCGTCGTGGCGGTCGAGGCGCTAGCCGCGGACAAGGCGCTTGTAGGTGATCCGGTGCGGCCGATCGGCCGCCTCGCCCAGCGTCTCGCGGCGGTGCTCCTCGTAGGCCTCGAAGTTGCCCTCGAACCAGCTCACCTGCGAGTCGCCCTCGAACGCCAGCACGTGCGTCGCGATACGGTCCAGGAACCAGCGGTCGTGGGAGATGATCACGGCGCAGCCGGGGAATTCCAGCAGCGCGTTCTCCAGCGCCCGCAGCGTGTCGACGTCGAGGTCGTTCGTGGGCTCGTCGAGCAGCAGCAGGTTGCCGCCGCTGCGCAACAGCTTCGCCAGGTGCACGCGGTTGCGCTCGCCGCCCGAGAGCGAGCCGATCTTCGCCTGCTGGCTCGAGCCTTTGAAGTTGAAGCCCGCCGTGTACTGGCGCGAGTTGACCTCGCGCTCGCCGACTTTGATGTGCTCGTAGCCTTCGGAGATCTCCTCCCAGACGGTCTTCGCGGGGTCGAGCGCGTCGCGCGACTGGTCGACGTAGGCGAGCTGCACCGTCTCGCCCAGCTCCAGCGTGCCGCCGTCGGGCGACTCCTCGCCGGTGATCATCCGGAACAGCGTCGTCTTGCCGGCGCCGTTGGCGCCGATCACCCCGACGATGCCGGCGCGCGGCAGGTCGAAGCTGAGGTCCTCGATCAGCAGCTTCTCGCCGAAGCCCTTGCGCAGCTGGTTCGCGCGCAGCACCTTCTCACCGAGCCGGGGCCCCGGCGGGATGTGGATCTGGACCTCCTCCAGCTTCACGTTGCGCTCTTCGGCGATCAGCTCCTCGTAGCGCGCGAGACGGGCCTTGGACTTCGTGCGTTTGCCCTTCGGGTTCGTCCGCACCCACTCGAGCTCCGCGGCGATCGTCCGTTCCCGGCCCTTTTCCGAGCGCTCCTCCTGGGCCATGCGCGCCTGCTTCTGCTCCAGCCAGCTGGAGTAGTTGCCCTCGTAGGGCAAGCCGCGCCCTCGGTCGAGCTCGAGGATCCAGCCGGCGACGTTGTCGAGGAAGTAGCGGTCGTGGGTGACCGCGACGATCGTCCCCTTGTACTCGGCGAGGTGCTGCTCGAGCCACGCCACGGACTCGGCGTCGAGGTGGTTCGTGGGCTCGTCCAGCAGCAGCAGGTCAGGCGCGCTCAGCAGCAGCCGGCAGAGCGCGACGCGGCGACGCTCGCCGCCGGAGAGCACGCTCACGTCGGCCTCGGGCGGCGGCAGGCGCAGCGCGTCCATCGCGTACTCCAGCTGCGTGTCGAGGTTCCAGGCGTCCGCGGCTTCGATCTGCGCCTGCAGGCGCCCGAACTCCTCTTCGACCTCCTCGGAGTAGTTCGCCGCCAGCTCGTTGAAGCGGTCCAGCAGCGCCTTCGTCTGGGCGACCCCCTGCTCGACGTTGCCCTTCACGTCCCTGGACTCGTCAAGCTGCGGCTCCTGCTCCAGCATCCCGACGGTCGCGTTCGGCGCCAGCTGCGCCTCGCCGCGGTACTCCTGATCGGCGCCCGCCATGATTCGTAGCAGCGTCGACTTGCCGGCGCCGTTGTAGCCCAGCACGCCGATCTTGGCGCCGGGGTAGAAGGCGAGCGTGACGTTGTCGAGGACCGTCTTGTCCGGCGGGTGCAGCTTCGAGAGCCGGTGCATCGTGAAGATGTACTGAGATGACATTCGCAGGCAGCATAGGAGGTCGAATCGGTCGCTAACGTTGTCGGGTCATGCCTACTACGGTCCTGGACGTCGAGCAGCACATGCTCCTGCTGGAGCTGGAGGCCCCGTTCGACAAGCGCGACGTGCAGCTGGCGCGGCGGCGCATGGCCAAGCGCTGGCACCCCGACATCGCCCCGGCGGGGCGCCAGTTCGAGCACGAGCGCCATCTGAAGGCGATCAACGAGGCGGCGGACCAGCTCGAGCGCCTGGCGGAGGGCTCGCGCGGGGGCAAAGTGACCGTCGCCGCGGCGCGCGCCTCCGCCACGGCGGCGCGGCGCGAGCGCGAAGAGGCCGGACGCCGCGCCTATGAGGCCGAGCAGCGCGCGCGCGAAGCCGCCGCGGACAAAGCCAAGAACGACCCCTTCGGCAGCCGCGTGCCCGACCACTCGGTCGTGCACCGCTACGCCCGCTGCCTGTCCTACCCGGAGTGGGGCGTCGGCACCGTGGCGGGGATCTACTTCACCGAGGACCCCGATGGCGGGGAGGATGTCCAGCAGTGGGCGCGGGTCAAATTCAGCCACGGCGTGCGCACCGTGCCCGCGGGCAGCCTGCGCTTCGTGGACTTCTCGAAGCCCGACCCCGCCGAGGAGCGCGTCGAGCGCTTCACGCTCGCGGCCCAGCGCGCGATGGCCGAAGGCGAGTACGACCTGGCCGCGCAGCGGCTGATCTACGCACGCGACGCCGAGCCCGACAACGTCGCGGTGCTGAGGCTGATGACGCTTGCCTTCTGGCAGGGCGGCAAGCTCGACGCCGCCGCCCGCGCCGTGCGCGACTGGGCGCGCGTCGACGGAGTGCGGCCGGCTTCGCACCGCTTCGCCTCGCGCATCTACGAGGACATCGGCGCGATCGACCTCGCGGAGGAGGCCGCGGCCCGCGCCGCGGATCGCGGCCCCGACGATGCCGGCGCCTGGGAGCGCCTGGGGCGCCTGCGCCTGCGGCTCGTGGACCGCGAGGGCGCGCTCGACGCGCTGCGCCGCGCCGCCGCGCTCGGCGCCGGCGAGGAGGTTCGCGAGCTGATCGAGCAGGCGCTCGCGCTCGAGCCCAGCATGGCCCGGTAGCGAGCGCCCGCCCGGCCGCTCAGGGGCTGGGGTACTTCGCGATCAGCGTCGCGATGTAGTCCGCGTAGGACTTCGCGATTCCCGCGTCCTCGATCGTGAGCTGGTTCTCGGCGTTGCCCTCGGCGTTTTCGGAGAAGTTGTAGCTGCCGGTCACCACGAGCTGTTCGTCCGCCACGAGCACCTTGTTGTGCATGAAGTCGTGAGGGCCGTCTTCGGTGTAGCCGGCCGACGGCTTCTGCTTCAGATGCGTCTTGATCTCCTGGAACGCCGCCAGCTTCGCCTTGCTGGTTTCGCTCCCTTTTTCCTCGATCGCCTTGCGCCAGTCCTTTTCAACGCCTTGCATCTCGCCGCCGTCGTACACGCCGTCAACGACGACGTTCCGGCCGATCGCCGCTTTCAGCGCGCTCAGGACGGCGCCGGAGGTGATCACCATCGAGGAGATGCGCACCTTGCCGGTGGCTTTCGCGATCGTCGCGGCGAGGTGGGCGTCGATCGCTTTGCCCCCCGCCGGTGAGAACTCCCAGCCGACGGTGACGCCGCCGACGGTCGTGCCGCCCGCGCCTTTGCCCGTGCCGGTGATCTTGCCCTCCTCCCACATTTCTTCGAAGTCGGCGTGGTAGGCCTGTGCCACGGCCGAGGATGCGAAGCGCACGATGTTGTTCTCCTGGCGCGTCCAGGCCCCGTCGGTGAAGTTCGCCGAGCCCATCCACAGGGCCGGGTGTTCGCCGTCGATGTCGCGCACGACGTACTTGCTGTGCATCAGGTGCTGGCCCGGCGAGATGATCGGCTTGAAGGTGATCCCCGCGACGTCTTTGAGGTTGGCCTTCAGCCACACTTCCGTGCCGGGCGGCGCGGGGTCCGCGCCGAGCGCGGCGAACGCCGCGGTGGTCTGTTCGGCCGGCTTGTCCGCGTCGTATCCGATGCGTATCGTGACGCCCCGCCCCGCGGCCTGCTTGAAGGCATCCACAACTTTCGCGGACCTGTCTTCGGTCAGTTTGAGGTCGTAGATCGCCACGTCCAGGGTCTGCTTCGCGCCCCCGATGAATTCCGCCAGCATCGCCGCCGTGTGCTCCGGCTGGTCTTTGTCTTCGGCGAAGTGCGCCGTGTCGCGCAGGAACGTCACATCGATGCCACTAGCCATCGCGCTTCCTTTCCCCCGTGGTGCTGGATCGCCCGCGGCCTGTGAATGCGCCGCCGGGCTCGCGCGCGACCTTACCACTGCTCGAATAAGTTCACACAATCGAAACAGCTCGGCATCGGCCGCGCGCGCCTCCCCGAGGCCTTCTAGAGGATGTTCACCGCGCGCGAGACGATCAGCCCCACCGTCAGGAACGACGCCGTCGACTGGACGCCCATCACGAGCTTCGCCATGCCCGTCAGGGGCATCGTGTCCGTCGGGCTGAAGGCCGTGTTGTTCGTCAGCGCCACGTAGAAGTAGTCCACGAACTTCGGGCGCCAGTTCGCCGGCTCGATCGTGTCGTCGCTCATCTGCGGGAACAGGAAGTCCGGCGGCCCGTCCCGGCCCTCCGCGCGTCTGCCGGGCCCGCCGCGGTCCATCTCCCAGAACCACAGCGAGAAGACCAGCAGGTTCGTCAGCCAGATCAGCACGCCCGAGACGATCAGGCTGCGCCCGTCCTGGACGTTGTGGTGCAGCAGGAAGTGGGTCAGCTCCGCGAGCGAGAACACGTTCGCGGCGCCCACCAGCGCCGTCAGGGTCAGCGCGATGCGCCGCCGTCGCGGGTGCTCCTCCTCGACGACGTTCGGCGTCACGACCAGCATCCCGACCAGGAGCGCCCCCTCCACGCCGGGCACGAGCCACTCCGGCCCGGCCGTCAGGCGCGCCGGCAGCAGCACCTGCACGACGATCGCCGCCAGCACCGTCAGCTGCGCGGGCCAGAACGGCTCGGGGTCCCCCGGCGGGGGGTAGCTGCGCGTGGAGCGCGCCTGTTCGCTCGCCACGTTCGCAGAGGCTACGGTCACGGTCGGCCGTCTTGGCTAGCCTTGGGGCGTGGGGATCGAGAGCCCCGTCCACCTGCTGTTCATCGCCGTCGTCGCGCTCGTGGTGCTCGGCCCCAAGCGCCTGCCGGGACTCGCCCGCGCGCTCGGTCAGGGCATCCGCGAGTTCCGCCAGTCGCTCGACCTGGGCGCCAGCGGCGAGACGCCGCCTCCGCCGCCCGCCGCCAGCGAGATCTCCGCGCCGCATGCGTCCTCCGCGACGCCTTCGCCCGCGCCGCCGCCGCAGGCCGCCGACAGCACCCCGGCGCCCGCGGCGCAGCCGCAGGCCGGCGACACGACCCCCGCCCCTCCGCCGCCACCGCGCGGATAGGCTTGCCGAGTCGTCGTCGTCCGTCCGCCGCACGTACCCAGCAAGGAGCCAGCATGAGCGCCCCCGACACCGCCGAAGCCGTCACCACCGAGCGGCGCGGCAACATCCTGCTGATCGCGATCAACCGCCCCGAGGTGCGCAACGCCGTGAACGGCGCCGTCGCCGAGGGCATCGCGCACGCGCTGGACGAACTCGACAACGAAGACGGCCTTGCCGTCGGAGTCCTTCACGGAAACGGCGGCTTCTTCAGCGCCGGGATGGACCTGGGGGCGTTCGTCAAGGGCGAAACGCCCTACTTCGAGGATCGCGGCTTCGCCGGGATTGCCCAGCGCTCCGCGAAGAAGCCGCTGATCGCCGCGATCGAGGGCTTCGCGCTGGCCGGCGGCCTGGAGGTCGCGCTCGCCTGCGATCTGATCGTTGCGGCGAAGGGGGCGAAAATGGGGATCCCCGAGGCGAAACGCTCCTTGATCGCAGCCGCGGGCGCGCTGCTGCGCATGCCGAAGCGGATGCCCTACCACGTCGTCATGGAGCTGGCGCTCACCGGCGACCCCATGCCCGCCGAGCGCTTCCACGAGTTCGGGCTCGTCAACCGCCTCGCCGAGCCCGGCGCCGCCGTCGACGTCGCGCTCGAACTGGCGGCCCAGCTCTCCAAGAGCGGCCCGCTCGCGCTGATCGGCTCCAAGCGGATCCTGCAGGAGCAGTTCGACTGGAGCAGCGAGGAGATGTGGCACAAGCAGGGCGAGATCACCGGCCCCGTCATGACCTCAGAGGACGCCAAGGAGGGGGCCAGCGCCTTCAAGGAGAAGCGCGAGCCCGTGTGGAAAGGGCGCTAGCGCCCGGCGAGGCGTTTGCGCTTCTTCTGGCGGCGTATCGCCAGCCAGCGCTTCCACAAGGCCCACATCAGCGCTGCCCCGGCGTCTTGCGGGGGTACTGCGAGATCGCCTTGTCGAGGTCGATCGCCGTCGTGACGATGCGGCTCTGTTCCGCGAGGTGCGCCGCGGGGTAGCCCTCGCCCGGGCTCGCGCGCTCGGGCCGGCCGATGAAGCCGAAGCGGATCTCGTGGGGCATGATCTGCATCAGCCGCGGGAACATGTGCGCGCGGGCGCCGGCGTTGCGCGGCTCCTCCTGCACCCAGACGACCTCCTGGAGCTTCGGGTAGCGGCGCAGCAGCTCGAGGATCTGCGCCTCCGGGAAGGGGTAGAGCAGCTCGACCCGGGCCACCGCCAGCCCCGGGTGCGAGGCGCGGTCGGGGTGGCCGACGAGGTCGTAGTAGATCTTGCCCGTGCAGAGCAGCAGGCGCGTCACCTGGGCGTCGTCGACGCCCGGCTCCGCCAGCACCGGCTGGAAGCGCGTGCCCTCCGCCATGTCGGCGACCGTGTTCGTCGCCTGCGGCAGGCGCAGCAGCGACTTTGGGGTCATCACCACCAGCGGGCGCTGCTTCGCGATCCGCGCCTGGCGGCGCAGCAGGTGGAAGTACTGGGCCGGCGTCGTCGGGCTCGCCACGCGGATGTTGCCCTCCGCCGCCGCGCGCAGGAAGCGCTCCAGGCGCGCCGAGGAGTGCTCCGGCCCCGAGCCCTCGTAGCCGTGGGGCAGCAGCAGCGTCAGCCGCGAGGTCTGGCCCCACTTCGCCAGGCCAGAGGTGATGAACTGGTCGACGATCACCTGCGCCGAGTTCACGAAGTCGCCGAACTGGGCCTCCCACAGCACGAACGTCTCCGGCGCCTCCTGGCTGTAGCCGTACTCGAAGCCCATGCACGCCAGCTCCGAGAGCGGGCTGTTGTGCAGCTCAAGCGGCGCCAGCGCGTCCGGGAGGCTCTGGATCGGGCACACCGTCTGACCCGTCTTGGCGTCGTGCAGGACCATGTGGCGTTGGCTGAACGTGCCGCGCTCGGTGTCCTGCCCTGTCAGGCGGATCGGCGTGCCTTCCGTCAACAGCGAGGCGAACGCCAGCGCCTCCGCGTGCGACCAGTCGATGTGGGCCTCCTCGCCCTCGCCGCTCAGCGCCTCGCGGCGGCGCTCCAGCTGTTTGACCAGCTTCGGGTGGACCGTGAAGCCCTCCGGCACGCGCATCAGCTGCTCGCCCAGTTCGCGCAGGCGCTCCGCCGGGACCGCCGTGTCCACTTCGGGGCTGGGCGAGCGGTCCAGCTCGTACTCGCCCGTCGGCTGTTCGGGGTGCTCCTCGCTCGCCGCCTGGATCTTCGCCTTCAGGCGCTGGTGCAGGAGCGTCATTTTGTCCCACACCTCCTGCGCCTGCTTGTCGACCTCCTCCTGGGAGACGACGCCTTCCGCCACCAGCCGGTCCGCCCACAGTTCCGTGACGCGCTTCTTGTTCTTGATCTTCACGTACATCTCCGGCTGCGTGTACGCGGGCTCGTCCGACTCGTTGTGGCCGAAGCGGCGGTAGCCGATCAGGTCGATCAGCACGTCGTGGCCGAACTCTTCGCGGAACGCAAACGCCAGGCGCACCGCGCTCATGCAGGCCTGCACGTCGTCGGCGTTCACGTGCACGATCGGCACGTCGAAGCCCTTCGCCAGGTCCGAGGCCCAGCGCGTCGAGCGCGCGTCGTCGGGGTCCGTCGTGAAGCCGATCTGGTTGTTCATGATGATGTGGACCGTGCCGCCGACCTTGTAACCGTCCAGCGCCTGCAGGTTCAGCGTCTCCGAGACCACGCCCTGGCCCGGGAACGAGGCGTCGCCGTGGATCGCGATCGGCACCGCCGCGTCGGTGTCCTGGTGCGCGCGCGGGCCCTGGCGCGTCGTCTGCGCCGCGCGCGTCGCGCCCACCACCACCGGGTAGACGTACTCCAAGTGGCTCGGGTTCGACTCGAGGTTCACGCGGATCGTGCCCCCGTTGTCCAGGTCGTAGGTGCCCTGGGTGCCGTGATGGTACTTGACGTCGCCGGTGCCGCCCTGCGGGATCGTCGTCACCGCCTCAAGCGTCGAGGCGCCCTCGAACTCCGCGAAGATCGTCTCGTAGGGGCGGCCGAGGTTGTGCGCCAGCACGTTCAGCCGGCCGCGGTGGGCCATCCCGATCACGACCTCCTTGCCGCCGTGCGCCGCCGACAGCTTGATCAGTTCGTCGACCATCGGCACCGTCATGTCCAGGCCCTCGATCGAGAACTGGTGCTGCCCCAGGTAGGCCTTGTGCATGAAGCGCTCCAGCGCGTCCACCTTCACCAGACGGCGCAGCAGCCAGCGGCTCTCGTCGTTCGTCAGCGGCTCGCGAAACGCCCCCGACTCGATGTGCTCGCGCAGCCACACGCGCTGGCGGTGGGAGGCGATGTGCTCGATCTCGTAGGCGATCGTGCCGCAGTAGGTCTCGCGCAGGTGCGGCAGTGCGTCCGCCAGCGTCGCCCCAGGCACGTACATGTTCAGCACCTTCGCCGGGATCCGCGCCTGGATCTCCGGCGTCAGGCCCAGCGGCTCGGGGTCCAGGCCCGGGTCGCCCTCCGGCTCCGTGTCCAGCGGGTCCAGGCGCGCCGCGAGGTGGCCGTGGCTGCGGAAGCGGCTGACCAGCACCGTCGCCGCCTGCACCGCGCGCAGCAGCTCCTCGCCCACCGGCTGGCCCGTCGGCTGCGGGGCCGCCGCCGAAGCCGCGGCGGCAGCCGCCACCGGCGCCGGCAACGGCGGCGGTGGCCCCAGCTCGACGCCCAGCGAGGCGAACACGCCCTCGTAGAAGCCCCGCTCGCCCTGCAGATATTCCTCGACCCGTGACAGGAAGCGGCCCGACTCCGCGCCCTGGATGATGCGGTGGTCGTACGTCGAGGTCATCGTCATGACCTTCTCCGCGCCGATCATCTCGCCGATGTTCTGCAGGCCCGGGGGGTAGGAGATCGAGCCCGTCGCGACGATCGTGCCCTGGCCGTTCATCAGGCGCGGCACGGAGGCGATCGTGCCGATCCCGCCCGGGTTCGTCAGCGTCAGGTTGCCGCCTTGCAGGTCATCCGCCGTCAGCGTGTTCGTTCGCGCCTTCTCCACCAGCGCGTCATAGGCCGCCACGAAGCGCTCGAACGGCATCCGGCCCGCGTCGCGGATCACCGGCACCATCAGCGTGCGCGTGCCGTCCTTCTTTTCGACGTCCACCGCCAGGCCAAGGTTCACCTGGCCGTCCACCACGCGGTGGGGCTTGCCCTCGACCTCTTCGAAGTGGTTCGCCATCACCGGCATGTCGTCCGCCGCGCGCGCGATCGCGTAGGCGATCAGGTGCGTGAACGAGACCTTCCTGCCCGCCGCCTTCAGCTCCTTGCGGCGCCCGTCGAGGCTCGTCACCGTCAGCGTGCGGAAGCTCGTCGCCGTCGGGATCGAGCGCGACTGCTCCATGTAGCGTGCCAGCGCCGCCGCGCCGCCGCGCATCAGCTGCGTCTCTGGCGCGCTCGGCGCCGAAGCCCCGTTCGCCGCCGTCCCCGCCGGGGCGCCGTTCGCCGCGGACAGCACGTCCGACTTCACGATCCGTCCCGCCGGGCCGCTGCCCTGCACCTGCGCCAGGTCTACGCCCTCGGCCTGCGCCACGCGCGCCGCCACCGGCGAGATCTTCAGATCCTCCGGGGGCGCCATGGCCGCCGGCTGCGCCGCCGCGTCGCCGGCTCCCGCCGCGCCGCCGTCGCTTGGGCGCGGTGCGCTTGCCGCGCCCGCGTCGCCCGCCGCGATCCGCGCAATCACCTGGCCCACCGTGACCGTGTCTCCCTCCGACACCAGCAGCTCCGCCACCGTGCCGCTCGCCGGCGCCGGCAGCTCGACGTCGACCTTGTCCGTGGAGATCTCCACGATCGTGTCCCCCGACTTGATCGCCTCGCCCACCTGCGCGCGCCATTCGAGAATCGTTCCCTCCGTGACCGACTCGCCCGCCGCGGGGGTGACCACGTCGACCAGGTCGCCGCTCGGGGGCGCGGGCGCGGGGGTCGCCGGGGTCTCGGAACCGCCGCCTTCGTCGCTCGCGGAGGAGGCCACCGCGGGCTCGGTCGTCCCGGGCTCAGCGGCTGCGGAGGCGCCGTTGCCGTCGCCGGCGCCGTTCGGGGCCTGCTGCGCCGCCGCTGCCGCCGCGCCGTCGCCGACCGCGATCCGCGCGATCACCTGGCCCACCGTGACCGTGTCTCCCTCCTCGACCAGCAACTCCGTCACGACGCCGCCGGCGGGCGAGGGTAGCTCGACGTCGACCTTGTCAGTCGAGATCTCGACGATCGTCTCGTCGAGCTTGACGTGATCGCCTACCTTGACATGCCATTCGAGGATCGTTCCCTCGCTGACCGACTCGCCCGCGGCAGGGGTCACGACGTCGATGATCTGCTCCGCCGTGGTGCCTGTGGCCATTGATTCCCTACTCTAGCGCGGCCCGTGCGCGTTGCTCTCGGATGAACTCATAGCTGCCGAAGAAGGGCCCGACCCCGCCCAGAACCGCGACCGCCACCGCCAGGCGCAGGGAGACGATCCGCAGCCGCGCCGCCGCCAGGCACGCCAGCGACATGAAGATCCACAGCAGTCCGTGCGCGAGGCCCAGCACGAATGTCAGCGGCTGCGGGTTGCCCGCGGCGAAGGCGCAGATCAGCAGCGCAACGTAGACGCAGGAGTGAAAGAAGGAGGTCCACTTCAGGCGCTCGAATGTCAGCGGGCCCGCGGTCACTCCGATGACAGCCAGCGGGCCATCCGCGGCAGCGCCTCGCCCGCCTCCGCCGGCCAGTCGTCGATCTCCGCCGGCCACCACGCGAACTCGTCGTGCTCGTCGTCGGGCGTCACCGCGTCCTCCTGACCCTCCGCGATCCACGCCTGCCCGACGAACATCACCATCTTCTGAGGCAGCGAGATCAGTGCCTCGCCGCGCACGCGCTCCGGCGAGACGGACCACTCCTCGTCCAGCTCGCGCACCAGCGTGTGCGTCGGGCTCTCACCCAGGTCGACCGCTCCGCCCGCGCCCAACGCCCAGCGCCCGGCCCAGGAGGCGACCCACGGAGCGCGCCGCCCCGCCAGCCAGCGGCCATCCGCCGAGCGCGTCACGCACAGTGCCGCCATGCTGCGCGAGGCGTCGCCCGCCACCAGCCGCAGCGCCCAGCGCAACGGCTGCAGCTCGATCTCCAGGCCGCGGTCGTCCGCACGGAAGTCCACCAACCGCGCCGAGACGCCGTCGTGGCTCGGCGAGCCCCGCTCGCGCAACCCCGCGATCGCTGCGTCCGCCGCTTGCGTATGGCGCGCGGAGGGCTCGAACTCATCCGTGCGCCAGCTCGCTTTGACCTGATCGAACTCCCACGGCCCGCGCGCGAGCACCTCGGGGAGCTCGGTGGAGGTTTGGTGGCCGGGTCGTGCAGACATGTTCGATCCCCCGCGGGGGGTGACGACAGGCTAGTGAGCATAGACTCGCGCGCGTGAACATTCGTCGTTTCAAGCACTGGGGCTGGGGCTACGAGGACCAGCAGCTCGCGCCCGATGCCCAACGCCAGACCGCGCAGCTCGCCGCGGAGCACCTGGGGCTCGAGCTGACCGACCTGGAGCAGCCCGTGCCGCTCTCGCAGACGACGCTGCCCGGCCCACGCGTCGCGCCGCCACCGGCGCTCGCGGAGATCTGCGAAAGCGACGAGCACGCGCGCGCCTCGCACGCGCTCGGCAAGTCCTACCTCGACGTCGTCAGCGGCTTCCGCGGGCGCTTCCGGCACCCACCCGACTTCGTCGCGCGCCCGCGCGAGGAGGCGGAGGTCGAGCGGCTGCTGGAGTGGTGCGCCGGCGAGGGCGTCGCCGTAGTTCCCTTCGGAGGAGGCACCTCCGTCGTGGGGGGCGTCACCCCCGAGGTCCCCTCCTCCTTCAACGGCGCCGTCTCGCTCGACCTGCGCGCGCTCGACCGCCTGCTGGAGGTCGACCCGGTCTCGCGTGCCGCCCGCATCCAGGCCGGCGCCGCCGGCCCGGCGCTGGAGGCGCAGCTCGCCGAGCACGGGCTGACCCTGCGCCACTTCCCGCAGTCCTTCGAGTACTCGACGCTCGGCGGCTGGATCGCCACGCGCGCCGCGGGCCACTTCGCGATGGGGCGCACCCACATCGAGGACTACGTCGAGTCCGCGCGCGCGATCACGCCCGCGGGCCTGTGGCAGTCGCGCCGCCTGCCGGGCTCCGGCGCCGGCGTCTCGCCCGACCGCGTGCTCGCCGGCTCGGAGGGCACGCTCGGCGTGATCACCGAGGCCTGGATGCGCGTGCAGCCACGGCCCGAGCACCGCCGCTCGGCCGGCGTGCGCTTCGCGAGCTTCCTCGCCGGCGCCGAGTGCGTGCGCGAGCTGTCGCAGTCGGGCCTCGAACCCGCGAACTGCCGTCTCATAGACGCGCGCGAGGCCGCGATGACGATGGCGGGCGACGGCAGCCACGCGCTGCTCGTGCTGGGCTTCGAGTCCACCGACCACCCCGTCGACGATGCGCTCGCGCGGGCACTTCAGATCTGCGCCGGGCACGGCGGGGTCGTGCCCGAGCGCGCGGGTGCCGCGGGCGGGGAGGGCGCGGGCGGGGGCGACGACGCCGTCGGCTCCTGGCGCGAGGCGTTCCTGGGAGCCCCCTACGTGCGCGACACGCTCGTCGCGATGGGCGTGCTCGCCGAGACGTTCGAGACCGCGATCACCTGGGATCGCTTCGCGCTCTTCCACGAGCGCGTGAAAGCCGCCGGCGAGGAGGCGCTGCGCGAGGTCTGCGGCGAGGGCGGTCGCGTCACCGCCCGCTTCACGCACGTCTACCCCGATGGCCCCGCCGTCTACTTCACGGCGATCGCCCCCGCGCGGCGGGGCGAGGAGGCCGCGCAGTGGACGGCCGTGAAGCGCGCTGTCTCAGACGCGATCATCGCCGAGGGCGGCACGATCACCCACCACCACGCCGTCGGGCGCGATCACCGCCCCTGGTATGACGCGCAGCGGCCCGAGCCCTTCGCGCTGGCGTTCGCCGGCGCGAAAGCCGCCGTCGACCCGCGCGGGGTGATGAACCCCGGCGTGCTGGTCGAGCCGCGCGTGCTGATCGACCCCGGCGCCCGCGTCGGCGCCGCCGCCTCATGAGGATCGCCGTGCTCGGCCCCGGCGGCGTCGGCGGCCTGCTCGCCGGGGCGCTGGAGCGCTCCGGGCAGGAGGCCACCGTCGTCGCGCGCGAGTCCACCGCCGAGACGATCGCCGAGCGGGGCCTGCGCATCTCCAGCGTGAAGCTCGGCGACTTCGAGGCGCGCCCGCGCGCCGTGAGCAGCCTGGAGGAGGAGGTCGATGCGCTGATCGTCGCCACGAAGGCGATCGGGCTGGAGCAGGCGCTCGACCGGGTCGCCACCGCTCCCCCGATCGTGCTGCCGCTGCTGAACGGGCTCGACCACGTCGCGCTGCTGCGCGAGCGCTTCGCCCCCGAGACCGTGCTCGCCGGGACGATCCGCGTCGAGGCCGACCGGCCCGAGCCCGGCGTAGTCGTGCACACCAGCCCCTTCCTGCTCGTCGAGGCCGCCAGCCGCTACGAGTCCGCCCGGCCCGGGATGGACGCGCTGATCGAGGCGCTGTCCGACGCCGGCGTCTCTGCGCGCGCCGACCGGCCCATCGGCGCCCGGGCCGAAGCCCAGGTGATGTGGTCGAAGCTCGTGAGGCTCAACGCGCTCGCCTGCACCACCAGCGCCTACGACAAGCTGCTCGGCGAGATCCGCGACACCCCCGAGCTGCGCGCCGACCTCGTCGGCGCGATCGAGGAGTCCTGCGCCGTGGGGCAGGCCGAGGGGGCCGACAACGTCAATCCCGAGAAGGCCATCGGGGAGCTGGAGAACGCGCACGCCACGCTCGGCAGCTCGATGCAGCGCGACATCGCCGCCGGGCGGGCGCCAGAGGTCGACGCGATCCCCGGCTCCGTGCTGCGCGCCGCCGGGCGCCACGGGTTGGCCTGCCCGACGATCGAGCGGCTCGTCGCGATGATCCTCGCGCGGGTCGAGGGCGCCGAGCCAGGCTAGGCCGCGCGGCCCGGCGCCTCGCCGGCGCGGTCGTGGCGCAGCACCTCCAGCAGCTCGGCGTAGGGCCCCACGAGGTAGGCGTCGTCCCCCGCCGCGAGCGTCGTGTCCCGTCGCGGTGGATGCTCCGGCGCCGCTGAGCCCGCGCGCCCGATCGCCACGACGCGCACGGTGCCGGGCAACTCGCGCATCGCCATCCCGTCCAGCTGACCGCCTGCTCTCACGCGCAGGCGCGCCAGCAGAAACGGGTGGCTACCGACGTAGAAGGTGAACAGCACGTCCAGGCCCAGCGCCGCCCCGACGAACCAGGGCGCGGCGATCGCCGCGGTCGACCACACGTGGCGGAAGCCGAAGCTCTGCTCGATGCGGTTGCCCAGCTGGCGGTCGAACACGCGCAGCACCACCGGCACCTCGCCCCAGCGCTCCGCGAGGCGGTCGCGCACCGCGAGGCCCGTCTCGATGTTCGCGAGGTCGTCCGAGGTCAGGATCGCCACCGCCGCGGCGCTCGACAGGTTCACTGATTCCAGCGTGCGCGCGTGCGTCGCGTCGCCGATCACGATCGGGGCGTGCAGCGCGCGCGCTTCCACCAGGTTCGGGTTGCCCTCCATCCGCTCGACCACTACGACCTCCGTGCCCGTCGCCTGCAGGCCTTCCAGCGTCTTCATGCCGACGCTGCCCAGTCCCACCAGGACCACGTGATCGCGCATCCCGGGGATCCGCGCCTGGCCCAGCGACTGCGCCAGGCGTCGGCTGACCAGCGCGTTCGTCAGCAGCGCGAACAGCGTCGTCACCAGCGTGGTGCCCGCGACGATCAGGAAGATCCCGAAGGCCTCGATGCCTTCGGGCTGCGCCGCGAAGGAGAAGTCGCCGAAGCCCACCGTCGCCACTGTCTCCACCGTGAAGTAGAGCGCGTCGAACAGCGGCATGTGCTCGCGCCCCAGCGGCTCGCGGTAGCCGAGGTGCAGGACCAGCGTCGAGACCAGCAGCAGCAGCACGCCCAGCAGCAGCGTGATCCGGATCGGGCGGTCGAGGACTTCGGCGAACGCACCCGCGCGGCGCTTCGCGAACGCCCGCATGCGCGCCGCGGCGCCCGCCGTCGCGTGCGCGCGCGGGTGCTCGTCCTCCAACCCCGCCTCCGCGAGCTGCTCGTGCGTGCCCAGCAGCGTCACGCGGTCGCCCGCCGAGACGCGCTGATCGCGCCCGGGGCAGGCGATCAGCTCGTCCTCCGGTTCGGTGACCACCCCGATCGGCGCGAGGCTGCCGTACAGCTCGCGCAGCGTGCCCGCCCGCGGGGCGCGCACCTCCGTCGCCACGAACCGCGTGCCGCCCAGCTCGATCTCGCGCGCGCGGCGGCGCAGGCAGGCTTCGACCACCGCCGGCGCGAACAGCGCCGCCACGTCCAGCACCCCCACCGAGCGCAGCACCTCCTCCACCGCGTGCGCCACCGAGGGGTTGTCGAGGTCCGCCACCATCCGCACATCCGGGCGCAGGTCGCGGATCTGGAGCACCGTCTCCAGCGTGCGCAGGTCGCTCGTCTCCGCGCACACCACCGTCGCCGCGCCCTCGATCCCCGCTTCGTACAGCGGCTCCGCCAGGTGCCCGCCGCGCGCCAGCAGCGGGATCTCCCAGCCGCGCACCAGGCGCGCGTGGCGCCCGTCGGTGTCGTCGTCCAGCACCACCACGCGCGCGCCCGCCAGGTGCAGCTGCTCTACCGTCCGCAGGCCCACGGGGTTCAGCCCGCAGACGATCACGTGCCCTTTCCAGCCGCGGCAGCCCGCCGCGCCCGGCGGCGGCGCGGCTCCCGGCGGCGAGACGGTCTCCTCTGCGCCCACGGCGCTTCAGTCTCGCGATCGCGGCGGCCGGATCGCGATGGCCGGACGTCCAAAGATCGCCGTCGCTCCTTGCGACAGGGCGACCCGATCATCGCCGCGATAGCGGCGCCCTTAAAAAGAATGCCCGGGACTTACTGCTCGAACGGGTACGGCGCCGCGCCCGGAGCGGTGCCCGGGATCGTCTGGGTCGAGACCGCCTCGACCACCTCCGCCTCTTCCGCCGACTCCTCATGCTCCTGGTCGTGCTCGCCGTCGCAGAGCACGCGGAAGTTGCCCGTCACGCCGCTGTCGGCGTGGATCGTGATCCCCGGCAGGATCTCCTCGCCCTCCTCGAAGCCCAGGCGCTCCATGTCGAAGTGCGCCAGGCCGATGCCGTGCGCCGTGTGGGTCGGGTTCTCGCGGTCGTGCGCCGCCACCGCCTGCGCGAAGCGCTCGAGGTTCTTGGCCACCTTGCCCGTGTCCGACATCGCTGTTCCGGAGGGTAGCGCCGGAGCTTCTAGATTGGGCCGATGCCGGACCAAAGGCCGACGCTCATGATCGTCATCGCCAGCACCCGTCCCGGGCGCGTCGGGTTGCCCGTCAGCCGGTGGTTCGAGGCCCGCGCTCGCGAGCACGGCGCCTTCCAGATCGACGTCGTCGACCTGTTCGAGCTGGGCCTGCCCTTCCTTGACGAGCCCCACCACCCCAAACTCGCGAAATACACCAAGCAGCACACGAAGGAATGGAGCCAGCGCGTCGACGCCGCCGACGCCGTCGTGCTCGTGATGCCCGAGTACAACCACGGCTACACCGCGCCGCTGAAGAACGCCTTGGACTTCCTGCACCGCGAGTGGCAGCACAAGCCCGTCGGCTTCGTCTCCTATGGCGGCGTCGCCGCCGGGACCCGCGCCGTGCAGTTGCTCAAGCCCGTGCTCATCGCGCTGAAGACCTACCCGCTCATGGACGTCGTCTCGATTCCCTTCGTCAGGGAACGCGTCGGGGAGGACGGGATCTTCCGGGCCGACGAGCCGCTGGAGGGGGCGGCTCGGGTGATGCTCGATGAGCTGGTGCGCGTGGCGGGGGTGCTTGGGGCGCTGCGGGCGGAGCCCTAAAACCGAGCGACCCATCCCAATCCGCGACTACGGTCGCGGACATGAACGAGCGCAGGCTTCTGAAACGTCTCGCGCACGGCGATCTGGCGAACGTCGCATTCGACGACCTCTGCCAGCTCGCCCGAGCACTGGGTTTCGAGCTGCGGCGGGTGAGCGGTGGCCACCACGTGTTCGCGCACCCCGACCTCCAGCAGCTCGTGAACCTGCAGGCGGTTCGCGGTCAAGCCAAGCCCTACCAAATTCGACAACTTCTGCGACTGGTCGAGCGCTACGATCTGAAGCTCGGGGACGGACAATGAGCGACTACCACATCAATCTCTTCTACAGCGACGAGGACGGGGCGTATGTGGCCGACATCCCGGACCTGGAGGCCTGCTCGGCGTTCGGTGCAACGCCGGAGGAGGCTCTGGCCGAGGTGGAGCGGGCCAAGCAGGCTTGGCTGACCGCCGCCAAGGAAACGGGCCGGTCGATTCCCGAACCGCGGTACCGGCCTGCGATCTACTCGCGCTAGCTGCCCGGGTCGCTCGCGGACCGGCTAGCCGGCCTGCTGCTTCGCTTCGAGATCCCGCTCCCACCGGGAGATCTCGTAAGGCGCCCCCGGCCGCGCCCCGATAGCGAGGATCGAGGTGCCGTCGACCTTCGCCCGCGCGCTCCGGATCAGGCTCGGGTCGCGCACGAACACCAGCGTGCCCGCGGGGGCGTCGAGCGTCTCGCCGTCCACCGAGAAGACCGCGTGCCCGCTCATCACCGCGAACAGCTCCTCGTGGCCGTCTGTGCGGTTGACCTCGTCGTCGGCCTCGTGATGGGGCTCGACCATCTCCTCGCCCGCGTTCCCCGTGATCCCGTTCACCCCGAAGGCCCGGACATCGAAGTGACGGCGGACCAGATGGAATTCCCCGTCCGTGGCGTCCGGGTAGTCCGGGTCGATCTCGATCGCCCGGACGACGTCGCTGAGGAGCACGGCGCCGAAGGGGGCTGTGCGAGGGTCGGGCATGGGGGCAAGCTCGCAGGTCGACCCCTGGGAGTCAAGATGGGCGAGCTCGCGGTGTAACGATCAGGCGTCAAGAAGCTCGGCGCTGACGGTTGTCGTAACCGGCTCGCCGTGCAGCGGCGCGAGCGTCACCGTCGGAGGCTCCTCGCGCGGATCGGCCAGCACGAGCGCGATTCCTTCTTGCAGGCTTTCTCGAAGCTCTTCGAGATCGTCGCCCGTGGCGAACACGCCCGGATACTCGTCAACCGTGGCCCACAACGACCCATCCTCCAGCCGGACGTTGACGTGTAGTTGCTGCGTTTCAGGCATCGTGCTCTCCACTAAAGATATCGGGGTGAAACGTCAGCTCTCTAAAGACCGGCCTCACGACGAAGCTGTGCCTCGAAGCCCTTGGAGTACGCGCGACGCTTGTTCTCCGGGAGCGTGATCGGTCGATGACCCGCCTTGGTCATCTTGACTTGACATCTCCACGTCTCCCCAGGTACTTGCGCCTCTAGGATCCTCACGTGCTCGCCCGCCAAGCCGCCGCCGCCAACTCGATCATCCGGCTGACGTACGGCGTTGCGGCGGCGCTTGCGCCCTCGCGCCCGCTGGCCGGGAAGGTCCCGCTCGCGCCCGACACCGATCACTTCCCGGAGGCGAGGCTGTTCGTTCGTGGTTTCAGCGCGCATCAGGTCGGCGTCGGGCTGCTGGGGCTGGCGAGCCTGACTCGTCCGGGCCTGCGCCGTTCGGCGATGCTGCTCGCGGCTGCCACCGACCTCGCGGACATCGCCTCGGCGCTGATCGAGGCGCGCGATCGTGCGCGCTACGACATCGATCTGACGGGTGGCATCGCCTTCTCCAGCCTCGGGCTTGCGTCGGCGCTCGTCGGAGCCCGCGCCGGCTAGCTGCTCCACGGGGGCATCTCGCCGGGCCCGGGTGGGAGCGGCCTGCCGTGGGGCGGCTCGGTGCCGCAGGTGGCATAGACTCCCACGCATGGCGCTGATCCACACTTGCTACCGCATCACCGACATCGACAAGTCGGTCGCCTTCTACGAAGCGCTCGGCTTCCGGGAGGTCGGTCGCCTGCCGATCAAAGACGAGGCCGTCAACGTGTTCATGAATCAGCCCGGCGACGGGGACATGCCACGTCTGGAGCTGACCTACAACTTCGGCGTGGACAGCTACGAGATCGGCTCTGGCTACGGCCATATCGCGATCACCACCGACGACATCCACGGCACTCTCGCGAAGCTCGCCGAGCAGGGGATCGAGCCGGAGAAGCCGCCGTACTCGGTCCGCGAGGGCGGCAACCTGATCGCGTTCGTGAAAGATCCCGATCAGTACCGCGTCGAGCTAATCGAGATGGGCTGAACGGAGCCGGCCGCCGTCGCAGCGACCGGCTCCCGGCGCTCAGTCGCAGCGTTGGCTTGCAGTAAGGGCACGACGAATGGCAGACAACCGAACGCTTAGCGCGCGCAACAGAGCTGCGTTGGACGAGTGGTATACGCAGCTGGTCGACATCGAGGCCGAGCTGCGCCACTACCGGGACCAGTTCCGGGGCAAGGTCGTCCTCTGCAACTGCGACGACCCATACGAGTCGAACTTCTTCAAGTACTTCGCGATGAATTTCAACCATTTGGGCCTGAAGAAGCTCGTCACCACCTGCTATGTCGGCTCGCCCATCAGCGGCGAGCAGCTGCCGCTCAGGGAGACCGCGGGACTGCGGGACCAGCAGCCTCCGCGGGAGCCCTACAAGGTCGAGATCCGCGAGGTGTCCGACCTCAACGAGAACGGGGCGTTCGATCTGCTCGATGTGGAGTATCTGCTGCGCCACGACGCCAACGCGGTGACGCCCCTGGACGGCGACGGCGACTTCCGAAGCGAGGAGTGCGTCGCGCTGCTGGAGGAAAGCGACATCGTGGTCACGAACCCGCCCTTCTCGCTGTTTCGGGAGTACATCAACCTCCTGATCGAGAAGGGCAAGAGCTTCTTGGTCCTGGGTGACCAGAACGGCGCCAAGTACTCGTCGATCTTCCCGCACATCGTCGCTAACAAGCTGTGGTTCGGCTACGAAAACGGCGGCACCAAGTGGTTCCGCGTCCCCGACGATTACGAGATCAAGACCAAGTCGCGCAAGAAGGTCGTGGACGGCATCAAGTTCCAGAGCATGGGGCGGATCTACTGGTATACGAACCTCGACACGGCCAAGCGCCACGAGCCGCTGACGCTCTACAAGCGCTACACCCCCGAGGAGTACCCGACCTACACCAACTACCCCGGGATCGAGGTCGCCAAGGTGGCCGAGATCCCGATGGATTACGAGGGCGATATGGGTGTCCCAATCACCTTTCTGGACAAGTACAACCCGGACCAGTTCGAGATCGTCGGAATAAGCACTGAGCTCGCCGAGCCGATGTCGCGGTACGCCGCCAAGGAGGACTACGCCACCGCAGAGGGCAAGATCGTCGGCGGCACCGGCAAGCTGTTTTTCCCGCGCGGGAACGGCAAGCACCAGGGTGTGTACGAGCGGATCGTCGTCAGGCGAATCGGGCCCCCGTCGTGAAGATCGAGCTGCAGCAGATGACGGTCCGCGAGGTCGCCCAAGGCTACGTCGACAACGATGAAGGCGGCGTCGTCGGCTACGGCGGCAAGCTCAACATCCGGCCGAAGTACCAGCGCGAGTTCGTCTACGACAACAAGAAGCGCGAGGCCGTCCTGCAGACGATCCGAAAGGGCTTCCCGCTGAACGTCATGTACTGGGCCGTCAACGAAGACGGGACCCTCGAGGTGCTCGATGGTCAGCAACGCACGGTCTCCTTCTGCCAGTACGTCAACGGCGACTTCTCGATCACCGTCGATGGCAAGCCGATGGCTTTTCACAACCTCACTCAGGGTCAGCAGGCCGAGCTCCTCGACTACGAGCTGATGATCTACCTCTGCGAGGGCGACGACAAGGAGAAGCTCGACTGGTTCGAGATCGTCAACATCGCCGGGTTGAAGCTCACCGCCCAGGAGCTGCGAAATGCCGTCTACACCGGTCCGTGGCTGAGCGATGCCAAGTCGAAGTTCTCGAAAAGCAACGGCCCTGCCTACGGGCTGGCCAGCAAATATGTCACCGGCTCGCCGGATCGCCAGGAACTCCTGGAGACGGCGTTGGAGTGGATCGTCAACCGCGACGGCGGAGGGGTCGTCGAAGATTACATGTCGGCGCACCAGCACGACCCGAACGCCAACGAGCTGTGGACGTACTTCCGCAACGTGATCGAATGGGTGCAGGACACGTTCACCGTCTACCGCAAAGAGATGAAAGGCATCGAGTGGGGCCCGCTCTACGACGCGTACATGAATCAGGTGTTCGACACCGATGAACTGGAGCAGCGGGTCGCGACGCTGATGGCGGACAGCGACGTCGGTCGTCGCAAGGGCATCTACGACTACGTGCTCACCGGCGACGAGCGGCAGCTGAGCATCAGGCAGTTCAGCGACAACGACAAGCGCGCCGCCTACGAGCGCCAGAAGGGCCTGTGCGCCAACGGGACCCACTGCCTCACGCCGGGGAACTCGGACGGCGAGAAGGTTTTCGAAATAGCGGAGATGGAGGCCGACCACATCACCCCGTGGTCCAAGGGCGGCAAGACCGAGGCCGACAACTGCCAGATGCTGTGCCTGCCGTGTAACCGCCAGAAGGGCGCGATCTAGTAGCCCGCGGGCCCGCTGTGTCAACCCGATCGCGAGCGGGTAGCCCAACAAGAAGTGCAGCGCCGGGGACTGGAAATGGAGCAGCAGGGCGGGGACGGCGAGTTCGTGCTGTCGCTGGCGGGCGAACTGGACATCGACTCGTCCGCGCGCCTGCAAAAGGCGGTGGCCCGCCTGTGCGCGAACGGCGCCCTGAGCCGGCTGACGATCGATCTCAGCGGGCTTGACTTCATCGACTCGACAGGCCTTGCGGCGATCGTGTTCGCGAGCAAACTGTGCGAGCGCTGCGGCGGCGAGCTGGAGCTGATTCGCGGCCCCGACACGGTGCAGCAGGTGTTCGCGCTGACGGGCCTGGCGGAGCACCTTCCGTTTCGCAACGCGGAGGAGGCGGCGGCGATCGACTGAGTCCGGCGCCGGACGTCCTCACCAGAACGCCACGGCGAGATGATCGGAGCCGAACAGGTATTCGTCGGCGGAAGCGCAGTTCGCCGTGCTGGGGAGGGTGCCCATGCTGTAGTCGAGATCGCCACCCTGGCGCTGGGTGGGGCCGCCGCTGCTGTTTGACGGCAGAACGTTCAGGGGCGCGGGCCAGCCGGGCTTGTAGAGGAGGACAAGTTCCGGGTAGTCCAGGTTGAAGTCGCCCACCAGTCGCCACGGAATGCCGGCGGGGGGTGGGAACGTCGCAGCCATCGCTTCGGCCGCGGCGCGGAGGTAGACGGGATTGCCTCCGGAAGGCGCGTGGACGCAGCCGATGGCAGGCCAGCCGCCGGCAGGCCGGGCCCAGAGTACGGGGCGATGTTTTTCGTTGCCGTCCCACCATCCGCCGGAGACGTGGGGGCCGAGATTCGCGAGGTGCAGGACGGCGAGGCTACAACGGGGGTTGCCGAACGCTTTGGCGGTCCAGTAGAGATAGAAGCCGTCGTAGAGTTTCCCGTTCAGGAGCAGGCCCTGGAAGGCAAACAGTTCGCTGGCCGGGGGCGCCCAGCCCGGCAGCGGCAAGGGGATCAGGGCCGCGCCGCCCCATCCGGGGTTCCCGGCCTCCTGCAAGCAGATGTATTCGGGGTTGAAGGAGCGCCATTTGAAGCGGTTCAGGAGGATCGCGGCGGCGACCTGCGCCCCCAGCTGATTCCACGTCATGTAGGGCACGCGGACGCTCAGCTCTGCGCCCGGGCACGGGTCGCGGCGCGGCTGCGCTCAAGCTTTTCCTGGCGGCTGGGCTCACGCGGCCCGTCGAGCAGTTGATTGGGGTCGTAGGGCCCTGCGACGAGCACCGGGTCCTGCCCCAGTTCGATGCACGCGACAGGGCCTTTGCTGTCGAAGAAGGTGAGCGCTTCGGTCAGCTGCCACTTCAAATACATGACGGGCGTTTTGCCAGAGTTTTCGAGCTGATCGCTCGTGCTCGAGACCGACTGCTCGGTGATCGTCACCTGCTGGAAGGTGGTCGAGTTTTTCGACAGGCTCGCGGACACGCTCGCCGATACGACCCCCCAGCCCGCCGAGGCCGAGACGTTGAGCGACGCGGCAACGGTGTCGAGCTGCGAGGAGGTTTGCTCCATACCGCTCGTCGAGGTCAGGCTGACGATCTTGGTCTCTTCGGGGGCCAGGCAATAGGACTCGGGCATCAGATGCCAGTACTGCTCGCGCAAGAGGACCTGGCCGGTCGGAAGCAGCCCCGTGCCGACGGTCCTGCGGGTGGAGTCCTGGGGAATCAGGGTCGTGCCTGCCGGGACGGGAAAGCGCCCGATGTCGTTCGGCGCGAGCAGCGTCGCGTCGACGATGTCGTAGGAGGACTTGCCGGCGACGATCGTGATCACGCCCGCGAAGCCGCCCGTGTCTACGATCTGAAGCAGGAAATAGTTGCCGACTTCGACTTCTAAGGATTTCGCCGAGCCGGGCGTGCCGCCGGTCGCGGCGGGCACCGTAAGCCTGTTGTCAAGGTCGAGGACCCCCGAGTAGTCGATGAAGATCACTCCGACGTCGACGGGGAGGTAGTTGTAGAAGGTGACGGCGCCGAGGTTGACGCCTAACTGCGATTTGAGCGTGCCTTCGAGGGCTTCTTCATACGTTTTGTTCATGACGTGCCTCGCTATGCGCCGAGCCCGATGACGGTGACCGCGAGCGACGCGGTGGCCTTGTTGCCGCTGTCGTCGTTCATCTCGCAATGCGCCGTGACCTGCACGACGGTCGTACTGTTGGCGGTGGCTTGCGCTTGGACGGCGATCGTTCGCACGTGGTGATCGCCGCCGGAGTAGGACAGGCTGAACCCGGACACGAAGGCGAACGCGTGAACGATGCTCGCGGGGAAGGTGACGGGCAGCGTGGCGCCGTCGGGGACGCTTGCCGATTGGATGTACCAGCCGATCGGGATGGGGGTGTCGGTGCCGGCCCCGGCACGGCCGGACGCTTGCGGAGGGCTCATCGAGCTCCTTTCCGACGTCGAGCGATGGGATGCGCCGAAGCTACCGGCAGCCAGCGTTCGTGTCGCGCGTGTCCTGGCGCCTGGCGACAAGCGCCGCGGACACGGGGCGTCGCGTGCGCGAAGGCGTGCCCCGTCGTTTCTGAATCCTCGCGAGCCGCGTTCAGGGGCCGATCATGGGGGCGGCTCGTATACTCGCGCCGCGTGCGGACCCTGATCGTCGGTCACGGCGGGCGCGAGAGCGCCCTGGCCTCCCGGATGGCGGAGCACAGCGAGCTGTACGCCTTCGCGGGGCACCTGAACCCATCGCTGGTGCGCTACGCGGACGAATCGGGCGGCGAGGTGCAGCTGGGCGACGTGTGCGACGCGGCGGCGGTGGCCCAGTACGCCCGCGAGCGCGAGATCGACGTGGCGATGGTGAGCGCGGACGAACCGCTGGCCGCCGGGGTGGTTGACGAGCTGCTGGCCCAGGGCACCCGCGCCGTGGGCCCGACGCGGGCGGGTGCGGAGATCGAGTGGAACAAGGCCTTCGCCCGGGAGCTGCTGGCGGAGGTCGCGCCGGAGGCGACCCCGAGGCTGGCGGTGGTGACGGATTTGAAGGAGATGGAGGAGGCTGTCGCCTCCTTCTATGACGTCCCGATCGTCGTGAAGCCGTCGGGGCTGACTGGCGGCAAGGGCGTGAAGGTGATGGGGCCGCATCTGGCGAGCCACGCCGAGGCGGCGGAGTACGCCCGCGAACTGCTGGGCTCGGGCAAGCGCGGCGAGTCGGTCCTGATCGAGGAGCGGATCGACGGCGCGGAGTTCACGATCCAGGCCGTGAGCGACGGGCGCACGGTGGTGTTCCCGCCCTCGACCTACGACTACCCCTACCGCTTCGACGGCGACGAGGGGCCGGGCACGGGCGGGATGGGCTCGCTCACGACCGAGCGGGCGATCCTGCCGTTCATGACGAGCGCCCACTACGAGCAGGCCTGCTCGATCGTCGAGCGGGTGATCGCGCGGCTGGCGGAGGAAGGGCGGCACTTCAGCGGCGTGATGAACAGCGGCTTCTTCGCGACGGCGGAGGGGGTGAAGGTGATCGAGTTCAACGCCCGCTTCGGCGACCCGGAGGCGATGAACATCATGAGCCTGTTCGAGGGCGACTGGCCCGGGGCGATGGAGCAGATCTGCGCGAAGCGGCTGACCCCGGCGGACGTGCCGCTGCGCGAGGCGGCGTCGCTGGTGCTGTACCTGGTCGCCCCCGACTACGCGCTGCCGCGCACCGGCGGCGAGCCACCGCAGCCGCGGGAGTTCTCGCTCGACGTCGCGGAGCTCGAGCGCGCGGGCTGCGACGTGTTCTTCTCCTCGGCGGTGCAGGTCGCCGGCGACAGCTACCGGACCGTGGGCACCTCGCGGGCGGTGGCGCTGGTGACGACGGCGCCGACGCTCGGTGAGGCGCACGAGCGGATCGTGCGCTGCGCCGGCACGGTGGAGGTGCTGGAGTGGCGGCGCGAGGTGGGCGACGAGCGCTACCTGCAGGGGTTGAGCCGCCTCGTCGGCGCGAGCTGAGCTCCTGGGCTCTTCACAGGTGCGCAACGTGTCTCTTGCCGACAAAAGGGGCATCGTGCAAGGATGGGCCGCGTGATCGTCGAGACCTCGATGCACCCGCAGTTCCTCTCGAACACCTTCCTGGTCGCCGACGGCGAGGGCGGGCCGGCGTTCTTCGTCGACGCCGGCGGCCCGGTGGCGCCGCTGATCGAGGCGGCGGACCGGCTGGGCGTGACGCCGACGCACGTGCTGCTGACCCACCACCACTACGACCACGTCTGCGACGTCGGCGAGCTGCAGGAGCGCTGGCCTGAGCTGAAGCTGCTGATCAGCACCGTCGAGCGCGACATGATCGCCGCGGCGGGCGAGGGCGCCGGCGCTTCGGCGACGGAGATGGCGCCGATCGAGGCGGGCGAGACGCTGCGCTTCGGGGCGCTGGAGGTGCGGCCGCTGCACACGCCGGGCCACACCGCCGGGATGCTTTCGTTCCTCGTGGGCCCCGCTGGCGAGGGCGCCGCCTCCGGCGGGCGCCGCTCCGGCGCTCCGGGCGGCTTCAACGGCGGCGAGGCGGTCGTGTTCACGGGCGACACGCTGTTCAAGAACTCGGTCGGTGGCGTGAAAGCCCCGGGACACTCGACCTATGCGGACCTGCGCGACTCGATCATGGGCACGCTGATGGAGCTGCCGCCCGACACCGTGATCCACCCGGGCCATTCCGAGGCGACGACGGTGGGCGAGGAGTGGGAGGGGAACGGCTTCATCCGCGTCTGGCGGGGCCTCGACCCCGAGGGCTCGGAGCCCTGCACGGCGCTCGGCGAGCCGGCGACGCTGGTGCTGCTGGGGCAGGACTACGATGGCGGTACGAAGGCTTGGGTGCGCTGGCCTGACGGCTCCGACGACATCGTCCCGGGCTCGAAAGTCGAGCGCGGCGGGAGCTAGGCGCCGTCTCCAGCCGGCCACCGCGCCCGGCTGCTCATAGGATTCATGTATGGCACGCGAGCGTGAGAGCGAGAAGATCCCCACCTCGCGCGCGCGGCGGACCGCGAAGGTGGCCTCGCTCGCGGCGGGCGAGGCCGTCAAGCAGTTCGGCACCCGCGCCGCGAACGTGACGCGCGGCGAGAACGCGGCAGAGGAGGCGATGGCCAAACGCCAGCTGGAGACCGCGAAGCAGATCGTCGCAGCGCTGGGGACGATGAAGGGCGCGGCGATGAAGCTCGGCCAGGTGATGTCGTTCCTGGACATGGGCCTCGTGCCCGAGCAGCACCGCGAGGAGTTCCAGCGCGAGCTGGCGAAGCTGCGCGACGCGGCGCCGACGGTCTCCTTCAAGCAGATGCGCAAGGTGATCGAGGACGACCTCGAAGACCCGATCGACGAGGTGTTCGCCGCCTTCGAGCAGGAGCCGATCGCCGCGGCCTCGATCGGGCAGGTCTACCGGGCGACGCTGCACGACGGGCGCGAGGTCGCCGTGAAGGTCCAGTACCCCGGCGTCGCCGGCGCGGTGCGGGCGGACATGCAGAACCTCGACATGATCATGCGCCTGTTGAAGCGGATGACGCCGGGCCTCGACGTGAAGGCGATCACGAAAGAGGTGCGCGAGCGGATCATCGAGGAGCTGGACTACGAGCTGGAGGCGCAGAACCAGCGGGCGCTGGCGCGCATCTTCGAGGGCCACCCCTTCATCGTGGTGCCGAACGTCGTCAGCTCGCTCTCGCGCGAGCGCGTGCTCGTCAGCGAGTACGTCGAAGGCGTGGGCTTCGAGGAGCTGAAGGGCCGCCCGCAGGCGGAGCGCGACCGCATCGGCGAGATCGTGTTCCGCTTCTTCCTTGGCTGCCTCTACCGCCACCGGCAGTTCTCCGGCGACCCGCACCCCGGCAACTTCCTGCTGCTGGGAGACGGGCGCATCGCGTTCCTGGACTTCGGCCTGTTCAAGCGTATGGACGCGGGTCCCGTCGACCTCGAGCTGGCCGCGCAGCGCGCGGTCGCCGAGGGCAACGCGACCGCCCTGCATAGCCTGCTCGGCGGCTCCGGCTTCCTGCCGCACCCCGAGCGCGTCGACCCCGAGCAGCTGCTGGACTTCATCCGCTCCGCGATCTGGTGGTACACGACCGACGAGGAGGTCGAGCTGACCCCGGAGATCGCGACCGAGGTGATGATCGAGAGCTCCGACCCGCGCTCCAGCCACTTTCGCGAGATGCGCCACCAGGACATGCGCCCGGAGCACCTGTTCGGCCGGCGCATGGAGATGCTGACGCTGGCGGTGCTCTCGCAGCTGCGGGCGCGCAACAACTGGCACCGGATCGCGCGCGAGTGGATGTATGGAGACGCGCCCGTCACGGATCTGGGCCGCGAAGAGGCGGACTTCTACGGCCGCACCGGCGTCGGCGCGCGCTGAACGCCGCGGATCGCGGGATAATTCGGCTATGGAGGGTGATCGGCAGGCGGAGCGCCTCGTCGAGGAGCTGCAACGAGCGCTCGCCGGCAGCGAACAGAGGCTGGCGGTGGTGCTGGACTCGCTCGCGGAGGCGGTCACGATCCGCGGGCGCGACGACCACCTGATCTACGCGAACCGCGCCGCGCTCGCACGGCTGGGCTTCGACTCGGCGGAAGAGCTGCGCGCCGCGGACCCGCGGGCGCTGATGGGCGGGTACGAGACGACCGACGAGCACGGGCGCCAGATCGCGATGGACGACCTGCCGTCGGTGCAGCTGCTGCGCGGGCAGGATCCCGAGCCGCTGCTGCTGCGCGCCGTGAGCCATGACGACGGCGAGGAGCAGTGGTCGCTGTTGAAGGCCACCGCCGTGCGCGACGAGGCGGGCGAGATCGAGGCGGCGGTGACGATCATCGAGGACGTCACGCAGGCCAAGCGGGCGGCGCTGCGCACCGAGTTCATGGCGCGGGTGGGGGAGGTGCTGGCCTCGTCGCTGGACTACCAGCAGACGCTGCGCAACGTCGCGGGGCTGGCGGTGCCGCAGGTGGCTGACTGGTGCGCGGTGGACCTGTTCGGCGAGGACGGCGGCCGCGAGCCGGTGGCGATCGCCCACTCCGACCCCGCGAAGCTGCGCACCGCGGCGAAGCTGCGCTCCTACGAGCCCGAGCGGCTGGACCCCGAGCGCGGCTTGGGGCGGGTGATGCGCACGGGCGAGTCGCAGCTGTACGCCGCGATCACCGACGAGATGCTGGTGGCGGCGGCGCGCGACGAGGAACATCTGCGGCTGCTGCGCGAGGTGGGGATGCGCGCGGTGCTGATCGTGCCGCTGATCGTGCGCGGGCGGCCGATCGGCGCGCTGACGATGGTGAACGCCGAGTCGGGGCGCTCCTTCGACCGCGGCGACCTGGAGTTCGCGGAGCAGATCGCGGCGCGGGCGGCGCTGGCGGTCGAGGGCGCACGGCTCTACAGCGAGCGCTCGAAGATCGCGCGCACGCTCCAGAGCAGCCTGCTGCCCGAGGCGATCCCGGAGATCCCGGGCTGGGAGATCGCCGCGGTCTACCGGCCCGCGGGCCAGGAGACCGAGGTGGGGGGCGACTTCTACGACTTCTGGGAGCTGGACGGCGAGTGGCTGATGGTGATCGGCGACGTCACCGGCAAGGGCGTCGGCGCCGCGGCGGTGACTTCGCTCGTACGCCACACCGCCCGCGCGGCCTCCGAATTCGATGCCCGTCCCTCGCAGGTGCTCGCCCGCATCGACGCCGCGCTGCGCCGCCGGCCCGTGGTCTCGCTCTGCACCGCGCTCTGCCTGCGGCTGTCCTCGACGGGGGCGACGCTCGCGGTGGGCGGGCACCCCTCGCCGCTGTGCCTCGCCGCCGACGGCACGGTGCGCGAGGTCGGCGAGCACGGCACGTTGCTGGGGGCGCTGGCGCGCACGCGCTGGCCGGAATCAGAGGTCGAGCTGCACCCTGGAGACACGCTGGCGGTCTTCACCGACGGCGTCACCGACACCGTTGGTGCGGACGGGGAGCGCTGGGGAGCGGAGCGCCTGCGGGAAACCCTGGCCGCGGCGCAAGGGCTCGCCCCGGCCCAGATCACCGCGCGGCTGGTGCAGGCGCTGGACGAGTTTCAGGTCGGGGCGCAGGCTGACGATACTGCCGTGGTGATGATGCGCTTCACGGGGGAGCCGCCGGCCGGGGGGCTCGCACAACTTTCGGGCGTCGGAGCCCGCAGAAACGGGTAAGGAGACGAGAACGGTGCCGCAGATGCCGTTCGAGGTCGAGAGCACCCGCGATCGGGAAGATGCGCGGTTGACGCTCTCGGGCGAGCTGGACATCGCGACCGTGCCGCGCGTCGAGGCGGCAGTGAACGCGACGCTGACAAACGATGTATGCACGTTGACGATCGACATGACGGACCTGCGTTTCGTGGATTCCTCGGGTCTGCGGATGTTCATCGTGCTCGACAAACGAGCGCAGCAGGAGGGCTGGACGCTGCGCTTGATCCCACCCGGCGAGCAGGTGCTGACTATCTTCCGCGTGAGCGGCGTCGAGGAGAATCTGCCGTTCGTGGAGGGGCCGGCGTGAGCCCGCGTTCACAGGAGACGTTCACCGGCAAGCGGGGCGCCGGCAAGCCACGGCGCACGCTGGGCGTCGAGCTGGAGCTGGAGCGCAACGTGCAGGCGCCGGCGCTGGCGCGCGCGGAGGTCGCCGATCGCTGCCGCGAGCTGGAGCTTGAGGCCCCGCTCTGCCAGTCGCTGATCCTGCTGGTCTCGGAGGTGGTCAGCAACGCGGTGCGCCACTCCGCGGCGGACCCGCAGCAGCCGATCTCGATGCAGGTCTTCTTCGGCGAGCGGAAGATCCGCGTGATGGTGACCGACGCCGGCAAGGGCTTTACGCCGCGCCCGCGCGACCCCGAACGCACCTCCGGGGGGTACGGGCTCTACCTGCTGGAGAAAGTCGCCGACCGTTGGGGCGTGGACTCGCGCGGCGACACGAAAGTCTGGTTCGAGCTGGCCCGCGGGGCCTAGAGCACCTGGATCTGCACGAGGCTCGTCGTTCCGGGGCGGCCCGAGGGCAGCCCCGCGGTGATCCCGACGCGCTGGCCGGTCTTGCACCAGCCCAGCTCGACGACGCGCCGCGCGGAGTCGGCGATCAGCGCCTCGGTGGTCTCGTGGCGTTTGATCGAGGCGGCCTGCACGCCCCACATCAGCGCGCAGCGGCGCACGGTCTCTTTGCCGGGGGAGAGCGCGTAGATCGGCACGGTGGGGCGGTGCGCGGAGACGAGCCTCGCCGAGCGGCCCGAGAGCGTCGGCACGACCAGCGCGTCGAGGCGCAGCTCGCGCGCAGCGAGCGAGAGGTTGTGGGCGATCGTGTAGGCGGGGTCTGACTCGGTACGGCGCACGCGCGTGTCGTTCCAGCGCTCGTAGGGGGCGATCGCCTCGGCCTGCTCGGCGACCGCCGCCATCATCGCGACGGCCTCCACCGGGTAGCTGCCGATCGCGGTCTCCTGCGAGAGCATCACCGCGTCGGTGCCGTCGAGGATCGCGTTCGCGACGTCCGCCACCTCCGCGCGGGTGGGGCGCGAGGAGACGACCATCGAGTCGAGCATCTGCGTCGCGGTGATCGACGGGCGCGCCATCCAGCCCGCGAGCTCCAGCAGCTGCTTCTGCACGATCGGCACGCGCTCGATCGGCAGCTCGATCCCGAGGTCGCCGCGGGCGACCATCAGGCAGTCGGCGGCTTTCAGGACCTCTGCCGCCCGCTGCACCGCCTGCGGCTTCTCCATCTTCGCCACGAGCGGCAGGCGCGTGTGCTCGCGCACCGCTTCGACGTCCTCGGGGCGCTGCACGAACGACAGCGCCACCATGTCCACGCCGATCGACTCGCCGTGGCGCAGCAGCTCGAAGTCCTCCTCCGGCACCGCGGGCAGCGACTCGACCTCGCCGGGGATGTTCAGGCCCTGGCGCGAGGCGACGGCGCCGCCGACCTCGATCACCGCCTCAACCTCGTGGCTTGAGGGACGCACCTCCTCGACGCGCAGGCGCACCGAGCCGTCGGCCAGGTACAGCACGGCGTCCTTCTGGAGGGCGTCGGCCATCCCCTCCCAGGAGACGCTCATTTGCTTGGCGTCACCCTCGATCTCCTCGCCGTCCACCGAGAAGGTCAGGTGCTCGCCGGGCTTCAGCTCGACGATGTCGTCGCGCAGCGGGCCGATCCGCAGCTTCGGCCCCGGCAGGTCCTGCAGGATCGCCACGGGGCGCCCCACCTGGCCGGCGGCGTCGCGCACGCGCCGGACCGTCTCGGCGTGCTCCTCAAGCGTTCCGTGCGAGTAGTTCAGCCGCGCCACGTCCATGCCGGCCTGGACCATCCGGCGCAGCGTCTCGGGCTCCCGCGAGGCTGGGCCGATCGTGGCGACGATCTTCGTGCGGCGCATCGCCACGCACGGTATCGAGCCGGACGCCGGCAACGGGGATCGGCAACGGAATGCTCACGCGCGCCCGCAGGCGGCGTAGCATCGAGCGATGCTTGGCCCATCGCGTCCGTTGCCGCGCGTCGGCGCGCGGGTGCGCATCGCGCACTTCGGCGGCGGCTTCGAGCAGGGCACGATCGTCGCGGTCCACGACGAGGGGCGGCGCCTGGAGGTGCGCGGCGAGGAGGGCGCCCGCTACGAGTTCGCGCTCAGCCCCGCGACCGCGCGCTTCGTCGCAGCGGGCAGCGGGCAGGGGCCGCGGCTGGAGCTGCTGGACTGACGCTCAGGGCGCCTGCACGTCGGGGAAGTGCTCGGCGCAGTGCCGGCGCAGCGTCTCGCGCACCCACGCTCTCTCCGCGGGGCTGGCGACGCGGAAGCGCGCCAGCAGCTCGCGCTGGCGCTCAAGCGGCGCGCCCGCGATCGTCCAGCGCACCGCCAGGCGCTCGAACAGCAGCTCGACCGCGCGCTGCCAGGCATCCTCCTGCGTCGCGGCCGCCCGGCCGCCCGGGCCGGCCTGGCCCGCGAGCGTGTCGGCGTACTCGCGCCGCGCCGCGGGCTTCAGCGAGCCGCGCAGCGTCAGCACGTTGCCGTCGGCGTCGCCGTAGTCGCTGTCGGGGGCGCGCGACGCATCCTCCGAGCGCCCCGCGCGGGCGCGGCCTCGTGCCCGCTTGCCCATCCGCCCGCCGGGTCAGGCTGCTTCGGCGGCGCGCTGCAACTGCGAGCGCACGTCGCCGGTGACGGGCTTCGCGTGGCCGGGCCACGCCGCCGCGGGCTCCAGCGCCGCGAGCTTCAACATGCTCGCCCGGGCCTGCTCGGTGTCGTAGTTGTAGACCGGGAATGGCAGGTGCGGCTCGGAGTCGCGGCCCCAGATGTCCAGCGTGTAGAAGCAGTCGCTGCTCAGCGCGAGCCGGTCGGACTCGCGCCACAGCGCGATCATTCCCGGGGCGTGCCCGGGGATCTCCACGACGCGGAAGCCCGCGATCTCGTCGTCCTCGGCGACTGTGCCCGCGATCGGCACCGGCCCGCCGTCCCAGGCGAAGCGGTGCATCAGCCGCTGCGCCTGGCGGTGCGGGAAGGGGAGGCCCTCTAGGCCTTGGGGCCAGTAGCGGAAGCCGCCGCTGCCTTCGGCGTCCTGCACCTCCGCGGGATGGCAGTAGACAGGGACGCCGAGCGCCGGCGCCGCGCCGCGATGGTCGGTGTGGCCGTGGCCCAGCACGATCCGGCGAATGCCGCCGAGCTTCGCGCCGGCGCGCGCGAGCGCCCGGCCCATCGTCCGCGCGCCGGCGTCGAACAGCGTCACGCCGCCCTCGTCCTCGATCAGGTAGACGTTGCAGCGCGCGGGCTGGCCCTGCACGACCCACACGCCCTCGGCGATCAGCTGCGCCTCGCTGCCCGACAGCCGCGAGGTCAGCCGCGTCTTCGCGTTGAACGCCCCCGTCAGGCGCTCTTCGGCGCTCGATCCCTGCGCGGGCATCATCCCGATCTGGCGCGGCAGCGCGATCGAGTCCGGGAAGGCCTCGTTCGCCTGGATCAGCCCGTCGGTCACCGTCAGCAGGTCGATCCCCTCCATCGTCACGCGGTCGCCCGTGGGCTCGATCCCGTTCAGCGTGCCGGGGCCGGCGAAGGTGCCGCTGAGGCGCCACTGCACCGCGCAGCGGTCCTCCTGCGCCGTGGTGGAGAGCACCTCGAACCGCAGGTCCGGGACCGCGTCCAGCAGCTGTCCCAGGAACAGGCGCACGCCCTCGGGGGCGATCACGTCCATCTGCCCGCGCACATTGTCACGGCCGCCCTCTGCCCACAACGCCACGGCGGCGTCGAGGTCGCGCGCGCCGATCGCCTCGAAGTAGCGCCGCGCCACCGACTCGGGGTTGCTCTTGGTGATCCGCCGCCGCGGGCTGCGTGCCTGGCGCACGCTCGCCGCGGCCTCCTCGACCTTTGTCCTCCCGCCTGCTCCCTCGCTCTGCGAGTCAGCCATGCATCCTCCTTTGCGACCGCTGCTCCGAAGCGCTTAGTCTAGTCTCCGGCGCGTGGCCGAGGCGGGAAATCGCACCTCCGCGCAGGCGGCGCCCGGCAGCGGTCGCGAGCGCAAGCCCCACGCCGAGCGCAAGCGCGAGCTGGGTCGGGGCGAGCGCGTGTTCCCGGGGATCTACCGGCTGCGCCTGCCGCTGCCCTGGCCCGGGGTGCCGCACTGCAACGCCTGGGCGGTGAAGTCGGGCGACGGCTTCGTGCTGTTCGACACCGGCATGCAGCAGCAGGATTCGCTCGCGAACCTGGAGCGGGCCCTGGAAATGGTCGGGCTGCGCCTTGAGGAAACCCGCCTGATCGTCTGCACGCACGCGCACTCCGACCACTGCGGCCTGGCCCCCGTGATCGCGGAGCGGGCGGGCTGTGAGATCTGGATGCACCCCAGCCACACGCTGCTCGACGACATGGTGGAGGATCCCGAGGCCGTGTTCGCGCGGCGCTTGGAGGTCGCCCGCCAGAGCGGCGTGCCAATCGAGCCGCTTCAGCGTTACGCCTCCGAGAACAAACCCGGGCGCCAGACGGGCTTTGCGGGCACGATCGAGCCCTCGCGCCAGCTGCTGACGGGCGTCACGGTCGACACCGACCTGGGCCCCTGGACGGCGTACGAGACGCCGGGCCACGCCCCTTCGCACGTCTGCCTGTTCCAGCCGGAGCGGCGGCTGCTGATCTCGGGCGACCACCTGCTCGGCAGGATCTCGCTGTACTTCGAGTTCGGGACCTCGCCCGACCCGGTCGGCGAGTTCCTGCACTCGCTGGACGTCGCGCAGAAGCTCGGGGCGCGCCTGTGCCTGCCGGGCCACGGGCGCACCTTCGCCGACGTGCACGCGCACATCGAAGGCAACCGCAAGCTCGTGCACGAAAGGCTCGACGCCGTGGCGCAGGCGCTCGCGGGGGAGCCGCTGACGGCCTTCCAGATCGTTCCCCACGTCTACGGGGACTCGCTCTCCCAGCAGAACGCCCATTGGCTGCTGTCGAAGGTGCTCAGCTACCTGACGCACCTGCAGGCGCTGGGCCGCGCGCGCTCGATCGCCGGGGAGACCGAGCGCTGGGCTGCATGAGCTCCGGCGCCGGCCCCGAGCGCCCGCGCTCCGGCGCTTGCCACTGGAAACTCCGCTTCCCGTCTGCATAATCGTCAGATGCGCATCAACGAGATCCTGACGGCGGAGCAGCCGGTGTTCTCCTTCGAGTTCTTCCCCCCGAAGACGGAGGCCGGCGAGCGGAACCTGTATCGCGCCCTGGAGGAGCTGAAGCCGCTGGACCCCTCGTTCGTGTCGGTCACCTACGGCGCGGGCGGCTCCAGCCGCGAGAAGACGATCGAGATCGTCAAGCGGATCAAGGAGGAGTTCGGGCTGGAGGCGATGGCGCACTTCACCTGCGTCGGCGCCACGGTGCCCCAGCTGCGCGAGACGCTGGAGGAGATGCGCGCCGCCGGGATCGAAAACGTGCTGGCGCTGCGCGGCGACCCGCCCGAGGGCCAGGAGGACTGGACGAAGACGGACGGGGGCCTTGAGTACTCGCGCGAGCTGGTCGAGCTGATCGGTGCCGACTACGAGTTCGCGATCGGCGCCGCGTGCTTTCCCGAGACCCACATCCACGCCGAGAGCAGCGAGTCCGACCTGCGCTACCTCGCCGAGAAGGTGCAGGCCGGCGTCGACTTCCTGATCACGCAGATGTTCTTCGACAACCAGTTCTACTTCGATTTCGTGGAGCGCGCCCGGGCCGCGGGCGTGCAGGTGCCGATCATCCCAGGGGTGATGCCGATCACGCGGGTGGGGCAGGTCGAGCGGATGGCGCAGATGTGCGGCTCGGCGATCCCCGAGGGGCTGCGCGACGAGCTGCACGCGCGCGAGGACGACGCCGAGGCCGTGCTCGACTTCGGCGTCGCCTACGCCACCCTGCAGTGCGCCGAGCTGCTCGCGGCCGGCGCCCCGGGGGTCCACTTCTACACGCTGAACCGCTCTCCCGCGACGCGCGCGATCGTCAGCGCCCTGAAGCTCTCGCGGCCGTGGGAGCGGGCGATCTACCCCGCTTCGATCTCCAGGCCCTCCGCCACGCGCGGCGAGCCGTCCGGCGCCTCGTAGCGCACGTCGACCGAGTCGTTCTGGCGGTAGGTGCCCACGCCCCAGGCGCCCAGCAGCCAGCGCCAGCCGCTGATCCTGTCCTTGCGCAGCTCGCGCTCGAACACCAGCGCGCCTTCGCGCACCGTGAAGTCGTTGCCCAGCCGCTGCGGCACGCCGTTCAGGTACACCTGGTAGGGCTCGCGCACGTCGCTCGGCAGCTGCACTCTCGACCTGGCCATCGCCAGCTGATTATGCACCCGGTCCGACGCGTACTCTCCCTGCGTGCCCAACCGCCAGGACGCCGCCCAGGAGATCGCCTACACGGTCCGCCGCTCGGCGCGTGCGCGCCGCGTGCGCGTGAACGTCCATGCCCACGCCGGCGTCGAGGTCGTGCTGCCGGCGCGCACCCCCGAGCGCGCCGCCGCCGCCGCGATCAGCGAGCTGCGCCCCTGGATCGAGCGGCGCCTGGACGAGGTGCGCGAGGCGCTGGCGCTGGTCGCCGCCCGCGCCGGCACACTGCCCTACCTGGGCGAGTCCCTGGAGCTGGTCCCGCAGCGGGGGCGCGAGCGCGTCCACCGCGACGGCGAGCGCCTGCTCGTCCCCGAGGGCGACGCGCGCCCCGCGCTTGAGCGCTTCTACCGCCGCGCCGCCCGCGCCGAGGTCGGCTCGCGGCTGGACCGCGCCACCGCGCTCGCGGGCACTCCTTATCGCGACCTCTCGATCCGCGGCCAGAAGACGCGCTGGGCCTCGTGCTCGGCCGACGGCGCCATGAGCTTCAACTGGCGCCTGCTGCTGGCGCCCGAGCGCGTGCTCGACTACGTCATCTGGCACGAGGTCTGCCACCTGCAGGTGCTCGACCACTCGCCGCGCTTCTGGAAGCTCCTGGAGCGCTGGTACCCCGGGTATCGCGAGGACCGGGACTGGCTGCGGGTGAACGGCGTGACGCTCGTGCTCTGAAGCAGGGGTAGCGCTACTTGGCGCTTTCGGGCTGAACTCGATCGAACCCGGGCCACGCCGGATCGATGCCCTCGCTCAAGAGCAGCTTGGCATCTGAAGCGAGGACGTCCTCGACTCGCTGGTCGTCCGGCAGTACGTAGCCGTCGGTGACTTTCAATCGCTCCAGTCCGTCACCCTCCCCAGCAGTTCGTATATCGCGCGGTGCAACCATGGTGGACGCCCCTTCCTTCCGGCAAGCCGCCGCACCATCAACAGCGCATAGGTTTCGGCGACTACCTCGTAAGTAAGGTCTCGTCGAGGATAACCAGCAAGGCGGATACGGCTGCGTACGCCTTCTGGTGCGAGTTCGACGAGACGCGGGCCTTCGCGCACGTCCTCGCTCGTGCACCGGACCACGCTCAGAGCGTGTGCCCACTCGTGCCAAGCGACACGCGAGAGGAACGCCTCGCGTGCGGACGCATCGAGCCCATCGAGCTTAGGATGACTCTCGGCGATCAGGACCAACCGTAGATCGCGAATCCACGCTCCAATGGCCCGGTTCAACTCGACGCGCATCTCGCGATTGAGCCCTGGGTTGCCCGCTGACCTGAGCAACTCATCCGCGACATCGCCCAGCGGTCGCGTCGTGACCTCCCATTGGGAGGCACCGATCGACTGCAGGAGGGATCGATCCGATGCGGGAAGGCTGCTCCACGCGAGCCCGACGATTCCACGAGCACCGCGTGCCGTCTCCGGCTGCCGTTTCGAGCCAGGCTCCACGGCGCCGGAGGTTACTCAGGAAAAGTTCCTACATATGGAAAACTGGGCCGCGGCGGCGCCTAGCGCTGCTCGATCGGCGTGTACTCCAGATCCCGCTCGCCCGTGTAGATCTGCCGCGGACGCGCGATCTTCTGCTCCTCGTCCTCGACCAGCTCCTTCCACTGGGCGATCCAGCCGGCGGTGCGCCCGATCGCGAACATCACCGGGAACATCGCCACCGGCAGGCCCAGCGCCTCGTAGATCAGGCCCGAGTAGAAGTCCACGTTCGGGTAGAGCTTGCGCGAGGTGAAGTAGTCGTCGTCCAGCGCCTGCTTCTCCAGCTCGCTGGCGACGTCGAGCAGCGGGCTCTTGCCCGTCACCTCGAACACGTCGTCGAGGTGTTTGCGGATGATCCGCGCGCGCGGGTCGTAGTTCTTGTAGACGCGGTGGCCGAAGCCCATCAGGCGCTCGTCGCCGGCCTTCACGCCCTTCAGGAAGTCGGGGATGTTCTCGACCTTCTCGATCCGTTTCAGCATCCGCAGCGCCTGCTCGTTGGCGCCGCCGTGCAGCGGGCCGTACAGCGCCGCGACCCCCGCCGCGATCGCCGAGTAGGGGTCCACCTGGGTCGAGCCCACCGAGCGGACCGCGCTGGTGGAAGCGTTCTGTTCGTGGTCCGCGTGCAGGATGAACAGCACGTCGAGCGCACGTGCCAGCCGCGGGTCCGGCTGGTACTTCAGCTCGGTCATTTTGTACATCATCCCCAGGAAGTTGCCCGCGTACTCGAGGTCGTTGTCCGGGTAGACGTAGGGCTGGCCCATGTTGTGGCGGAAGGCGAACGCCGCCAGCGTCGGCATCTTCGCCAGCAGGCGGATGATCTGGATCGCGCGCACGCGCTCCTCTTTGATCTTGTTCGCGTCGGGGTAGAAGGTCGACAGCGCGCCCACCGAGGCCACCAGCATCCCCATCGGGTTCGCGTCGTAGCGGAAGCCCTGCATGAAGTCCTTGACGTTCTCGTGCACGAACGTGTGGATCGTGATCTCGTCCACCCAGCCGTCCAGCTCCTCCTTGTTCGGCAGCCGCCCGTTGATCAGCAGGTAGGCCACCTCCAGGTAGGACGAGTGCTCGCAGAGCTGCTCGATCGAGTAGCCGCGGTGTTCCAGGATGCCGGCGTCGCCGTCGATGTAGGTGATCGAGCTGCGGCAGGAGGCCGTGTTCATGAAGGCCGGGTCGTAGGAGAGCAGCCCGAATTCGTCCTCGTCCACCTTGATCTGGCGCAGGTCCGTCGCGCGTACGGTGGCGTCCGTGACGGGGATCTCGTAGGAGCGCCCGGTGCGGTTGTCGGTGATCGTCAGCGTGTCGCGCGCTGCGCCGCCGTCGCCAGCGACCTGGCCCTTCGCGTCAGCCTCGGCCTCTGTGCTCATCTGCGTCTCCTATCGACGGGTGGGGAGGGAGTGGGGCGTCACCCCGATTATGCGTCAAGCCGCCCCTCGACCCGCTGCTCGCCGCGTGGGTGCGCTCAGCGCTGGGGCAGACGCGTGCGCGAGAGGACCGTGCGCACGCGCGGCGGCGCCGGTGGCGCCGGCTCTCCGTGCGGCCCGCGGCGCGGCCGTTTCGGCCCCCGCGAGCGCGGGTGGTGCGGGTGGCGCGGGCGGTTGCGCGGGCCGACGCCGCCGTCCTCGCCAGGCGCCGGCTCCGGCGTTTGGCGCACGGCCCAGCGGACCAGCAGGAAGAGGGCCACGATCGGGATCTTCAGCAGGAACATCAGCCAGATGAAAGTCCAGGTCGTCACGTAAGGCGATCATACCCGTCCGGCACGCTCCCAAGCCGGGGCGGGAAGGCTGGCGCGCCCCGGCCCGCGGGACAGGCGGGCGCGAACCGGTCGCGAACCGCCGCCGGTCGCGAACCGCCGCCGGGCGCGAACCGCCGCCGGGCGCGAACCGCCGCCGCTGCGCTCAGGCGCTCGCCGCGAACTGCGTCATCGCCCGCAGCTCGCCCAGGCGCGCCTCGATCTCCTCGCGCGTCAGGCGCTCGACGCGCTCGGTGCCGAACTCCTCGACGTTGAAGGAGGCCAGCACCGTCGCGTAGGCCATCGCCTCGCGCAGCAGCCCCTCCGACAGCGAGGTGCCCTCCGCCAGCGCGCTCGCGATGCGCCCCACGAAGCCGCCCGCGAACGTGTCGCCCGCCCCCGTCGGGTCCATCACCGTCTCCAGCGGGTAGGCCGGCAGCGCGAAGAAGCTCTCCCGCGTGATCAGCGCCGCCCCGTACTCGCCCTGCTTCGCCACGATCGCCCGCGGCCCCCAGCCCAGGATCTCGCGTGCCGCCGAGATCAGGTTCGGCTTCTCGGTGAGCTGGCGCAACTCCGCGTCGTTCAGGATCAGGCAGTCCACGCTCTCGATCGCGCTCACCAGCGACTCGCGCGCGATTTCGATCCACAGGTTCATCGAGTCCAGCGCCGCGAACTTCGCCTGCGGCAGCTGCGCGCGCACCTCACGCTGCAGATCTGGCTGAATGTTCGCCAGGAACAGCACCTCGCTCGCCCGTGAGCCCTCCGAGAGCTTCGGCTGAAAGCCCTCGAACACCCCCAGCTGCGTGTCGAGCGTCTCGCGCGAGTTCAGGTCCCACCCGTACTCGCCGTGCCAGAAGAAGGTCTTGCCGCCCGCGACGCGCTCCACGTCGGCGAGGTCCGTCCCGCGGGTGCCCAGGACCTCCAGCTCGGACTCGCCGAAGTCCTCGCCCACCGGCCCCACGGCGCGCACCTGGTCGAAGAACGAGGCCGCCAGCGCGAAGTGCGTCGCCGCGCCGCCGAGCATGCGCTCGCGCTCGCCGAACGGCGTCTTCACCCTGTCGTAGGCGATCGAACCGACAACTGTGATCGACATCGGCGGGCACCTTAGAGCAACAGGACCGTCCTAAGCCCTTCGCTAGCCTGACCGACCGAATGCGCGCGATCCAGATCAGCGAGTTCGGCGGCCCCGAGGTGCTGGAGCTCGTCGAGCTCCCCACCCCCGAGCCCGGCCCGGAGGAGGTCCTGATCAAGGTCTCGCGCGCCGGCCTGAACTTCGCCGACACCCACACACGCACGAATTCCTACGTGCGCGAGGCCACTTTGCCGCTCGTACCCGGCGGCGAGGTCGCCGGCGTGCGCGAGGACACCGGACAGCGCGTCGTAGCCCTCACCGGCCAGGGCGGCTACGCCGAGTACGCCCTGGCCCCCAGCGACCGCGCCTTCCCGATCCCCGACGGGCTCGACGACGGCGCCGCGCTCGCGCTGATCATCCAGGGCCTCACGGCCTGGCACCTCTACCGGACCGCCGCGCGCCTGCAGCAGGGCGAGAGCGTCGTGGTGCACTCCGCCGCCGGGGGCGTCGGCTCGCTGGCGGTGCAGCTCGGGCGCCCGCTGGGCGCCGGGCGCGTGATCGCCACCGCCTCGAGCTCCGAGAAGCGGGCGCTCGCGCTCGAGCTGGGCGCCGACATCGCCGTCGACTCCGAGCCGGAGGGGCTGGCCGAGCGCCTGATCGAGGCCAACGGGGGCCGGCCGGTCGACGCCGTCTTCGACATGGCCGGCGGCAAGGCCTTCGACGCCTCCTACGACGCGCTCGCCCACTTCGGGCGGATCGTCGTCTGCGGGATCGCCACGCAGGAACCGAACCAGGTCCGCACCGGCTCGCTGCTGCGCCACTCGCGCTCGGTGGTCGGCTTCTACCTGTTCCACACGCTCGAACGCCCCGGGATGTTCTCCGACGCCCTGGCCGACCTGTTCGCCCGCGCCGCCCGTGGGGAGCTGCGCACCGTGATCGGCGCCACCTACCCGCTGGCCCAGGCCGTGCAGGCCCACGTCGACCTGCGCGAGCGCCGCACGACCGGCAAGTTGCTGCTCGATCCAGCCGCATGAGCCGCTTTCACATCGCCCACCCCCTCGCGACCCGTAAGCTCCAGGCTCGCTGACATGGCCAAGTCCTTCTCCGACCTCGGACTCTCCGAGCCCACACTGAAAGCGCTGGCCGACGTCGGCTACGAGTCGCCAAGCCCGATCCAGGAGCAGGCGATCCCCTCGTTGCTGGCGGGCAGGGACGTGATCGGCCAGGCGCAGACCGGGACCGGCAAGACCGCCGCCTTCGGCCTGCCGATCGTCGAGTACG
This sequence comes from Solirubrobacteraceae bacterium, assembly GCA_035508515.1. Taxonomy (GTDB): domain Bacteria; phylum Actinomycetota; class Thermoleophilia; order Solirubrobacterales; family Solirubrobacteraceae; genus Palsa-744. The sequence goes on along the minus strand of DATJMW010000011.1, from coordinate 20,060 downwards.
TCGATCCCTCCAACTCCGAGGTCCAGGCGCTCGTGCTGACCCCCACCCGCGAGCTCTGCATCCAGGTGACGCAGGCGCTGCGCACCTACGGCGCCCGCGGCGGCGTCGACGTCGTCGCCGTCTTCGGCGGCGCCCCGATCCGCACCCAGCAGGCGCAGCTGCGCGCCGGCGGCCATGTCGTCGTCGGGACCGTCGGGCGCGTGCTGGACCTGATCTCACGTCACTCGCTCGTGCTGCACGACTGCCGCTTCCTGGTCCTGGACGAGGCCGACGAGATGCTCGACCTGGGCTTCCTCGAGGACGTCGAGAAAATCCTCTCGCTCACGCCGTCCAGCCGCCAGACGGCGCTGTTCAGCGCGACGATGCCGCCGCCGATCCGCAAGCTCGCCGACCGCTACATGTACGACCCCGAGATCATCAAGGTCAAGGCCGAGACGCTGACGATCGACACCGTCGCGCAGTTCCAGCTTCCCGTCGAGACCCGCGACAAGCCCGACAAGCTCGTCGAGGTGCTGCAGGCCGAGAAGCCCGAGCAGGCGATCGTCTTCGTGCGCACCAAGATTCGCGCCGACCAGCTGTTCCGCACGCTGAAGGACCGCGGCATGAACGTTCGCGCGCTGCACGGGGACATGTCCCAGGGCTCGCGCGACGGTGTGATGCTCGCCTTCAAGGGCGGGCGCGTGCCGATCCTCGTCGCCACCGACGTCGCCGCCCGCGGCCTGGACATCTCCACCGTCACGCACGTCGTCAACTACGACGTACCCACCTCGCCCGACACCTACGTGCACCGGATCGGACGCACCGGGCGCGTCGGGCGCTCCGGCCGCGCGATCACGTTCGTCGAGTCGCGCCAGAAGCGCGAGCTCGAAGCGATCGAACGGCACATCGGCACCTCGATCGCGAAGTGGGAGAAGGGCGCCGTCGCGGACCCCACGCCCGTGCGCGAGCGCCCACGCCGGCACTCCAAGCCCCGCATCTCCAGGCGCGACGAGCAGGAGCCCTACGCGAAGCTCGTGCTCGGCGGCGGCAAGGCCTCCGGGCTGCGGGTCGCCGACATCGTCGGCGCCGTCACCTCCTCCGCCGGGCTCGACGGCGAGGCCGTGCGCGACGTGCTGGTGCTGGAGCGCTTCTCGTTCCTGTCCGTCCCCGCCCGCGAGGCCGAGCGCGTCGTGCAGTCGCTCGACGGCAAGGAGCTGCGTGGCCACGAGCTGAGCCTGCAGCTCGTCGACGGGCAGTAAGCCGACCATAGCGGCGCCCGAAAGGGCGCCCCATCAAATCGATCCCCTGGAGGAAACGTCACATGTCAACCGCCACGATGCAGACCACAGAGGGCCCGATCGTCTTCGAGCTGTTCGACGCCGAGGCCCCGAAGACGGTCGAGAACTTCCGCAAGCTCGCGGGCGAGGGCTTCTACGACGGGCTCACCTTCCACCGCGTCATCAAGGACTTCATGATCCAGGGCGGTTGCCCGCAGGGCACCGGCACCGGCGGCCCCGGCTACACCTTCGAGGACGAGATCAACGAGCACAAGGTCGTGCGCGGCGCGCTCGCGATGGCGAACGCCGGCCCGAACACGAACGGCTCGCAGTTCTTCGTCGTCACCACCGACGCCGCACCTTGGCTCGACGGCAAGCACACCGTCTTCGGCCAGGTCACCGACGGGATGGACGTCGTCGACAAGCTCGAGGGCGTGCAGACCGACGGCGCCGACCGTCCCGTCGAGCCGATCGGCATCTCCTCCATCGAGCTGTCCTGAGGCTCGCATCGGAGTAGTCTGTTTGGCTACGAAGCCAGTCCTTACAGCGAGCAGATAGGGGATAGATCGATGGCGTCCGTCGAGCAGGCCCAGACCGTCGAGCAGGAGCTGCCCAGCCAGAACGGCAGCGCACCGAACGGGAGCGCTCCCCACGGCGCCCAGATCCCGCAGATCGAGGTCGAGAACCCCGCCACGGGGCAGATCGTCGCCACCGTTCCCGACCTGGGCGCAGAGGCCGTCGCCGAGATGGCGCGCCGCGGGCGCGCCGCGCAGCCCACCTGGGAGGCCTACGGCTTCGAGGGCCGCGCCCGCGTCATGCTGCGCGCCCAGAAGTGGACGATGGACAACGCCGACCGGATCATCTCCACGATCGTCTCCGAGACCGGCAAGACCTTCGAGGACGCCTCGCTCGCCGAGATCTCCTACGCCGGCAACGCCTTCGGCTTCTGGGCCAAGAACGCCGCCGACTACCTGGCCGACGAACGCGTCAAGTCAAGCCAGCTGCTGGTCAAGGGCAAGAAGCTCATCAACCGCTACCGCCCGCTTGGCCTGATCGGCGTGATCGGCCCCTGGAACTACCCGCTCACGAACTCCTTCGGCGACTGCATCCCCGCGCTCATGGCCGGCAACAGCGTGATCCTCAAGCCCTCCGAGGTCACGCCCCTGACCTCGCTGCTCATGGCCGAAGGGCTGCGCGAGTGCGGGCTGCCAGAGGACGTCTTCCAGGTCGCCACCGGGCGCGGCGAGACCGGCGCCGCGCTGATCGAGCACGTCGACATGATCATGTTCACCGGCTCCACCCGCACCGGGCGCAAGGTCGGCGAAGCCGCCGGGCGGCGGCTGATCACCGCCTCGCTCGAGCTCGGCGGCAAGGACCCGATGATCGTGCTCTCCGACGCCGATCTGGAGCGCGCCGCCAACTTCGCCACCTACTACTCGATGCAGAACGCCGGGCAGACCTGCATCTCGATCGAGCGCGCCTACGTCGAGGCGCCCGTCTACGACGAGTTCGTCGCGAAAGTCTCCGAGAAAGTCCGCGCCCTGCGCGTCGGCAAGTCCGACGGCCCCGGCTCCGTCGAGGTCGGCGCCATCACCTTCCCGCCGCAGCTGCAGACCATCGAAGACCACGTCACCGACGCCGTCGACAAGGGCGCCCGCGTGCTCACCGGCGGTCACGCCTCCTCCCAGGGCGGCGGGCGCTTCTACGAACCCACCGTGCTCGTCGACGTCGACCACACCATGAAGTGCATGACCGAGGAGACCTTCGGCCCCACGCTGCCGATCATGAAGGTCGCCGACGCCGACGAGGCCGTGCGCCTCGCGAACGACTCTCCCTACGGGCTCGGCTCCTCCGTCTTCACCCGCGACACCGAGCGCGGCGAGGAGATCGCGCGACGGATCGAAGCCGGCGCCGCGAACGTCAACGACGCCATGATCAACTACACCGCGCTCGAGCTGCCGATGGGCGGCGCCAAGTCCTCCGGGCTCGGCTCGCGCCACGGCGCCGGGGGCATCCGCAAGTACGCCTCCCAGCAGGCGATCGTCGTCACGCCGAAGCTCGCCCTGAAGCGCGAACCGCACATGTACCCCTACAAGACCCGCACGTCGAAGATGCTCGCCGGGATGTTCAAGTTCCTGTACGGGCGCGGCAGCAGAGACTGAGATCGGTGTGAGCCCGGTCTCGGTTTCGCGAGGGTGATGGCAATTGCCATCACCCTCTTGAAAATCGGCACCGGCAACGAGCCCCGCGGCTCGCTCGTAGGCTCTAACTGCGGCCCAGCGCCAGCTCCGCGCGGTCGGTCTCGCGCTCCAGCAGCGTGCACAGCGCCCGCACCACGCGCGGGTCGAACTGCGTGCCCGCGCAGCGCTCCAGCTCCTTGCGGGCGCTGAGGTGGTCCATCGAGGTGCGGTATGAGCGGTCGCTCGTCATCGCCTCGTAGGCGTCCGCCACCGCGATGATCCGCGCCTCCAGCGGGATCTGCTCGCCGCTCAGCCCGCGGGGGTAGCCGCCGCCGTCGGGCTGCTCGTGGTGGGCGCCCACCCACTCGCGCACGTCCGCCAGGCTGGGGTGGTCCAGCATCTGCGCGCCCAGTTCCGGGTGGCGGCGGATCACCGCCAGCTCTTCCTGGGTCAGCTTGCCGGGCTTGTGCAGGATCGCGTCCGGCACCCCCACCTTGCCGATGTCGTGCAGCAGCCCCGCCAGCCGCACGCGCGCCACGCGCTGCTTCGGCAGTCCCAGCTCGCTCGCCATCATCTCCGCGTAGCGCCCCACGGTCTCGGAGTGGCGCGCGCTGCCGCTGAAGCGCAGGTCGATCGCCTCCGCCAGGTCCAGCATCACCGCCAGGAAACGCTCGGAGACCACGTCGCGCGCCTCGTCCTCCTCCGTTGCGGCCGCTCGCATCGCGGGGTTGTGCAGCACCGTGCGGTTGCGGCCGTGGCGCTTCGCCGCCCGCAGCGCCTCGTCCGTCGAGCGCACCAGCGCCGAGGCCGTCTCGCCGCACCCGGGATAGCTCGCGACCCCGAAGCTGATCGTCAGCCGCACCGCGTCCTGCGCGAACTCCTCGCGCACCTGGCTGCGCAGGCGCTCCGCCACCACGAAAGCGCTGTGCTCGTCGGTGTCCGGCAGCACCAGCGCGAACTCCTCGCCGCCCACGCGCGCCACCGCGTCCACCTCGCGCTTGCCGCGGTTCAGCACCCGCGCCACGCGCCGCAGCGCCGCGTCGCCCACCTGATGTCCCGAACGGTCGTTCACTTCCTTGAAGTGGTCCAGGTCGCCCACCAGCAGCGTCAGCCTGCCCTCGCGCCGCCGCGCCCGGGCCAGCTCGAGGTCCAGCAGCTCGCGGAAGCCGCGCCTGTTCGCCAACCGCGTCACCGGGTCCGTCCGCGCCGCGTCGAACAGCTGCGCGATCAACGCCTCCACGCGGGCGCGCATCGTGCGGATCACCAGCGCCGCCACCCCCATCGTGCCGAGGCCCACCAGCCACCAGCCCGCGCTGCGATCCAGCGAGGAGCTCTCCAGCAGCACCGCCGCGTAGCCCGCCACCGCGTAGGCGATCTGCACCGCCATCTCCTTCGTCGTGAAGAAGTAGGCCGAGTACAGGAAGATCCACAGGTACAGGAACACCAGCGGGCTCGGGCTCGGGCTCGAGAAGTGACAGACCAGGCCGATCAGCGTGGTCCCACCCGCCAGTGCCCACGGCAGCACCCGCGCCTGCAGGCGCGGCGCGTTCCAGTACAGCGCGCCCGCCACCGCGTAGGCGATCGCCACGATCGCCAGCACCGCCAGCGTGCTCGTCCGCGTGGAGTGGGGGAGCGCCACCGTCAGCAGCGCCAGCGTCGAGCCCGCCGCGAACAGCGTCGCCAGGATGCGAGCCGTCAGCTCGGTGCCGAAGCTCGTACCCGTCTGCTCTTGCCCATGGGTGCCCAGATCGCCCAGGTCAGACTCAGCCAGCCGCCCGCCCATGGACGTTTTTTCGGATCGGCGCCCGTTACGGGCGTGCTTTTGAGACGGATCTCGACAGGTGTTGCTACTTCAGTCCCAGGCCCAGGAGGCGTTCCAGCTCCGGGATCGTCTCCTCCGCGCTGGTGTGGTGCACCGTCGCCATCCCCAGCTTCTCCGCCGGCGTCAGGTTGAAGGGCAGGTCGTCCACGAAGACGCACTGCTCCGCTTGCGCGCCCGCGCGCTCCGCCCCCAATTCGTACATCTTGCTCGCCGGCTTGCGCGTGCCCTCCTCGCCGGAGATCACCACCCCGTCGAACAGCTCGTCGAACAGGTCGTGCGGGTAGCGGTGTACGCCCCAGGAGTTCGACACCAGCGCCGTGCGCACGCCGCCCGCCCGCGCCCTGCGCACAGCCTCCACCATCGCCACGTCCGGCTGCACCCCCGCGAACAGGCCGTCGATCAGGCCGTCCGGCTCCACGCCCAGGAGCGGCGCCAACTGCTGCTCGAACTCGCCCTCCAGCAGCTGCCCCTTCTCCAGCTCGATCAGGAGGTCCCGAAAGGAGGGGTCCGAGCTGAAGCGATCCCGCAGCGTCTGCGGGTCCACGCCCGAGCGCTCGCAGAATTCCCGGAACGAGTGGAACAGGTTCGTCGTCAGCACCCCGCCCCAGTCGATCAGGAGCGCGCTGCGCTCGGGGGAGCCGTTGCCCTCAGCCGCCATGCTCGCCACTCGCGACCGCTTCGGCCTGGCGCGCCAGCTCCAGCACCCCGTCGCCGAACGTCTTCAGGTACGGGTCGTCCGTGCTGCCCGCGATCGCTCGCTTGTAGTTGCCCTCCATGAACACCACCGACTTCCACACCGCCAGCGTCGTGTACCAGCGCAGGTCGCGCATCGAGCGGCCCGTGCGCTCTTCGTAGCGCCCGATCAGCTCTTCGCGCGTCGGGAAGCCCTCGCGGCGCGTCACCGTCGCCAGCGCCTCGCGCAGGCCGCCCGACGGGTCGTCTTTCTCGGTCCACATCATGCACAGGTAGCCCAGGTCCGCCAGCGGGTCGCCGATCGTCGCCATCTCCCAGTCCAACACGCCCGCCAGGCGGGCGGGAGCCCCCGGCGCGAAGATCGTGTTCCCCAGGCGGAAGTCGCCGTGCACGATCGTCGCCGGGCCCGACTGCGGCAGGTTCTCCGCCAGCCAGCCGCCCACGCGCTCGACCGCCGGAATGTCCCGCGTCCTGTTCAGCTCCCACAGCCCGCCGAAGCGGCGTAGCTGGCGCTCCAGGTAGCCCGTCGGCTTGCCGAAGCCCTCCAGGCCCGCCGCGAGCCAGTCCACCCCGTGGATCTCCGCCAGCGCGTCGATCAGCTCGTCGCTGATCCGGCCGCGTTCCTCCGGCGTGTCGATCTCCGGCGGGATCTCCGTCACGATCACCTCGCCCTCCAGGCGCTCCATCACGTAAAAGGGGCTGCCGATCGTCTGCTCGTCCTCGCCTACCGCCAGCACCCGCGGCACGCGCGCCTCGGTGTCCTGCAGCGCGCGCAGCAGGCGCGCCTCGCGCAGCACGTCGTGGGCGCTCGGCGGCAGCGGCGGGCGCGGGGGGCGGCGCAGCACCACCTCAGTCTCGCCGCGGCGGATCAGGTAAGTCACGTTCGAGTGGCCCTCGCCGATCGGGCTCGCCTCCAGCTCGCCCTCGCCCAGCCCGTTGGCGTCCAGAAACGCTCGCAGTGGCTCCAGCACCAGCAGCGGCGGGCGCTCGTTGCCCTCGGCCTGCGCGAAGGTCTCCACGATGTCGTCCGGTGCGATGGCTGTACTCACAGGCCCAACGCTACACGTCAACCGCCTGCGCCGGACCGCAACCTTGCCACCGGAGAGGTGTCTACAGCCACTATGCCCCCACTTAGAAAGCTGCTTCTCACAACGCTCGCCTGCGCCCTCGGCGCCGGTGCGCTCGGCGTCGCCCCCGCACTCGCCTCCCACAGCCAGGTCAACTTCTTCGAGGGCTCCAGCGAGCTGCTGAACGCTCGCACGCGCCCGCACGCCATCGCGCAGATGCAGACGCTCGGCGTCAAAGCCCTCCGGGTCGAGCTCTACTGGAACGCCGTCGCGCCGGGCTCCACCGGCACCTCGAAGCCCCCCTACGACCTCACTAACCCCGGCAACTACTCCTGGGGCGAATACGACGCGCTGATCACCGAAGCCGAGCGCTTGAAATGGAAAGTGCTGCTGACCGTGACCTCGCCCGCCCCGCGCTGGGCGACCTCGAACAAGAAAGCGCCCTACGTCACGAAACCCGACCCCAAAGACTTCGAAGAATTCATGACCGCCGTCGCGCGGCACTTCGGCCCCGGTGGCCCGTTCGGCTCGACCGTCTCGCTGTTCTCGATCTGGAACGAGCCCAACCACCCGGCGTTCCTGCAGCCGCAGTGGAACACGAACGGGACCGCCGCCTCGCCGCGCATCTACCGCGCGCTTTACCAGGCCGGCTACGCCGGGCTGAAAGCCGGCGGTATCGCCAGCCCGAAGGTGCTGATCGGCGAGACCGCGCCCACCGGCTACGACAGGGTCAACTACAAGCGCGAAAAATCGCGGGCATTGCTGCACGACGTGGCGCCGCTGCTGTTCCTGCGCGAAACGCTCTGCCTCAATAGCAAGTACCGCAAATCCGGTTCGTGCACGCCGCTGACGGCCGCGGGCTACGCCCACCACGCGTACTCCACCGCCGCCGGCCCGCTCTACAAGCCGAAGGAAAAGGACGACGTCACGATCGGCGTGCTCTCGCGGCTGTCCAGCGCCCTCAGCAAAGCCTTCCACGCGCACGGGACCACCTCGAACCTGCCGATCTACCTGACCGAGTTCGGCGTGCAGAGCAAGCCCAACCGCTACCTCGGCGTGGCCGTCTCACAGCAGGCCGAATTCGACGCCATCGCCGAGAAAATCGCCTGGAGCAACGGGCGCGTCGCCGCCTTCTCGCAGTACCTGCTCGTCGACGACCCGCTCGGCGGCAAGCCGGGCTCCAGCGTGAACGGCGGCACCATCGGCTTCCAGACGGGCCTCGAGTACATCAACGGCAAGCCCAAGCCGCTGTACTTCGGCTGGCCCGTGCCGCTGACCGTCTCGAAGTCCGGCCACGGCTACTCGCTGTGGGGACTCGTGCGGCCCGCCACCGGCGCCACGAAGGTCACCGTGCTCGTGCAGCCCAAGGGCTCGCACAAGTTCAAGACGCTCACCACCGTCACCACGAACGGCGCCGGTTACTGGACGCTGCACTCCTCCACCAAGGGCGTCAAGTGGCGCGTGCAGTGGAAGAGCCCTACCGGCGCGAAATACGAAGGCCCCCCGATCGGAGCTCACTGAGCTGAGCAGCTCTCGGCATCGCTCTCCTAGAGTGGGAGGGCGATGCCTGAGTTGCCGGAGGTCGAGATAACCGCGCGGCTGCTCGGCCGCGCGCTCGACGGCGCCGAGATCGAGTCGGCGGTCGCGCCCGGGATCAACGCGCTGAAGACGTTCGACCCGCCGCTCTCGGCGCTGGAGGGGCAGTTCGTCGCCGGCGTGCGACGGCGGGGCAAGAACCTGATCGTGGACGTCGCACCCGGCGCCGGCGCCGAGCCGGAGCTGGCGCTGCTGCTGCACCTGATGTCCGCCGGGCGCCTACAGCTCTACGACAAGCGCGCCGGCCCGCGCGATCGAACCTCGCGGCTGCTCGTGCGCTTGAGCGACGGGCGCGAGCTGCGGCTGCGCGAGTTCGGTTCAAAGCAGGCCGCCTGGGTGAAGCTGCTGCGCGCCGGGGAGCTGGAGCAGGACGACGCGCTCACGAAGCTCGGCCCCGAAGCCTGGCCCGACCCGCCCGACGGCGAGGCGCTCGCTGCGCTGCTCGACGCCCCGCGGCCGCTGCACTCGCTGTTGCGTGACCAGCACGCCATCGCCGGTATCGGGCGCTCCTGGGTAGACGAGATCCTGTGGACCGCGCAGCTATCGCCCTTCAAGCGCGGCAGCGACCTCGACGCCGAGGAGCGGGCGGCCCTGCGGGCCGCGATCCTCACCGTGCTCGGCGACGCGCTCGCGCGCTACGAGGAGGTCGTCGAGCTGCCGATCCCCGACAAGCTGCCGATGCCGCTGCGCGTGCACCGTCACGAGGGTGAGCCCTGCCCGCGCTGCGGCACGACGCTGGAGTCCGTGCACTTCGAGGACTACGTCATCGCCTACTGCCCAACGTGCCAGACCGAGGGACGCGTGCTGAAGGACCGGCGCATGTCGCGGCTGCTGCGCTGAGCGGCGGCGCGGCTGCGGGAGCGAACCGCTAGCCCGCGGCGCCCCGTGGGCTCAGTCCTCCTTCGGCTGCGGGCGCTCCTCGCCGGGCCATTTCCCCGTCAGCGTCGCGAACCAGCGGCGCGAGGCGTTGTCCACGGCGCCTTTCGTCAGCCGGAACACCGCCCCCTCCAGCGCCAGCGCCCCCAGCAGCTTCGGCCACGCCACGCGGTTCTCGGGGCGCGGCGGCTGCTCCTTGTCCGCGACCGCCCACAGGCGCTCGAACAGCTTGCGGCTCAGCAGCCCCGCGAGGATGCCCGAGGCGATTCCGAACGGCTTGTAGAGGAGCTTCAGCATCGGCTGCCACCTTATCCGGATGAGACGGTGTCTTCTCGGCAGCTACCCGCCGGCGCGGTTCCGACGCTCGCGCGGGCGCGACTTCGGCCCGGGGCGCCGCTCCACCGGCACCGGCACCCCCGCCACCAGCTCGTCCAGCGTCACCGCCAGCCCGTCCGCGAGGATCAGGAGCGTCGTGAGCCGCGGCTCCGAGCGGCCCTGCTCCAGCGATCCGATCTCCGTGCGGTGCAGGTTCGTCGCGAACGCGAGATCTTCCTGGGAAAGACTCCGGCCGGGGGATGTGCGCAGACGGCGGAGGTTCGCGCCGAAGCGTTCGAGGCAGTGCTTCAGCTCGGTCTTGTAGGCGGAGGCCCGATCCATCGTAGACGATTGTCTACCAGACGAAAAAAGAACAGACAACAGTCTTGTTGCCAAGCCGGGCGATGGTGGACCCGAGGCGGCCGATCGACCGCCGGCCCGCAGCCGCCGGTCGCTACGATGCGGCGGTGCCAGAGCAAGGCGAGCAGGCGCCCGACTTCGAGCTGCCCGACCAGGACGGTCGGCTCGTGAAGCTCTCGAACTTCCGCGGCCAGCCCGTCGTCGTCTACTTCTATCCCAAGGCCGACACCCCCGGCTGCACCACACAGGCCCGCGGCGTGCGCGATCGCAAAGCCGACTACGCGAAGGCCGGCGCGGTCGTGCTCGGGATCTCACCCGACCCCGTCGCGAAGGTGAAGAAGTTCCACGAAAAGTTCGACCTCGACTTCGCGCTGCTCGCCGACGAGGGGCACCCCGTTGCCGAGGCCTACGGGGTGTGGGTCGAGAAGTCGATGTACGGGCGCAAGTACATGGGCAACGAGCGCACCACGTTCGTCATCGACTCCGACGGGAAGGTCGTGAGCGTGCTGCGCAAGGTCAAGCCCGCGGAGCACGATGGGTTGGTGCTGGCGGCGCTGGGTGAGGCCGAGCCCGGTTAGCCATTCAGGCCCTGGGCCCGTCAAGGCCGGAGTTCCTGGGAGACGACTATGGAGCCCGACTAAAGACATGACGCACCCGTAGCCGTATCGCTAGCAATACCGCTGCCAGCGCAAGGCGTCGACGATCACGTCTCGCTTGCTCAAGTTCGCCTTCCTCTACCAGCTGGTCGAGGTGTGCAGCCCACTCAACCGCATACCGCGCAGCGTCGTCCTTCTCCATGTATCTCATTGCCGCGAACAGGACAGCCGCCCGGACGGTGACGTCCTCGTCAAGCACTTGCCCTATCTCTGCCACTAGGGAGTCGCGTCGTGCCCGATGTGACTTGTAGTGCCTCTCGGGCCAAAAGGCCCGCGCGCTGTACTTCAGCAATCCTGCGATGCTCGCCACGGTCGCCCCGAAAAGCGCAATGGCAATCCACACCCGAGCTACCGTGTTATGGATTTCGTCAGGAATCAACACAAGCGCGGCGGCAACGCTGCCGGCAAGCATCAGCGTTAGTCCAAGGACGATGCAAACTTGCCGCGCGAGACTCGGCTTGCGTACGCGGCGCGCTCGGTAGGTCTCAACCGCTTCCATCATCGTCCTTGTCGCGGCCTCGATTGATCATCCATGCTGCCGTCCCGAGCACGCCCGTCGTGATCAGGGCGAAGACGGCTGCGGCTGCTTCGTGCTTGTAGGGGGGGAAGGCAAAGGCGATCCCGATGCATGTGCCGATTCCGGCCAGCCAAACGACGATCCCACCGACTATCCACAGGCGACGTTTGCTCATCGGTGCCGGAGGCTAGCCGGTAGCGACTAAGGGACTCGATCCCGATCAGCAGACTCATATAAATCATCTCAACTACCCCAGCCCGGAGCGAGCAGTCGCAACGCTTGACTCTGCTCAGCTGTCTCGTGGCGAGCGACAGACAGTCCGTCGCCGTTAAGCCTGTAGTAGCGACGAGGAGGCCGACCCTCGTTCTCAGCGCTGATGACCTCCCAGCGCCCGTCAAGCAATCCCTCGTCTTCGAGGCGGCGCAGGATTGCATATGTAGTGCCAGCTGGCACTCCGCTGGCTCGGACGACCTCCAAGCCGTAGGTCTCATCCTCAGGAGCGTCAAGTAGGACCTGCAGAACCAGCTTGGTCTGGTGCGATCGCTTCCGAGCCATGAATTCAGGCTAGCAAGAAATCAGAATAGGTCGCCGATCTGGTTGGCCGGACGGTTCGGTACTTGGGTCACGGTGTCGAGAGGCCGTTTACACCCCCTTCACGCCCCCATATACTCCCGCCCGCGCGGAAGGCCGGCGACGGGCCGGACCGGGAGTCCAACGGATGGACGGCGCCCAGCTCGGCGATCGGGCCGAGCCATAGATCGGAGCAGCTTCCGGGGGGATGCGGCGGCTGGCCATCCGGCTTCTCAGACACGAAAGGATCGACTTGATGTCATATCGCTCAACCCGCCGCGGGCGGGCAGGGAGAACGCTTCGCACGACGATGGCCCTCGCGGGCGCCTGCGCGGCGCTCACGCTTGGGGTCCTCGGGACCAGCGTCGCGCAGGCGGCGAGCACGCTGCCGACGATCAGCGCCACGGTCAGCTCGACCTCGATCACCGTCACGGGTGCGCTCCAGGCGGGCGCCGTGAACGTCGCGAGCACCGCGACGGGCGGCAAGGAACCGTCGGTGGTGTTGTTCCAGCTGAAGTCCGGCGTCAGCCTCGCCGAATTCCTGGCGTTCCTGGACTCGAACAAGCTGACGAAGGACCCGAACAGCGGGGCCAAGTACGGCACGATCGTGTTCGACGCCGAAGCCGGCAAAGGCAAACCGACCGAAGCGCAGACGATCCTCGCGGCGGGCCAGTACGTGGCGCTGAACGCCGAAGGCGAAAACTCCACGAAGTGGCCTCGCACGAGCTTCGCGGTGGCGACCTCGACCGCACCGGCGGCGCTGCCCGCGGCGCAGGCGACCGAGAAGACGATCGACTTCGGCTTCCGCGGCCCGGCGACGCTGAAGGTCGGCGAGCTGGTGCGCTTCGAAAACGAAGGCTATTTGGTGCACATGAACATCGCCTTCCCCGTGAAGAGCAAGAAGGCGGCGAAGGCCGTGGTCAAGGCGCTCCAGACCGGCCACGAAAAGGGCATCGAAAAGCTCGTCGCCGGGCCGCCGGTCAGCTTCTTCGGCCCGATCTCGAACGGGGCCTTCCAGGAGGAGACGATCGCGGCGAAGCCCGGCTGGTACGTGCAGGCGTGCTTCATGCCCACGCAGGACGGCCGTCCGCACACGTTGATCGGCATGGAGCGGATCATCAAGATCGTCAAGTAGGACGCGGCACAGGAGCTGGGCGATCCCGCGCGCGGCAAGCGAGTCGTGCGCGGGACCCCGACGTTCTTGACCGGGCGAGGGGCCGGCGCCGTCAGGCGCGTGCGCGGGTGACGGCCCCGTACGCTTGAGAGGTGTCCGCGCTGCCGGCATCAGCCTCGATCGGGGACACGATCTCCTCGTTCTTCGACGCGGTCGGGCACTTCTTCTCGGATCTCGCCGCCGTCAACTGGGGCCTGTTGCTGCTGGGCCTGCTCTGCTTCGGGCTGAACCTCACGCTGCGCTCGCGGGCCTTTTTCCACAGCCTGCGCGCCGCGTACCCCTCGGTCCGCTTCCAGTGGCGGCGCGTCTGGGGCGCCTACTGGGCGGCGGTGGGCTTCAACAACGTCGTGCCCGCGCGCGGCGGCGACGTCATCAAGCTGTTCCTGACGCGCTCCTCGATCCCGGGCTCCACCTACCCCACGGTGGCGGCGGCGTTCTTCGTGGAGTCGGTGTTCGACGCGGCGGTGGGGATCTTCGTCCTGATCTATGCCTTCACCCAGGGCGTCTTCCCGAAGCCGCCGGACTTCTCGAAGCTCGACGCCTTCGAAATCTCCTACTTCGCCCAGCATTTCCGCTTCACGCTGTTCCTGCTGACGGCGATCGCGGTGCTGGGGCTGCTCGCCTTCGCAGTGCTCTCCTCGCGCGTGAAGGCCTTCTGGGCGCGCGTGCGCCAAGGGGTCACGATCCTCAGCGACCGGCCGCGCTACCTGCGCGAAGTCGCCTCGTTGCAGGTGCTCGCCTGGCTTGCGCGCTTCGCGGCCTTCTGGTTCTTCCTCGACGCCTTCGGCGTCGGTGGCTCGGTGCAGAACGTGTTGCTGGTCTTCGGCGTGAACCAGGTCGCCGGCGCGGTCCCCTTCACGCCCGGCGGCGCCGGCGTGCAGCAGGCGCTGCTGGTGAAGGTGTTCGCCGGCGCCGCGGCGACCGACGTCGTCGCGGCCTACTCGGTCGGGCAGCAGATCGCGATCGCCGCCTTCACCGCGACCGTGGGCCTGGCCTCGGTGGTGTTCATCTTCCGCTTCCGCTCCTTCAAGGAGGTGATCTCCGCGGGCCGCGCCTCGCGCCAGGCCGAGCGCGAGGAACAGCGGGCCGCCGAGCGCGGCGGCGGACGGCCCGGGGCCGGCGGCGGGGGCTCGGGCGCGGCGGGCGGCGAGGACGCTACTGAAGTCCGGCGCGCGCCTCGCGCACGAGCGTGACGGCCTCGGGGAAGATCAGCGCGATCACCGTGCGGATCTGTTCGGCCTGAGCCTCGGCGTTGCCCTGCAGGTTCACACGCTGCACGGCCGCGACCGTCATGTCGACCGCGAGCTTGATCGCGTTGTCGGCCCAGGCCAGGCGCTGCTGACCCTGCATCTGTTCCGCGAACTCCGCGAGCCGCCTTTGCAGCTCCTCCGGATCTCCGAACATGTCGCCCAGACCGCCGCCCTCCATGCGCTCATCATAGACTCCCGCGGATGCCTGCCACGCGCGAGCTCAAGGACCAGGTCGCCTGGGAGACGGAACGGCGCACGCGCCTCGCGGTGCCGGCCTTCGCCGGCGGCGTGCTGTACCTGCTGAGCGGCATCATCACGGCCTCGACGCTGAACGGGGCGCCGACCGTGGGGCTGATCCAGGGCCTTGAATCGGCGCTGAAGGGCACTGCCGCCTCGATGGTCAGACCGCGCGCGCCGGAGGTCAAATTCATCAGCCACCACGCCGGCCCGCTGATCGCCGGCAGCGTGCTGGCGGCGGTCGCGATCGGGGTGCTGACGCTGGTGCTGCTGCTGCTCGTGGAGGCGACCCGCTTCCGCCGTCCCGAGACGTGGGGGCCGGCGCGGATGCTCGTGATCGCCGGAGGCACCTCGCTCGCGGTGATCAGCGTCGCCCACCAGATCGTCACCGCGATCGAGACGCACAACTTCGCCGTGGGCCACGACCTCTCCAACCACGCGGTCGACAACGCGTTGACGAAAGGGACCGCGAACCTGCTGATCGACTACCTCGACCTCGTCGCCGGGCTGTCGCTGGCGGTGGGGATGATCGTCACGATGGTGAACGCGATGCGGGTCGGGCTCGTGACGCGCTGGATGGGCGTCGTCGGGATGATCAGCGGCATCCTGATCTTCCTGCCGATCGGCGGCGCGACGCTGGAGGTCGTGCCCTCGTTCTGGATCGTCGCCATGGGGATCCTCTACATCGGCAAATGGCCCAACGGCCAGCCGCCGGCGTGGGAGTCCGGCGAAGCGCGGCCGTGGCCCTCGCGGGCGCAGATGCGCGAGGAAGCCGCGGGCGGGAAGGCCGCCGGCAAGCCCGCACTGGCGACCGGCTCCGGCGACGTGACGCCCGCGGCCAGCAAGCCGAAGGACGTCCCCGGCGGGCGCGCCTCGCGCAAGCGCACGCGCGGCCCGCGCAGCTGAGCGCCCAGATGATTAGCCCGCGTCACTAGCGGGAAATCCAGGGTAAGAGCAGCCGCTCGAGCACGCGCAACTGCGGCTCCCCCGACCGCTCGAAGACCAGAGAATCACTTCCGCCGCACGTCAGCGAGCGACGGGGAAGGAGGCTTCGATGGAGGCTGCAACCATCCACCGCGGAGAGGTGCCGGTGCGCCGTCAGGACGAACCGGCCGCAGGCGAGCAGGCCACTGCCGGCTGGAAACCCGCCGACCCCGGCCCGTTGGGGCTCGCGGGCTTCGCGATGACGACGTTCGTGCTGTCGATGTTCAACTCGAACCTCGTCAACGAGAAGGGCACGCCGGTCGTGCTGGGCCTGGCGCTTGCCTACGGCGGCATCGTTCAGATCCTGGCGGGCCTGTGGGAGTTCCGTACCGGCAACACGTTCGGAGCCGTGGCGTTCTGCTCCTTCGGTGCCTTCTGGATCTCCTTCTGGGCCCTGAACGTCTTCTACGCCAAGGAGATCGGCGGCAATGCCGGGCACGCCATCGGCGTGTACCTGTGGGCGTGGGCGATCTTCACCGCCTACATGACCGTCGCGGCGCTGCGAACCAGCGGCGCAGTGCTGCTCGTGTTCACGCTGCTGACCGCTACGTTCGTGCTGTTGGCGATCGGCGCCGTGGGGCCGCACGAAGACATCACGCACTGGGGCGGCTACATCGGTCTCGCGACCGCCGTCGCGGCCTGGTACGCGTCGTTCGCCGCGGTCGTGAACTCGACCTTCGGGCGCACCGTCGCGCCCGTCATCCCGCTGAACCCCGGCGGGCGCCGCGACTGAGAGAGAGGTGCCGATGAACCGGCGCGCCGCACGGGAGCCACGGGAGCCGGCGCGCCGGTGGAAGAATGGCCGCAGCCAGCCTGCGAGTTGATCCAGCGAGAGGAGCGAGACGATGTCGACCGAGCCGAAGACTGCCGAGACGGGCGAGGCGCTCGACGCCGAGCTCGCGGAGCTGCTAAAGGTCGAGACGTTCGAGCCGCCCGCCGAGTTTCGCGAGCACGCGCTGCTGAACGACCCCGCGATCTACGAGCAGGCCGCCGCGGACCCCGAGGGCTGGTGGGTCTCCCAGGCCGAGCAGCTCGACTGGTTCCAGCGCTGGACGCGGGTGCTGAACGACGAGGACCCTCCCTTCTACAAGTGGTTCGAGGGCGGCACGCTGAACGTGTCCTACAACTGCCTGGACCGCCACGTGATCGCGGGCCGCGGCGACCGCGTCGCGTTCCACTGGCGCGGCGAGGAGGGCCAGGAGCGCGACATCACCTACGCCGAGCTGCTCGCCGACGTCGAGCGCTTCGCCAACGCCCTGAAGGATCAGGGCGTGCAGAAGGGCGACGTCGTCGGGATCTACCTGCCGATGATCCCCGAGGTCGTCGTGGCGATGCTGGCCTGCGCGCGGATCGGCGCCCCGCACAACGTCGTCTTCGGCGGCTTCTCCGCCGAGGCGGTGCGCGAGCGGATGGAGTTCAGCGAGGCGAAGTTGCTGATCACCGTCGACGGCGCCGCGCGCAAGGGCAAGACCGCCGCGGTGAAGGACCGCGTCGACGAGGTGATGGGCGACCTCGAGACGCTGCAGAAGATCGTGGTCGTGCGCAGCGCGGGCACCCCCTGCCAGATGAAGCAGGGACGCGACGTCTACTACGACGAGATCTGCGCATCGGCGGAGGAGGCTTGCCCTCCGGAGCCTCTCGACTCGGAGCACCCCCTGTTCATCCTCTACACCTCAGGCTCCACCGCCAAGCCGAAGGGCATCCTGCACACGACCGGCGGCTATCTCACGGGTGTCTCGGCGACCCATCGCTACGTGTTCGACCTGCGGCCGGAGTCCGACGTGTACTGGTGCGCCGCGGACGTGGGCTGGGTCACCGGGCACTCCTACATCGTCTACGGACCGCTCTGCAACGGCGCCACCTCCGTGATGTGGGAGGGCGCCCCTGATTACCCGGACAAGGGCATCTGGTGGGAGCTGGTCGAGCGCTACGGCGTCACGATCCTCTACTGCGCCCCCACCGCGATCCGCGCCTGCATCAAGTGGGGCGCCGAGTGGCCGGGCAAGCATGATTTGAGCAGCCTTCGGCTGCTTGGCTCGGTCGGCGAGCCCATCAACCCGAAGGCGTGGCTCTGGTACCACAAGGTGATCGGCTCAGGGCGCTGCCCGATCGTCGACACCTGGTGGCAGACCGAGACCGGCGGGATGATGATCACGCCGCTGCCGGGGATCACCGCCACGAAGCCCGGCTCCGCGACGCATCCCTTCCCCGGCGTGTTCGCCGAGGTGCGCGACGAGTCCACCGGCGAGCCGATCGAGGAGGGCCAGGGCCTGCTGGTGCTGACGCGGCCGTGGCCTTCGATGCTGCGCACGCTTTACAAGGAGCCCGAGCGCTTCGTGGAGACCTACTTCAAGCGCTTCGGCAAGGAGACCTACCTCGTCGGCGACGCCGCCCGGCGCGACTCCGACGGCTACCTCTGGGTGATCGGACGCATCGACGACGTCGTCAACGTGTCTGGACACCGGCTTTCGACGGCCGAGGTCGAGTCGGCGATCGTCGCCCACGCCGACGTCGCCGAGGCCGCCGTGATCGGCCAGCACGACGAGGACACCGGGCAGGCGATCGTCGCCTTCGTCACGCTCCAGGGCGACCTGCAGGGAGACGAGCAGACCGTCGAGGGCATCCGCGAGACCGTCGCCGGGCGGATCGGCAAGTTCGCGCGGCCCAAGCGGATCATCTGGGCCGACGACCTGCCCAAGACCCGCTCCGGCAAGATCATGCGCCGGCTGCTGCGCGACATCGCCGAGGGGCGCGCGCTCGGCGACGTCACCACGCTGCGCGACCCCGCCGTCACCGAGCAGCTGGAGTCACGCGTGAAGGAGATGCAGGCGCAGGAGGACTAGCCGGGAACCGGGCGCCGCCCGCCGGCGCCCGGCCGCGTGGGCTCAGGGGGCCGGCCAGGGGCGTTCGGGGCCGTGCGCGTTCAGGCTGCGCGTTCGAGGCTTTCGAGGTCGGCCTTCAGCTGCGTGAGGTTGAAGCCCTCCGGGTCCTGTTCCTTGTTCAGCGTTTCTTCCGAGAGGTAGGCCCAGGCCTCGTCGCAGTAGGTCTCGAAGAACTCCACCGTCATCTGCTGGAGCGCTCCCCAGGTGACGATGTCGATGTTCGTGCGCTTGGCCACACAGCAGACGTAGTGACCGCCCTCGATCTGGGCGCCGCTAACGACGCTCCAGGGCTTTCCTTCGTGGAACTGCCGCATCGCCGAGCCGGGGAATTCGATGCCGATCCCCACCGTCTCGAACAGGTACAACGCCTGGTAGATGTGCGTCAGGTTCTTCGGGTCGAGCTTGACGAACGCGCCGATCTTGTGGCGTTTGCCCGCCGCGTCCACGATCCCGGTCTTGCGCCGGTAGGACAGCACTTCGCGCACGTTCGAGCCCTTGTCGGTCGGGTTGTGGCCGGGTGTCCCCGCCTGCGGGTCGAAGCCGGTCCCGGCGGCGTAGTCGCTGAGCACGCTTTCGGTCGTGAACTCCACCGAGTGGCCACCGGCCGCGTTCAGCATCATCGTCTCGTGCGCGGGGCCGGCCCACGCGCAGTCGCCCCAGTCGTCGTTGCCGAGCATCCCCCAGCCCTTTTCGGGAAACAGCTGCTCGTGGCCGAATTCGGCCGGAGGGGTCGGGAGCTGCGCTGCGTTCACGTAGTTCGCGAACAGCAGGTCGCGGGTGTCGTGCGTAGCGGGAGCCTTGCCAAGCCTGAGTCCGGGCATGTCCTCTGTCTCCTCATGGTCGTGCCGATCCGTTTGAATCCCGCGACTCGCACGGCAGGCATGCGACCCGCGAGACGGCAATTAGATCACGGTACTCGGGTTCCTACAACTCGAATCGTGCGTTAATTCAGAAAAGTAACACCCTGGTCCGGTCATGCTCGGAGGCCTCCTCGCCCGGCCGCTCGCGCGCCTCGATTCGACGATCGTCCGTCCTCCGCCGGGGTGAGAGCATCTACCCGCGGGCGGAGTTGTAGTCTGCCCGAAGACGTGAATTCCGCCCTCCCGGAAAACGGCTCCGGCCTACAGCCGCTCGTCGCCGCCCACGACCTCAGCCGCCGCTACGGCCAAGGCGAGGCGGCCGTGGACGCGCTGGCGGGCGTCTCCGTCGATTTCCCTGCGTCGCGCTTCGCCGCGATCATGGGCCCCTCGGGCTCGGGCAAGTCGACCTTCATGCACATCCTCGCCGGGCTCGACCGGCCCACCGGCGGGACCGTCAGCATCGAGGGCACCGAGCTCACGGCGCTCGACGACAAGCGGCTGACGAACCTGCGCCGCGACAAGATCGGCTTCATCTTCCAGACCTTCAACCTGCTGCCGGTGCTGAGCGCCGAAGAGAACATCCTGCTACCGCTGTCGATCGCCGGGCGCCAGCCCGACCGCGAGTGGTTCGACCGCCTGGTCGAGATCGTCGGCATCGCCGACCGGCTCAGCCACCGGCCCGCCGAGCTCTCGGGCGGTCAGCAGCAGCGCGTCGCGGTCGCCCGCGCGCTGATCTCGCGTCCCGCGGTGGTGTTCGCGGACGAG
>DATJMW010000010.1:0-25928 GCA_035508515.1 Solirubrobacteraceae bacterium | reverse complement strand
ATGACCTGTGGCCTTCCGCCCCAACTGTCGGCAGCGGCGAGCGCCTGCTTTAGCCGTGGCTGGCGCCGCTCGCGAACCTGCGCTGCACGAGCGCGTCGATGCGGGCGCTGAGGCGCCGCGTGATGCGCGCGGCGCGGGCCTGCGCGATGCGGCCGCTGGAGAGCCGCTGCGCGACCCGCTGGCTCCTGGCGGCCAGCAGCTTCGCCTCGAGTCCCGACGTGGACTTGCCGGGAGTGGAGGCGGCCAGCTGGGCGAGCGTCTTGCCGGAGGCCAGCTCGTGGCGCAGCTTCGCGGGCGTGACGCCGAGGTAGGCGGCGGCGGTGACGCCGAGCCGTCCCTTGGAGGTGAAGACGTCGAGCACCTGGCGCGACGTGGCGGGGTGCGAGGCGCGCGGGGTGCGCGCGGGGCGCCCCGCGCCGCGGGAGGGCGTGTCGGTGGCGGAGGCGACGGGCTTCTCGACCTCCGTCCCGATCCGCCGGGGTAGCTGGGCGGAGACCTTCGCGAGGCGCGCCCGGCGGGCGGCGACGATCGCGTCGACGAGGCCCTGCACGCTCTTGCCGTGGGCCGCGGCGATCTGCGCGAGCGACTGGTGTGAGTCGAGCGCGGCGACGAGCGTGTCGGCCGGCACGCCGAGGTAGCCGGCGGCGGCGGTGACGTCGCGCGCGTGCAGGCGCACGGTGGCCCGGTGGGCGCGACCGCGGTGGTCGTTGCCGGCGCCGACGGCGCTGACGGCGGCGAACGCACCGCCGGCGAGCAGCAACGCAACGGCCGCAAGGGCGACTACCTTCTGCCTGACGCTGTGGCGCACACCGAGCATGCTCACCCTCCTCCATAAAGACCTGCTGCCCGTCCCCTGAATGGTACGTAAAAGACGCTGGATCACCGACAAACGGCTTGTTCCCGCGGGCAACGCCGCGGGGCTGGTCTACGGCGTGATCACGATCGGGGCGCTGATGGCGGCGGAGAGCGGGCGCCACGAGAGCTACGTGGACCTGTTCGCCTCGGCGCTGGTGGCGACGCTCCTGTACTGGCTGGCCCACGCCTACGCGGACCTGCTGGGCCGGCGCCTGGAGACGGGCGAGCCGCTGACGGCGAGGACGCTGGGCCGGGCGCTGGTGCACGACTGGACGATCGTCCGCGGCGCGGCGATTCCGCTGCTGGCGCTGGCGATCGCGTGGTTCGCGGGGGCCAGCCGCGAATCGGGCGTGACGGCGGCGCTGCGCACCGCGGTGGTGACGGTGGTGGTGTTCGAGCTGCTGGCGGGGATCCGCGCGAAATCGAGCCCGGCGGAACTGCTCTTCAAGCTGGGCGTCGGCGTCACGATGGGGCTCGCGATCCTCGCGGTAAAGGGCATTCTCCGCTAGACGGCAGGCCCCGGCCGTGGCGCTCCCCGAAAGCGCCGAGCGCCCGAAGAACCTGGGTCCAGCCACCGGCCGCCGCGCTCGGCCGGGCATTTTCTCCGCGCCGGGCCCGTACGCCCGCCGCGTAATGCCAAGCGTCACGTAAGGCGGTGTTTCCGGGCAAACTGCCCGAAATCCGGGCTTATCCCGCTCTTAGGCATGACTACAAGAGACGATTTGTCCCCTTCCTTCGGACGAATGTGCGACGGTTCTCTGTAGACAAAGGATCGCCGACGTGAAACGATCCTGATGGGCGAACTCTGTGAGATGATCAACGACAGCGATCGATTCTGGGGGATCGAATGTCAAGGACGGAGAGGAACGGGGCGGTCGTCGCCACGCAGAAGCAGGCGCGCGTAGCCCCTCTGTATCAACGTCTTCCCCACGGCCCGCACCGCTTGGGCCCGGAGGAGGTGGTCCGCAACCAAAGGACGCGGATGCACGGCGCGATGATCGAAGCGGTGGCGGCGAACGGATACGACCGCACGAGCGTGAAGCAGGTGGTGGGGCTGGCGGGCGTTTCGCGACGCTCGTTCTACGAGCAGTTCGCGAACAAGCAGGAGTGCTTCCTGGCGACGTACGACCTGATCGCGCGACGTGGCGCGGGGCGCGTGAGCGCCGCCTACCGCCACGCCAGCGGGGGCGTCGAGGAGCGACTGCAAGCGGCGTTCGGCGAGCTGGGCGAGGCGATGAGCACGAACTGGAACAGCGCGAACCTCGTGATCCTGGAGGCGCCGAAGGTGGGCGCCCCGGCGCTGGCGCGCCTGCGCCAGGCCTCGGCGACGTTCGAGCAGATGCTGGGGGCGTGCTTCGAGCACACGCAGAAGCCGAGTCCGCTGCCGGGGCCGGTGATCCGCGGGATCGCGGGTGGCCTGCACGCGGCGATGTCGAACTGCCTGCGCGAGGGCGACCCCGAGAAGGCGCGGACGCTGGCGGACGAGATGTACCAGTGGACGCTGCTGTTCCAGACCCCCGCGGCGACGCAGCTGGCGCGGAGCCTGGCGGAGCGGGCGCGGGTGGCGCTGCTGGAGGGCCGCAAGGCGCCGAACGGCGCGGCGACGAGCGAGGAGGGCAAGCTCGACGAGCGCGACCGCCTGCTGGAGCAGGCGCTGCGCCTGGCGGCGCTGGAGGGCTACCGCGAGCTGAGCGCGCCGCAGATCGCCGACGCGGCGAAAGTCCCGATCGACGCGTTCTTCGAGCTGTTCGCAGACAAGGAAGAGTGCTTCCTGGCTGCGCTGGAGATGCTGGGCGATCAGCTGAAGGGGCTCGCGAGCGATCCGGACCTGCGTGGAGCGCACTGGCCGCAGGCGGTGCGCCGCACGGTCCGCGCGCTGATGCTCTACCTGGCGGAGCGCCCGATCTACGCCCACACGCTGGCGGAAGTCGCGGTGTCGGCGGGTCCGGAGGCCGAAGCGCGCAACCTGCGCCTGGCCTACGGGATCGCGGCGCGCCTGACGGAGGGCGCGCCGGAGGAGGCGCGCAGCGTGCTGGTGGTGCAGGGCGTGGCGGGAGCGCTGTCGCACACGATCCGCTGCCAGGTGGCGAGCGGCCAGATCCAACTGCTGTCGGTGCTCTCGGACTACCTGACGTACATCGTCCTGGCGCCGTTCATCGGCGCCGAGCAGGCCTCGGCGGCACTGGTGGAAGAAGAGGCCTGACGGGCCTCGCCTGGCGGGCGGGGCACGGCGCTCCGCCCGCGGCACTCGTCCCTCCGACCCGCGGCGGCGCCGCGCCCCGCCGACCTTTCGCACCCGGCCGACCCGTCGCACCCCGCCGTCGATGCCGGGCGCGAGGCCGCGGCGCTCGCGCTCAGCGCTTGTTCTTGCCCCGGCGCGGCAGCCGCTCGGCGAAGTAGGCGAGCACGATGCCGACGAGCACCGAGATGACGATGACGATGATCAGCGGCGCCTTGCCGGAGCCGAAGACGTAGCTGACCTTCACCTCTTTGAGGTTGAAGACGGCGAACAGCGTGATCAGGATCGCGAGCACGACGAGCGCGCTGGTGCGGGCGACCTCGCGCCGGCTGCGCTTGTCCAGCCCACCGGGCCCGGCGGCGTGCCCGTGCTTGGGGCCGGTGCCCTGGGCGCTACCGGGTGTCTGTGCGGATGCGGACATGCCCTGGAACGATCCTACCCCTCGGAGGGGAGATGACGCAGCTCCTCGGCGACCCAGGCGCAGCCGGCGGACAGGTCCTCGACGCCGAGCGCGGCGGCGACGTTCAATGCCATCCCGTGGCGGAAGAAGTCGTCGATCCGCTCGCTGTCGGCGCCGGAGAGCTCCTGGGCCAGGCGCACTAGCTCGGCGTAGCGACGTCGCACGCAGGCGCGGACGAGCTCGTCGTCGCAGGCGGCGTAGGACTGGTGCTGGAGCATGAGGTAGTCGCGGTCGCTGGAGAGCAGGCCCTTGTAGGCGAAGCCCATGGCGTCGAGGGCGTCCTCGCACTCGGCGGGAGCGCGCCCCTCGGCGTAGTCGGCGGCGGCGCGGCGGAAGGCGTCGGCGACGCGCTCGAAGCCGCGCTCCAAGGCGGCGAGGAACAGGTCGCGCTTGCTGGGGAAGAGGCTGAAGACGTATGGCTGGGCGACCCCGACGCGCCGGGCGATCCGCTCGACGGGCGTGCCGTGCAGCCCGCCGTGGGCGAACTCGTGGACCGCGGCGGAGATCAACTCCTCCCTGCGCTCGGCGGCGGGAACGCGCCGACGGCCCTGTTTCACGGGGGTGCTCACATCTCTCTTCCTACCACGGCTAGCCCGCCTGCGCCAGCGGCGAGGCGTGGGCGTGGACGGCGGCCGGGGCTGGGACCGCCTCGTGCGGGGCGCCATCGCGTGGGGCGACGCGCCGGGCGCCCACCCCCTCCCCGCCGGGCCGATCGTCCTCTGCGGGCGCGGTCGCGCGGAAGGGCAGCGCGAGCACGACGAGGGCGCCGACGGCGAGCACGGCGACGCCGACCCAGATGGCGGGGACGAGCCCGTCGATGAAGGCCTGCGGCGTGGTGTAGGCGCCGGCGCCGGTGAAGACGGAGGCGAGCACGGCGACGCCGAGCACGCCACCGACCTCGCGGATGGCGTTGTTGGCGCCGGAGGCCTGGCCGGCCTGGTCGGTGCGCACGGAGGCGAGCACGGCGTTGGCGGAGGGGGCGAACACGAGCGCCATCCCGGCGCCGGCCATGAAGAAGGGCACGAGCATCCGCGAGTAGGCGAGGTGCAGCGAGGTCATGGAGTTCAGCCAGGCGAGCGCCCCGGCCTGCAGGGCGAGCCCGCTGAACATGAAGGGACGACTGCCGAAGCGCTCGGAGAAGACGCCGGCGAGCGGGGCGACGACCATCGTGCCGCCGGTCCAGACGAGCAGCTTCAGGCCCGCTTGGAACGGCGAGTTGCCGAGCACGTTCTGCATGTACTGGGAGAGGAAGAAGATCGAGCCGAACATGCCGAAGTACATGGCGAGCGAGGCGACGTTGGTGACGGCGAAGGAGCGGCGGGCGAAGAACTCCATGGGGAGCATCGGCTCGGGGGTGCGCCGCTCCCAGAGCACGAAGCCGGCGAGCAGCAGCGCGCCGGCGCCGAGCGAGGCGAGGATGGCGGCGCTCCCCCAGCCGAGCGACTGCGCACGGACGAGCCCGAAGACGATCCCGAACAGGCCGCTGGAGGCGAGCGCGAGGCCGCGCAGGTCGAGCTTCCCGGAAGGCCCGTGGCTCTCGGCGAGCGCACGCGCGGCGAGCGGGAGCACGAGCAGCCCGATGGGCACGTTGATCCAGAAGATCCAGTGCCAGGAGATGCCCTGCACGACGGCGCCGCCGACGAGCGGGCCGAGCGCGACGGCGACGCCGGAGATGCCGGACCAGACGCCGATGGCGATCCCGCGCCGCTCGCCGGGGAAGGCCTCGGCGAGCAGCGTGAGCGTGAGCGGGGTGACGACGGCGGCGCCGGCGCCCTGCACGGCGCGAGCGGCGATCAGCAGGTCGGTGGAGCGGGCGAGCGCGGCGCCGGCGGAGGCGAGCGTGAAGAGGCCGAGCCCGAGCAGGAACATGCGCTTTCGCCCGAAGCGGTCGCCGAGCGCGGCGCCGGTGAGCAGCAGCACGGCGTAAGCGAGCACGTAGGCGTTGACGGTCCACTCGAGCTGCTGGATCGAGGCGCCGAGCTCGCGGTGGATGGTGGGGAGGGCGACGCTGACGACGAGGTTGTCGAGCACGACCATGAAGAGGGCGACGGAGACGATCCCGAGGGTCCAGCCGCTCCTGCGCGATATGCCGCTCATCGTTGCTCCTTTCGAGGCGTTTCCTGGGGGCGCCAGTTAGATTAGCAGTCACTAATAATTATTCAAGGGCGGCCTTTCGGCCGCTGACGATTTCCGGCTTGGGCGGATCTCGGGGCGGCCTGCCGTGCGCGTCCCGGTTCGCGACTGCGAGTAGAGGCGAGGAGGGGCCGGGCGGGCGGCGAATACCATTGACGTGATGCGTGCAACTCGCCGCAGGCCGAGCCCCCTGGCGCTGCTGTCGCTGGCGCTGTCGGGCGCGGCGCTGGCGCTGTCGGCGTGCGGGGGCGGGACGAAGACGGTGACGGTCTCCGAAGCCCCGGCGGCCTCCCAGACGGGGACGACGGCGAAACCGGCGACGACGCAGACGACCACGACGTCGACGACGCCGGCCCAGACGCAGACGAGCGGCACGGGCACGACGGGCACGGCGACGACGCGCTCGGCGCCGGAGCCGAAGTTCACGGAAGGCGAAACGCAGGCGGAAGGCGTGCGCGGCGCGGCGACGGTGGTGCGCGCCCACGGCTACACGCCGAACGACACCTCCGAATACCACTCCGACCAGGCGCTGCGGGTGATGGTGGGCACGCGCACGGGCTCGGCGGACGGCTATCAGCAACAGGCGTTCTTCTTCGTGAACGACCGCTACCTGGGCACGGACACTAAGCTGCCGAGCGCGTCGGTGAAGGTGGTGAGCCAGGGCGATACCGAAGTGACGCTTGGCTATGCGCTGTACCGCCCGAAAGACCCGCTGGTGAACCCGAGCGGCGGCGAAGCGCGCGTGACGTTCCAGCTGAACAACGGCAAGCTGACGCCGCTGGGGACGATCCCCCCGGCGAATTCGAGCACGGGCCTCAGCCGCCAGTAGCGCGGCCCCACCGCGACGCCCCCCCGGCGATGAGCGCGGCCGCGCCGCGACGCTCCCCCGTCCCGTGCCGAGTGGTCGCGGCGCGGGCCCCGCAGACGGCCGGACCGCGGTCCGCGCCGTTCTATCGTGAGGCGACGACTGGCAATCTCACGAGAAAGGGCTGAGGATGAGCGCAACGCTTGAGGGTCCCGCGGCGCAACTGCTGAAGGAGAAGAACTTCGCGAACGTGGCTACGCTCCGCACCGACGGCTCGGTGCAGGTCTCGCCGGTGTGGGTCGACGTGCAGGACGGCAAGGCGGTGGTGAACTCGGCGGAGGGACGCGCCTGGCCGCGCAACCTCGAGCGTGACCCGCGCGTGACGCTGACGGTACAGAACATGGAGAACCCCTACGAGTACGTCGAGGTCCGCGGCAAGGTGGCGGAGCGCACGCATGAGGGCGCGGACGAGCACATTGACGCGCTGGCGAAGAAGTACATGGGCGTCGACAGCTACCCGCTGCGCCAGCCGGGCGAACAGCGGGTGATCATCCGCGTCGAGCCGGAGCACGTCCACTACCAGCCACCGCAGTCCTAGCGACCCCTCAGTGGCGGCGCCGCAGCAGGCGCCGCCACAGCGAGGGCGGGGAGGGCTGCGCGCGGAGCCAGTCCTCGCGCAGCGGCAGCGCTCCTCGCTTGCGGGCGGCGACGACGCACTCGGTGTGGGCATGGCGACGGCGGCGAGTGTCGCCTTCGGGCGCGATCAGCATATGCTCGCTGAGCGCGGGCAGATGACGACCACACAACGGACACCGATACGTCGCCGGCTTCAGGCTCGCCGAACGCCGCACGGTCCACCATGGCGCGGGCGGAAGACTCGGCATGGCTCCATTCTGGCGCCGCTGGTAGCGACGGCGGCGGTGACGGTGGCGCTGGGCCTCGGCCTGGCGCTGGCGCGGGCGGAGCGCGGGCGGCGCGAGCAGCCGCCGGGCGCGCCGAAGCGGCGGCGGCGCTTCGCGCCGCTTCAGGGCGAGCCGCTGGGGACGGCGCTGCGGCGCTTGGCCCTGGAGCAGCTGGACGTGGCGATCGAGGCGCTGGAGCACGGCTTGGCGACGGCTTCGCCGGAGCGGCGGGTGCACGAGGCGCGCAAGGCGCTGAAGCGGCTGCGGGCATTGGTCCGGCTGGTGCGCGGGCAGCTGGGCGAGCCGGCCTATCGGCGCGAGAACGCGCTCCTGCGCGACACGGGCAGGCGCCTGGCGCGCGCCCGCGACGCGGAGGTGCTGCTGGCGACGCTGGACGGGCTGGTCGAGCGCCACGAGCGCAAGCTGGCGAGCCGCGGCGGCGTGCAGCGGCTGCGCACGCGGCTGCGGCAGGAGCGCCAGGGCGCGGCGCAGCGAGCGCTCGCGGAGAGCGTGCGGCCCGCCGGCGCCCTGGAGGAGCTGCGGGCGATGCGCGCGCGGGTCGAGACCTGGAACCTGCCGCAGTCGAAGGGAATCGAGGCGGTGGAGCCGGCGCTGGCGAGCCTCTACGGCAGTGGGCGCAAGCGCATGCGCCGGGCGGCGGGGGCCGGGCGCAAGCGCCGCACGCGCCGGCTGCACGAGTGGCGCAAACGGGTGAAGGACCTGCGCTACGCGCAGGAGATGCTGGGCGCGCGCAAGCTGGCGAAGAGCGCCGACGACCTGGGTGAACTGCTGGGCTCGGAGCACGACCTGGCGATGCTGGCGGAGTGGGTCGAGCGCGAGGCGAAGGCGGGCGGCGAGGGTGCGCCGGGCAAGCGCACCCGCAAGCTGCTGCTGAAGCTGATCGCAAAGCGCCGGCGCAAGCTGCGCAAGCGCGCGCTGCGCGACGGGGCGCGGCTGTACGGGCGCAAGCGCAAGCGCTTCGTGCGCAAGGTGCGCCGGGCGAGCAAGCTGCGCTGAGGAGCCCGCGCGGCGGCGGTGCGCGGCCCGCGCGGCGCGGTCAGTCGACGCTGAGGATCGTCAGCTGTCGCGTGCCTTTCGGCAGCGCGACGGACGCGGTCTCGCCGGCGCTGCGGCCGAGCAGCGCGGAGGCGACGGGCGATTCGACGGAGAGACGCCCCTCCGTGGGGCTGGCGTCGTGCGAGCTGACGAGCGTCCAGGTCTGCTCCTTGCCGTCCTGGTCGCGCACGCGCACCGAGGAGCCGAAGGCGACCTCGCCACCGCCGGCGGTGGCCTCGACGATGACGGCGGCGCTGATCCGCTCGCGCAGGCG
Source organism: Solirubrobacteraceae bacterium (assembly GCA_035508515.1). Lineage (GTDB taxonomy): Bacteria > Actinomycetota > Thermoleophilia > Solirubrobacterales > Solirubrobacteraceae > Palsa-744. The sequence continues at coordinate 17,204 of DATJMW010000010.1, read as the reverse complement.
GGCGATCTTCGTCTCGAGGTGCGCCTGGTCGTTCTTGGCGTCGTGGTACTCGCTGTTCTCCTTCAGGTCGCCCCACTCGCGGGCGGTTTTGATCCGCTCGGCGATCTCGCGCCGGCCCTCCCCCTCCAGCTCGGCCAGCTCGGCCTGTAGCTCGGCGAGGCCCTCGGCGGTGATCATGTTCGCGGCGTCGGACATGGGCAGCAGCCTAGCGGCGGCGGCGCGCGGACGGCGCGGGGCGCTCAGAAGTAGGTGCTGGGCGGCGAGCTGAGCAGCGCGTAGATCTGCACGATCGCGGCCTGGTAGAGCAGCTGCGCGGAGGCGGGCGAGCCGGCGACGAAGAGGTTGTTGCTGAGGCGCAGGTGGGCCCAGGCGTAGTCGACGTAGGCCTGCGCGATCTTGGGGCCGGGCGGGTCGTGCGTGACGGAGTCGAGGTAGAGCAGGTTGCGGAAGTAGACGGAGGGGAAGAACGGGTTCTCTTCCCCCAGCCGCTGGGGCGTGAAGTACTGACGGGCCGCCAGCGCGGTCTGCCGGGCCTGGAACAGGTAGGCGCTGTTGCCGGTGGCCTGGTAGAGCAGCGTGCCGGCGCCGATCATCACGCCCTGGTTGTAGCTCCAGAAGGTAGGGTCGATCACGCCGTGCGGGCGGATGTGGTCGGCGTAGAGGTTGTTGGGCTGCAACAGGCAGGTGCGGACCCAGTTGTAGGCCATTTCGGCGAACTGGAGGTACTGGAGGTTGCCGGTGATCTTGTAGAGCTGCACGCCCAGCTCGGCGGCGGGGCCGTTGGTGATCGTGTTGCGATCGGTGTTTTCGAGGTTGTTCGAGAAGGGGATGCCGCCGGGGCAGGCGAGCGTCGGGTCGGCGGACCAGCCGGCCATCTCGAAGGCCATGATCCCCTCGGCGTAGCCGAGCGCGCCGGGGTTGTGGGTGCGCTTGTAGTTGCGCGCCAGCTCGATCCCGATCCAGTCGTTGTCGTCGTAGTACTTCGCGCCGCCGGGGCCGGTGGGCGGGGCGACGGTGCCGTCGAAGGCGGGCAAGGTGCTGGTGTAGGTGCCTTCGGGGGCGCTGGAGTTGTTCTGGTCCAGGTACGTGCGCAACCCGATCAGGCGGGCGTGGACTTCGTGCGAGAGCGAGACCGGCAGGCCGGGGACGTTCGCCATGCTGAAGGTGGCGGCGAGGGCCTGCGAGAAGGGCCACAGGTAGGAGAAGGGTTCGCCGGCGTAGAGCCCCGAGCCGCGCACGTAGTAGTAGCGCTGCATCGCTTCGAAGGCGAGCAGCGCGCGGGCGGAGTTGCCGGTGAGCTTCGGCTTCTTCGGCGGCTTCTTCTTCGCGGCGGTGGCGGCGCGCGCCGCCGGCGGCGCGGCGCCGCCGTGGTGCAGCGGCCGGGAGACGGCTCGCGGATAGCGCTCCGCGGCGCCGGCGCCGGAGTGCTTCGCGGCGGTGGCGGCGGCCGGCGGCAGCCCGGCGAGGAGGAGCGCGAACGCGGCGGCGCGGGCTGGGATGCGAAGTCGGGGCGGGAGCATGGCTTCAGCTACAGAACAGGCGAGCGGGCGATTCGTTTTGGTATACGCAGGCGGGGTGCAGCTCGACTACACGACAGTGGGCCACGTCACGGTGGACGTGATGGGAGAGGGAATTCGCCGTCCGGGCGGCAGCGCCTTCTACAGCGCGCTGCAGGCGGCGCGGCTGGGCAGGCGGGCGCGGATCGTGACGCGCGGCGTGGGGACGGAGATCGAAGCGCTGCTCGAGCCCTACCGCGGGGAGCTGGAGCTGGAGGTGCAGGAGGCGCCCTGCACGACGTGCCTGCAGACGCTGGGCAAAGGCCCCGAGCGCGCGCAGCGGGTGCTGGCCTGGGCGGGGGCGCTGGAGGGCGAGCTGGCGATCGACAGCGAGGTCCTGCACTTGGCGCCGGTGGCGCGCGAGACGCCGCGCAGCTGGCGCGGCGCAGCGGGTTTCGTGGGCCTGACGCCGCAAGGCCTGCTGCGGACCTGGTCGCAGCGCGAGGACCGCGTGCGGCTCGCGGACCTGCGCGCGGAGCAGCTGCCGGCGCACTGCGACGCCGCGGTGCTCAGCCGGCTGGAGCGCCCGTTCTGCGCGCCGCTGCTCGACGGGCGGACGCTGGTGGCGGTGACGGACGAAGCGGCGCCGACGGAGTTGCTGCTCCGCGACGGCGAAGCGGTGCGGACGGCGGTCCCGCCGGTGGAGCGGATTCGCGACGACACCGGCGCGGGCGACGTGTTCGCGGCGGCGTTCTTCCTCGCGCTGGCGGAGGGACGGGACGCGCGCGCGGCGTGCGCCTTCGCGAACGCCGCGGCGGCGGTGCGGCTGTCGGGCGAGGGGCCGGAGGCGGTCGGCGACGGCGCGGCGATCGAAGCGAGGATGGGCGCGGTGGGGTGAGGCCGAGCGCGGCTCGGGCACCGAGCGCGAACGCGGCTCAGGCGGCGTGCGCGGCTCAGGCGGCGTCGCGGCTCAGGCGGCGTGCGCGAGCGCGTCGTCGAGCAGCCGGCGCAGCTGCTGGGCGCCGAGCGCGTCGGCGCAGCCGCAGGCGCGCAGCCCGAGCTGGAGGCTGCCGCCGACGGGCGCCATCTCGACGACGTCGAGCTGTGCCCCGGGCGCGGCCCGGTCCACGACGGCGGCGAGCGGGTCGGCGAACAGCGGCCCGGCCTTGAAGACGCTGCCGATCAGCCCGACGGGAAAGGCGCCCTCGCCGGCGAGCCCGGTGCGGGCGGCGACCTCGGCGACCTGCGCCCCGAGCAGCTCGGCGCCGCGCTGGTAGAGCCGGTGCGCGACGGCGTCGCCTGCTTCGGCGAGCTTGCAGGCCTCGACGGCGAAGGCGGCGATCTCGCCCTTCGTCAAGGGCTTGGAGTAGACGTGCGCGGCCAGCGCCTCGACGCTGGGCATCTCGAAGAACTTGGCGGCGGCGTCGCTGATGGCGGTGGCGGGGCCCGAGCCGTCGCGGTCGTGCACGGCGGCGCGGATCGATTCGATCCCGAGCCAGTAGCCCCCGCCCTCGTCGCCGAGCAGGTGCCCCCACCCCCCCACGCGCCAGGTGCGGCCGTCGGGGCCGACGCCGAAGACGTTCGAGCCGGTGCCGGCGATCGCGCCGATCCCGGGCCTAGCGGCGGTGGCGGCTGCCCAGGCGCCGACGACGTCGTTGACGACGATCCAGTCCTCGCCCTGGGTGGCGTGCACCTGGCGGACGATGGCGTCGGTGTCGGTGCCGGCGACGGCGAGCACGGCGGCGGCGAGCTCGTCGCGGCCGATCCCCGCGCGCTTCAGCGCCTGCTCGGCGACGGCGCCCAGCGCGCCGGTCGCGGCTTCGGAGCCGATTGCGTCCTCGTTGCTGGGGCCGCCGTGGGCGAGGTGCACGACCTGCCGCTCGAGGTCGAGCACGGCGGCGAGCGTCTTCGTGGCGCCGCCGTCGAGGCCGAGCAGATAGCGCCCGGCGGCGCGCGTGCCGGGTCGGGCCAGCGCGGGTGGCAGCTCCACGAGCGGGTCTCTTTGCATCGCGTGATCCTGCCACGATCCGCGCCGGGTTAGGATCGTGACGATGGCGACGAGCGCGCAGGCGACGGCGGTCTTCCCCGGGGCGCGAGCCCGCACGGGCATGTACGAGTCCTTCTACCTGAGGGCGGTCTCCCCGAGCGAGCCGGTCGGGCTGTGGATCCGCCACACTGTGCAGAAGCCGCCGGGCGAGCGCGCGCGGGGCTCGGTCTGGTGCACGGCGTTCGACGCCGCGCGGGGGCTGCCCTACCAGCACAAGCTGACCAGCGAGCGGCTGACGACCCCGGCGGGCGAGTGGATCGAGGTGGGACGGCCGGAGGGCGGCGAGGGCGGGCGCATGGGACCCACGGGGGCCGACGGCGGCTGTGGCGGGGCGAGCTGGTCGCTGCGCTTCGAGGACCTGGCGCCGGAGCTGCGCCACCTCCCCCGCGAGTGGCTCTACCGCGCCCCGCTCCCGCGCACGAAGCTGACGAGCCCGGCGCCGAGCGCGAGCTTTCACGGCTCGCTGCGCCTCCCGGACAGGCCGGAGATCGAGCTGGCGGGCTGGCAGGGCATGATCGGCCACAACTGGGGCGCCGAGCACGCCGAGCGCTGGATCTGGCTGCACGGCGTCGGCTTCGAGGAGGCGCCGGAGGCGTGGCTCGACGTGGCGCTCGGCCGTCTGAAGCTCGCGGGCCGGCTGACGCCGTGGGTCGCGAACGGCGTGATCTCGCTCGACGGGCGGCGGCTGCGCCTGGGCGGTCTGGGCGCGCGCGGCCTCGATGTGCGCGAGAACGCCGGGGGCTGCACGCTGAGCCTCCCGGCCGAGGGCGGCGCCGTGCTGCGCGTACGCGCGACGGTCCCGGGCGAGACGGCGGCGGGCTGGCGCTACTCGGACCCCGACGGCACGAGCGAGCACGACGTGGCGAACTGCTCGATCGCGGGGCTGGAGCTGGAGCTTCAGCGCCCGGGTGGCGAGCCCCGGCGGCTGCGCAGCCCCCACGGCGGCGTCTACGAGCTGGGGATGCGCGAGCGCGACCACGGCGTGCCGATCGCGCCGTTCGGGGACTGAGCGGGATGCCGGGCTACACGAAGGGGCTGCACGAGCTGGGCGACGGGCTGTTCGCATACCTGCAGCCGGACGGCGGCTGGGGCTGGAGCAACGCGGGCCTGGTGGTCGACGGCGAGCGCTCGCTGCTGATCGACACGCTGTTCGACCGGCGCCTGACGGAGGAGATGCTGGGGGCGATGCGCCGCGCGGCGCCGGCGGCGGCGCAGATCGACACGCTCGTGAACACGCACGCGAACGGCGATCACTGCTACGGCAACGAGCTGGTGGGCGACGCGCTGATCGTGGCCTCGGAGCGGACGGCGGAGGAGATGTCGGAGCTGCCGCCCGCGGCGATGGCGGCGCTGCTGGAGCAGGCGCCGCAGATGGGCGAGTTGGGCGAGTTCTTCCAGCGCTGCTTTGGCGCGTTCGAGTTCGAGGGGATCGAGCTGGCGCTGCCGCGGCAGACCTTCAGCGGCGAGCTGGGGCTGCGCGTCGGCGATCGCGAGCTGCGCCTGCTGGAGGTGGGGCCGGCGCACACGCGCGGCGACACGCTGGTCCACCTCCCGGCGGAGGGGGTGCTGTTCACGGGCGACATCCTCTTCTCGGGCGCGCACCCGATCGCGTGGGCGGGGCCGGTCTCGAACTGGATCGCGGCCTGCGAGAAGATCGCGGCGCTGGAGCCGCAGGCGATCGTGCCGGGCCACGGCCCGCTCTCGACGCTGGAGCAGGTGCGCGAGCTGAAGGCCTACTTCGAGTACCTGTACGAGCAGGCGCGTGCCCGCCACGCGGAGGGCATGAGCCCGGTTCAGGCGGCGCGCTCGCTGGCGCTGGACCGCTGGGCGGACTGGAAAGAGCACGAGCGCCTGGCGGTGAACGTCGCGAACATCTACGCGGAGCTGGAGGGGGCGGAGGAGCCGCCGAACCCGCTGGTGGCGTTCCAGCTGATGGCCGAGCTGGCCGCGCGCCCCGCCTGAGCGCCGGCGGGCGAAGGCGGCGCTCCGGCGCAACGCGCCCGCCTACCCCATGGACGCCTACCCCATGGAGCGCCGCGTCGGGGGGCCGGCTCCGTGCGCGATGAGCCCGGAACGACGAAGGGCGGAGACGGACTCGCGTCCGTCCCCGCCCTCGCGGTCAATCAATCCTGCTTGGGGCTAGCTGAATTCCAGGTTGCCCCCGGCGAGGAAGACCGGGAAGGAGCCGAAGTACGTCCCGGCGCCGCCTTCTTCGGTTTCTTCTTTGCCCCATTCTTCACAGGGTTCGCCTTCGAATTCGTATTTGATCCCTTTCAGCGAGTTCGCAATCGTGATCGAGTGCTGGAAGCCGTCGGGGAACTTTTTGCTGACCGGCATCGGCGTGGCGACGTTGGAGTAGGTCGCCTCCGAGTATTCGCCTTCCGGTTTTTTGATCGCTTTCAGCGGAAGCGTCTGTTCCGGCCAGAGGATCGTGCAGCGAGATTTTTCGTGTTCGCCGGGGATCACGCCGGTGTAGACCTTGATTTCCGCTTCGCCGCCCGCGAGCGTCGCGGACCCTTCGAATTCTTCGGTTTCCGTGCCCGTTTCGACGTAGCCATTGGCGTGGTATTCGATCGCCAGCGGCGTCAGGAAGCGGGTCGGGACGAAGGCGGGCTTCGTGCCGAATTTCACTTCATCGGTGCATTTGGCGAATTTGATTTTCTCCGCGATCGTCGCCGAGGAACCCATGGCGACGGCGCCTTTCGCTTTCGCCGATTCACAGGTGATTTTGAACGGACCGAATTTGAATTTCTGTTCGGTCGTCGAGGTGCCTTTCGTTTTACCGGTCTTGCTGGCCGTGAATTCGTGGGCCAGCGCCGGCGCTGCGGCGACCGCGAGCGCGCACAGCGCGCCGACGAGCACCAAGCCAAGCCTGACGTGTCTCATGTCTCCTAAGTCTCCCTTCCGCCACTTCGTCTCGTTTAGGGCCGGTTCGACTCAGCCCTGATCGTCGTCCCACGGGGAGCTGTAAATCGTCCCCTCCCAGCCGATCCCGGAGTTCGTGATCGCGAAGCGTACCACGATTTTCGCAAAGAAAACCTATATTTCTCGCCCGTCGGAACTGGCCGTCGGGCCAATCCCGGCGCGTGTGAACGGGTTGTTTACGCGACCCCTTCGAGCGGCCTCAGGCGCTGCCCGCGGGCGGGCTGGACCGCGGCTGCGGCGTCGAGCTGTAGCCAAGCAGCACGAAGTCGCGCAACGTGGCGTCGACCTGCGCTTCGGCGCGCGCCACCCGCTTCTGCGCGGCGACGTAGCCGGCGGCGTCGCGGGCGCCGATCGCGCTCGCCAGCGCGAGGTAGCCGGCGTGCGCCTGCGCGACGCCGTCGGACAGCGCCTCGTGCACCCCGCTCGCGGCCACCGGCGGGCGCAGCCGGCCCAGCTCGCGCTCCGCGGTGGCGAACCCGCCCGCGAGCCGCCCGGCGAGGTCCTGGGCGGTGGCGACGGTGACGTCGGGGTGCAGTTCGGCCTTCAGCGAAGCCCGCAGTTCGTCGAGCGTCGCGACCGTGGAGCTGATCCTGTCGGCGTAGTGGGGCTCGGGCGTCAGCGCTTCGGCCTGCGGCTCGCCGACGACGGTGGCGGTCGCGACGGACTGTTCGCAGGCCCGCAGCTGCGCGGCCTTCGCGGGTAGCGCGTAGCAGGCGAAGACCATCGGCTGGCTGTCGGGGTTGGGGATCACGAACAGCGTCAGCCGCTGGCGCATGCCTTCGACGGCCAGCTTCGAGTACTTGTAGGCCTGCGTTTCGACGAGGTTCACGACCTGCGGCGCCGGCAGCCTCCCTCCCAGCCTGGCGACGAAGCTCGCGGGCAGCGGCGCGGGTTCGCCTCCGGGCAGCGAGCCCAGCACCAGGCCCGCGTCGGCGGCGGCTTCCCGCGGCGCGATCGCGCTGGCGCCGGAGACCGGCAGGCCGGGGATGCCGGGCACCGTCGAGAGCTTGCTCCAGCCGGCCGGGTAGCCGAGCGCGACGTCGGCGCCTTTCGCGGCCTGGCGTTCGGAAGGCCCGCTGCCGGCGCTGGAGTGACCCGCGACATAGCCGAGGATCGCGACGGCGACGAACACCGGCACGACCTCGATCGGCAGCACGGGGCGCCGCCGCGGCCTGGGCCGTGCCGGGCCGCGTCTCGGCGGCATCCTGCCGGCGGGGCCGCGCCGGGCCATGGCCCTATTCCGAGCTGTCAAACGACTTGCCGCCGTTCCCGCCCCCGCCCCCGGCCGAGCCGGCCTTGGAACCCGAGGGCGCGGGTTCGCCCTGGACGGAGGCGGGTTCGCTCCGGACGGAGCCGCCGCTCGTTTCGGGGGTGAGCGTTTCGCCGCCGGGCACGGTGGCGCGGAGCACCGCCGCCCCCGAGGCGGGCGCGGGCTTGCGCGGCGGCGGCGCCGTGATCGAGTTGGGGACGGAGCCCGCGATCGGCGAGCCTCCTCTCAGGCCTTCGGGGATCGCCGCGTGCGTCAGCGGCGCGGCGGAGGAGCCTTCCGCGGGCGTTCCGCCGCCCGCGAGCAGGCGCCCGACGGCGAAGAAGGCGCCGAACACGAAGACGATCGCGACGATCAGGACCGGCCACAGGCCCTGCATGCTGGCCCCCGGCCCTCCGATGCGCACGCCGAACCAGTCGTAGCGCGCGGCGTTCAGGGCGTTGCGCACCGCGCTCACTGGCTCGGGCAGGGGCTGGGGCTCGAGCTGGGCGGGCGCAGGCAGGCGTCGACGCGCACGGGGAGCTTCTTGCGGCGGATCGTGAAGCTGGTGAACTTGCCGATCTCGCCGCTGCGCGAGACGCGGATCTGGAGCACGGCGCCGGCCTTCAGCGCCCGCTCGAAGCGCGGGAACGCGAGCAGGATCCCGCCGGCGGCGCGTTTGCTCTTGCTGGACGCCGTGGCGACGCGGCTTTCGGTCTTCGTCTTGCAGCCTTTGCCTTTGCAGCTGACGGCGACCTTCGCTGCCGGCGGCGCCTGCACGGTGAGCAGCTTCACCTTCACGCCGGAGGCGGTCTCCGAGCCGGCGATCCGCACGATCGGGAACGGCTGCATCAGCCGCAGCACCTGCGCCCCGACGGTGACGGTCTCGCTCGCGGTGCTGGACAGCCCGTCGGCGTCGGTCACCTGCAGGCGGACCGTGTGCGCGCCCGCGGTCGCGAAGGTCGTCGTGGCGATCGCCGGGCCGGCGGCGAACGGCCCGGAGCCGGCGAAGTCCCACGCGAGGCTCGCGATCGGGGTCGAGCCGGCGGTGGATTTCGAGACGAACGAGACCGTCTGGCCGACGGTGGGATTGCCGGGCACCCAGGTGAACGCCGCGGCCGGGGGGCTCGGCGCCGGCGGGGCGGCGGGCGCTTCGGGCGGCGGCACGTCGACGGTGAAGGGCTGCGGCGGGCTGTGGCCGGTGTTGCCGGCTTCGTCGGACTGGCGCGCGAGCACGGTGTACTGACCGCCGGGGAGGTTCGCGAACGTGGCGTTCCAGGCCCCCGAGAGCTGGTCGGCGTTGACGGTGATCGTCTCGAAGGCGGCGCCTTCTTCCACGGAGGAGCCCTGGAACAGTTCGGCGGTCACCTGACGCCTGTCGCCGGGAGCGATGCCCGCGACCCCGGAGACGGTCTCGAGGCCGGTGCTGCGTTCGGCCCCGGCGAGCGTGGGCACCGGCGCGGTGGTGTCGACGACGAACGTGGTCGTGTCGCTGACGCCGGCGGGATTTTTCGCGACGGCGGGCTGTTCGGCCTGGGCGGTGTAGGTGCCCTCCGCCAGCGGTTCGGGCAGCTGGATCGCCCAGGCTTCGCCGGCGGGCAGGTTGATCGCCACGGACTCGGCGAGCGTCCCCGAGGCGGAGTCGCCCTTCCACACCTTCAGCGTCAGCTTGCGTTCGGCTTCTTCGGAGCCGTCCGCCACGCCGCCGAACTGCGGGGCCTGGGCGTTCGTGTAGCGGGGCAGCGGTTTCAGCGTGACGGTCGGCGCGGGGCTGGCGACGGTGAACGTCACCGAGGGGCTGACGCCCTTGTTGCCGGCGGAGTCGAGCTGTTCGGCGTGGACGGTGTAGGTCCCGTTCGAGAGCCGCAGGCCCGTGCTCTGCGAGTTCCATTTCGAGCCGCTGCGGGTGACGCTGAATTTCTGCGTCACTTCGCCGGCTTCGTCCTTGACGACTTCGATCGTGACCGAGCTTTCGTCGCCTTCGGCGTTGCTGGTTTCGCCGCTGAAGGTGACGAGCGACGATTTCAACGTGTCCCCGCTTTTCGGTGAGCTCACGGTGAGTTCCGGCGCTTTCGTGTCGACCCTGAAGGAAGCGGCGCTGGTTTTGCTGACGTTGCCCGCCTCGTCGACCTGTTCGGCGCGGACGGTGTGGTTCCCGTCGCTCAGGTGAGAGGCGGTGTAAGACCATTGACCGCCGACGACCTGCGCTTCGCTGACGAGTTTGCCGTCGAGCAGGACGCGCACGGGGCCATCGCCTTCCTGGGTGCCGGCGCCGCCGCCGAGCGTGGGCGTCGCGTTCGAGGTCACCGCGGCGACCGGGTTCAGGGAGAGGCCGCTGGGCGGCGTGGTGTCGACGCGGAACGTCGCGGCGGCGCTGGCGCCTTCGTTGCCGGCCTGGTCGCGCTGGAAGGCCTCGACGGTGTAGACGCCGTCGGCGAGCGCCACCGACCCCGAAGACCAGTTGCCGCTCTGCCCGGGCACGGCCCCGGAGGCGACTTCGGTGCCGCCGGCGACGGAGCCTGAGTAGACGACGTACCTGACGGTTTCCGCGTCGCCGGGAGCGGTGCCGGCCGAACCCCCGAAGTCCAGGGAACCTTTGTTCACGACGGCGGGAACGGCGTTCAGCGTGACGCTCGGCGCGGTGCCGTCGACGGTGAAGGTGACTTCGGGGCTGGAGCCGACTTCGAGCGTGCCGGAGTCGGTCTGCTGTGCGATCGCGGTGTAGGTGCCGTCGGGCAGTGCTGCGGGCGCGACGCCCCACGCGTTGCCGACGGGGGCGACGATTTCTTCGCGGACGCGCGTCCCTTTCGTGTCGGCGCCCTGGTAGACGTCGAGCGTGACGGTGTCGAGCGTGTCGCTGGTGGTGCCGGAGAAGGCCGGCGAGCGTTCGTTCGTGACGGTCCCCGTGACGGGGCTCGAGATCGTCAGCGACGGCGGTTCGGCGAAGGCGGCCGCGGTCGTGCCCGCGGCGAGCGCGACGAGCGCAGCGCCGGTCGCGGCGCCCAGCCTGACGATTCCCTTCATGCCCATGCCGCTGCCGACCATCCCGCTTTCGATCCGATTAGCGCTTTCTCCGTCGCGGAACGACTCCTTCCCTGAACGTCGCTCTGCCGCCGCCCTGCATGATATGTCCGTCCGTGCGAACCCGGCGCCAGCAGCAGCGCCGCCATGTTTCCGCCGTCGACGACCTTGTCGCGGGCGAAGCAGGCAGGCGCACGGCGGCTCGCACGCGCCCGAGAGGATTCGAACCTCTGACCTTCGGTTCCGTAGACCGACGCTCTATCCAGCTGAGCTACGGGCGCAGAACGGCGAAGTCTAGACGGCGCGCGTCTCGCGTTCGCGCAGGCCCCGCCCGAGGCGCCCGCCAAGCGCCCCGAGGAACATGCCGGCGATCGCGTCGATCACGATCAGGAACGGGGGAAAGCCGCCGAGCGAGACCTTCGCGTGGGTGCCGGCGATCGCGTGCGCGACGAGGATCCCGATCGCGAAGATGGCGCCGCCGGCGAGGCCGCGGTCCGCACCGCCCCAGCCGTCCTCGTGCTCGAAGCCCGCGAGCACGGCGCCGAGGCCGGCGAGCACGGCGAGCGCCCAGTAGACGCCGGCGGAGACGCCGAGCACGATCCCGACGACGGCGCCGAAGACGAGCGGCACGAGCCCGCCGAGCACCAGTTTCACCGGCCGCGGACGATCTCGGAACAACGTCGGCGTGTGCATCAAGCCCCTCCCTCTCTGACTCGGTACCGCCCCTCGTTCGCGACAGTAGCACGCGCGGCGCGAGCGCTATCTAGAGTCCCGGGCGATGCTCTACATCGCCCTGGGCGGGCAGATCGCGGTGGTCGCGGCGGCGTTCTGGATCGAGAGCCGCGCGCCGGAGGGCAGCGCGCGGCGCGCCGTCCTCTGGAGCCTCGCCTGGCTGGCGCTGGGGCTGCTGCCGACGCTCTGGTTCGGGCTGTGGCGCAGCCCGCACGCCGCTAGCTCCTACGCGGCGGTGTACCTGATCGAGCGCGCGCTGTCGCTGGACAACGTGTTCGTGTTCGCGGTGCTGATCGCGAGCTTCCAGATCGACCGCTCCGACCGGCGCCGGCTCGTGTCCTTCGGGGCGCTGTCGGCCTTCGCGCTGCGCGTCCCGGCGATCCTCGTGGGCGTGGTGCTGTTCAAAGCCTCGCACTTCGTCAGCTACCTGCTCGGCGCGCTGCTGCTGGTGCTGGCCTGGCAGACGGCGCGCAGCGCCGGCTCGGGCGAGCCCACGGAGCCGAACCGGCTGGTGCTCTACCTGCAACGGCGGCTGCCCGTCAGCGAGCACGTGCCGGGGCGCTTCTTCGTGCTGCGCGATGGCCGCCGCGAAGTGACGCCGATGCTGCTGTGCCTGGTCGCGATCATGCTGGCGGACCTGGCCTTCGCGGTCGACTCGATCCCCGCGGCGCTGGCGATCTCCAGCGACACGGTGCTGCTGCTGACGGCGAACCTGCTGGCCCTGATGGGGCTACGGGCGCTGTTCGAGCTGGTGGCGATCGCGCGCCGGCGGCTGCTCTACATGGACCAGACGATCGCGGTGCTGCTGCTGCTCGTGGGCCTGAAGCTGCTCGCGGCCGAAGCCCTGGAGGTCAGCCCGCTGGCGAGCCTGGGCGCGGTGCTGGTGGTGCTGGCCGCGGGCACGGCGGTCTCGCTGCGGGCCAGCCGCGCCCGCGCCGGGGCGAGCGTTTAGCTCAGGCCCACGACATCGGCTCGTAGCCGCTGCTGCGGGGCGCGGAGACGATCAGCACCTCGGCCTGCTCGTCGCCGTCGTTGCGCACGGTGCGCTTGTGCTCGGGGTCCAGGCGCGCGAAGGTGCCCGCGGGCGCGGGGTGCTCCTCGCCGTCGATCACCAGCGTCGGCTCGCCCTCCAGCACCAGGAACAGCTCCTCCTGGTCGCGGTCGAGCTCGTCGTGCTCGGGGATCTGCTCCCCCGGCGGGATGCCGACGGCGTTGACGCCGAAGGACTCGATCCCCAGCGTCCGGCGCACCAGGCGCCAGTTGCCGACGGTCTCGCACTCGCTGCCGTGCGCCAGCTCGAAGCCCATGGCGGTGACACTAACCGAGCCGCGACCCGATCGCTCGCCATGACGATTTCGAGGGGTGATTGAACGATCGTTCAATCACTGATAATCTCCTCGCCGTGATGGCCTTGAACACACGTTCAAAGAGAGCATCCACGGCAGCGTCGCCTCGACGAGAGGAGCCCGACGAGGACAGCCGCACGCGGATCCTCGAAGCGGCGCGTCAGGTGCTGGCGGAGCGCGGCTACGACGGCGCGAGCATGCGCGCGATCGCCGCCCGCGCCGGGGTCTCGCTGGGGCTGGCGAACTACCACTTCAAGTCGCGCCGTCAGCTGCTGGGCGAGGTGGTCGCCACGAGCCGCGAGCACTTCCTCGGCGTGCTCGATCGGCAGCTGCCGCAGCTGCAAGGCCCTGAGGGACTGCGCCGCGTGCTGGAGCTCGTGCTGGGCCTGCGCGAGCTGATGCCGGGCTGGTATTCGCTGTGCGCGGAGCTGGACGCGCAGGGGCTGCGCGAGGAGCCGGAGCTGGCGCAGGCGGCGCGGGGCAACAAGCGCCAAGGGCAGCAGGACGTGCGGCAGTACCTGCTGCACTGCTGCGAGGCGCTGGGCGTCGAGCCGCCGGCGGGCCTCGACGGGGTCGCCGCGACGCTGCTGGCGGCGCTCGACGGGCTGGCGACCCGCAGCCTGCTCGATCCCGAGTTCGACCTGCTCGGCGCCTACGGCGCGCTGGAGCGGATGACGCTCGCGCTGCTCGCGCCGGGCCAGCCGCCGGCGACGGCGCCGTGGGACCTGGACCCCTACCCCGAGCAGCTCGCGGCCGACGCGCCGCGCTGGGGATCGCGGCGGGCGGCGGGAGCGCGCCGGTGAAGGTGACGCTCGTCGCCTACGGTACCCGCGGCGACGTGCAGCCGTTCGTCTGCCTCGGCGCGGAGCTGGCGGAGCGCGGCCATCGCGTGCGCCTGCTGACGCCGCGCAACGGCGCTGCGATGGCACGCGGCGCGGGCCTCGACACCGTCGAGCTGCCGCTGGACGTGCAGCAGATGATGACGGCGCCGCCGGCCCAGCGGATGCTGGCCGCCGGTCGCATCAGCGCCTTCTTCCGCTGGCTTCACCGCGAGGAGCAGGGCTACCTCGACGCCCTGCGCGAAGCCCTGATCGAGGGCACGCGCGACGCCGAGACGATCGTCTGCCACCCGCTGGTGGAGGACCGCTGCGCGGCGCTGGCGGAGGCCCGCGGCGTGCCGCTGCTGGCGGTGCACGTGTTCCCGATCCTGCCGACGCGCCGCGCGCCCTCGGCCTTCATCGCGCAGCGCGACCTTGGCGTGCTGAACCGCGCGACGCACGCGCTGATGCTCGGCATGCTGTGGCGCTTCTCGCGCGGCGAGGTGGCGCGGCTGCGCCTCGAGCTGGGCCTGCCCGGAGCGCGCTGCTCGCACTCGCGCGCGATCGCGCGCGGGCAGGCGCCGGTGCTGCTGGCCTACAGCCCGCTGCTCGCCCCCGCCCCGGACGACTGGGCTCCCGGGCTGCGCCCCACGGGGGCGCTGACGCCGTCGCCGCGGATGCGCCAGAGCTTCGGCGAGGCGGGGCTCCCGCCCGAGCTGGAGGACTGGCTCCAGGCGGGCGCCGCGCCGGTCTTCCTAGGCTTCGGGAGCATGCCCGTGCTGGAGGTGGAGCCGTTCCTGCTGATGATCCGCCGGACGCTGAGGAAGCTGGGCCTGCGTGCGGTGCTGGGCGCCGGCTGGAGCGAGCTGGGCGACGCGCGCGACGAGCAGATCTTCAGCCTCGCGGGCGTCGACCACCAGAGCCTGTTGCCGCGTTGCGCCGGCGCCGTGCACCACGGCGGCGCAGGCACCGTCCACGCGAGCCTCGCCGCCGGTACGCCGACGCTGGTCTGCTCGGTGTTCGCGGACCAGCCCTACTGGGGGCGCCGCTGCCGGGCGCTGGGCGTGGGCGAGACCTTCCCCTTCAAGCGCCTGGACGAGCGCCGGCTGTCGGCGGGCCTCGAACGACTGCTGGAACCCTCGACGCGCGCGGCCGCGCACGACCTGGCGCGGCGGATGGGCGAGGAGCGACCGCTGGCGGCGGCGGTCGCGATGGTCGAGCAGGCCGCGCCGCAGGCGCTCGCCACGGCATAGGCCCGCGAAGGCGACATGCGCCGCCGGGGTGGGGGGCCCGGCGGCACTAGCCGCGCACCTGCGCGCGCTCGCGCTTCGGCTGCTCCCCCGTCGAGGAGACGGAGTCCGACCGAAGCAGCGCCATCGGATCGATTCCGATCTTCGCAGCGATACGTTCGACGCTCTTCAGCGTGAGGTTGTGCTCACCCCGCTCGATCCCCCCGAGGTAAGTGCGGTGGACGCCCAACACGTCGGCGAAGGCCTCCTGGCTCAGTCCCAGACGCCGCCTGTAAACCTTGAGGCTCCGCCCGAACGCGCGCTGAAGACGACCGTCCACATGTGAACAGTCTCTGCCTGCTGCCTAAAGGTCTACAGAGTCATAAATAGCGATTCTTGGACCTGGTCCGACACGCGATGCGCGCGTTCGATGGCCCGGACCGCGCCTAGCTTTCGATCGTGACCAGCGTGCCGATCGGCGTGTAGGGGTAGATCTTCGCCGAGGCTTCCAGCGGCATCTCGACGCAGCCAAGGCTCTGCGGCGTCCCGAACGAGGCGCGGTCGAAGTTGTGCAGGGCGTCGCCGCCGTTGAAGTAACTCACCCATTTGATCCCGGGGTCTTCGTAATGCGAACCGTCCGGGTTCGTGCCGCTCATCGTGGTTTCCGGCAGGTGCTCGAACACCGGGAAGGTGCCCAGTTCCGTTTCGGCGCCCGAGATGCCCGTGTTCGCGGGTGAGTTCAGAATCGTGCGCCCGTCGTGCCAGAGCGTCACGGTCTCCGGCACTTCGCGGTGAACGTAGACGTAGCTGTAGCCGCTCTGCAGCCGCTTGCCCGCGATGGCGTCCTGGATCAGCGCGTGCCACACCGTCGGGCCCGGCAGCCCGTCGACCGTGAGGTCGTGTTCGTCCTCGAACTTCATCAAGGCGCCCTTCGTGATGACGTTTTCCTGGCCGGCGCTCCACATCGCCTGTAGCTGGTGCGGCGTGTCCGGGTAGCGCCAACTGAACGAGCCCTTCGGAGCGCTGACCGCCGCCTGCGCCTCCGCGGCGGACGTGCGCGCGACGCCGGGGCCCTGCGGGTGCCAGCGCAGCGGCAGGTAGCCCGCCTGGGCGAGCAGCTGCTGAAGGCGCAGGACCGAGCCGGGCGGCACGGCCCATTCGACTTCGCTGGTCTTCTCCAGGGCGCCGGTGCTACCGGCGCTCCCGCCGCCGCCCGCGGCAGAGCCCGCGCCCGCGCCGGAGCCGGCGGCGCCATGCCCCGCGGCGACCATCGAGACCTGGTGCGGGAGCTGCGCGCGCAGATGGGAGCCGAAGGCGGCGCCCAGGCCGGAGGGCACGAACACCAGCGTGTGACTGTTCGCCACGTGCCAGTGGCCCGGCGTGCTCGGCGTCAGCCGCGGGCGTGCGGAGCCCAGCACGTCGTGGACCGGCTTGGAGAAAGTCAGGTAGAGCTTCGTGGCGGGGCCGACCTGCGAGCCCGCGGCCGGTAGCGTCACCATCACGGGCGAGCGGGAGGGCGGGAACCAGCTCACCTGCATCGGCGCCCCCACCGTCTCCCAGGAGCGTGGCGCCGCCGCGATCTGGATCGAGCCCGTGGGCGCCTGGCGCCCCAGCGAGACGGTGCTTTGCGCGCTGGGCAGCGACCGCGCCCGCGCGCGAGCGCTTTGGGACAGCTCCCCGGCCTGACGGGCGATCGCGCTGACGGGCTGATCGAACTGCACGTGCACCTCCGAGCCCGGGCGGACCGTGAGCCAGCGCTGCTTCAGGTGCGCCACGGGGGCGCGCAGCGTCAGGCGCTCGGTGCGCTCGTGGCCCAGCGCCCAGCCGAGCCACCCCGGCCGGCGAACCGCCACCTCGACCGACACGCGCTCGCCGGGCTTCAACCGCACCTGCGGGGTCAGGCGCCCGCCCTCGATCGCCAGCGGGATCCGCCGCCCGCCGGGGCCGAAGGCTTCGACGCGCTCGACGTGACCCCCGAAGGGCTGCACTGAGACGTGCGCCAGCGCGGTGGCGTCGCCGCTGAGCGTCACCCCCGACCACAGGAGCGCCGCGACCGCAAGTGCGACCACCACCGTGACGACACCGGCCGCGAGCAGCACCAGCACTCGTTTGCGCCCGTGCCAGCGCGATCCCCCATGTGACTCGACGTGAGCAACAGCGGACTCTGTCGCCATGCCGGAAGGATAGGCGTCGTGACGGGCGGCTAGACCATATGGACGGCCGCTCTCCGCCGTCCGTGTTGGATGTGAGGGTCGGCACCCGCGCATGAGGTGCGCGGATTGAGCGTCCAGGAGTGGCCTGGGCGCCGACCGCAATCATGGAGGTGCCGACCATGGCAAAGATT
>DATJMW010000009.1:0-161003 GCA_035508515.1 Solirubrobacteraceae bacterium | reverse complement strand
AGCGGAGAGGGCGGGATTCGAACCCGCGATGGAGATTTCGCCCCATACTCGCTTAGCAGGCGAGTGCCTTCAGCCTCTCGGCCACCTCTCCGCGGAGCGCCCAGTGTAGAGGCCCCCCGTCCGCGGCGTCGATCGATCGCGGGCGCCGCGGGCAGCCTCTACACTGACATGCCGACCTCGGGAGAGGTGGCCGAGTGGCTGAAGGCACTCGCCTGCTAAGCGAGTATGGGGGTCAAACTCCATCGCGGGTTCGAATCCCGCCCTCTCCGTTTTCGCCTGGTCGATTGACGTTGTTCGAAATCGACGTATCGGGACATCCCAAGCGCTGGTCATGCTTGGTTGGTGCCCGACATCGTCAATCAGTTGCTCGCTACGGAGGCCGCTCTCGACAAGCTCGGGGCGCGCGGCATCGCCGTCGCCGAGGCAGAGCAGACGATCTGGAACCTCCATGCGATCGTCGGCAACCGGCGCGGTAGCCCGAATCGACGCCAGCCCGTCACGCGCAGGCTTCTGGTCGGCCAGAGCGACGCCAATCGAGTCCTTACGCTTGTGATCGAGGAGACGGTCGAGCCGACTACGTGGCTCCTCATCACGGGGTGGGATTCCACGCCCGCCGAGCGTAAGATGTTGGGGAGGCCGTGATGCCAACCCAACCAGATCCGTTGCCTGGAGACTTCGATGAGGAGCTCGGCTCGCTTGAGTCGGCTGACGTTCAGGTCGTCCAGCCTTCTCGTGATCGCCATCTAGTCGTGCAGTTCACGCTTGAGGGAGACGATGCGGTGGCGCTGCAACGGATCGCTGCCGACCAGGGCGAGGGGCCGGGCGAGGTGGTCAGGGCCTTGATCCGGGCGGCCTCGACTAAGGCCGCTTGACCGCAGCCATCGGCGCCTAGCCAGCCCTGACCTAAATCGCTCCTTGCGTAGCAGCGGGATCACCGTAACGAAGACTTCGAGAGTCTTCTGCGCTCCCCCTTAAAGTTCCGATTTATGGCATCTGCACCGAAAGACCTGATCTGGAAGAGCTGGGATGAGGCATGGGCTCAGTCTCGTCATCTTGAGTCGATGCGCTCGCAGTACCTAGGCTTCTTTTTCACGGTACTCCTTGGGGCGACGTTCTTCGGTATCAAGGAAGGAGCCAAGGGCGGTTGGTTGGCGAGCAGTGCGTTGCTCCTCCCGATCGTTCTCGCGCTTGGCGTCGAGTTGCTCGCAGCCGTTCTGCTCGCGTTCGTCCGTCGAATCGGCGAGGTCTTGGTGTATTACACGCGTGTCGTCGTTGCGATCCGCGACGACCAGCTCGTGGACATAGGCCCAGACCGACCAAGCTGGGCCGAGCCGTGGCCCCTGTCGAACACGATTGGTCCGCGGTGGCGCCTTCGCTCGACCCAAGGCGCCAGTCAGCTTGTGCTGGAGGCATCTGTAGTTGCTACGACGGCCGCTCTGCTCGCGCTGGCGATACGTGTGGCTACCTTGAAGTCGACGTCCAGCGTGTTGATCGCATTCGGCATTCTCGCGGCCGTGGCGGGAGTCGTGATAGCGGCGTTGATGTTGCCGTCGGATGACAGCTCTCGAGCCGCGTAAATCTCTGTATCGCGCTGCTCACTACGGTTCGGCACAGTCGCCATTGAACGATAATGCCCTCCCGCCGACGAAAACGGAGAGGCCTCTGATCCGAAGGCTCCATCGTGAGCCAGGGAGATTTCGAGGACTTTCCCGCCCCGCCGCAATTCTCGCGACCGTTCGCGTGGTATCGCCAAATCGGCAACCGGCTTTTCAACGGGAGCGATAGGCATCGGCACGATGCGCGACTGCGACGACCGTGATCGAGCACGTGGCATCGTCCACTCGATAGATGATCCGGTAGGGGCCACGGCGTGCAGACAGGTAGCCCTCCAGCTCGAAGCGAAGGGCCTTGCCGAGGCGTCGGGGATTGGAGGCGATCGCGTCGAGGGTCTCCAGCACCGCGGCGGCGGCCGAGATCGGCAGCCGGTCGATCTGGCGACGCGCCGGGGGCGCCACCAACACCTCCCACGACCGGCCGCTCACGCGGCGTTGCGACGGTTCTGAAGCTCAGTTCGTAGTTCGGCGAGTGTGGTTGTTCGCTCTCCGCCAGCGAGTGCCTGCTCGCTCTCCTGGATCTGTGCCAAGAGCACCGGGTCGGACAGGATCGAGAGGGTTTCCTCCAGGCTCTCCAAGTCGTCGTGGCTGATCAGGACCGCAGCTGGCTTGCCGTTGCGTGTGAGCACCACGCGGTCGTGCTGATCCTCGACGCGGTCCACCAGCTCAGAGAGATGCGCCTTCACGGCCGACAATGGCAAAGTCTCAGACATGACCATTATTCTAGTCATCACCGAAGCACGGTCAAGGGTGCCCTGGAATTGCTCCACGTGAAGCCGTCGGATCAGAGGCCAAGGAGGGCGTCAGTTCTTCACACCATGCCGCGCTCCAGGATCTAGGCTCCGCCTGGCTATCGGAACTACTGCCAGGAGGCGAATCGACATGCGCCGCATGCTCATCGCGACGGCCCCGCTCGTTGTTCTGCTCGCGCTCACCTTCATGGCGAGCGCGGCCTCTGCCAAGCGTCTCGTCCTGACCGAAGGCGAAACGGCGCTTGCGCCGCTCACCGCCTTCGAAATCTACGGCGAGCGCAACTTCGAAGTGACGACCTCGAGCGGCGCTCTGAACTGCTTGGACGACTTCAAACGAAACGGCCTCGAACTCTCCGTCCTGACGAACTCGGAGAAGAAGGACGAACTGGAAATCCGCCGCCTGCTCGGCGACTACGAGGAACCTTGCCGCAGCTTCACCGGGAACGCATTCATGCAGCTGGGGGGCATCGGCAGCCCACTGGTCCTAGGCACCAACGGCAAGTCCAAAGCGGGTCCGGTGGCGATCAGGATCGAGTTCGAACACATCACCGTCGAACGCACGCCCTACTACGACGTCGAATGCACCTACGCGCATAAAAGCCTCGGGGGGACGAACACCGCCGGCGCGACCCCGCAGAAGCTCGAAATCGAACTGTTCGGCAAGCTGGGGCTCGACGTTTCCAACAGCGGCCCGGAAGCGAAGCACGCCTGCCCGAAGTACGCCGAAATGGACCTCGCGCTTGAATCGACCGAGACTCTCGCGGGCGAGAACGAAGCGATCGAAGCTCGGGTGTCGTCTTGATAGAGGTAGATCGTGCGGTAGAGAGGAGCGTTGGCGTCTTGGCCGGCTCGCCGTCTAAGGCATCGTCGCGTTCCGAAGCGCCTCGAAGTCACGTCTAACGGACTGTTCCGAGAATTGGTACGGTCCGCCATCCCATCGAGGATGGGCGTCACCAGAGAAACGGGGGAAGAGTGGACGCGGAAGAATTGCGCCTGAGCATGCCGGCGGTGCTCGAGCAGGCGCTGGGCGGTAGCTACGACGCTCCGATGAGCGTCAGCGACGGACTGATCTGGCTTCTCCGCCCTGAGCACACGCTCGGAGCGCTGCTCGTAAGGGAGAAGTGGCGTCCGCACGTCCTGTTTAAGGCCGGGGTGATGATCGATGCGCCCTTCACGCCAGCCCTGGCTTACAACATCGCGAACTTCAACCGCAATCTCTGGACCGGGCGCCTCTACCTGCGCCACAACCCGCGGGAGAACGTGGGCCTCGCGCTTCTGGAGGACATCGTCTTCGGTGATGCGCTCGACACCGAGCACGTATCCGGTTTCGAAGACCTCGCGTGGCGAATCGATTGGCTGATGAAGATCGCGGGCGCGCTCTCGCAGGACACGATCGAGGAGTTCGGTGGCCGGCCGTTCGGCCCCGACGACGGGATCTTCCTCGACCTGGAATCTCCCTAGGGGGCCGGCGCGCGAGCCGATCCGCAAGCTCAGCGCGCGAGCGCGAACCTCTGCGTCGCGGTGACGGCATTCCCATTGCGCGGGGCGAAACTGCCGGCCGCGGTGATCGGGAGGCTACGGCGGTGGCGCAGCAGCCGCCGGCCCTTCGTCGTCAGCTTCAGCGTCACCCGGCGCGTGCCCGCCGTCGGGAAGGAGACCCGCGCGCTCGCGAACAGGACGGGCGTCGCGCCGGTGGCCGAGTGCGCGGGCTTGCCGTTCGCGGCGAGCCGCGCGCCCGGCGGCAGGTAGTACCAGTCGATCGCGAGCGCACCCGCGGTCAGCGCCGTGAAGCCGTAGGTGTAGCTGCGGCGCTTGCGCAGGCTGGCGATCCGCGCGCCGGAGCCCTTGATCCCGAGCTGCTGACGCAGGCTCGCGCGCAGCTGCGCTTCGGTCAACACCGTCGAGAGGAACGCCCGCACCGGCACCGCGGGGGCGATCGTCAGGAGTAGCGTCGTGCTCGTCGCGCTCACGCCGTATGCGTCCGTGACCCGCAGCACCACGCCGCTCGTGCCGGCGCCCGCCGGCGTGCCGGAGATCAGCCCGCTCGCCGGGTCGATCGCCAGCCCCGCCGGTAGCCCGCTCGCGCTCCAAACGTCGTCTCCTCCACCGCCGGTGGCCTCGGCGCCCGCGGCGTACGGCACGCCCACCTGCCCGCCGGTCAGCGAGCCGGTCACCACCGCGAGGTCGGCCACCTGGGCGAGCGTGAAGTTCGCCGCCGGGCCCTGCGCCACCGCGTCGATCGTCGTGCCCGCGGGCAAGGCCACCTGCGCGGGGGTCGGGTTCGCCGCGCCGGTCCCCGCGCCCGCGGTGCGCCCCAGCTGGCCGAAGCGGTTCGAGCCGAACGCGAACAGCGCCCCGTCGCCGGTGATCGCCAGGCTGTGCCGCTCGCCCGCGGCGATCGCGATCGGCGCTGCGCTCGCGCCCGGGAGCGTCACCCGCGCCGGGGTCGGGTTCGCGCGTTCGCTGCCGGCGTTCGCGGCGTTGCCCAGCTGGCCGTCTTCGTTCAGGCCGAACGCATAGACCTGCCCGCCCGCCGTCAGCACGAGGCTGTGGAAGCCACCCGCCGCGATCGCCACCGGCGCGCCCGCGTCACCTGGCAGCGTCACCTGAGCCGGGATCGGGTTGGCGGTCGAGGTTTCGGCGTTCGCGCTCCTGCCCAGCTGCCCGTAGCGGTTGCCGCCGAACGAGTAGAGCTGGCCCGTCGAGGTCAGCGCCAGGCTGTGTTCGCATCCCGCGGCGATCTGCACCACGGGTCCGGTCGCTCCCGCGAGCGTGACCGGTCCCGGCGCCGGGTTCGGCAGGCCGGTGCCGGCGTTCGCGCTCCTGCCCAGCTGCCCGTAGCGGTTGCCGCCGAACGAGTAGAGCTGCCCCGTCGAGGTCAGCGCCAGGCTTTGTTCGCATCCCGCGGCCACCCGCACGACCCGTCCGCCGCCGGCACCGCCAGGCAGTTCGACCTGCTCGGGCGACGGTTCGTCCGCTTCGGTGCCCAGCTCCCCGGAGCGGCCCAGCTGCCCGTAGCGGTTTTCGCCGAACGTGAACAGGCCGCCCGCCGCCGTCAGCACGAGGCTGTGGTCGGAGCCAGCCGCGACGCCCGAGACCGGGCCGCTCACACCCGGCAGCGCCACTCGCCTGGGCACGGGGTTCGCTTCTTCGGAGCCGCTGCTCCCCGCCGTGCCCAGCTGCCCGTAGCGGTTGCTCCCGAACGAGTAAAGCTGCCCCGACGCCGTCAGCGCGAGCGCGAAGCGGCCTCCCGCCGCCGCGCTGACCACCGGGCCTCCCGCGCCGGGCAGCGACACCAGGCCGGGCAGCGGGTTCGCGCCTTCGCCGCCGTTGCCGACCGGGCTCGCGAGCTGGCCCGCGGAGTTCTCGCCGAAGCCGAAGAGCTGGCCGGGCGCCGTGGCCGCGGCAGCGACGCTCGGCGGCGCGAGCAGCGCCAGCGACAGGGTGGCCGTGAGCTTGGCGATCGCGGCGGGTCGGCGCACGGACGCACGATCTTAACCACCGGCCTGTGGCCTTGGAGTAGGTAGATCGTGACAAATGGACGTGCAGGCTTTCGACAGCGGAGGGCGCGGGATGTACGATCTGTCACGAGGGAACCGACGGACGAGTGGAGGGGTCGGTGAGCAGGACCGAAGGGAGGGATCGATGACGCGCACCCGTGCGCTTGCGCTCGGCACGCTCGCCTGCGTGCTGATGCTGCTCGCCGCCGTGCTCGCCCCCGCCGGGGCCGTGGCTGCCGCCGCGAGCGCCGCGCCGGTGGAAGGCGCCGCCGCGCCGGTGGAAGGCACCGCCGCCGCGCCGGCCGCCGCCACGCCGGCCGCAGCCGCGCCGGCTGGCCCGTTCCGCGTCCAGCGCGTATGCGGGCAGGCCCGCCCGGGCGCTGCCCGCTGCCTGGCGATGAAGCTCGTGCCCGCGGCGCTCGGCGAAGCGCAGCTGCATGCGAACGCCCTGACGCAGTCGCGCGAAGCCGCCTCCGGCGCGCAGCCGGCCGTCACGGTGAAAAGCCCGTACCCCGGTTACCTGACCCCCCAGGCTCTGCACGAAGCCTATGAGCTGCCGAGCGAAACCGACGCTTCGCACGTGCAGACGGTCGCGGTCGTCGACGCCTTCGACGACCCCACCGCCGAAGCGGACCTGGACGTCTACGACAAACAGTTCGGGCTGCCGCCCTGCACGACGGCGAACGGCTGCTTCACGAAGGTCAACGAGTCGGGTCACGCGAGCCCGCTGCCGAAAAAGCAGGGCGAATGGGCCTCGGAGATCTCGATCGACGTGCAGATGGTGCGCGCGATCTGCCAGACCTGCCGGATCCTGCTGGTCGAGGCTTCCAGCGAAGACTTCTCGGACCTCGGCGAATCGGTTAACACCGCCGCGGAACTGGGCGCCGACGAGATCTCGAACTCATACGGCGGCCCGGAGGAAAAAAGCTACACGAGCCTCGGCGCGAGCTACTACGACCACCCCGGCATCGTGCTCGCCGCCAGCTCGGGCGACTGTGGCTACTTCAACAAGGCCTGCCCCGGCGAAGGCGCAGCCGCGAACTTCCCCGCCGACTCCTCGAAGGTGCTGGCGGTCGGCGGCACCTCGCTGAGCGAAAGCAAAGGCGTCTGGACCAGCACCGTCTGGGACGAAGGCGGCAGCGGTTGCAGCAAAATCTTCAGCGCCGCCCCGTGGCAGGGCGAAGTCCCCAACTTCGCCGCGACCGGCTGCGGCAGCGGGCGCTCCGTCGCTGACGTCGCCGCGATCGGCGACCCCGAAACGGGCGTCGACGTCTACGACTCGACGCCCGAAGGCGGGGGCAGCCCGACGGGTTGGGGCGTCTGGGGCGGCACCTCGGTCGCCGCCCCGATCGTCGCCGCGGAGTTCGCGCTCGCGGGCGGCGCCCGTGGCGTCGGCTACCCCGCCTCGACGCTGTACTCGCACCTCGGCGACGCCGGCCGGCTCTACGACGTCACCGCCGGCAAAAACGGCAGTTGCGGCGGCACGAGCGAGTGCCAGGCCGTCGCCGGATACGACGGCCCCACCGGCGTCGGCAGCCCGCTGGGCACCGGCGCCTTCGCGATCGAAGGCGCGCCCGAAGTCGTCTCGCTGCCGGCGATCTCCGGCGTCGCCGAACAGGGGCGCACGCTCACCGCCGTGCACGGCGGCTGGAGCCCCGCGCCGACGTCGCTGTCCGAGCAGTGGGCGCGCTGCAACTCCGCGGGCTACGGCTGTGTGCCGATCGCCGGCGCCACCGCCGACAGCTACACGGTCACGGCGGCCGACACGGGCTCGATGCTGCGCCTGCAGGAGACCGCGCAGAACGCCGCGGGCGAGAGCGCCCCCGCGTCCTCGGCGCCGATCGCCGCCGCCGGCCCCAGCGTCCCCTCGGTCACCGGCTTCAGCCCCACGAGCGGGATCACGGGCTCGACCTTCACGATCGAAGGCACGGGGCTCGGCTCGGTGGACGAAGTCGTGCTGGGCAAGCTGCCCGCGCAGTTCTCGGTGATCTCCTCGACCAAGATCGAAGCGATCGTGCCCGACGGAGCGAAGCCCGGCAAAGTCGCCGTCTCCGCTCCCGGGGGCGACTTCACGACGAAGGCCAAGTACACGCCGACGCTCTCGGTCACCGCCTTCTCCCCGAAGCACGGCCCGCAGGGCAAGGCCGTCACCGTCAAGGGCGTCGGCTTCACCGCCAGCTCGACCGTCGCCTTCGCGGGCGCGCCCGCCGGCCAGGTCACGTTCCTCTCAGCGAAGAAGCTGAAGGCCGTCGTCCCGGCGGGAGCCGGCAGCGGCCCGATCGAAGTCACGAACACCGCCGCCCCCGCGGGGACGGTCCAGAGCGCCGCGAGCTTCCAGGTCCCCTAGGGCGACGCGAGCCTCCAGGTGCCTGGGGCGACGCGAGCTTCCAGGTGCCCGGGGCGCCGTCGGTCCGGGCGCCGGGCCTCGCCGCCGCGCTCAGCCGCCGAGTTTGACGCTCGGCAGTTTCACCGGCGGCACCGTGACCGGTGGCACGGTGACCCCGGGGATCGTCACGCTGGGCACGGTCACGCTGGGTACGGCCACGCCCGCCGCCGAGACGCCGGGCGTCGTCACTCTCGGAGTCGTCACGCCGGGGGTGCTGAGCGTCGGCGTGCTGACGCTGGGCGTGCTCATGCTCGGGACCGTCACGCTCGGCGTGCCGCCCCCCGGTTTCGGGAGCGTGGCTTCGGGCAGGCCTTTCACGGGCGTGGTGCCTTCCCCGACGATCGGCGCCGAGCCGCCGGCCGCGGGGGAGCCGCCACCGGAGCCGCCCGCCCCGCCGGAGGAGCCGCCCGCGGGGGCGAGGCCGTTCGGCGTCGCGCTCCCGCCACCCGTCGCAGGCGCCGAGCCGCTACCCGGGCCGCCGCCCGCGAGGCCGCTGCGCGATGGCCCCAGCGGCTCGACGTGCGCCAGCGGCCGCCCGCCGCGCGCACCGCCCCGCTGCGGCAGTCCGGCGCCGCCGGTGGCGCCGCTGCCTACCGCCGCGTCGAGCGGCTGCACCAGCGCGGCCGATTCGCCGGGCGCCGGCTGGGAGGGATGGGGCGCCTGCGAAGCGCGGAACACGCCCGGCGAGAGCGCCAGCACGCCCGCTGCGCCGACCGCCGGGGCGAGCGCCCCGACCGAGGCGAAGCCCAGCCCGAAGTTCGAGGTCAGCGACTGGAGCGCGAACGCCACCCGCTGGGCGACCACGGCGCCGGCCGCGTACCAGGCGACCGAGCGCCGCGCCGAGTAGCCCTGCTGGAAAGCGGCGACGGCGTGCGGGTCCAGCTGCGCGCCGGCCTCTCCGGCCAGCACGTCGAGCGCCCGTTTCTGCGAGCCCGCCGAGCGGTAGGCGCGATCGGAGGTGATCGCGTCGAACGTGTCCGCCACCGCGATGATCCGCGCCCCCAGCGGGATCTCCGCGCCGACCAGGCCGTCGGGGTAGCCGCCGCCGTCGATCCGCTCGTGGTGGTGGCGCACCATCGCGGTGATCTCCGGGTCGCCCACGACGCTCACCATCTCGGCCCCCTGCGGGGCATGGCGCTTGACGACCTCGAACTCCTCCTTGTTCAGCGGGTAGGGGCTGTTCAGGATCTCGCGCGGCGTGTAGAGCTTGCCGACGTCGTGGACCTCCGCCGCGGTGCGGATCTTCGCCACTTCGCGCGGCGAGAGCCCCATCGCCCGCGCGATCTGGACCGCATGGCGCGCGACGCGCTGGCTGTGGCCGTGCAGGTAGGCGTCGCGCGCTTCGAGCAGCCGGCTCAGCCCCAGCAGCAGCTCGATGTTCACGTCGGGGCCGGCTTTGCGCGCCGCTTCGAACAGGTCGCGCGCCTGCGAGAGGCGCTGCTCGGTCCGGTAGCGGCGCAGCCAGCACCACAGCATCAGGTCGGCGAACACGACGTCGCGCGAGCGCGGCTGGCGCTTCCACAGCGCGGCGCCGGTCGCCGCGAGCGCCACCGACAGCGCGATCCCCGCCAGCGCCGAGCAGAGCGTCATCACGACGCCTCCCCGCGGCATCAGCGCGGCGACCACGACGGCGGGCAGCACGATCACCGTCGCGGTCGCCGCGATCGCCAGTGGCAGGTAGCGGAGCATCCGCGTCTGCGGCGGTGGCAGCTCGGCCGTCGCGACGAGCGGGCGCGCCCGTGCGTCGGCGGTGGGGCGCGAGGCCGGGCGCCGCGGGCGGTGGGCGCCTCGACGCGTCCGCCGCCGGCCCGATCCGATGCCGGCCGCGTCGCCGAAGCCCGGTCCGCCGCGCCGCTCGACCTCGGTTTGCAACGCAGGGCACATGACAGGAAAAGTACGGCGGGGGCGGCGACTGTCGACCGCCGCGGACGCATGTACGACGGCGGCGCAGGGACGCGCCTTGGGGGCGTGGGCGGGGTCCCGGCACCGTGGGCGGGGTCCCGGCACCGTCGGCGGGGCCCGGCACCGTGGGCGGGGTCCCGGCACCGTGGGCGGGTCCCGGAAGGGGGCGAGCCCCGGCCCGCCGCGGGCGCTCAGCCCTCCGGCGTCTCGGAGCCCGCGACCGCGAACACGATGTGCTGGCGCGCGATCGTCAGGTACGGGTGCAGTTCCGGCGCCCCTCCGTCCAGCGGCGCGACCGTCGCGTCGGTCAGCGTCAGGAAGTCGCGCTCGGAGGCGTTCAGCACGTCGGATACGCGGCTGCGGTAGCCGTCGCGCGCGAGCGTCAGGTCGCCCTCGATCCGGTGGCGCTCGGTCTCGATCCTGATCCGCTCGCGGCGGTGGTCCATGTTCGGCTGGTCGTCGCGCCAGCGCTCCTCAGCTGCCATACCGGCTTTATCGGCCGCCGCGCCGCCGCGCCTTGAGCGGCGTGCGAGGCCTCCCGTCCCATGTACGACGCGCGCGGCTCAGCGCGAGACGGCGTACGTGCGCAGCGCCGTCGTGCGGCGGCCGGTCGGGCCGACCGCGACGATCCGCACGCGAGCGGTCATGCCGCGGCGTTTGCCCAGCACCCGCTGCATCCGTTGCAGCGACTTCGCCGACAGCCGCAGGCGCACGTGCCCGGCCTTCGCGCGCGGCAGCGAGCGGGCGGCGGCGAGCAGCGCCACCGAGCTGCGGCGCTTCCCGGTGACGGCGGTCAGGGTGCCGCTGACCAGCACCTTGCAGCCGCGTTCGCAGCCAAGGCTCAGCGCCAGCGCGTGGCGGGCCAGCACGCCGCTCGAACGGGGCAGGCGGATGCTCAGCACGGGCGCCACGTCCAGCGGCGGCGGCCAGCTCCCTGCGGGCAGGCAGCCGCCGGGGCTCGGCGCGGGGCTGACGGGGTTGAAGCGCTCGACGCGGTTGTTGTTCGTGTCCGCGACGTAGACGCTGCCCGCGCAGTCCACGGCGATCGCCGAGGGCTGGGAGAAGTCGCCCAGGCCCGTGCCGCGGAACCCCCACTTCGCCAGGAAGCGTCCCTCCGGGCCGAACTCCTGGACGCGGTTGTTTTCGCCGTCGAGCACGTAGACGTCGCCGGCGCCGTCGACCGCGACTCCCGCCGGGGCGTGGAAGCGGCCCTCGCCGCCGCCGCGCCCGCCCCAGCTGCGCAGCACGTCGCCGTCGGCGTCGAGCTTCACGACGCGGTCGTTGCCCTTGTCGGCGACGTAGATCACTTCTTCGCCCGGCGCCACGCTGGCGACCGCGACGCCGCTGGGGTGGTTGAACGCCCCCGGCGCGCTGCCGGCGGCCCCGCTGCCGCCACTGGCGCCCCAGCGCGCGAGCAGCTTCCCTTCCGGCCCGTACACCAGCACGCGGTTGTGGCCCGCGTCCGCGGCGTACACGCGCCCGGAGACCGGCGCCACCGCGACGGCGGCGATGCCGTTGAACTGCGCGCCGCCGATCGCGTTCGGCCCGCCGATTTCGGACAGGTAGGTGCCGTCGCCCCACAGGCGCACGATCCGTTCGTTGCCCTGGTCGGCGACGTAGACCGACCCGCGCGGGTCGATGCCGATGCCGGTCGGCTTCGAGAAGCTCGAGGAGTGCCCGCCCGCTGTCACCCACTGCCCCGCGAAGGCGTCGGTGACCGGCGCGAACAGCTCGACGCGGCTGCCGACGGTGTCCGACACCAGCAGGCCCCCGCTCGGGTCGAGCGCGAGGCCGCGCGGGCCGGTGAGCGTGCCCAGGCCGCGCGCGGAGGCGCCGATCGTGTGCAGGAAGCGCCCTTCGGGGCCGTACACCTCGACGCGGTCGTTCGCGGTGTTCGCGACGTAGTTGTCGCCCGCGGGGTCGCTGGCGATCGCGCGCGGGAACGCGAGCTGGCCGGGTTTCGTGCCGTACCCGCCCCACGCGCCCGCGAACGAGAGGTCGGGGTTCAGCTTGACGACGCGGTGGCCGAGGTCGTCGGCGACGTAGGCGTTGCCCGCGGCGTCGAGCGCGACGCCGTAGGGGAAGGCGAACTGCCCGGGTCCCGTGCCCTGCGTTCCCACCGCGGCCTGGAAGGCGCCGCTGGGGTCGAATTTCTCGATCCGGTGGTTGTCGTCGTCGGCGACCAGCACCTCCGTCGCGTTGGCGGCGAGGCCGCGCGGATAGCGGAACTGGCCGGGGCCCGAGCCCTTCGTGCCCCATTCCATCGTTTCGCCGCCTTCGAGGTTGAAGCGCTCGATCCGGTTGTTGCCGGAGTCCGCGACGTAGACGTAGTTGCCCGCGACGGCGATCCCGCCGCCGGGGGGCTTCGTGTAGTCGAAGGAGGAGCCGAAGTTGAACTGCCCCGGTTCGGAACCCTTGTGGCCCCACTGCGTGATGAAGTCGCCGTTCGGGTCGAACTTCTCGATCCGGTTGTGGCTGGAGTCGACGACGTAGACGTTGCCCGCGGCGTCCGTGGCCAGGCCGCCGATCGGCCCGAACTGCCCGTGGCCGCCGCCGAAGGAGCCCCACTCGGTCTCGAATTCGCCCGCGGCCGTGAACTTCTGCACGACGAAGCTCAGCTGGTCGGCGACGTAGACGTTCCCGAACGAGTCGACCGCGACGGCCTCGGGAAAACGCAGCACGCCCTCGGCGCGCTGCCCCACGATCGAGGCCGATGCGTAGGGGCAGGGTTCGGAGCCTGCCCCGGGGCACGCTTCGGCATGCGCGGCCGGGGCGCACAGCGCGCAAAGCGCCAGCGCGGCCGCCAGTGCGGGACGAAGGGTTCTCATTGCCGCCAAGAACACCGCCGCACGCGCGGCGGAGCGGTCGTGCACGAGTTCGTAACGAGTCTCGTCTCGGCCCGGAGCGCCGGCCTCAGCCGACCCGGCTGGTCTCGGTCGAGGAGCTGCGCCCGCGCGCGGCGAGGCCCGCGCGGGCGATCGGCCCGGCGACGGCGTCGCCGGGCGGCAGCGGCTGGTTGCGCTCCTCGCGCACGATGTACAGCGGGCGGTGCTTGACCTCGTCGTAGATGCGGCCCACGTACTCGCCGATCACGCCCAGCGCGATCAGCTGGATGCCGCCCAGCAGCAGGATCGCGATCGTGATCGAGCCGAAGCCCGGCAGGTAGGAGTCGAAGACCCGCAGCACGATCACGACGGGGATCGCGACGAAGGCGACGCCCGCCGACAGCAGCCCGATCCACGTCGCCAGTTGCAGCGGCAGGTGCGAGAAGGAGGCGATCGCGTCGAGCGAGAAGCGCAGCATCTTGCGCAGCGTGTACTTCGTCTCGCCCGCGGCGCGGGCGTCGCGCTCGTAGGAGACGGCGGTCTGGTTGAAGCCGACCCACACGGTCATGCCGCGCAGGAAGCGCGAGCGCTCTGTCATCGCCAGCAGCGCGTCCAGCGCGCGGCGGTCCAGCAGCCGGAAGTCGCCGGAGTTCGGCTCGAGGTCGACCTGCGCGAGCTTGTCGAACAGCTTGTAGAACCACGAGGCGGTCGCGAGCTTGAAGGCCGTCTCGCCTTCGCGCTGCTTGCGCACGGCGTAGACGACGTCGGCGCCCTGGCTCCACTGGGCGATCATGTCGGGGATCAGCTCGGGCGGGTCCTGCAGGTCGGCGTCGATCATCGCCACCACGTCGCCGCGGGCGTGCTCCAAACCGGCCGTCAGCGCCGCCTGGTGGCCGAAGTTCCGGGACAGGTGAATCACGCGCACCCGGCGATCGCGGGCGGCGATCTCGTCCAGCAGCTGCGGCGTGCGATCGCTGGAGCCGTCGTTCACCAGCACCAGCTCGAACTCGTAGTCGGCCGCCGCGGCGGTGGCGCGCTCGACGAAGCGCTCGATCAGCTCTTCCTCGTCGTAGACAGGGGCGACGATGCTGAGCAGCGTGGGGGTGCGAAGCGAGTCCTGGTCCATGTACCGACGATCTTGCGAGGCGGGCCTAAGCCCACGATGAATTTATCGTTCATCCTGTCTCAGCAATGCCCTCCGACGGCCCCGCATCGCAGAGGACGCCCCCCAGGCTACCGGGAGCGCTGCCCGGACCTGCAAGACACCTGAGCAAACCGGTCGTGGTCCAGTTCGTGAAGTTCGGGATCGTCGGCATCTCGAACACGCTGATCACGTTCGCCGTCTACACGGTGCTGCTGAAGGTGTTCGGGGTCTGGTACCTGGCGGCTTCGGCGATCGGCTTCGTCGTCGGCGCGGTGAACGGCTTCTTGCTGAACCGCCGCTGGACGTTCGCGGGGCACGTCGGCGACGCGCTGACGCCCGTGCGCTGGGGCGTCGTGCAGGGCTGCGGGCTGGCGCTGAACGAGGGGCTGCTGTACCTGTTCGTGGACGACGCGAACATCGAGAAGCTGCTGAGCCAGGCGTTCGCGACCGTGATCGTCACGGTCGTGACGTTCCTCGTCAACCGCGCCTGGACGTTCCGCATGCACCACAACCCGCACTCGGTCGCCGCCGACGCCGAGGTCTGACGCGGCCGGCGCCGGCACGGGCCGCCCGGCGGTCATAGAGGCCCCGCAAGGGGCCCCATCGAAATCGACGCGTGTCTAGCGGAACACCGCGAGCAGCGAGAGCCCGGCGGGGATCCGCCCGCCGTGGCCGATCATCGCGGCCTCGAGCGCCAGCGGGCGCTCCAGCAGCCAGTTCAGCGGCGTGGGCGGCACCCACAGGTCGAGGCTGGACTCGGTGGTCTTGCGGCTGAAGCGGTCCAGCACCCGCAGCAGGATCGCGGCGGGCAGCAGCAGCGAGTTGAAGTAGGTGGTGCGCACCTGCTGCCAGCCCGCCTGCTCGGCGACGCGTTGCAGCGAGCGGCGGGTGTAGCGGCGGAAGTGGTGGTTGACCTCGTCGTGGCCGCTCCACAGCCACTGGTAGGCGGGGACCGTGACGAGCAGCGCGCCGCCGGGGGCGACGACGCGGCGCAGCTCGCGCAACGCGCCAAGGTCGTCCTCGAGGTGCTCGATCACGTCGAGCGAGGCGGCGAAGTCGAAGCTGTCGGGCTCGAAGGGCATCTCCAGCACCGACCCGGCGACCACCTCGCCGGCGCCGCGCTTGCGCGCGAGGCAGACGCTGGTCTCGGACAGCTCGACGCCCGTGACGGCGCCGTGGCGGGCGAACTCGACCATGTTGCGCCCCGAGCCGCAGCCGGCGTCGAGGATCCGCGCGCGCGCCGGCAGCCGCAGGTCCGCGATCACGCCCTCCAGCACGGTCCGGCGGCCGCGGTACCACCAGTGCCGGTCCTCGGCCTGGTGGGTTTGCAGCTCGTAATCGCGATCCATTCGGCCTGCATCCTGTCCGAAAGGGCGGTTGGATGGAGTCCCAGCAGCACCTTGACAAAATTCTTGGCATGCCATAACATTTGTTCATGGCAACAAGAGAGGTCACGCGCTCGCCGGCTGTGGAGGACTACTGCAAGGCGATCTTCACGCTCGAATCGCGCACGGAGGAGCCCGTCGCGACGAACCCGCTGGCCGAGCGGCTGGGGCTCACCCCGGGCTCGGTCTCCGCGATGCTGAAGCGCCTGGGCGAGCTGGGCCTGATCGAGCACCAGGCCTACCGCGGCGTGCGGCTCACCGAGGCGGGGCGCAAGGTGGCGCTCGAGGTGATCCGCCACCACCGGCTGCTGGAGCTGTTCCTGGCGGAGTCGCTGCAGATGCCCTGGGACCGTGTGCACGCGGAGGCGGAGGTGCTGGAGCACGTGATCTCCGAGGAGCTGGAGCAGCTGATCGCCGAGCGGCTGGGCCACCCGACGATCGACCCGCACGGAGACCCGATCCCCAGCGCGGAGCTGGAGCTGCACGAGCTCGAGACGCAGCCGCTGGAGCGGCTGGAAGAGGGCGACCGCGGCGTGTTCGTACGCGTCTCGGACGCCGACCCCGAGATGCTGCGCTACCTCTCGGAGCGCGGCATCGCCCCCGGCGACCGCCTGTACGTGCGCGAGCGCCAGCCCTTCGGCGGGCCGCTGCTGGTCGCCTTCGGCGAGGGCGAAGCCGAGCGCGAGCACGCGATCGGCGGCCGCCTCGCGGCGGCGATGCGCGTGCAGCTCGACCAGGAGGGGGAGCCCGCTTGACGCCGGTGCGTCCCGCCGACCCCGCGCTCGAGGGCGCCGGCGCCGCGATCGGCACGGGCGCCACGGGCGCCACGGGCGTCACTGGCGTCACGGCGGCTGCGCCCGGCGCGCGCGGGGCGAGCCCGCTGGAGCACCTGCTGGCGCGAGGCCGCCTGCGCGCGACGCTGACGATGCTGGGCCCCGCCTTCGTGGCGGCGGTCGCCTACGTGGACCCCGGCAACTTCGCGACGAACATCGCGGGCGGGGCGAAGTTCGGCTACATGCTGCTGTGGGTGGTGCTGGCGGCGAACCTGATGGCGATGCTGATCCAGTACCTGTCCGCGAAGGTGGGGATCGCCACCGACCGCACGTTCCCGGAGCTGTTCCGTCAGCACTACCCGCGCTCGGCGAGCCGGCTGATGTGGGTGCAGGCGGAGCTGATGGCGATGTCGACGGACGTCGCCGAGTTCGTGGGCGCGGCGCTGGGCCTGAACCTGCTGTTCGGCGTGCCGCTGCTGTGGGCGGGGGTGATGACGGGCTTCATCGCCTTCGGCATCCTCGCCTTGCAGACGCACGGCTTCCGCCGCTTCGAGCTGGCGATCACGGGGCTGCTGGGGATCATCTTCATGGGCTTCCTGTACGAGACGCTGAAGATCGGGCCGTCGGTGCACGGCTCGCTGTCGGGCCTCGTGCCGCACCTGGGCGGCACGGAGTCGCTGTACGTCGCGGTGGGGATCATCGGCGCGACGGTGATGCCGCACGCGATCTACCTGCACTCGGCGCTGACGAAGAACCGGATGCCGGCGCGCGACGACGCCGAGCGCGGCCGGGTGCTGCGCTTCGAGAAGCTCGACATCGTGATCGCCCTGAGCTGCGCGGGGCTCGTGAACATGGCGATGCTCGCGGTCGCGGCGAAGCTGTTTCACTCGACGGGTCACACGGGCATCGACAGCGTGCAGGCGGCCTACCACGGCTTCGGCAACCAGGTCGGCGGGCTTGCGGCGCTGGCGTTCGCGGTGGCGCTGTTCGCCTCGGGGGCCTCCTCCTCCAGCGTTGGCACGTACGCGGGCCAGGTCGTGATGAGCGGCTTTCTGCGGATCAACATCTCGGTGCTGCTGCGCCGCGCCGTGACGATGGTGCCGGCGCTGGTCGTGCTGGCCGTCGGCGTCAACCCCACCGATGCGCTCGTGCTCAGCCAGGTGGTGCTCTCGTTCGGCATCCCCGCGGCGCTGATCCCGCTGGTGATGCTGACGATGCGCCGCGACGTGATGGGGGCGCACGTGAACAAGCGCGCCACGACCGCGATCGGCATCGGCCTCGCAACGCTGATCACGGCCCTGAACGTGTTCCTGATCTACCAGCAGATCTTTTGATGGGGGAACGGACCTGAAGGTCCGTTCCCGCTAATCGATCAACGCGTCGCGGGCGTCCGCAGCGAGTAGTCGATCGCGCCACCCGGCCCGCGCCACAGGGCGAGCGCGCGGTCGGTGCCGGGGTCGAACGCCAGCGTCGGCTCGCCGTTCGGTCCGGCGGGCGCAACCTGCTCGGGGCCGCCGAAGATCGTGATCCCCGGGCGCGCGTCGATCCCCCGTGCCGCGAACAGCGCCGGCGTGTGCATGTCGAGTTTGCCGTCCGGCGTGCGCTGCGGCGCGCTCCACAGCGCGATCGCCTCGCCGTCGGGCCCCGGCTGCAAGTCGTCGAGCAGCGCGTCGGCGCCCGGCGGGCTGATCGTGCTGCGCTGGCGCAGGCCGTTCAGGTCGACCGCCGCGGTGCGGACGACCCAGCGCCCGTCCTGCGCCCCGGTCCACGCCAGCATCACGCTCTCGGAGCTGAGCCGCACCAGCAGCGGCGAGGTCGTCGGGTAACGCGCGCCGGCGGGGTTCGAGAAGCGCTCCAGCAACTGCGGGCGGCCGAAGCGCACGCCGGTCGCCGAGTAGTCGAACCAGATCGCCGTCTGGCCCGCGCGTTCGTCGGCCCAGGCGACCATCGCGCGGTTGTTGTCGCTGATCAGCGCCGCGACCCGCGGGGCGGGGGAGACTGTAGCGAGGCGCTGCGTCGGTTGCGAAGGGTCGCCGCGATCCGCGGCCGGGACCTCGCGCGCGTAGAGCGAGCCGGCCTGGCGCCAGACGAGGATCGCGTCGGTGCGGAAGTCGAGGCTGACCGTCGGCGATTCGATCGCGCCGCCGTGACCGGGGACCGTGATCGTCGGCGACAGCGAGCGCGCGAAGTAGCGCTCCACCCGCAGCTCCAGGCCGCCGCCGTCGAGCCCGCCCGCGATCGGGCTCACCAGCGCGACGTCGCCCAGGTAGGCCGTGAACAGCGAGGAGGCGCGCGCCGTGCCCGCGAGCGCGCCCAGCGGCGAGAACGGGCCGCCCGCCGCGCCCTGCACCAGCATGCCGCCGCCGCGCGCGCCACCCGAGCCCGCGATCGCGAGCTGGCCGTGGGGCGCGGGCGCCACCGCGAGCGGCGGGTGCAGCACGAGCCGGGCGCCGCCGTGCGCCAGCGCGTAGGCCGGCCTGCCCGGGACGTCGCCGCCGCCGATCGCCGAGACGAACGTGCCCGCCCCCTGCGGGCAGCCCGCCGCCGCGCTCCAGACCACCGCGCCGCGGCCCGTGCCGTGCGTGGGCTTGTCGCGGGGGAAGACCGCGCGGGCGCCGCCGCTCGACGCGCAGGGGCTCAGCGTCGCCGGTTCCGACCACGAGGCCGGGGCGGCCGAAGCGGGCACGGGCGAGCCGCACGCGAGCGCGACGCCCGCGAGCGTCAGCGAGCAGCGCCGCTTCAAGCTAGGCCAGCGCCGCGCGCAGGAAGCTCACCGTGCGGTCCCACGACTGCTGCGCCTGCTCCGCGTCGTAGGTGCCGAGCCGGTCCAGCTCGTTGAAGAACGCGTGCCCCGCGCCGTCGTAGTAGTGGAACTCGACATCGACGCCCGCGTCGCGCAGCTCCTGCTCCAGCGCCTTCGCGTCGTCATGCGGGATGAATTCGTCCTCTGTCCCGAAGTGCCCCAGCACCGGGCCTTTCACGTTCGAGAAGTCGGGCTTGCCGTGCGGCATCACGTAGTAGTAGCTGACCGTCGCCGTCACCTTCGGGCACGTCGCCGAAGCCCACACCGACAGCCCGCCGCCAAGGCAGAAGCCCAGCGAGCCGATGCCGCTGCCCTGCACGCCGTCGAGGCCCGAGAGGTAGTCGGCGGCGCCGCACATCTGCGGCTCGGCCTTGTCCATCGAGAGCGCCATCAGTTTCTGTTCGGCCTCGCTCGGCTGCGTCGTCGTCTCGCCTTCGAACAGGTCCGGAGCCAGCGCGAAGAAGCCCTCCGCCGCGAGCCGGTCGCAGACGGAGCGGATGTGCTCTTCGAGGCCCCACCACTCCTGCAGCACGATCGCCGCCGGTCCGCTGCCGCCGTCGGGCGTCGCGAGGTAGCCGGACGTCGTGCCGGCGCCCGTGGGGAACTCGATCTGTGGCATGGAAGGCTCCTTGAAGTGGTGTGTGGCTTTGCCCTGGTGGCTGCCCCGCGGGCGGCTGGCGCAATCCTCTCACGACCCCGGCCGCCCGTGGGCCGGCGCGCGCCGCCGGGGGCCAGCCGGGGGGCGGGCCGGGCTCCTGGAGCGGCGACCCCGCGCCGACCCAGGTTTACACACTGTCAACCTCGGGTATCAAACGGGTTCACGCGAACAGGGAGACGGGGCCATGGGAACGAGGGAGACGGGGTTCATGCGATCGAGCGATAGAGGCCGCCTTGCCGCGATCGCCGCGGGTGTAGCGGCGATGCTCGTGCTGCTCGTCTTCCCGGCGCTCGCCTCCGCGGCGAAACCGGCTTCGGAACCGGCGCCCTTCGGCCACGCCTGCAAAGCGCAGGACGGCGTGCGCTTCTGCCCGACGGAAGGGCTCGAACAGCGCGTCCCCTCCTTCGACGGCGTGCCGATCGACGTTGACGTGACGCTGCCGGCGAGCGGCAAGGGGCCGTTCCCCACGATCGTGATGATGCACGGCTGGGAGGGCAACAAGACGGCGTTCGAGTCGACCACCCCCGCCGGCGACGGCAACGAGACGTTCGACTACAACAACGTCTACTACGCCCAGCACGGCTTCGCCGTGGTGAACTACTCCGCGCGCGGCTGGGGCAACTCCTGCGGCGCGCCCGAATCGCGCACGGAACCCGGCTGCAAAGAAGGCTGGGTCAGGCTCGCGGACCAGCGCTACGAGAACCACGACACCGAGTACCTGCTCGGGCTGCTGGCCGACGAAAAGATCGTCAAGCCGAAGAGCATCGGCGTCACCGGGATCTCATACGGCGGCGGCCAGAGCATCGAGCTTGCGGACCTGAAGAACCGCGTGCGGGAGCCGAACGGCGAATACGTCCCGTGGACGAGCCCGAAAGGCAAGAAGATGGAAATCAAGGCCGCGTTCCCGCGCTGGCCGTGGTCGGACCTGGTCGACGCGCTCGACCCCAACGGTCGCTTCCTCGACACCGAAGTCGCGCCGCCCGGCCAGAGCTACGAACCGCTGGGCGTCGAGATCCAGAGCTACGTCTCGGGCCTGCTCGCGGCGGGCGAGGCCACGGGCTACATCGCGCCCACCGGCGCCGACCCCGAAGCGGACCTGACGAAATGGTTCGCGGTCACGAACGCCGGGGAGCCGACGAACCCCGAAGACGAAGCGATCGCCCACCAGATCTACGACTACCACCAGGGCAACGGCATCCCGGTCGCGGGCAAGCCCGCGCCGATGCTGCTGGAGAGCGGCTGGACCGACGCGCTGTTCCCGGTCTCGCAGTCGCTGCGCGCCTACAACGCCGCCCGCGCCGACAAAGGCTACGCGGCGCTGATGTTCGGCGACCTCGGCCACAGCCCCGGGGCGAACAAGGAAAACACCGACCACGCCTTCAACGAAGAGGCGGCGGCGTTCTTCGCCTCGAAACTCGAGCACTCCGGCAAAGCGCCGAAGAACGGCAGCGTCACCACCTACACGCAGACCTGCCCGACCGCAGCGCCCGGCGGCGGCCCGTTCACGGCGAAGAGCTGGGCGAAGCTGCACCCGCACACGGTCAGCTTCGGGGCAGCCGCGCCGCAGACGTTCACCTCCTCCGGCGGCAACCCGACGATCGCCGCCGAATACGACCCGATCGCCAACTCGAACGCCTGCAAGGAAGTGAAAGCCGAAGAAGAGCCCGGCACCGCGAACTACACGACCACCAGCGACGGCTTCACGCTGATGGGCCTGCCGACGGTCAGCGGCGACTTCAAAGTCACCGGCCTATACGGCGA
The DNA here is from genome assembly GCA_035508515.1 of Solirubrobacteraceae bacterium. GTDB lineage: Bacteria > Actinomycetota > Thermoleophilia > Solirubrobacterales > Solirubrobacteraceae > Palsa-744. The sequence continues at coordinate 139,501 of DATJMW010000009.1, read as the reverse complement.
GATCGTCGCGCGGCTGTGGGACGTGCTGCCGAGCGGCCAGCAGCGGCTGATCAGCCGTGGCGTCTACCGCCTCGCGGAAGGACAGGAAGGCCACATCAGCTTCCAGATGCACGGCAACGGCTACGAATTCGCCGCCGGCGACACGGTGAAGCTGCAGCTGCTGGGACGCGACGCGCCGTACTACCGCGCCAGCAACGGCACGTTCGCGATCGAAGCCGCCAACCTCACGGTCTCGCTGCCGACGCTTTGACGCGCGGCTTCGCCGCCGCCGGCTTGCCGCGTTTCTTCGGCTTGGCGGCGGTGGCGGTGGCGTGCGGCTCGGCGAGCGCGAGCAGGCCCGCCATCCCGGCTTCGATCCCCGTCGTCAGCACGTCGACGTCGGGCGCGCCGTCGTAGTCGCCGGTCACCCCGAAGTACAGCCCGCCGTCGTAGGAGAAGATCGCCACGACGATCCGGATCGAGCCGACGACCGGCACGAACGGGTAGGACTCCAGCATCCGCCGCCCCAGCGTCTGCACCGGCTGCTGCGGGCCGGGCACGTTCGTCGTGGCGGTATGCATGTTCAGGCGCGGCGAGACCGTCACGAGGCGGCTGCCGAGCGCGAGCAGTAGCGGTGGCGCGAAGCCCGACAGCGAGGCGAGCACGTCGCCCGCGACGGCCTGCTTCGACTGCTTCAACCCATCCATCTCCGCGCGAATCCGGGCCAGGCGGCCCGTCGGGTCCTCGACGCCGACGGGCAGCGTCGCGAACACCGCGGAGACGCGGTTGTTGTAGACGCCGCGCTCGCCGCGGCTGCGCACCGAGACCGGCACCATCGTGCGCACCCCGCGGTCGGCGGGGATCTCCTCGCCGCGCGAGGCCAGCAGCTCGCGGAAGCCGTTCGTGATCACGGTCAGGACCACGTCGTTGACGGTCCCGCCCAGCTCGGCGCGCACGGCCTTGACGTCGGTCAGGCGGACCGTCGCCCAGCTCCAGCGCCGGTGCGGCCCGATCGCGCCCGTCAGCGAGGAGGCCCCCACGGGCCTCAGGCTCGCCGCCGCCGCGGAGGCCCCACGCGCGAACTCCACCGCGGCGCGCGCCGTTTCGCGCGGCGCGCGCAGCATCCGCTGGAGCGTTTCGAGCTGGCCCGCGGGGCTCGCGCGGCGCACGAGCGTGCGCGCCAGCACGTCGACGCCCGAGGGCTCCGGCGCCGGCGCCCAGCGCCGCGCGACGCTCGCCTCGTCCTCGCCGGTGGAGGTCTCGTCGGAGAACATCACCGACATCAGGTCGGTCGCCGCTTCGCCGTCGACCATGCAGTGGTGGACCTTCGACAGCAGCGCCCAGCGCCCGCCGGTCATGCCCTCGACCATCCACAGCTCCCACAACGGCTTGTTGCGGTCGAGGTGCTGGGAGAAGACGCGCGCCGCCATCTGGCGCACCTGGGCGTCCTCGCCCGGCGCCGGGATCGCCGTGCGGCGCAGGTGGTAGTCGATGCTGAAGTGGGGGTCGTCGATCCATACGGGCGGCCCCGCCGCGAGCGGCACCGAACGGACCTTCTGGCGGTAGCGCGGGACCAGCGCCATCTTGCCCGCGACCATCGCCCGCAGCTGCTCGAACGGCGGCGGCGGTCCCTCGAAGATGCTCACGCCGCCGATGTGCATCGGCGTCTTTCCGTCCTCGATGTGCAGGAACGACGAGTCCATCGGGCTCATCCATTCCATGCGCGCGCCTACCCCTTCGTTCGTGCCGGTCGGCGCCGCGCCCTGCGGCGGCGCGCCGGGTCGGGCGACGCCGCGTCGAGCGCGCGGTCGAGCACCCGGTAGACCTCCGCGTTCACAGACATGCCGCAGTGGCTGGAGTCGACGGCGATCGGCTGCGCGTGCGGGTCCACGCAGGCGCGCCAGTCGACGATGCCGTCGCTGTAGGTGTACATCGCGGTCGCGTGGACATGCGCGGGCAGCGGCGCCGCCAGCTCGGCGCGGAACTGCTCGCAGCAGGCGCCGTCGGCGCAGCTGCGCGAGAGCACGCCCGGGACGCCGAGGTCGCCGAGCGTCGCGACCATGCGCGCCGTGCGCAGCACGTGCGGGGAAACGGCGAGGCCGTCGTTCACGGGCGAGCCCAGCATCGCGAGGCCCGTCACCGCGCCGGCCTCGCGGACCGCGAGCGCACGGGCGAACGTGCCGCCGCGGCTCTGCCCGATCAGGAAGACCTCCCGCTCGGTCTCGGAGTGCAGCGCGCGCAGCTGCTCGGCGAGCCGGGCGACGTGCTCCTCAGCGCAGCCGACGTTCGCGTGAATCCCGCTCATGTGGACGCGGTGACCGCGCCGCACGAGCCACTGCCGCAGCACCGTCAGCGAGGCGTCGCCGGCCATGAAGCCCGGCACCAGCAGCACGGGTGGCGCGTCGTCGCGGCGCTCGACGGAGCGGAAGGTGCGGCTCACCAGCAGGCCCGCCAGCTCGCGCCCGTAGCGCAGCTCGCCGAGCAGGGGCGCGACCGAAATCGTCTCCGCCACTCCCTCGGCATAGCTCACGGCAGCCTGCCCTCCCATAGACATAGAGTACGCCCCCATGGAGCTTTCCGGAAGGCACGTCGTCGTCACCGGCGGCGCGGGGGGGATCGGAAGCGCGCTGGCCTGGCGCATCTCGGAGGAGGGCGCGCGCGTGGTCGTCGCCGATCGTGACCTCGCCAAAGCGCAGGAGGTCGCCGCGAAGTTCGGTGGCGTCGCGATCGAGCTGGACGCCGGGCGTGAGGACAGCGTGCGAGCGCTGATCACGGAGGCGACCGAGGCAAACGGCCCGATCGACATCTTCATCTCCAACGCCGGCGTGCCCGGCGGACTCGGCGGCCCGATCGAGACCGACGATGCGACCTGGGACGAAGCCTGGCGCGTGAACGTGATGGCCCACGTGTGGGCTTCGCGTGCGCTGCTGCCGGAAATGCTGGAGCGCGGCGAGGGCTACCTGATCAACACCGCCTCCGCCGCGGGGCTGTTGACGCAGGTCTCCTCCGTCGGCTACAGCGTCACCAAGCACGGCGCCGTCGCGCTCGCGGAGTGGCTGGCGATCGAGTACGGCGACGCCGGCATCCGCGTCTCCTGCATCTGCCCGCAGGGCGTGCGCACGCCGATGCTCGAACTGGCGATGGACGAGCCCGCCGGCGCCGCGGCGCTGACGGCGGGCGGCGTGATCGAGCCCGAGCAGGTCGCCGACGCCGTCGTCGCAGGGATCGCCGAGGAGCGCCTGCTGATCCTCCCGCACGAGGAGGTGGCGCAGTTCATGGCGCTGAAGGGCGCCGAACCCGCGCGCTGGATCGGCGGCATGCGCAAGCTCGTGCGCAACGCCCGCGCGGGCGCCTAGCTCTAGCTCAGTTCGACGGCGATCACGGGTTCGCGCGTGGGTGCCGAGCTGCCGCCGGTCGGCTCGCTCGTCACGAGCACCTGATCGACGCCGTGCAGGTTGCCGGGCACGTCGACGGTGCCGGCGCCTGCCGTGCTCACGCCGAACAGCGCGTTCGTCCGTTCGGGCGCGTGCTTGCCGCGCACGAGCCAGACCTCGTAGATGCGGCCGCGTCCCGGCTGCGGCATCCGCGCCAGCCGCAGCTCGGCGCGGCCGTCGCGATTGTCGAGCGAGACCTGCGCGCCGCTGGCGACGCCGCTCACCTTGCCGGTGATGACGCGCTCGCTCGGCTTCGAGGAGCCGCCGCCGAGCACGAGCACCAGCACCAGCGCGACCACGGCGGCGAGCCCGGCCCCCGCTCCCGCGAGCGCGAAGCCCAGGCGCGGAGCGCGCCGCGCCGGCCGGTCGGCGAGCTGGCCCGCGGCGTTGAAGACGTCCGCCTGCGAGCGCACGGTCTCCAGCACCCGCTCGCTGAGCACCTCCGGCGCCAGCACCGGCGGCGCGCTGATCGCGAGCTGGTCGACCACCGCTTGCAGCTCGGCGACTTCGAGCCGGCACTCGGCGCAGGTGAGCAGGTGCTCGCCGAAGCTCTGGAGCTCCTGCTCCTCCAGCGCGCCGAGCACGTACGGCGCCACGTCGATGCTGCCCGGGCAGCCGGGGATGTGCTCGCGCGAGCTCATGCGCCGAGCACCTCCCTTCCCTGAAGCTGGTCGCGGAGCTTCTGCAAGCCGAGGCGCATGCGGCCCTTGACGGTGCCGACCGGCGTGTCGAGCATCGAGGCGATCTCCACGTGGGTGAAGCCGCCGAAGTACGCCAGCTCGATCACGCGGCGCTGGTCGTCGGGGAGCTCCGCCAGCGCGGCGCGGATCTCGCGCGAGGTGGTGTGCTCGATCGCCTGCGCCTCCGTGCTCTCGGGCGCCTCGAGCGTCTCCTCGATGCCCTCGTCGCTGACGCGGCGGCGTTCGTGGGCGCCGCTGCGCCGCAGCGCGTCGACCGCGCGGTTGTGGACGATGCCGAGCGCCCAGGTGCGCACGCTGCCGCGCGTGCGGTCGTAGCGCGTGCCGCTGCGCCACAGCGCCAGGAACGCCTCCTGCGCGACGTCCTCCGCCACAGAACGCGTGCCGCAGATCCGGTAGGCGAGCGAGAAGGCGGCGTTCGAGTGACGCTCCAGGATCACCTCGAAGGCGTCGGCGTCGTTGCGCGCGACGTACTCCATCAGTTCCTCGTCGGCAAGCTTGCGCAGCTTGTCCTTGACGTTCGCGCTGGATCGGCGCAAGAGGGGCATCAAGAGACTCTACGCGCAGACGGGGCGATCGGATCACCCCCGTCTTTCATTTTCGCCAGTGCCTGAAGCCGTCGCCGGAGGTGGCCTTCAGCCGTGAGTGATCTGGATACGTGTGCCTTCCGTACACACCCACCAACGACCAAAGCGTCTTCTCTCCAATCGCCGACCGGGGTCGTGGGAGCTTGCGATTGGTTTAACCAGGTAGCAAGCAAAGGAGTAACAATGAGTTACACGATTAACCTCGACGAGATCGACAGCGACGGTGCGATCCGCGAAGCCGCGGAGGAGGTCTCCGGTGACACTCGTCTCGGCTTCCTCAAGAAGGCAGGGCTGGCGGGCGGCGCGTTGGTGAGCGGCGGAACCGTCCTCTCGGCGCTCGCGCCGAGCGCGCTCGCGGCGTCCGGGTTCGGGCGCCCGCCCGCGAAATTCGGCAAGGGCGACATCGGAGTGCTCAACTACGCGCTCACACTCGAGTACTTGGAGGCCGCGTTCTACAACGGCGCCACCGCGGCGAAACTGCCGCTCAGCGCACAGGGTCAGGTGTTTCTCGAAACGGTGACCAAGGACGAGAACGAACACGTCAAGTTCCTGAAGAAAGCACTCGGCAGGAAGGCGGCCGCCGAACCGAAGTTCGACTTCAAAGGCGCGAACACGAACGTCGAAACGTTCATGGCGACGGCCGAAGTGCTGGAGAACACCGGCGTGCACGCCTACTCCGGTCAGGCGTTGAACATCAAGACGCCGGGGTACGTGAAGGCGGCGCTCTCGATCCTCACGGTCGAGGCGCGGCACGCCAGCGTGATCGGCCTGTTGAACGGGTCGAAGGGCATGCTCACGCCGAACGGCGCCTTCGACACGCCGTTCACCGCGGAGAAGGTGCTCGCCGCGGTGAAGTCGACCGGCTTCATCGTCGGCTGAGCGGTCGGCGGCACCGGGTCGTCGTGTGGACCCGGCGCCGCCTGCTGACGGCCCAAACCCCCAGTAACCGAATCGTCATCGATCACCCACGGAGGTGTCCAGATGCCCAGTGCCGTAACCCGTGAGCAGGACGGCGAGCAGCGAGTTGCTCAGCCGGCAGGTCTCATCGAGCGACTGATGCGCGACGACGTCGACCGCAAGCGCTTCCTGAAGATGGCCGGTAGCGCGGGCGCCGCGAGCTTCGGCGCATTCGCGCTCGCGGCCTGCGGCAGCAGCTCGAGCAGCAGCAGCTCGACAAGCGCCACCACCGCCAAAAGCGCCACGACCGCGTCCAGCGCCAAGGGCGACATCGCGATCCTCAACTACGCCCTGACGCTCGAGTACCTCGAGACGCAGTTCTACAAGAAGGTCGGCGAAGCCGGCCTGTTCAAGGGCAAGGTCGGCGCGCTGCTGACGAAGTTCGGCGCCGAGGAGGCCTCGCACGTCGCGGCGCTGAAAGGCGCCGTGGAAAAGATGGGGGGAACGCCGGTGAGCGAACCGATGGGGAAGTTCCCGATTCACAGCGCGACGCAGGTCGCCCAGCTCGCTTACACCGTCGAGAACCTGGGCGCCGCGGCGTACCTCGGCCAGGCGGGCAAGATCGAGAGCCCCGAAGTGCTCGCGGCGGCGCTCGCGATTCACTCGGTCGAGGCACGACACGCCGCGACGCTCGGCACGCTGGTGAAAAAGCCCGTCACACCGCAGGGCGCGTTTGCGCAGCCGGCCGACATGTCCACGGTTCTGGCTGCGGTCAAGCCGTTCTTGTCCTAACCGTTCACCAAGGCCTGAAAGGAACGAGATCGAAATGACATCGAAAGAGATCGCCAACCCGGAGCTGGCGGGCTGCGAGGTGCACGGAATGACCCGCGGCGCGTTCATCCTTCGCGGGGCGCTCGCCGCCGGGGCCGCGTTCGGCACCACGGCGGTAGCGCCGTTCGTCTCGGGCGCCCTCGCGGCTTCGGGTACCGAAGGCGACGTCGACATCCTCAACTTCGCGCTCACGCTCGAGTACCTGGAGGCGGACTTCTACAACGTCAAGGGCAGGCAGGTGGGGCTCAGCGGCCAGGCGAAGCAGTACGCAAAGGAGTTCGGCGCCGAGGAGGCGGCGCACGTCTCGGCGCTGATGGCCGCGATCCGGGAACTGGGCGGCAAGCCCGTCGGGAAACCGAAGTTCGTGTTCCCCGCGACGAGCGAGAGCTCGTTTCTGAAGCTGGCGTCGGTTCTGGAGAACACGGGCGTGGGCGCCTACAACGGCGCGGGCCCGTCGCTGAAGAGCAAGAAGGTGCTCGGCGCGGCGGGCGGCATCGTCCAGGTCGAGGCCCGCCACGCCGCGGCGATCGACCTGCTGCTCGGCAACAGCCCGACCCCCAACGGCGGCTTCGACGTTCCCCTCACGAAGGAACAGGTGCTGGCGAAGGCCGGCCCCCTGATCAAGTCCTGAGCAAACCCGACTTCGATAGGAGAATCACCATGGGCCTCGACAACCCCCTCCACATCGCGTTCCTGCTGATCCTGCTGCTGCTGGTGTTCGGCGCCAAGCGGCTGCCGGAGATGGGCCGCTCGCTCGGCAGCGGCCTGCGCGGCTTCAAGGACTCGCTCAGCGGCGAGGAGCCCGAGCACCGTCAAGAGTCGATCGCGGCCGGCGTGCCTGCCGAGCAGCACGTCGCCGCGCACGCCGAGGCGGCGGCGCACGCCGCGGCCCGCGAGCGGAGCGTCACGGCGGCCTAGCGGCCGCGGCACTACGAGGAGCGGCGACCGATGGCCGTGGCGAGCGCCCGCATAGGTCACGAAGACCGCCTGAGCCTGGTCGACCATCTCAGCGAGCTGCGCGGTCGCCTGATCGTCTCGCTGGCGGCGCTCGCCGTGGCCTTCGGGCTGTGCATGTGGCAGAACCACGCGCTGCTTAGCTTCATCAACAAGCCACTCTCGACGCAGACGCAGAAGCAGGTCAAGAAAGGCAACGGCCCACTCGGCGCGACCTACGCGGTGCAGCAGAGCGCGCGCACGGTCGCGACGCAACTGCGGGTGCTCACCGGCGCGCTGGATCGGCCGGGCAGCGGCGTGTCGCCTGCGACGCGGGCGGCGCTCGCCGGTGTGGACCCGCAATTGCAGAGGGCGATCAAGGGCCTGTCCAAACCGCCTGAAGGGAACAAGCCGGTGACGCTCGGGATCGGCGAGCCGTTCGCCACGACGATCGGGGTCGCGCTGATCTTCGCATTCATCTTGGCGCTGCCGATCATCCTGTACGAGCTGTACGGGTTCCTGCTGCCGGCCTTCAGCCCGCCGCAGCAACGCGTCGCGAACTCGCTGGTGATGTCGATCCCGCTGCTGTTCGTGGCGGGCGTGGCGTTCGGCTACTTCGTCGTGCTGCCGGCGGCGGTGCGCTTCTTCCAGAACTTCAACAGCGGCGAGTTCAACGTGCTCGTGCAGGCGAACCAGTACTACCACTTCGCGGCGGTGACGCTGCTGGCGATGGGGCTCGTGTTCCAGATCCCGGTGGCGATCCTCGCCGCGACACGCGCGCAGGTCGTGACCCCGAAGCAGTTGCGTCAGAACCGCCGCTATGCAGTGCTCGCCTGCGGAGCCGTTGCGGCGTTCCTGCCCGGCGATGCGATCACGCTCGTGCTCGAGACGGTGCCGCTGTACCTGCTGTTCGAGTTGAGCCTGCTGTTGGCGAGCTTTGCCGAGCGCCGCTCCAATGCGACCACCTGAGCGGCGTCCAGCAGGATTCCGCCCGACAGAAGAATAGAATTGATCCAAATAGCGCGGTCACGCGTATCCAACACCAGAAGCCGGGGGTAGAAGCGTGCTTCGAGGGTAGGACGGTCCCGTCATGCCAGTACCTGCACGCGATATCCCCACTCCCGGCTCTCGCCGCCCTTCGCGGCGAGAGCCGGTTCGCGTGGCGCGACACAACATCCACCCGGCCCGGCCAGGCGCTCGTCAGGTCCCCGGGACCCGCCCGGCGGAGCGGCAAGGAGGAGGAGGCCGCCGCCTAGCGCGGCAGCGAGAGGACGTGCGCCTTCGCGGGGTCGATGCGACCGTCGAGCAGGTCGAGGTAGGCCTGCCGCAGCGCGTCGGGGCCTTCCTCGGTGAGGACTTGCAGCCAGCCGGCGCACCACTGCACGTAGGCTCCCCACGCCTCGGCGATCCGCGCCTCCAGCTCGTCGCGTCCCCACTCGGTGCTCCGCTTCGCGACCCGGTCGGGGGCGAAGAAGAAGGTCGGCGGGGGCCCGGCGAGTGAATCGGGTACGGCGCCCATGCGATCGTGATGCGTCGCGCCGACGACCGCCGAGTGCATCAGTGCATCGCCGAAGTGGGAATGGACGTCGTTGCGGACTTGCGCATTACCAGCCATGTCGACGTACACCGCGGGAGTATCAGCGAGCGATCCGATCTCCCCGTAGGTGACGACGCGATCGTAGACGCCGAGCGAAGCGGTGAACTCGGCGCTGCGCTCGGAGGTGAGGCCGATCACCTCGACGCCCTCGCGGCGCGAGAGCAGGAAGGCGAGCCCGCTGGCGGTCTTGCTCGAAGCGCTCGACAGGACCGCGGTGCCGGCCCCGAACAACGAGGCTTCGTCGAGGAAGTCGTCGATCAGGTAGGACGTGAAGAACAGCGGCCGCAGCAGCATCTGCAGCTCCTCGGTGTCCTCGTCGTACACCGGGTCGGCCTCGACCCGGACGTAGTTGTTGTACGCCGCCGGGAGGGCGGCGCGGTGCGGCGAGGCGTCGAGGAAGCCGTGGGCTCCCGCGCGATCGGGCACGACCAGCAGCTCGCTGGAGGGCGGCAGGTAGCCGTACACGCGGGCGCCGACCGGGAGCTGCTCGACCTCGCTGTGCGCGACCTCCGCGAAGCCCCACACCGGCATCCGCCCCCAGCCCTGCTCGGCGGGGAAAAAGCTCCAGTAGCTCATCGCCTCGCCGAACTGCGCGTAGGTGATGTTGTTCGCGCTCAGGCCGAAGCGCTCGACGCGCAGCAGCGCCTGGCCGGCTCCGACCGTGGGCGCGGGGGCGTCATCGAAGCGACAGTTGTGCAGATCGTCCTTCGCGATCAGGAAGTCCATATCGCGCAGCCTATGCGCTCAGCCGCTTGAGCATGCGCGTTTCGCGGGGAAGCAGCCCCAGCGCGAACGCGAGCGCCGCGAGCGCCGAGCCCCCGAGCAGCACCTCGACCGAGCCCAGCGCATTCGACAACGGGCCGGACAGCACATAGCCGAGCGGCAGCAGCCCGAGCGAGACCATCCAGTCATAGGAGCTGACGCGCGAGAGCTTGTCGGGCGGGATGCGCTCCGCGAGCGCGGTCGTCCACCACACGTCGAACATCGCGATGCCCGCGCCCGCCAGCAGCATCGCGGGCGCGACCAGCACGAGCGTCACGCCCGCCGCGTAGAGGATCGCGATCGCGGGCCAGACCATGATCGCGAGCATCGCCGCGCGCATCGGGAAGCGCGGGCGCCAGCCGATCCCCAGCAGCGAGCCGACGATCGTGCCGATGCCCAGCACCGCCGAGACCAGACCGTAGACGCCGATGTCGCCGTACTGCTCGCGCGCCACCACCGGCCCCAGCACGAACCAAGGCGCGAGCCCCGCGAACAGCGCGACGCAGAACGCCGCCAGCGTCGCCCACACCCAGTCGCGCGAGCGCACCTCGCGATACCCCTCGCGAATCTCGTGGCGCACGCCGTGGGCCTCGGAGGGGGCGGTGCGGCTCGCCTGCGCCGCCGGCGACAGCGACGGCTCGGCGATCGCTGAGGAGGCCGGCGGTGCGGGCGCCGTGGCCGCGGTCGGCATCGGCGGCCCGGATCGCGCCGGCGCCGCGTCCGTCGCGAGCACCCGGCGGCGGGGCCGCAGCTGCGAGAGCAGGCCCGCGCTGATCAGGAACGTGGCGGCGTCGAGCGCGAACGCGTAGCCGGCGCCGAGCCCGAGCACCAGCGCGCTGGCGAGCGCCGGTCCCGCGAACTCGCCGATGTTGTTCGACAGCGAGCTGAGCCCCTGGGCCTGCTGGATTTCCGCCTCCGGGACCGTCTGCGGCAGCAGGCCGTTCGCGGCGGGCCGGAAGAACGCCTCCGCCGTGCCGAACAGCGCCTCGATCGCGATCAGCTGCCAGATCTCGATCGTGTCGGTGAAGATCAACGTCGCGAGCAGCGCGTGCAGCGTGAAGCGGACGAGGTCGGTGACGACCATCACGCGGTGGCGCGGCAGCCGGTCGGCCCAGACGCCGCCAACCAGCAGGAACGCCACCAGCGGCAGGCTCGCCGCCGCGAGCACCAGGCCGAGGTCGGTCGCGTCGCCGGTCCGCTGGATCACGAACAGGGCGAGCGCCACGACGACGATGCAGTCGCCGATCACGCTCGCCGACTGGGCCAGCCAGAGGTAGCGGAAGTCGCGGTGGCGCAGGACGCGCAGCTGTGCGAGCAGGTTGCTCATCCGCCCAGCTTTACGCAGCCCGGGCGCCGAGCCCGGGGAGGTCAGCGCTCGCCGTCGTAGTAGTCGACCTGGCCGTCGGCGCGGTGCAGCATCACCTTGTCCTGCTCGTTGCCGGGCCAGACGCCGATCTTGTCGCTGTCGGGATAGACCGCGACGGCGGGCTCGTGGGCGCTGGAGAACATCACGATGCGCGCCGGCTGCTCGCCGGCGTTGCCGACCTTGTGCGCGCCGGCGGGCCCCTTCGGGAAGCAGACGACGTCGCCGCGGACGAGGCCCTGCTCGCCCTCCGGCGTGCGCAGGCGCACCTCGCCTTCGAGCACCAGCAGCCACTCCTCCTCGTACTCGTAGTGGTAGGGGCAGAGGCTCTCCCCGGGCGGCAGCACGAACGCCTTGACCGCGAGGTCGACGCCGCCCGCCGCCTGGCCGACGCGGGCCATCGCGGCGCGATAGCCCGCCGGGTCGGTCTCGTCGAACTCGTAGTCGTCCGTGAAGACGTTCGCGCGGGGCACGCGCGGATCATCTCACGCGTGCGCTCCTCAGCCGTCGCCGCCGTCCGGGCGCGCCCGGCGCAGCAGGCTGAGGCCGAGCACGAGCAGCCCCGCGACCAGCAGCGCCTTCCCGAGCACCGAGTCGATCTCCGTCCAGGCCGCCCCCGCGAGCAGGCCGACGAGGATGAAGCCCGCGGCCCACAGCGCGCAGCCGATCGTCGTGTAGAGGGCGAACGGCCCGAGCGGCAGGCCCCGCGCACCCGCGGGCAGCGACACGAACGTGCGCGCCAGCGGCATCAGGCGGGCGCTCAGCACCGCGCGCGTGCCGTGGCGCTCGATCAAGCCTTCCCAGCGGGCGAGTACCGTGCCGACGAACGGGACGCCTGCCAGCAGCCCGCTCGCGCCCAGCGCGTACGCCAGCAGCGAGCCGACGAGGTTGCCCCCCGTCGCGGCCAGCAGCGCCAGCGGGAAGCTCATCCAACCCTGGTGCACCGCGACGCCCGAGAACAGCAGCGTCACCTCGCTCGGCACGGGGATGCACGCGCTCTCCGGCACCATCAGCAGGAAGACGCCGAGCGCCCCGAAGTTCTCGATCACGGTCGTCACGAGCGGTCATTACCCCGTCGCCCGCCGGTTTCATCGGCGCAGGCGTCGTCCGGCGGCAGGGCACCGCCGGTCAGGTGAGCACGTGCCGGGTGAGGTTGCCGGGCTAGCCGCAGCCGACGATCCCGCCGTCGAGCGGGATCACCGTGCCGGTCAGGTAGGAGCCGGCGCGCGAGGCCAGCAGCAGCGTCAGGCCCGCGACGTCGTCGGGGCGGCCGATGCGCCCGAGCGGCACCTCCTGCTCGATCGCCTCGCGCGTCTCGGGGTTCTCCAGCGCCCAGGCCATCATCTTGCTCTCGAACGGGCCCGGCGCGATCGCGTTGACGGTGATGTGCTCGCCCGCCAGCCGCTTGGCGAGATGGCGCGTGAGCATGTGCACCGCGGCCTTGCTGGCGCTGTAGCTGTAGTTCTCGACGGAGGGCACGCGCAGCCCGTCGATCGAGCCGATGTTGATCACGCGCGCGGGGTCCTCCGCGCTGGCGGAGGCGCGCAGCGCGCCGAGCAGCGCGACCGTCAGGTGGAAGACGCCCTCGACGTTCGTGTGCGAGACCTTGTCCCAGCCGGCGGGCGGGAACTCCTCAAGCGGCGCGCCCCAGACCGCGCCGGCGTTGTTGACGAGCACGTCGAGCGACGGGAAGCGCCCGCTCACGGCGCCGGCCAGCTCCGCGGCGCCCGCGGGCGTCGAGATGTCGCCGGGGATCGCGGTGCAGTCGCCGAGCCGGGCCAGCTCCTGTGCCGCGGCGTTCACGTCCTCGGCCTTGCGCGAGGACACGATCACACGCGCGCCGGCGCCGACGAGCCCGCGCGCGATCATCAGCCCGATCCCGCGCGAGCCGCCCGTGACGAGCGCGGTCTTGCCGGAGACGTCGAACAGGTCGCTCATGTCAGTCGGCGAACTCCGCCGGGCGCTTTTGCAGGAAGGCCTCGATCGACTCCGGCACCGCGCGGCCGAACGTCGCCGTGATCTGCTGGCGGTCCTCGTACTCGATCGCCGTCTGCTCGGAGGCGATCTCCAGGGCGGCCCACATCCCGCGCTTGGTCAGGCGCACGCCGAACGGGGCGAGCGACGCGATCTGGCTCGCGGCCTCCCGGGCGCGCTCCAGCAGCCGCGCCTGCCCGACGACGTCGGCGACGAGCCCGATCCGCAACGCCTCCTCCGCGTCGACGCGCCGCCCCGTGAGCATCAGCTCGTGCGAGCGCGAAGCGCCGATCAGGCGTGGCAGCAGCCAGCTCACGCCCATGTCGCAGTTCGAGACGCCGATGTTGATGAACGCCGCGCGGAAAACCGCCTCCTGGGCGGCGTAGCGGATGTCGCTGCCGAGCGCGAGCGCGAGGCCGAAGCCCGCGGCGGGGCCGTTGACCGCGGCGATCACCGGCTGCGGCAGCGTTCGCAGTTGCAGGATCAGGCGCGACATGTGTTCCTGGTTCGCGAGCCGGTCCCGCGGCTCGTCGCTGCCGTCGTTCTCGGGCGCCTGCCCGTAGCCGTGCAGGTCGAGGCCCGCGCAGAAGCCGCGTCCCGCGCCGGTCAGGACGACCGCGCGGCAGCTGCGCTCGCGCGCGAGATCCAGCAGCTCGGCGTGCAGCGCCTTGCACAGCTCGGCCGTCATCGCGTTGAGCTCGTCGGGTCGGTTGAGCGTCAGCTCGCGGACGTGCGGGGCGGGTTCGTCTACGAGCACGAGCGAGGACACAGCCGCATCCTACGGTGTGCCCTCGCGAGGGCACGCGCCCGGCCGTCGCCGCTCAGGCGCGCGGGTAGTGGAAGGCCTGCGTCTGTGTGACCTTCGCCGCGAGCTTGCCGTCGGCGCGGGTCAGCTCGGTCTCGACCACGATCGTCGTGCGTCGCTCATGGCGCGATCATACGGGCGTGCGAGACTGGCCTGCGTGCAGGGCAATGGCACAGGGGGAGCGCGGGAGCTCGCCCCGAGAGTCGCCTCGGTCGGGCATGTCGAGTGGGTGCAGTTCGGGCGAGTGGCGCACGTGCCGCGGGCGGGTGAGGTTGCGCATGCGGAGGAACCCTTCGAGGAGCCTGCGGGCGGCGGCGCGGTCGCGGCGGTGCAGCTCGCGCGGCTGGCGGGCTCCTCGGCGCTCTACACCGCGCTGGGCGAGGACGACATGGGCCGGCGTTCGCGGGCGCGTCTGCGCGAGCTGGGAGTTCACGTCCACGCGGCTGTAAGGACGGCGCCGACGCGCAGCGCGGTGACGCTCGTGGATGACGAGCGCGAGCGCACGATCACGACGTTCGGCGAGCGCCTGGAGCCGGTGGGCGAGGACGGGCTGCCGTGGGCCGGGCTCGCGGAGCTAGACGCCGTGTACTTCACCGCGGGCGATCTGTCCGCGCTGCGCGCCGCGCGCGCCGCGCGGGTGCTCGTCGCGAACCCGCGCGCCCGGCATGCGCTCGGCCACGGCGTGCGGCTCGACGCGCTGGTGCTCAGCGCCGACGACGAGATCGAGCGCGAGGCGGCGGCGCCGGCCGAAGCGGAGGCCGACGTCGTCGTGCTGACCGACGGCGCCCGCGGCGGCAGCTACCGCACGCGCGAGGGGCGCGAGGGCAGCTGGGCCGCCGCCGAGCCGCCCGGCGAGCCGGTCGACGCCTACGGCTGCGGCGACTCGTTCGCCGCGGGCTTCGCCTACGGCCTGGGCGCCGGCATGGGCCTAGACGACGCGCTCGCGCTGGCGGCGCGCTGCGGCGCCTACTGCCTCACGGGCCGCGGGCCCTACGAGCGCCAGCTCACCAGCGACGCGCTCGCCTCACGCCAGGCGACGGGCTCCCGCGCGGGCGGCCGCTCAGACTGACGGCAGCTTCTGCGCGAGCGAGACGACCGGCGCGAACAGGTCGCCGCGCTCCGCGACCCGCGCGAGGACCTGCCCGGCCTCGAAACGCAGCGCCGCCGGATCGCCGCCGTCGAGCGCCGCGCGGACCTCGTCCCATTCCAGCGGCGTCGAGACCGTCGGCCGCTCCGCGGCGCGTAGCGAGTAGGCGCACACCGTCGTCTTGTTGCGGTCGTTCTGGCTCCAGTCGATCAGCACCTTGCCGGGCCGCTCGGACTTCGTCATGCGCGAGACGATCAGCTCCGGCTGCGCCTCCTCCAGCAGCTCGGCGACCGCTTTGGCGAACGGCTTGGTCTGCGCGAAGGAGACCTCGGGATCGTTCAGCGGCACGTACAGCTGGAGCCCCTTTTTGCCGGAGGTCTTGACGAAGCTCTGCATGCCCAGGTTCTCGAACATCCCCTGGAGCGTCAGCGCGACGCGGCAGCACTCGATCGCCGTCGCGGGGGCGCCGGGGTCGAGGTCGAACACGAGCGTCGTCGGGCGCTCGGGCCGCTCCGCGCGGGCGAGCGGCACGTGCAGTTCGAGCGCCGCCAGGTTCGCGAGCCAGACGATCGTCGCGCGGTCCTCCGCCAGCAGGTAGTCGATCGGCTTCTTCCCGCTCGGCAGCGTCACCGTCCGCACCCAGTCCGGCCGGTGGGCGGGCGCCTGCTTCTGGAAGAAGGCCTTGCCCTCGACGCCGTCGGGCCAGCGCTTGACGGTCAGCGCGCGCCCCTGCAGATGGGCGCCGATCGTCGTCGCGATCCTCGCGTAGTAGTCGATCGCCTCGCGCTTGCGGAAGCCAGTCCGGGGATACAGCGGCTTGTCGAGGTTCGACAGCTTCAGCTCGCGTCCCTCGACGGTCGCGACCGCCTTCCCGGCGCCCTGTTCCTGGAGCACCAGCGGCGCGGGCGAGAGGGTGGGCGGCGGGTCCTCGCGCACGACTTCGCTCGCGTCCTTGTCCTCGCGCAGGCCCTTGTAGGAGGGCGCCCGCAGCACTCCGGCGGAGGTCCATTCGGTGAACTCGACCTCCGCGACGAGCCGGGGCTCGACGTAGACGGCGCCGCGCGGCGGCGCCTCGCCCGCGGTGAACGGCGAGCGCTCGCGCTTCAGCGGCGCCAGCGCCTTGCCAAGGCGGTCGAGCTCCACGTCGGTGAAGCCGGTGCCGACGCGCCCGGCGTAGCGAAAGGCGCCGTCGGGGTCGTACACGCCCACGAGCAGCGCGCCGATGCGCCGCTCGCGGCGGCCCTCGCCGGGGAGCCAGCCGCCGATCGCCAGCTCCTGGCGCCCGACGTTCTTGATCTTGATCCAGCTCGCGCCGCGGCCGCCGGGTTCGTAGGGGGAGTCCAGGCGCTTGGCGACGATCCCCTCGAGCCCCTGCTCCGCGGTGGCCTTCAGCACGTCGCGGCCCTTGCCGCGCAGCGGCTCGGGCGTGCGCCAGGTCTCGCCGTCCAGCTCCAGCTCCTGGAGCAGCTCGCGCCGGTCTTCGTAGGGCAGGCCCATCAGCGAATGCCCGTTGAGCCAAAGCAGGTCGAAAATCATGTACGTGACCGGGATCTCCTTCGCGAGTCGCTTCACCTGGGTCGGCGAGGCCACGTGCATTCGCCGCTGGAGCGCCGCGAAGCTGGGCTTGCCCTGCTCGTCGAAGGCGACGACCTCCCCGTCGAGGATCGCGGCGTGCGAGCTCAGCGCACGGTTCAGCCGGCCCAGCTCGGGATACTGGGCCGTGATCTCTTTCAGGTTCCGGCTCTCCAGGCGCAGCTCGCCGGGGGTGGAGTAGGCGATCGCCCGCACGCCGTCCCACTTGACCTCGTAGGACCAGCCGCGGTCGGAGCGGGGAAGCTTGTCGAGGCGCGCGAGCATCGGCTTGACGTGCTCGGGCATCGGCTCCCGCCCGGCGTCGGCGGCCGGGTCCATGCGGTGGATCATCCACTCCTTGGGAAGGCCTTCCTCGCCGGGGGCGGTCGAGGAGATCGGGAACAGCGCGTAGCGGGCGTCGAGGCGCTCGCCGTGCAGGGCGACCTCGATCTTGCGCGGGTCCCACTTCAGCGGCTCGTAGGTCCCGTGGTCCCAGATCGTCATCTTCCCGGCCCCGTACTGACCCTTGGGGATCTCGCCGTGGAAGTCGAGGTACTCCAGCGGGTGGTCCTCGGTGCGCGCCGCGAAGCGGTTCTCCTTCGGCTCCTCGGGGATGCCCTTCGGCAGGGCCCAGCTCGCGAGCACGCCGTCGTGCTCGAGCCGAAGGTCCCAGTGCAGCCGCGTGGCGTGGTGCTCCTGGATCACGAAGCGCAGGGCCTCGGCTCGCTTGCCCGTGCCCGTGCCCTTGCCCTTGCCCGCGGTCGTCCCGCGTCCCCGTTTGCCCGGCTCCTTCGTGTCTCCGCTCGGCTCCTCCGTGGCGGAGAAGTCGCGTTTGCCGCGGTACTGCTTCAGGCTCGCGCGGCGGGCGGGCACCTACCGCTTGGCGGCGGCGCGTTTGCCCGACGCTTTTTTCGCCGGCGCTTTCCTGGCCGGCGGTTTCTTGCCGGAGGCCTTGGTGGCCGAAGCTTTCGCGGCCGTTTTCTTCGCGGGCGCTTTCCTGGCGGCTTTGCGCCGCCGTGGCTTGGCGCCGCCGCTCTCGCGGTCGTCGTGCTCGCGCACGGCTTCGAGGCTGGCCTTCAGCGCGCTCATCAGGTCCGGCGCGGGCTCGGGCACCTCTTCGGCTTCGGGCTGCACCGCGATCTCCTTGCCCTCGGCCTTGCGCTCGATCAGCGCGAGCACGTCCTGGCGGTAGGCGTCGTGGTACTTGTCGGGCTCGAAGTCGCCCGCCAGCGAGTCGATCAGCTGCATCGCGATCTCGACCTCGCGCTTGGTCGTCTTCACCTCGCCGGGGTCCGGCAGCTCGTCAAGCCGGTCCGGCGGCAGCACTTCGTCGGCGAACAGCATCGTCGCCATCTCCAGCGCGTCGCCCATCGCGCGGATCGCCACGAGCTGTTCCTTGGAGCGGATCACGACGCGGGCGATCGCGACCTTCTCGCTCTGCGCCATCGCTTCCAGCAGCAGGCGGTAGGGCTTGGCGCCGCCCGGGCCGGGGGCCAGGTAGTAGGGGTGGTCGTAGTAGATCGGGTCGATCTGCGAGAGCTCGACGAAGTCCTCGATCTCGATCGTCTTCGTCTTCTTCGGCTGGAGCGTCTCGAGCTCGCCCGGCTCGATCACGACGTAGCGGTCCGGCGAGAGCTCGTAGCCCTTGACGATGTCCTCGTAGGGGACCTCCTCGCCGCTTTGCGGGTCGACCCGCTTCTGCGCGATGCGCACGCCGCTCTTGCCGGAGAGCTGGTGGAAGCGGACCGTCTTGCGGTTGACCGCGCTGTACAGCTTGACCGGCACCGTCACCAAGCCGAAGCTGATCGCGCCCGTCCAGATCGAGCGAGCCATGGCTATTTAGTACCACGTGGGAGGAATTCCACCCCCCGTTGCAAGATCGCGGGCGGTCTCGCGGCCCGGCGGCGCCAAAGCGCGTCGTGACTCCCGGCGGCGCATCGCCGCCTGTCCGCGGTCTGCGGCTCAGGCCCCGGCGGGCTGCTGCGGCGAGGCGCAGAACGCGCACTTGCGCGCGAGCCGCGGGATCTCCGACAGGCACTCCGAGCACGGCCGCGTCTCGGACTCGACGTCGCGCCCGGTCTTGCGTCGCTCCATCAGCGCGTTGACGGGCTTCACGACGAAGAAGAACACCGCCGCGGCGATCGAGATGAACGCGATCAGCACGTTGATGAAGTCGCCGTAGCGGAACGTGCTGTCGTTGATCGTGAACGTCAGGTTCGAGAAGTCGGGCTTGCCGATGATCGCCGCGACGATCGGCGTGATCAGGTCCGCGACCAGCGCCGTGACCACCGCTCCGAAAGCGGCGCCAATAACGATCCCGACCGCCAGGTCGACCACGTTGCCGCGAAGCAGGAACGCCTTGAACTCCTTAGCCATCAGTTCGCCTCCTGTGTCGGGTCCAGCGAGTGATCCGAAGCTATACCCGCGCAAGGCAAGCGTGCAAGACGGGCGCGGTAGACGTCCATGTCCGCGCGGCTCCAGTCGGAGTGCGTCTGGTGCGCGAACGAGGGAACCCGCTCGTGATGGTAGGGCGAGGACAGGCTCTCGTTGTGGCCGATCACGTTGCGCAGCGCGATGCCGTACGTGCAGCGCAGCCAGCGCGTGAGCCGCAGCGAGGCGTCCAGCTGCGCGCGGTCGTCGAGGATTTCGCGATCCGAGAGGCCGACGTTCTCGATCCCGATCGCAGTCCAGTTCAGGCCGACGGTGTGCCGGCAGCGGAGCGTCAACGGGACCAGCTGGTCGATCCGCCCGTCGCGCTCGACCAGGAAGTGCGCGCAGGTGTTCGGCAGCTCGTGGAACTCGCTGTCCGGCACGTCTGGCGCGAACGTGTTGAAGGCCTCCTGCGCGGTGGCGGTCTCGGTGTAGTGCTCGACGATCACTTTCGGGTCGCGCAGCAGGTAGGTGTCTTCGCCGTAGTGGCGCAGCGAGTACGCCGCCATCTCGCGCTTGCGGCGCGGGCCGTAGGGGATCGGCCACCGGTGGATGCGCGGCCGCGCCGACGGAGCCGCCGCGGCTCGGGCCTGGCGCCCACCGGCCCGCAGATGCACCGGCGCGAAGGGGCTCAGGAGCGCCAGCGTCGTGAGCAACCACGCCACCGCAGGATCCTACCCGCGCCCGGGCTGGACGTCTGTCGTAAGCCGGTGTGCGCGCCCGGGCCGCCGGGTATTCACCTCGCGCAGGACGGGGCGGCTCTCCCGATCGGCGGTTATGTCTACGGGGCCGGGACCCGGCCATGCGACATAGACACAAGCTGAGCGTGCCTTCCCCGCACGCCCAGGCGCGCGCTCCCTCCCGCGTGCGTCCATCCCCGCTCCCCGCCGGCTTCTCCGCGTCGGCGGGGAGCCCTTTTCCGCATAGTCATGGACGCCGAGCGCCATCGCTCGCGCTGAGGAGTACGCTTGTCGGGCAGGACAACGCCATCGGGGGTGCTGCCATTACTTCGAGCCGTTCCAGCAGACGGGACGCACCTGGCGACTCGCTTGCGCGGGTCACGGGCTCCGTTGGGGTGCCTTCGGAGTACGCGGACCTGCCCCCGGTGCGCTACTACGCCGAGTACGGACGCCGCTACGAAGCGCGCGACCTGAACGCCTTCATGGAGATGTTCGACGAGCGCTGGCGGATGGTCGACCACCGCACCGGGGGTTTCGATTCCACCGTCGGGCGCGACGCCTGCCGCGCGATGACGGCTTCGGTGTTCGCCGTCTCGCCCGACGTGCGCTTCGCGATCGACGAGGTGCTCGCCTGCGACGAGCGGGTGATCGCGCTGCGCGCCTCCTACCACGGCTCGGGGCTGGGCGGCCAGGGCCGGTTCGCCTTCGAGGGCGGCTTCGTGACAGTCGTCGAAGACGGGCACTCGATCAGCGTCGACCAGTACGACTACGACGCCAACGAGGCGATGCTCGGCCGCTACGCCGAGCTCACGGGCCTGCGCTAGGGCCGACCGTCTCCGAGCAGCGCCGCCGCCTCGCGCGCCGCGCGCCGGACCGCCCCCGCGTAGCGCTGCTCGCCGCCGTGGAAGCGCGCCGTCGGCACCGGCACCGAGATCGCCGCCAGCGGGCCGAGCGGGCCGAGCACGGCGGCGCCGACCGCCGAGATCCCTTCGGTGTGCTCCTCGCGGTCGATGGCCACGCCACGGGCGCGGACCTGCTCCAGCTCGCGCAGCAGCTTCGCCCGCGCGACGATCGTCTGCGGCGTGTAGCGCTCCAGCCGTTCCGGCAGCAGCGCGGTCGCACGGTCGGGCGGCAGCGCCGCGAGGAAGGCCTTGCCGTTCGCGGTGCAGTGCAGCGGGAAGCGGGCCCCGACCGCCGAGACCGCGCGCAGGCGGTGAGCCGCGGGCAGCTGCTCCACGAAGCGCATCCGCCCGCCGTCGAGCACCGCCAGGTCCACCGTCTCGCCCAGCTCCTCGCGCAGGCCCAGCAGCAGCGGGCGCAGCTCGTCCTGGAGCGCGTGCGAGCCCGCGGCACCGAGGCGGGCCAGCGCTCCGCCCAGCACGATCCGTCCAGTGGCGTCCGTGCCGACCAGCTCCTCCGCGGAGAGCGCGCCCACGAGCCGGTGCACCGTCGACTTCGGCAGCTCCACCGCCCGCGCCAGCTCGCCGAGGGCGAGGCCCGGCGGGTGTCGCTCCAGCGCGCGCAGCACCGAGCCGGCCCGCGCGATCGCCTGCACCCCTTCGGCGCGCTGGGGCTTCGCCTGCGATCCCGGGGTCGGTGGCCGTCGCTTCCGTGCGGAACGAGTGTTCTGCATCGCGGTAAGCATATCCTGTATCGTGGAACGCATGAACGCGACGGCGGGGGCTGGATTCGGCGGCGGGGGATTCGACGGCGAGCTGCTGCTGCGCGGCGAGGACCGCTACGAGCAGGCGCGCCGCGCCAGCGTCTGGAACGCGCGCACGCCCGAGCGCTTCCCCGACGCGGTCGTGCTCGCCGAGAGCGAGCAGGACGCGGCCCGCGCGGTCCGCTGGGCGCGCGAGCGGGGAATGAAGATCGGCGTGCGCTCGGGCGGGCACAGCTGGGCGGGCAACCACGTGCGCGACGGCGGCCTGCTGCTGGACCTCTCGCGCCTGCGCGCGACCGAGGTCGACGCCGCGGCGATGACGGCCACCGTGCAGCCGGGGTGCCACGGCAACGAGCTGCTGCGAGAGCTCGCGGGCCAAGACCTGTTCTTCCCGGCGGGTCACTGCGTCGGCGTCGCGCTAGGCGGCTACCTGCTGCAAGGGGGCTATGGCTGGAACGGCCGCGTCCACGGCCCCGCCTGCATGAGCGTCGAGGCGATCGACCTCGTCACCGCCGACGGCGAGCTGGTGCACGCCTCCGAGCAGGAGAACGCCGACCTGCTGTGGGCGGCGCGCGGCGCGGGCCCGGGCTTCTTCGGCGTCGTCACCCGCTTTCACCTGCGCCTGCAGCCGCGTCCACCGGTCGTGGCGAACGGGCTCGTGCTGTACGAGATCGACCAGCTGGAGGACGTGTTCCGCTGGGCGCAGGAGCTCGCGCCGCGGGTGCCGCGCAACATGGAGTTGATGCTGATCGTGCACCGCACCGAGCAGGGCGAGCTGGAGATCGCCGTCACCGGCCCGGTGCTCGCCGAGGACGAGCAGCAGGCGCGCGCGGCGCTGGCGCTGCTCGAGACCTGCCCCGTGCTCGACCGGGCGAAGCTCGCGGAGCCCTACATCCCCGTCACGCTGGACGACCTCTACGCCGGCGTCCACGCCGCCTACCCCGACCAGCACCGCTACAGCGCCGACAACATGTGGACGCGCGCGCCCGCCGAGCAGCTGCTACCGGGCCTGCGCCGGATCGCCGAGACGATGCCCGCGGCGCCCTCGCACATGCTGTGGATGAACTGGGGGCCGGGCAGCACGCCGGCGCCCTCCCGCCCCGAGATGGCCTACAGCGTCGAGGACGACACCTACATCGCCCTCTACGGCGTCTGGCAGGACCCCGGCGAGGACGAGGCGAACGTCGCCTGGGCGACGGACCGGATGCGCGAGATGGAGGACCTCGCCAGCGGCATCCAGCTCGCCGACGAGAACCTTGGCAGGCGCCCGGCGCGCTTCCTCAGCGACGCGCACATGAGCAGGCTCGACGATCTGCGATCGATCCACGACCCGGAGGGTCGTTTTCATCAATGGATGGGAAGGCTCTAGACCTCGAGGACTGCCTGGGCCGCCCGCTCGCGCCGCCCGGCCCGGGGGTGGTCGAGGCGATCGAGCGCGGGCCCATCGCGCCCGAGCGTGCGTTGGCGCTCCGGGACGTGGCGCGCCTGCTCGACCCGCGGCCGCTGGACGTGGAGACCGGCTGGTGCACGCTGCCCGACGGCGTCGGCTTCGTCGCCGTGCGCACGCCGATGCCCGCCGTCAGCGGCGAGATGGTCGACTGGTGGTTCGACTGGCACCCGCGCGATTCGCTGCGCTATCGCATCTGGCACCCCGCGGCCCACCGCTCCAACTCGCTTGAGCCACCCGCCGCCGCCACCACCACCACCACCACCACCACCACCGCCGCCGCCACGGCCGCCGCCACCGCCACGGCCACGGCCGGAGGCTCCGGCGCGAAGGCGCACTGGGGCGCGGTCCACCACCCCGTCGAGGACGTCGGCGTCGGCACGGTGCACGCGCGCATCGCCTTCCAGCCCCCGAGCGCGATGGGCATGCCCGGCGACCAGCTCGACAACCCCGACGTCGCCACGATCGTCTGCGGCTACGTCGGAGACGACCGCCGCCACGTCCGGCACACGCCGATGTACCACGTGTTCCTGCGGGCGGGGGACGGCCCGCGCGTGGGGGACGCCCTGGGCGCGGGGGACGGCGGCGTCGTGCTGCGCAGCGCCTTCTGGCTCGGCGCCGCGATCCGTCCCTACGGCCCGCTCGGCACTCCCGGCGAGCGCCTGCTGAACAATCGCGTCACGCGCAAGGCGACGCTGCCCGCGGGGCTGCCGCGCGCGCTGGCGCGGCACTGCGCCGAGGAGTACGCGAACCTCGCGACGCTGCTGCCGGAGCTATTCGAGCGCTTCGGCCGAGACGCGGCTCCGCTAGTGTCGCCGGAATGAAGAGTCTTCGCCCAGCCGCGCCCGCCGTCCTGCTCGCCGGCGCGTTCGTCCTCGTCTCCGCCGCGACGGGTTTCGCCGCGAGCCCCGCGCCCGTGCCCGTCACGATCGTCTCGCGTGCCTACACGCCCGCTCAGCTCACGGTCGAAGACGGTCAGACCGTCGTCTGGAAGAACGAAGGCTTCGGGCCGCACACCGTCACCGCCGCCGGCGGCGGCTTCGACTCCGGGCGCCTGACCCTTGGGGAAAGCTTCCAGGTCACGTTCACGACCCCGGGCGCGTTCGCCTACGCCTGCACGATCCACCCCAGCATGAAAGGCGTCGTGAACGTGCTGATGCCCGGCCAGCACCCGCTGCCGCCGCTCGGCTCGCTGCACGTGCGCCTGGGCCAGGCGGGCGGCGGCCATGGGCAGACGCTCGTCCACGTGCAGGTCCCGGCGCCGGGCGCCACCGTGCTGCTGCAATTGCACTACCCCTCCGGCGCGCCCTGGCGCACCGTGAAGCGGGCGCGGCTCAGCGCGCAGGGCAAGGCGACGCTGCCGCTGAGCGCGAGCAATCGCCGCCGCCTGCGCGTCGTCGTCGAGGGCGACGCCGGGCCGCCGCTCGTCGGCAAGCCGCTGACGCCGCGCGGCTGAGCGCCGCACGGCCGGGCGACCGCACGCCGCTCGCCGGCGCGCGCGGCCGGTCGATCGTCAGATGCGCAGCCGCGAGGGCGCCAGGCCCAGCGCGCGGCAGAAGAACACGAGCGACCGCGCCGCCGGGGGCGCCGCGGTCGAGCCGTAGGCGCCGGAGCCGATCGCGAAGCCGCCCTCGTAGACGACCGCGCGCTTCATCTCGGCCGCGGTCGGTTCTCGCACGACCTGCACCGCCGCCATCATGCCGTGGTCCTCGTGGAAGGTCACGTGGCAGTGGAACACGAACTTGCCGGTGAAGTCGATCGGGTGCATCAGCACCACGGTCTTCGACTTTGGCGGCAGCGCGACGTTGTCCTCTTCGAGCACGTAGGGAACGGCCTTGCCCGCGACGCTCACGACCTGGAAGTCGTTCGTGTGGATGTGGAACGTGTGCCATTCGGTCGTTTCGTTCGCCAGCGTCCACTGCTCGATCGAGCCGAGCTTCATCGTCACGTCGACCCGTTCGGGGTCGAACTTCATCCCGTTCAGCGTGAACGCCGTCGCGCCGGAGGGTTCGGGCATTTCGTTGAAGACAATCGTGCGCTTGCGGTCGATCGGCTTGCCGCGCAGGTCGATCGGGTTGCCGAGCCGGGCGTGCGGCGAGAGCAGCGACATGTGCCTGGGGCTGCCCGCCGAGCGCAGCGTCAGCAGCGTTTCGTTCGGCTCCGGGCCGCCGTTCGCCGCCTTCTCGCCGCCGGGGAACTGCGCGAAGGGGATCGCCTTCAGCGCGTAGGAGCCCGCCTTGCCGCCGCGCACCAGCACCTCGCGGCGCGAGCCCGGCGCGATCTGCAGGGTGCTGACGCCGAGCGGATGGGCCAGCGTGTGGCCGTCCTCCGCCAGCAGCTGCATGCGCTGGCCCTTGGCGAGGCGCAGCACCAGGTAGCGGTCGGCGTCGGCGTTGAAGATGCGCCAGCGCTGGAGTTCGCCGGGGCGGATCTTCGCGGTGGGGTCTTTCACGCCGTTGACGTACAGCCGTGACTTCGTTTCGGTCGATTCTTCGACCGGCACGGTCCGGCCGTCCTTGACCTGCGTGTTCTGGATCACGATCCAGCGCTGGGGCACATGGCGCAGCGCGGGCAGCGTGTCGAGGCCGCCCTCCTGCACGATCGCCCCCGCGAGCCCCGCGAACAGCTGCGCGTCCACGAACATGTGCAGGTGCGGGTGGTACCAGTAGGCGCCCGCGGGCTGGTCTCGGGGGATGTCGTATTCGTAGGTGAACGCCTGCCCAGGATCGATCTTCAGGTAGACGTTGTCGTGGTTGGCTTCCGGCGAGACGTGGAAGCCGTGCGTGTGCAGGTTCGTCGGTTCGGTGAGGTCGTTCTTGAAGTGGACCGTCAGGTGGTCGCCCGCGCAGATCACGAGCGTCGGGCCGGGGAAGCTGCCGTCGTAGTTGAGCGTCTTCACGCGCTTGCCGTTCAGCTTCACCTCGCCCAGCGCGGCGGTGAGCGGCACGTCGAGCCTGCCGCCCGAGCTGTAGCGGGCCGGCGGCTCGGGGAAGCCGTCGTGCAGGAGCGGGGGCGCGTGCTTGTGGCAGTCGGAGGTCCCCGTGGCGGCGGGCGCGGGCGACCCGCCGGCGGACAGCACCAGCAGCAGCGCCGCTGCCGTGGCCGCGATCAGCGCGGCCGAGATCGTGATGCGCCCCCGTCGCATCGGCGGATCGTACGCGGCGCCGCGGCCGTTTACCCGGCTACGGCGCCGCGGGCGCCTGCGCGGTGACGATCCAGGTCGATGCCGGGCCCATCACGGCTCCGTCCGCGGCGACCCACTGCGCCATGTCCTCGCGGAGCGCCGCGGCGACCGGCTCGTGCAGGTGCGCCGCACGCTCGCCGGCCAGGCGCAGGATCTCGCCGGCGGGGCCGATGCTCATCACGAACTCCACCGCCTCGTCGAGGTCGTCGCCGATCCGGATCGGCCTGTCGCAGCGCAGCAGCGAGATGTTCTCGAAGCCGGCGCTCAGCAGGATGCCGCTCGTGGTGTCGGCGTTGCCCATCGAGAAGGGACCGGGCCCGCAGGTGGGCTCGTCGTATTCCTCGGGCTTGGTGACGAACCGCTCGGTGATCTGCTGGCTGCGGTAGAAGCCCTCGTTCTCGACCTTCGAGCGCCACACGACCATCGCCAGCCGCCCGCCCGGCACGAGTGCCTCGCGCACGTTTCGCAGCGCGGCGACGGGGTTGGCGAAGAACATCGTCCCCATCCGCGAGAAGGCGAAGTCGAACTGCTCATCGAAGGAGTGCGATTCGACGTCGACGACCTCGAAGCGGAGGTTGCCGACCCCGGCCCGCGCGGCCTCCTCGCGGGCGGTCTCGATGAAGCGCGGAGCCGCGTCGACGCCGAGCACGCTGCCGTCCTCACCGACGAGCGCGGCGAGCTGCTGTGCGGTGTCGCCGAAACCGCAGCCGATGTCGAGCGCCCGCTCGCCGGCCGCGGGAGCGACGATGCGCATGCCTTCGTCACCGTGAACACCGAGGCTGTCCACCAGCAGATGGCGAAATTGGACGAAGCGGTCGAACAGCGGACCGTCCCACGCTTCGATGGCCTCGTCGTTCGTGGTGAAGACGTCTGCCATACGGCAATGCTAAGCGATGCGAGACTGTGCGTGTGAACGATCTTGCGTCGCCCGCGGGAGACGGATTGCAGGACCGGCCGGTGGAGCTGCTTCAGCGGCTGCTGCGCTTCGACACGACGAACCCGCCGGGCGGCGAGCGCGAGTGCATCGAGTGGATCGCGGGGCTGCTGCAGGGGCTCGGCTGCGAGACGCGGCTGATCGCGCAGGAGCCGGAGCGCCCGAACCTGATCGCGCGGATCGCGGGCCGCGGCGAGAGCCCGCCGCTGCTGTTGCAGGGCCACGTCGACGTGGTGGCGGCGCGCGGCGAGTGGCGGCACGACCCGTTCGCGGGAGACCTCGCGGACGGCTACGTGTGGGGGCGCGGCGCGCTGGACATGAAGGGCGGCGTGGCGATGCTGCTGGCGGCCTTCATGCGCCTGAAGGCGAGCGGCACACAGCCCCCCGGCGACGTGATCCTCTGCCTGCTCGCCGACGAGGAGGCGGGCAGCCCGCTGGGGGCGGACTTCCTGGTGCGCGAGCACCCCGAGCTGTTCGCGGGGGTGCGCTACTCGATCGGCGAGTTCGGGGGCTTCACGATGGAGGTGGCGGGCCGGCGCTTCTACCCGATCATGGTGGCGGAGAAGCAGATCTGCTGGACGCGCGCGACGCTGCGCGGGCAGTCGGGGCACGGCTCGATGCCGGTGCGTGGAGGCGCGATGGGCAAGCTGGGGAAGCTGCTGGACGCGCTGGACAGCCGCCGCCTGCCGGTGCACGTGACGCCGGTGGCCCGGGCGATGATCGAGGCGATCGCGAACGAGCTGCCCGCGACGATGGCGCTGCCGCTGCGGGGCCTGCTGAAGCCGGCGCTGACGGACCGCGTGCTGGGCGCGCTGGGCGAGCGCGGGCGCGTGTTCGACCCGATGCTGCACAACACGGCCTCCGCGACGATCGTGCAGGGTGGGGAGAAGATCAACGTGATCCCGGACGAGCTGTCGCTGGAGCTTGACTGCCGGCTGCTGCCGGGCTTCGCGCCGGAGGACGTGTTCGCGGAGCTGCGGGCGCTGGCGGGCGTGGAGCTGGAGTTCGAGGTCGCCCAGCACGACCGCGTCGCGGGCGAGCCGGACATGGCGCTGTTCGAGCGGCTGGCGGGCGTGCTGGGCGAGCTGGACCCGCGCGGCAAGGCGATCCCGATGCTGCTGCCGGGCGTCACCGACGGGCGCTTCTTCTCGCGGCTCGGCATCCAGACGTACGGCTTCCTGCCGATGCAGCTACCGCCGGAGCTGCCGTTCATGCAGTTGATCCACGCCCCGGACGAGCGGCTGCCGGCCGACACCGTCGAGTTCGGGACCCGCGCGATCGAGCGCGTGCTGGAGCGGTTCTGAGCCGGGATTAGCTCCCGCGTCCGCTATCGCTCCCGCGTCCGCCTATGGGTCGGCGGGCCGCTTGTGACGAACCCGTCGCCCGGGACGTAGTTGGGGTAGTGGGCGGGTACGTGGACAAGCTCGACGGTCAGCAGCTCGAGACGCTGTTTCGCGATTGCGCGGACGACGTGCACGGCTACGCGATCTCGCTGCTGGGCGATCGCGCCGCGGCGGAGGACGTCACGGCGCTCGCGTTCGAGCGGCTGTATCGCTCGCGCCGCCGCCTCGACCGCACGCGCGGGACGCCGCGCGCGTGGCTGTTCGCGATCGTCCGCAACGCCGCGCTCGACGAGCTGCGGCGCAGGCGCAGGCAGGGCGGACCGGGATTCGATGGCGAAGGAGCGCCACCCGACGGCCCGTTGCCGGGCGCGGGCCCCGAGGGGCACCCCGATCCCGCCGAAGCGATCGAGCAGGCCGAGCGTCGCGCGACGGTCCAGGCCGCGCTGCGGGAGCTGCCGCCGCGCGAGCGCGAGGTGGTGCTGCTGAAGTTCCACGGCCAGCTCACGAACGGCGAGCTGGCGCGCGTGCTGGGGATCAGCGAGTCGAACGCCGGCACGCGCGTGCACCGTGCGCTGACGCGGCTGCGCGACGCGTGCGTGGAGCTGGCCCGTCAGGAGGTCGCGTGAAGATCGTCCCCTTCCCACAGCCAGAAGGCATGCCCGACGAGCGGGCGCTCGCCCGGATCGAGGCGGCGCTGCACGGCGAGGAGGGCGGTGGAGAGGTCGTCGCGGTGACCGCCGCCGAGCGCGCCGACGCGGCCTATTGGCGTCAGCTGCGCGGGGACGTGCGCGCGCTGGCGCCGCCGATGTCGGAGGAGTTCGCGTTGCGCCTGTACGAGGCGGTGGCGGCGCGCGAAGCCGCGCCGGCGCGTCGCTTCCCGCCGCGCTTCGGCTTCGGTCGTGCGCTCGCGCGGATGCGGGCCTGGCTGGGTTCCGGCATGCACGCCCGCCTCGTCGCGGCCGGAGGCATCAGCGCGATGGCGGCGATCGTCACGCTCGTGGTCGTGGCGCCGTGGCACGAAACCGAAATGCTCAGCGCGAAAATGTTCTCTCCCCACTCCTCGGTCGAGGTCAAAAGCGCGCTGGACTCGTCGAGCGGGACTGGCCGCGCCGCACCGAAGGAGGGCCCGGTCACCCCCTACTACAAGGAAGCGAGCCGGCCCGAAGCCGGCGCGTCGTCGGGCGCCGCGTCCGCCGCGGGCGAAGCCTCGCCGGCGCGCGTGCAGCAGCGCGCCGCGTCGCTGACGCTGGCCCCGAAGCCCGCCGCGGTGCAGTCGGTGGCGGACGAAGTCGCGCAGCTCACCGCGCGCGAAGGCGGCTTCGTGCAGAGCTCGCAGGTGCGCCGTCAGACCGGCGCGGCAGGTAGCGCGGAACTGCGCCTGAGCCTGCCGAGCGCCAGGTTGTCGGGAGCGCTCGCGGCGCTCGGCCGGCTCGCGCCGGTGCAGGCCGAGAGCCAGTCGCTCCAGGACATCACCGACGAATACGATGCGGCCCGCCGCAAGCTCGCCGACGCCGTCGCCGAACGCCAGGCGCTGCTGCGGGCGCTCGCTCGCGCGAGCACCCAGGGCGAGATCGAAAGCCTGCACGCGCGGATCGCGCTGGCGGCGACGGCCGTCACCCGCGCCCGCACCGCGTTCGGAGCCGTCTCCCGGAGGGGCAGCAACTCCACGGTGGAAGTCTCGGTCTACGGCGACGCCCACGGCTCGGCGGCGGGCCGCTCGACGCTCGAAGACGGCCTGCACGACGCGCTCGGCGTGCTGAAGACGGCGCTGGCGGTGCTGCTGGTGGCGCTCGCGGTGCTGGTTCCGCTCTCGCTGGTGCTGGGCACCGCGCTGCTGGGATGGCGCGCGTCGCGGCGGCGCCTGCGCGAGCGCGCGCTGTCCTGAGAAATAAAACTGGCTGGGCAGCCAGTATGATCGGCGAGCACTCACGGCAGCGGCGAACTGGAGGACTCCATGGCAACGGTCGGGCGCGACATCGAGAGCTTGGAACTGACGGAGCGCGAGCTGTGGCACGACGGCCCGCCACAGGAGGCCTTCAAGGAGATGCGCTCGAAGTGCCCGATCCACTGGACGGAGAGCTTCGAAGAACTGCCGGAGGAGGCGGGCTTCTGGTCGGTCACGACGGCCGAGGACATCCACGCGGTGTCCCGCGACTGGGAGACCTACTCCTCCGAACTGGGCGGCGTCGTGGCGGCGGCGGCGGGCTTCCCGATCGAGCTGGCGCGGGCGATGTTCATCGGCATGGACCCGCCGAAGCACGACCGCCTGAAGGCGCTGTTCCAGCGCGGCTTCACCCCGAAGCGGATCGCCGACCACGAGGACGCGATCCGCGCGATCACGGTGCGGGTGCTCGACCGCCTGGAGGGCAGGGAGAGGTGCGACCTGGTCAGCGACGTGGCCCAGCCGGTGGTCTCGCGCGTGATCGGCAGCTTCATGGGCATCTCCGAGGAGGAAGACCTGATCTGGGCGCGGCTGATGAACTCGACGCTCGGCGCGGGCGACCCGGACCTGAACCCCGACGGCTTCGAAGGCGCCGTCAACAAAGACATCCCGGAGATCTTCGAGCTGTGCCGCAAGCTGATCGCGGCGCGCCAGGAGAACCCGACCGACGACCTGACGAGCGTGCTGGTGCACGCCGAGGTCGACGGCGAGAAGCTCGAGGAACACGAGATCGTGATGGGCTTCTTCCTGCTGATGGCGGCGGGGAACGACAGCACGAAGGCGACCTATTGCAGCGGCATGCGCGCGCTGATGGAAGACGAGGAGCAGCGGCGGCTGGTGCTCGAGGACCCCTCGCTGATCCCGGACGCGGTCGAGGAGTCGCTGCGGATGTTCCCGGCCTTCGCCCACTTCCGCCGCACGGCGACGCGCGACGCGGAGCTGCACGGGCAGCAGATCAAGGCGGGCGACAAGGTCGTGATGTGGTACGCGTCCTCGAACCGCGACGAGACCCGCTACGAGGACCCGGAGCGCTTCGACCTGCGCCGCAAAGCCGAGCACCAGGCCTTCGGGGCGGGGGGACGGCACTTCTGCCTGGGCACGGCGCTGGCGCGCCTTGAGCTGCGGATCCTGATCGAGGAGACCTTCAAGCGCTTCCCGGAGGTCGCGATCGACGAGCCGCCGACGCACGTCGAATCGCTGTTCCTGAACCAGCTGAAGACGCTGCCGGTAAGGCTCGCGGGCTAGCGCCCCGGCACGGATCGCCAAGGCTCCCCGGGGCAACTCGCGGCGACGCGCGCGCAGTTCGCCGCATCGCTTCGCCGGGACCTGTGTTTACTGGGGCGCGCATGTCTCGGCGAAGTCCACTCCTGTCCGCGCTGCTGGGCGCCGTGCTCCTGTGCGCGGTGTTCGTCGCGAGCGCCGCCGCCGCGAAGGCGAAGCACGCGCCGGTGGCCGTCAGGCCGGCGCCGAGCGTCACGGTCTCGCTCGACGGCACGCACCCCGGCCAGCCGGTGCCGCAGGACTTCCTGGGGCTGTCCTTCGAGATGTCGAGCCTGCCGCAGATGGCGCGCTACGGGGAACGCGGCGACCTCGTGGCGATGCTGCGCTCGCTGGGGACCGGGGTGCTGCGCTTCGGCGGCGTCTCGGCCGACACGCGCATCGCCTGGACCGACCAGCGCACGCCGCGACCGGCGTGGGCCTCGGGCGTGGTCGATGCCGACGACTTCCGCCAGCTGGCGGTGCTGGCCTCGCGCAGCGGCTGGCACGTCGTGCTGACGCTGGGGATCGTGCACTTCGAACCGCGCGCCGCGGCCCGCGAGGCCGCCGCGGCGAAGGCGGCGCTGGGCCCCTGGCTCGAGGCCTTCGAGCTGGGCAACGAGCCCAACTCCTACGCGCTGCATGACATGCGCGAAGAACCCTGGGGGTTCGCCCAGTACAACATCCAGGCCGCCGAATATCGCGCGGCGATCGAAGCGGTGGCGCCGGGCGTCCCGCTCTGGGGGCCCGACGTCTCGGGTTCGAGCGCGTACGAAACCTGGGGAGCGGGCGAGGCGGTCGACCAGCGCCCGGCGCTGCTCACGGGCCATCACTACCCGCTCGGTTGTGCACAGCGCAAACCGGTCCCGTCGGTGACGAGCCTGCTGAGCAACCCGATCTGGCGCCGCGAGGTGGGCTCGGTGCGCCGCTACGTTGCGATCTCGCAGGCGGGTGGCATCCCGTTCCGGATGGACGAGACGAACTCGGTCTCCTGCGGCGGCGTCGCCGGCATCAGCAACACGTTCGCCTCCGCGCTGTGGGCCGCGGGCTACCTGCCGAAGCTGATGAGCTCGGGCGCCGTGGGCGTCAACCTGCACGGCGCCGTGGCGAACTGCAAGGGCTACTCGCCGGTGTGCGCGCCGGGGCCGCTGGAGCTCTCGACGGGCGAACTGCGCGCGCAGCCGGAGTGGTACGCGCTGCTGATGACGCGGGAACTGGTGGGGACGCGACCGCTGCCGACGGCGATCCGGGTGCGGGCCGCGCGCGCGAACGTCCACGCGATGGGCTTCCTGGCGGGCGACGGCTCGCTGCGGGTGCTGGTCGTCAACGACGATCAGCTCGGCACGCCGACGCTGGCGCTGAGGCTGCGGGTCTCCCCGGGGGTCGGCGCCGCCGGCACGCTGGCGTTGACCGGGTCCTCGCTGCACGCGACCGAAGGCGTGGAACTGGGTGAAAGCGAAGTGGCCCCCGAAGGGGGCTGGGCGCCGCGCCGGTTCGGGCGGGCGGTGTCTCGCGACGGCGTCGTCGCCACGAAGCTCCCCGCCGCGAGCGCGGTGCTGCTCGACGTGCCGGCGCCGGCGACTCCGGCCGGCTAGGGCTTCAGCGAGAAGCCGCGGGAGACCGCGACCGCCGAGCTCCCGACGGGCACGAACACCCCGTGCGCGGTCAGCTGCAGGCGGTGGGTGGTGTGACGCAGCAGCGTCTTGCCGGCGGCGGTGAGCCGCAGCGACAGCGATTTCGTCCCCGCCGCGGTGAAGCGCAGCTTGCCGGACGCGATCAGGATCGGCCTTGCCTTGGCCTTCTTCGCGGGGCTCGCCGTATGGGCGGGCTCGTACCAGGTGACGGTGGCCGTGCCGGCCTCGAGCGCCTTGAACTTCAGGGTGAAGCTGCCGCGCCTGCGCAGCGAGGCGATGCGCGCGGCCTTGCCGGAGGGCGCCAGCTCGCGCTCCAGGAGCGCCTTGATCTGCGCCGCGCTGGGGCGAGCCGGGTGGGGCGGGCCGGTGTCGGTCGTGGTTTGCCGGTTGCCGGGGGAGCCGCCGGAGTTGCCGGCGCCCCCGGTGGAGGGAAGGATCGGCTCTCCGACCAGCGCCTCGAGCGCTCCGGATGAGATGAGCGTGTCCAGTTCGGCGGCCGCGGAGCCCTGGAGCTGTTCGGCGGCGACGACGGCCTCGCCCTGGGTGGCTTCGACGGCGAGCTTGTAGGTGCCGCCGCTGCCGGCGACAACGTGCAGCGCGAGCCCGGTTGCGGGCTCCGACACACTGAGGTAGCGCGGCGCCGGCCCGGTGGGGTCGGCGGCGGGCGAGGGTTCGATGCCGGGGTCGCCGCCGGCGGGATTCTGAACCCATGGCACGTCTTCGCCGGCGTAGGACATCGGCAGTTCGGCGACGGCCTGACCGCCGATCCAGCCGGTGCGTCGGCCGGACGAGTCCTCGACGTAGAACGAGGACGGCGCGCCGGGGCCGCCGAAGTCGGCGTCGGCGACGTCGACCACGGGGACGGGTCCGGTGTAGGGGCCGACTTCGATCATCCCGCGGCCGAAGGTGTTCGCGGCGTAGGCGAGCACCCACGCCTTCGGGTAGTCGACGCCGTAGCCGTAGCGGCCGACGCCGTAGTGGCTGGCCGGCGACGAGGGACTGGTCGAAGAGGAGAAGTAGTTGCCCGCCGGATCGTCGACGACATAGTTGCCGGGGCGCTGGGTATCGACGCCGGTGATCAGCAGCATGTGCCCGCTGCCGGCCTTACCCCATTCGCCGGTGCCGAGGGCGGTCTCGACGACGACGGGCCCGCTCTGGAGCGCGTGGTCGATCGCGGCCTCGTTCGTGCCGTTCGGGTAGGAGATCGGGTACGGCGGCCCGGCGTCCGCGACGCTGGCCTGGTCGGACGGCAGCGGCGTGATGTGCGCCTGGCCGAAGCCGAGCTGCTTGAGCAGCTTCAGGCCCTGCTCGGGGTCGAAGTTGCCGTTGGCGTTCACGGTCCGTTCGTAGACCTCTTTCAGGCTGGGCCAGCCGCCCGCGGGCGTCCCGCCCCCGAGCACCTGGCGCATGCCCATCATCAGCGCGGCTGCCCCGTCGGCGTGCGCGCCGGGGCGGGGGTCGTGCGCGCTCGCCGGCAGCCCCAGCTGGGCTCCGGCTTCGTACTGGTTGACGTAGGGGGAGGTGGGCCACTGCGACATGTCGCCGCTGTAGCTCCCGGCCCCGTGGGCTCCGTCGACCCAGAAGCCGGTCGCCGTCGCGGTCAGGCAGTAGGTCTGCGCGACCCAGATGAAGGTTTCGGGTTCGCCTTTCCCGTTCGTGCCCGATTCCGATTTCGGGGGCGCGAGGCGATAGTTGGCTTCCGCCCCCTCGACGGCTTCGAGTTCGCCGGTCGAGGCCGTTTCGGTGAACAGCAGGCTCCCGTTGCCGCAGGCTTTCGGGATGAAGGGGTGGGCCTGGAATTCTTTTTCGCCGACCCTCACGTAGTGGAATTCCAGGCGCCACTCGTCAAGCGCGTAGGGGCCGGGCCGGTCGAGCGCGACGCCGTTTCCGCTCGCCACGGATTCGCCTTCGAACTGCCCCGCGAAGGTGCCGAGCGCGGCGTCGGGATTGTGCCTGCCGGAGGTGTCGTAGGTGTGGGCGGAGACGCAGGTCGAGCTGTTGGCGCCGGTGGGGAGTTCTTCGGTGTTCGAGCCGCCCTGCAGGTTCTCGGCCCACTGGTCGACGTAGTTCCAGTTCCATTCGGCGCTGAAGTGGGGGTCGAGGCTGAACTGGTATTTGTGCGCGTGCTCGCCGGTGGCTTCGTTCGGCAGCCAGAAGTCCCCGAACGGCACGAGGCCCGGCCCGAGCGGTTCCACGAGGGCTGCGCCCGCGGCCAGGTGCGCACGCTGCGGATCGATGGTTTCGACCGTCCACTGTTCGGCGGCCTCCGTCGCCTGTCCGGTCGCGCTCTTGCATTTGCCTTCGACGACGGTGCCGAAGGGGTAGGACTGGCCTTCGGTCGGGACGACGGCGGAGGCGGCGGCGGGGATGAGACCCGCGATCGCGGCGAGCGCGAGCAACGCGCCGAGCAGCCGGATGGCGCCACGGCGCCGCGACGCGCGGCCGCGGCGATTGCGCAGGTATGAGGAGGTCTCCGGCAGGCCGCTCAAGAACTCATCTTTACAGGGCGCACCGGCGTTCGGCAAGGGGGATCTCACGCCGGCTCGCGACACGTCGCGCGTCTACCCGCCGGGCGCGGGGCGGAAACGGGGCGCGGCCGGAGTGCCGCACGGCCGGCAGACCTTCCATGCCGGTACCCTTGGCGAAGGGATGCGCGCTGCGATCACGGCAGTTCGCATTGGCTACAAGGAGATGATCGACGCATGGCGAGCAACGTGAAATCCGCCGAGTCGCCCACGGCCAAGGCAATGGACCGGGCAATCGACCTCGCGATCGAAGGCGGCTCGCCATATCCCGAGAATGCCGCGTTTGTGAACGCCGATTCGCCGCGCGCCGGGAGCGAGATGACTCGCGCACTGGACGAGGGTCGTAACGTAGTGCTCGTCTCCGGCGATGGTCGCGAGCGGATCATCACCGCGAAGACGCTCGTGGCGTAGCGGGCCCGCCAACAACCGGCGTGGCCGAATAGACTCGACGCAGAAGGGCGCGTAGCTCAGTGGGAGAGCGCTCGCTTCACACGCGAGAGGTCGCAGGTTCGAAACCCGCCGCGCCCATCCCTGGTTTTTCCCTGCACATCAGCCAAATCTTGGCTGGTCGCCGCGCACACTTCGTATAGGCCTAAATCCGTACGGTGGGCTAAATAGTGGGCCAAAATCACGCATTTGGCGCTATTGCTGCGTCGATGCTGGCCGTCTGCGATAAGCCGGGGGGCTCCTCGCGAAACTAGCTGAGCAGCCTGATCTGGCTTATCCATGGGAATTTTTAGATGTTGCAACTCATCGCCAGCCTTTGGAGGCCTGGACCCTGAGCGCTGATAACCGTCGCGGCAACGACACGTCTCCCACTCGAACTCAGTTCCGGATATTCGAATCTGGAGGCAGCAAGAGGTGTCGGGCAGCGTGCTTGTCGCACAGGTGTCGGCAACGCCGTATGCGTGATCGGGGCATCTGCCGGCGCTAGCATCTGGTTTATGACGGCGAAGGAGAAGCTACGTGAGCGCGTCGAGGACCTGAGCGAGCAGGAGGCCGAGGCCACTCTTGATTTCATCACCTCGCGTGGGCAGAGCTTCGCCGACTGGCTCGACTCTCGGCCAGAGGACGCCGAGCCGCTGAGCGCCGAGGACCAAGCGGCGCTCGTTGAGAGCGACGCCGACATCGCCGCTGGACGGACCGTCGGCTACGAGCAGATCAAGCAAGACCTCGAATCTCAAGCCGGGTGAGCGGCCGGCGATCGCTGCGCTTCACGCGCAGTGCCGAGAAGGATCTGCGACGCCTTGACCCGCTAGTTCGCAGACGCGTCATCGGCGGCCTCGATCGTCTTCTTGCCGGGGATCGCTCGCTCGACGTGAGACGGTTGACGGGCAGCGAGCACTTCAGGCTACGCGTCGGCGACTGGCGCGTGATCTTCGCCTACGAGCGTGAGAAAGACGCCGTGCTGGTCCGGCGCATCCTTCCGCGCGGTCGTGCATACGAACGATAGGAAGAAGCCGACAATCGACCCTCCGACAGGCGCCGGGTCGTGTCAGTCGAAGACATGGAACGCGGCGAGGATGCCGACGATGGCCGCGGGCACCCCGATAAGCGTCGCCGTGGTTAGCACCCGAGACCGGAGGCCTCGCAGCAGTCGATCCCAACGGGAAATGCCATCCTCGGGCAGGAACTCCACATTCGGTGAGGCGTTGTCCAGCATCGCGGCGAAGGATTCAAACCCCGGGAACGCAAGCATCAACGCCAGCGGGCTGGCGATCAAGACGATCCATCCCCAGAAACCGAACAACAGGAACCCGACGACAGCGGCGCCACCGCCCAGAAATCCCAGCAATGCATATGGCGCGACTCCGAGGGTCTTCCGCCACCGGGGAAAGGGCTGGGGGCGCTTGTATTGACCCGCTGCTTCAGTCAGATCCGGCAGCACCCCGTTTCGCTCCGCCCGGTTCGCCCCCGATACCCGCAGCGACACATCGAAGTGCCCAAAGCGCAGGCCGATGTTGAGGCCGTTCCGCCTACCCCCCGAGCAGTGAATCGTCCCGCTCACGGCGGAGTAGGTGCCCTCCAGTTGCAGCCACGCCGCCTCGTCGATGTTGTGCAGAAACTCCGCACTGGACGTGAACGAGCGTTCAAACCCCGGCACATTGATTGACGTTTTGGTCTTGCTGTCTTCGGCTTCGACTATCTCGACAACTCGATCAAGAAGGGCCGCGAGATCCCTCCGCGTGATCGCATAGGCCTTCCATTCCTCGGGGTCGTGTTCACGATCAACGCGGCGCGGTTCGGCGTCGTCCGCGGCACCTGCCCCATCGGCTGCACCGTTCCCGCCGAGCCCAGGGACGACCGCCTCACCCCCAAACGCGATCGCGTGCCGCGTGGCCCGGTCGATCCTCTCGGCCAAGGCGGCGGGGTCCGCGTCTTGCCCCCAGACCGTGACCGACCAGCCGTGGTCTCGCTTCGACAGCCGCACCGACAGGATCGAACGCGCACGTTCGTCGCCATCTACGGCTCCACGGAGGAACAGCTCTAGTGCCTCGATCCCGTTGTACTGCGCGCTCTGAAGGTCGTGCATGATCTCATCCACCCCGTCGGCAGCAAGTCGAAACCCGCGTTCGGCGCCGCTGAGGCTGATGTCACCGTCTTCCAACATGTCCGCGAGCCGGGCCACGAGCACCAGGACGCCCGGCCCATCGCCGGGACCGATCTCGATTTCGCGACTGTCGGTGGCATAACGCATACCGCCGGACGTTAGCCGGGCAGGGGCCGGAACGAAACGGCAATTTGGATTTAGCCCACTGAAACCGTTTGGTGGGCCAAATCCACCAGTAGCCGCCGATATCCATCGGGATCAAGGCACAAGCCAGGCGAATCACTTGGCTTTCTAGAGCCGCTTCTTTCGGTTCCTCGGGTCATTCCCCGACCGCTTCACACGCGAGAGGTCGCAGGTTCGAAACCCGCCGCGCCCATGAGGCCCGCAGCTCCGCCGGCGCCAGCTATCCTTACTGTTACCGCATAGTAAGGAGCTGCTGTGGATTCGAGCGCGAAGATCACTTCCAAGGGCCAGATCACGATTCCCAAGGCCGTGCGCGACGCGCTGGAGCTGCACGAGGGCGACGAGCTGCACTTCCGCGTGGAGCGGTCGCGTGCGTTAATCGCCAAGACCCCGAGCTTCCTCGAGCTCGCCGGCAGCGTTCCGGTGCCCGCCGGAAAGCGGGGCACGCCGTGGGATGAGGTCCTGCGCAGCAGCCGGGCGCACCGCTCGAGGCGGGCGCGCTGAGCGCGTTCCTG
The DNA here is from genome assembly GCA_035508515.1 of Solirubrobacteraceae bacterium. GTDB lineage: Bacteria > Actinomycetota > Thermoleophilia > Solirubrobacterales > Solirubrobacteraceae > Palsa-744. Next base: position 100,694 of record DATJMW010000009.1, on the reverse strand, counting down.
GACACCAACCCCATCATCCGGCACCTGACCGGCGATCCGCCGGAGATGGCCGCGCGAGCGACCGCGGCCCTGTCGGCGGGAGAGGACCTGATGCTCGCCGACGTCATCGTCGCCGAGTGCGTCTACGTGCTCGAGTCCTTCTACGAGGTCGAGCGCTCGCGAGTCGCCGAGCTGATGCGCGCTGCGATCGCGATGCCGTCGATCATGACCGTCGACGGGCCATCGTTGCTGCGCGCGCTGGAGGTCTACGAGCTGGACCGCCTCGACTTCGCCGAGGCCTATCTCGTCGCGCAGGCCGAGAGCACAGGCGTCGACGCGATCCTCACCTTCGACCAATCCGTCGATCGGGTCCGCTCCGTCACACGTCGAGAGCCCTGACGCGAAAGCCACGCCCATCGCCGCCGATACCTAGAGTGCCCCCATGCCGATCGAGCGCAACCCAACTCGGCGCGCGGCGCCGGCCCTGCTCGCCGCGCTCGCCTGCCTGCTCGTGGGCGCGGCGGCCCTCTCGGCCTGTGCGAGCGTCGGCCAGGGTGGCGGCGCCTTCCACCCGCGCGTGAAGGGGACGCTGACGGTCGCGACTGCGCAGATCCCCGACCCGGGCTTCTGGTACGGGACCTTCGCCCACCCGACGGGCGGCTTCGAGTACGAGCTGGCGCGGGAGTTCGCCGAACGCTTCGGGCTGAAGCGGGTGAAGGTCGTCCGGGTGCCCTTCCACGAACTGGTGCGGGGCCATTTGGGCGGCGCCGACCTGGCTCTGTCGGACATCACGATCACCGAAGAACGCGCCGAGCACCTCGACTTCTCCACCTCCTACCTGCAGGCGCCGCCGGCGATCGTCGTGCATCCCGGGACGGAGGTGCCCGATGTCAAGGCCGCGCGCGAACTGCACTGGGCGGTGCAGCACGACACCACCCTGAAGGAAGCGCTCGAAGACCAGATCGAACCCACGACGAAGCCGCTGCTGTTCGAGCTGCAGAGCGAAAAGCTCGCGGCGTTCGAAGACGGGCGCGTCAACGCCGTGCTGCTCGACCTGCCGATCGCCCTCGCCTACGCGCGCGAATCGCCGCGCAAGTTCGCCGTCGCGGCGCAGCTTCCCAGCGAAGCCCAGCTCGGCGTGGCGCTGCCCTCGGGCTCTGCCAACGTCGAAGCCGTCGACTCCGCGATTCGCGCCCTGAAGTCCGAAGGAGAGATCGACCGGCTCGGCGAACGCTGGCTGGATGCGAACCTCGAAGAAGGCGCCGCGGAAGACATCCCCGTGCTGAGGACCGAGGAATGACCGCCGGGCTGATCGAGATCAGCGCGCCGAAAGGCGCGCCATACGAGTTTCTCGTCGTGTTCGCCGTGCTGCTGCTGGGCCCGGTGCTGTTCCGCCGCGCGCGCGTCCCCGGGATCATCGGCCTGCTCGTCGGCGGCTATGCCGTCGGCCCGCACGGGCTGTCGCTGATCGGCGCCGGCAACAACACGCTGCCCGACCTTGGTCAGCTCGGCCTGCTCTACCTGATGTTCGTCGCCGGCGTCGAGATCGACCTGAACCTGCTGCTGAGGCATCGCCGCTCCGCCGTGGGCTTCGGGCTGCTGACGTTCATCCTGCCCTTCGCGCTCGGCTCGCTCGTCGGCTTCGCGCTCGGCTGGGAAACCCTCGCCGCGCTGCTGCTCGGCTCGCTGCTGGCCTCGCACACGCTGATCACCTACCCCGCGATCAAAGACGCCGGGCTCGCCTCCGACCCCGCCGTCGCAACCGCCGTCGGCTCGACCGTGCTGACCGACACGCTCGCGCTGATCGTGCTCGCCGTGGTCGCCGGCTCCGCCGGCGGGCACAAGTCCACCGCCGACGTCACCGCCCAGATCGTCGTCGGCATGGCCGCGCTCACGACGTACACGCTGCTCGTGCTGCCGCGGCTCGCCAGCTGGGCCTTCCGCTGGTTCGGCACCGAGCGCTCGGTGCGCTACGTCGTCGCGATCACCGCCTTCCTCTCCGCGGCGACCGTCGCGGAGCTGTTCGGCATCGAGGGGATCGTCGGCGCCTTCTTCGCCGGACTCGGGATGAACCGGCTCGTGCCCAACGAGGGCCAGCTCATGGACCGGATCGAGTTCTTCGGCGGCGCCGTCTTCATCCCGGTGTTCCTCGTGTCCGTCGGACTGATCCTCAACCCGGGGGTGATGATCAAAGGCGAAACGCTCGGGCTCGCGGGCCTGTTCGTCGCCGCCTGTCTCGGCGGCAAGGAGATCGCCGCGCTCATCTCCGCGCGCCTGTTCCGCTTCAGCCGGGCGCAGGCCGGCCTCTTGTTCTCGCTCTCCGCCGCCCAGGCCGCCGCGACGCTCGCCGCGACCGTGATCGGCTTCCAGCTGGGGCTGTTCAGCAGCGCGGTCGTCAACGCCGTGCTCGTGCTGATCCTCGTCAGCGTGCTTGCCTCGACGCTAGCCGGCACGCGCGCCGCCGAGCGCGTCGCCACGCCCGACGGCCCGCGCCCGCTCGGCAAGCGCGTCGTCGTCGGCCTGCTCGACCCCGAGCACGCCCGTGGCGCGCTCGCGCTCGCCCGGCGCATCGCCCGCGCCGACGGGGGCGTCGTGCACCCGCTGCTGGTCGTCCCCGAATCGGCCCCGTTCGCGCCGAAGCCCGCGCTCGCACGGCTCGGCCAGATCGTCGCCGAGGCCGACGTCGACGGCCAGGTGATGACGATCGTCGATCGCTCCGTGCTGCACGGGGCGCTGCGCGTCGGCCGCGCGCAGGAAGCGACGCTCGTGCTCGTCGCCGAGCCGGGCGTCGTGCCCGAGCGGGCTGCGCAGGACGACCGCGAAGCCGCCGGGGCCGCCGAGGGCCGTGCGCCGCGACCCGTCGCGCACGGGGCGTCCGGCGGCGCCGAGGAGCAGCCGACGCCGCCCGTGGCGCTCGTGCGCGGCAGCGCGACCAGGCTCGGCGTCGTGCGCACGCGGCTGGAGGATCAGGAACTCCAGGACGACTCGCTCGCCGGCGAGCTGGTGCGGCGCGTCGCCAGCGGCCCCGCGCAGCGGGTCGAGGACGAGCACGCCGACTGGGCGCGGCTGCTCGCGCCCGGCGATGTCACCTTCGTCTCGAGCGAGATGGGGGAGACGCTCGCGAAGCTGCCCGGCGCCGCCGACCGCCTCGTCGTCAGCACCGTCGCCGAGTGGCTGATCCGCGAAGAGGCAGCGGGCGACGCCGAGGAAGAGCTCCCCGGCGACGTGCGGACGATCTAGCCCGCGCTCAGACCTCGACCATCACCTTGCCGGTGTTGCCGCCGGTGAACAGCAGGTTCAGCGCGTCGATCGCGTTCTCCAGGCCCTTCACGACGTGCTCGGAGGACTTGATCCTGCCTTCGCCCAGCCAGACCGCCATCTCGGCGCGCGCCGCGTCGAGCCGGTCGAAGTAGTCGAGGATCAGAAAGCCCTCCATGCGCCCGCGCTTGATGATCAGGTTCGAGTAGTTCGCGGGGCCGACGGCGCCGTGCCGGTCGTTGTAGCTGGCGATCGCGCCGCAGAGCACGATCCGCCCACGCAGCGCCAGCTGCGCCAGGCAGGCGTCCAGGATCTCGCCGCCGACGTTGTCGAAGTACAGGTCGATCCCGTCGGGCGCGGCCTCCCGCAGCCGCTTGGCAACGTCCTCGTTCTTGTAGTCGATCGCCTCGTCGAAGCCCAGGTCCTCGACGATGTGCCTGCACTTCTCCGGGCCGCCCGCGATCCCGATCACATTGGCGGCGTCCTTGATCTTCGCGATCTGCCCCACCGTCGAGCCCGTGGCGCCCGCGGCGCCGCTGACGACCACGACGTCGCCCGCGGCGACGCGCCCCACGTCGATCAGACCGAAGTAGGCCGTCATCCCCGTGACGCCGAACAGGCTCAGCGCCAACGTGGGCGAGGTGCCCTGGGGAAGCGGCTGGTAGCCGCCTGCCTTGCTCGCCACCACGTAGTCCTGCCAGCCCGTGAAGCCGAACACCAGCTCGCCGGGGTGGAGGTCCTCGGTGTTGCTCTCCACGATCTCTGCGATGCCGCCGCTGCGGACGACCTCGCCGATCTCGATCGGCGGCAGGTAGCCCGGGGCGTCGTCCATCCACGTGCGGATCGTCGGGTCGATCGAGAGGTAGCGCACGCGGGCCAGGGCCTCGCCCTCCCCGGGCTGCGGCAGCTCGCCCTCTTCGAGTCGCACCGTGCTCGTGTCGACGACGCCAGTCGGGCGCTCGGCCAGGATCATGCGGCGGTTGCGGTCGGCCATCTGCTCTCCCCCTCGGGCTCGCTGTGCGGCGCCGGGCGGCGCCCGCTCAGATCTTACGAGCCCTCTCAGGAGCCGAGACGCACGCCGGGGTGGGGGTGGAGCCGATCCTCCGCTTCGGAGTAGGCGCGCGCCAGCGCGCCGACCTGCGCCGGGGTGAGCGTCGCGCCGAAGGCGCTCGCGCCGCCGAGCTTGTCGTAGCCCGCCAGCAGCTTCCTGCCCACCTGTGCCAGCGCGAAGTGCGCGTCGTACACGCTCTCGACGTACAAGGGCGCGTTCGCGCGCGCGAAGCGGGCGTTCGCCGGCGAGGAGCCCCCGATCTGGGTGAGCCCGGCGCCGAGCAGCTTCCAGCCGCGCGCGTTCAGCACCGCGTAGCTGCGCACCAGCCCCGCGATCTGGGCGCCGGGGCCGGTCAGGCTGCGCACTTCGGCTTCGCCCAGCGACTGCGGCAGGCGCAGTCGCGCCGCGCGATCCACCGCCGCGCCGATCGTCGCGGAGGACGAGGCCGACGCGGTCGTGCCGGGGAGGCCGTTTGCGATCAGGGGCCACGCCGCCTTCGACGCCGCGACCTCCGCTGCGATCGGCCCCTGCAGGTCACGCAGCGCGGCGCTCACCGCGACCAGGTCTTCGCGCTGGAGCTTCAGCGCCGCGGGGGTGGAGCTCCTGGTGGGCCCGCCGCATCCCGCCGCGACGATCGCGAGCAGGCAGGCGAGCGCCGCCGCGAGCGGTGGCCTGTGCCCGCGGGCCTGCGCCGAGCGTGCAGCCAGCGCCAGCCCTAGGAGCCGGTGCCGAGCAGGTCCACGACGAACACCAGCGGCGCGTTCGGCGGGATCGTCGGAGGCGAGCCGGTCTTGCCGTAGGCCAGTTCGGCCGGGATCACCAACTCGCGGCGGCCGCCGACCTTCATGCCGGGAACGCCCTGGTCCCAACCCTTGATCACCGCTCCCTGGCCGAGCTTGAACTGGAAGGGTTCTTTGCGTTTCCACGAGGCGTCGAACTCTTTGCCGCCTTTGTAGAGCACGCCCACGTAGTTCACCGTCACGGTTTCGCCCGCTTTCGCTTCCTTGCCCGTGCCGACGACCAGGTCTTTCTTTTCGAGCTTCGTCGGCGGCGGCCCCGTCGGGGGCGTGACCTTCGGTTCGGTGGAGAGCGGCCCGCTCGTGGGCGTCGTCGCGGCCTTCACTTCGCCGGCTTTCGCGAGCGCTTCGTCGGACTTGTTCTCGACGCCGACGCCGATCGAGCTGCTCGAGCCGCTACCGCCGCAGCCGGCGATCAGGCCCGTCGCCGCGAACGCCGCGAGGCCGAGGAGGGCGCGCGAGCGAGCGCGCGAGAAACGTGGGAGAAGATCGTCGATGTGGTTCACGGTCGCGCAGCCTAACGGAGATCACGCCCCAGCGCGCAAGCGCTGTCTTCGGCCCGCTCGCCGACCACCGCCCTGCGGGCGCCGGGTGCGCGGCGCTAGGATCAGCGGCGGACCGTGCTAGGCGGGGAGGTAGCGGTGCCCTGAACCCGCAATCCGCTCTAGCGGGGCTGAACTCCCTTTCGAGGGATTCCGCTCCGGTCGCTCCGCCATCCGGGGCGTCGATGGTCCGGGTCCCGCGCGGTGTCGGCTTGTGAACCAGGTCAGGTCCGGAAGGAAGCAGCCTTAAGCGATCCCCGGCAGGCGCAGCGGGCGTTCCCGGGCCGGAGTCTCGGATGACGACAAGGCGACCGGCAGCCGGTGTCTCGAAGCAGGGTGCACGGTCCGCTGCCCGCGGCGCGCGGGCTCACGAGCAGCGCTGGAAGATCAGCCAGGTCCTGCTCGCGTGCGACTCGACGAAGCCCGGGGGCACGTTCACCGGCCGGTGCGGGTCGTGCGGGTCGAGCACGTAGTCGTCTTCGACCTCTTTGCTCGCGGGGTCGAGGTACTGGCCGTACGAGACCGCCCCCGTCTGCGCGCTGACTACCTTCGCCGGGCTCGCCCCCAGGTACAGCGCCACCAGCGGCACCGGCGCGTGGTTCGGCACGCCGACGGGCCCGCAGCGCAGGTTGACCGAGCCGTTTTCCACCAGCGCGATCAGGTCGTCCTGGATCGCCTGCTGGCGCGCCAGTTTGCCCATTTCGCGATGCGCGCTTTTCACCTGCGCCGGGGTGAACGCCAGCAGCGCCAGCAGCACCAGCGCGCCGCCCGCGATCCACCATCGCCGGCGCGGGTCCGAGGGGTCCAGGCGCGTCCAGCCGAACGCCCCCGCGCCGCACAGCACGCACAGGATCGCCGCCGTCAGGAAGGCGTAGCGGGTGTTGATCGGCAGGCCCGCCGCCCCGACGACGGCGAACACCGCCAGCGCCAGCACGCCGAAGCCCACCGCCGCCAGCCCCCGGCGGCGCAGCCACAGCAGCGACAGCACGCCGCCGAGCACGGCGCCCGCCAGCACCGGCACGCGCAGGATCTCGCCGATCCGCCGCGGGACGTACTCCGGCACGTTGGCGATCCCCGTGACGCGGTCGAGCGTGTGCGCCGTGTGGCGCGTGTTCGTCAGCGACCACAGCGCATCGCCGGTGATCGCGAGGTCGGAGAGCACCCACAGCAGCGGCGCCGAGGCCGCCAGCAGCGTCAGCCCCACCAGCTCGCGCGCCGAGCGCGGCTCGTCCAGCTGCCCGCGTGCGCGACGGGTGTCGAGCACGACGTACAGCCAGTACAGCCCCGAGAAGGCCCAGGCCTCCGGGCGCAGCAGCCCTGCGAGCGCAAGCAGCGCCAGCACCGGCGCGCCCGCGGGCCGCTCCTCCTGAAGGCGCCGGCGCGCCTCCACCAGCACCGCCGCCAGCACCAGCAGCAGGTAGGGGACGTCGACGTAGGCGCGCACCCCGTAGGAGAGCAGCGGCACGCGCGTCAGCAGGACCAGCGCCGCCACGATGCCGGCGGCACGGCCGAACCACAACGCCGCCAGGCGGTACAGGACCCAGGCGCAGCCCGCGAGCGCCAGGAAGCCCAGCGCCACGGCGACGTCCTCCACCGCGCGGGCCGGGAGCGGCGAGAGCACCACGCCCAAGGCCTCCAGCAGCGGGTGCGGCGTCGGCGCCACGGCAACTTCGTAGGCGGGCGTTTCCCCCCGCGCCAGCTGGCCGCCCCAGGCCAGCGCGTAGAGCGTGTCGTAGTTCGCGAAGCCCACTCCGCAGATCGCCCACAGCAGCGCCGCAAGCGCCGCGACCGCCGCCGCGGAGGCCAGCCTCGCCGGCTCCGTCAGGCGTCCGGCCGCCCTCGCCAGACGTGCCGCGCCACGCTCGATCCTGGCTCTCACGGGCGCCCACGCTACCCGCTGGCGCGGGCGCCGCGCGGCGCCTGTGCCCGGGCTCCGCGCCCCCGGCGCGGGCGCGGGCGCGGCCCCCGGCCGTGGGTAGACTCAGCACGCAGGTGTCCGCCCAGCAGCAAGCACCCTCCACGCAGCAGCCCTCGCTCTATCGCAGGCACCGCCCGCGCACGTTCGCCGACGTCGTGGGCCAGGAGCCCGTCGTGCGCACGCTGCGCCACGCCGTCGAACGCGACAAGGTCCACCACGCCTACCTGTTCGTCGGCTCGCGCGGGACCGGCAAGACCTCGATGGCGAAGATCCTCGCCGCGTGCCTGAACTGCGAGCGCGGCCCCACGGTCGAGCCCTGCGGCGAATGCGAATCGTGCCTCTCGATCGCGCGCGCCTCCTCGCTCGACGTGATCGAGATGGACGCCGCCTCCAACAACTCCGTCGACGACATCCGCGAGCTGCGCGACAGCGTCGCCTATGCGCCGGTCAGCGGCAAGCGCAAGGTCTACATCCTCGACGAGGCGCACATGCTCTCCACGGCGGCGTGGAACGCGTTCTTGAAGACGCTCGAGGAGCCGCCGCCGAACACGGTCTTCGTGCTGGCGACCACCGAGGCGCAGAAGGTGCCCGCGACCGTCGTCGACCGCTGCCATCGCTTCGACTTCCATCGCCCGACCGTCGAGCAGATCGCGAGCGTCGTGCGCCGCGCCGCGCAGGCCGAGCAGGTCGAGATCCCCGCCGAGGCCGTCGCCGCGCTGGCCCGCTCCGCCACCGGCAGCTTCCGCGACGCGCTCGGCACGCTCGAGCAGCTCGTCACCTACAGCGGCAGCGAGGTCTCGCTGCAGGACGTGCTCGCGGTGCTCGGCGTCGCCGACGCGCGGCTGCTCGAAGCCGCGATCGACGCCGTCGCCGAGGGCGACGCCGCGCGCGCGCTGACCGTGCTGGCCGAATGCTCCGAGCAGGGCCGCGACGCCGCCGCCTTCGCCGGCGATCTGGAGGCGCGCGCCCGCGAGCTGCTGCTCGCGCAGACGCTCGGCGAAGTGCCCGCGGAGCTGTCGCTCACGCCCGAGGCCGACGCCGCCCTGAGCGCACAGGCCCAGCGGGTGCCAGCCGCGGTCGTCGTCGGGCTGCTCGAAGCCATCGGCGGCGCGATGGAGGCGGTGCGCGCAGGCGCCGACGCCCGCACGCGGCTGGAGCTCGCGCTCGTGAAGGCCGCGCGGCCAGAGGTCGACGCTTCGGTCAAGGCGCTCATCGCGCGGATCGAGCGCCTGGAGGCGGGAGGGCAGGCCCCGAACGGCGGCCCCGCCCGCTCCCCCGAGACCGGCCGCTCCCCCGAGACCGAGCGCTCCGCCGAGGACGAGCCGCCACCGCAGGCGGCGCAGGCCGTGGAGATATCCGTCGCCTCGATCGCCGCCTCGCCCGAGCGCAACGTCCCCGCGCCGTCGCCTGCCGCCACGCCGGTGGCCGAGCCCGCGCCTGCGGCCGAGGCCGCGCCTGCGGCCGAGGCCGCGCCGGCGACCACGGCCGGGGCGCCCGCGCAGCCGGCTCCCGCGCAGCCCCAGCCGGGCGAAGCGGCGCAGGCGATCGTCGAGGACCTGGCGCCGGTGCTGGCGTGGTGGCCCGCGGTCGTCGAGCTGGTGCGAACCGACAACGCGCTGCTGGGGGCCTGCATCGAGGAGGCGCGGCCCGTCGAGGTCACCGGCGAGGACCTGGTCGTCGCCTTCTCGGCGACGGCGCCCTTCCTGAAGAAGAAGGCCGAGAACCCCGACAACCGCGCCGCGGTCAGCGCCGCGCTGCACGACGTCACCGGCCGCCGCTGGCGCCTGTCCTACGAGCTGAAGGACGGGATCGACGGCGAGCAGGAGACGCTCAGCGAGGAGCAGTGGCTGGCGCGCTTCATGGAGGAGTTCGACGCGGAGGAGCTGCCCAGCGAGGAACCCGTGATGAGCGAGGAGAAAGGCGCCTAGATGCCCAAGCAGCCGCGGATGCCGAACATGCAGCAGATGCTCCAGCAGGTGCAGAAGATGCAGCAGGACATGGAGGTCGCCCAGGAGCAGCTGAAGGACGAGGTCGTGGAGGCTTCGGCCGGCGGCGGGATGGTCACCGTGAAGATCTCCGGCGACCTCGTCGTCAAGGCGATCGAGATCGACCGCGAGGCGGTCGACCCCGACGATCTGGAGATCCTCTCCGACATGGTGCTCGCCGCGGTCAACGAGGCGCTGCGCATGGCGCAGGACCTGCAGGCGAAGAAGCTCGGCGGCGCCTCCGGCGGGCTCGACCTCGGCGGGCTCGGGCTGCCGGGGCTGTAGGCGCAGGGCCGTGAGCAGCTACGCACCGCCCGTCCAGCGCCTGGTCAGCGAGCTCTCGAAGCTGCCCGGCATCGGCAACCGCACCGCGCAGCGGCTCGCGTTCCACATCCTGCGCGCCTCCGGCGAAGACGCCTTCGCGCTCGCGGATGCGATCCGCGAGGTCAAGGAGAAGATCGGGCTGTGCGAGATCTGCTTCAACCTCACCGACGAGCAGCGCTGCCGCATCTGCCAGGACTCGCGTCGCGATCACGCCGTCATCTGCGTCGTGGAGGAGCCCAGCGACGTGATCCCCATCGAGCGCACGCACGAGTACCAGGGCGTCTACCACGTGCTGGGCGGGGCGCTCTCGCCGATCGAGGGCGTCGACGTCGAGGACCTGAAGATCGCGCAGCTCTTCGCCAGGATCGAGGGGCCAAACGGAAACACGCCCGACGTGCGCGAGGTCGTGCTCGCCACGAACCCCACCACCACCGGCGAGGCGACGGCGCTGCACATCGCCGAGGAGTTGCGCGTGCGGGCGCCGCAGCTGGCGGTGACGCGCCTGGCGAGCGGGCTCCCGGTCGGTTCGGACCTGGAGTACGCCGACGAGGTCACGCTCGGCAAGGCGCTCGCGGGGCGCCGCGCGCTCTGACCGCCGCGAGCCGCCGCGCGCGCGGATCGCGAATATCCTGCTTGCCATGCCCGCGAGCACGATCGTCATGAAGTTCGGAGGCACCTCCGTCGCGGATGCCGAGCGGATCAAGCGCGCCGCGCGGAGGATCGTCGAGAAGCGCGAGCTCGGGCATCGCGTCGTCGCGGTGCTCTCCGCGCGCGGCAAGACCACCGACGAGCTGATCGGGATGGCCGACGAGGTCTCCGATGCGCCGGACCCGCGCGAGATGGACATGCTGCTCTCGACCGGCGAGCGGATCTCCTGCGCCCTCTGCGCGATGGCGATCAACGACCTTGGGCACCGCGCGATCTCGCTGACCGGCTCGCAGGCCGGGATCGTCACCGACGAGTCGCACACGAAGGCCCGCATCGTCGACGTGCGCGCCGACCGGATCAAAGCCGCGCTCGCCGACGACCACGTCGTGCTGGTCGCGGGCTTCCAGGGCGTCTCGGGCTCCGCTCGCAACGTCACCACGCTCGGCCGCGGCGGGTCCGACACCACCGCCGTCGCCGTCGCCGCCGCGCTGAACGCCGAGGTGTGCGAGATCTACACCGACGTCTCCGGCGTGTTCACCGCCGACCCGCGGATCGTCCCCGACGCCCGCAAGCTGCCGGCGGTCTCCTTCGAGGAGATGCTCGAGATGGCCGCCTCCGGGGCGGGGGTGCTGCAGCTGCGCTCGGTCGAGTACGCGCGCAACCACGGCGTGCGGATCCACTGCCGTTCGTCGTTTGAAGAGTCGCCCGGTACCGTTGTCGTCGCAGAGGGAGAAACCATGGAGCAGCCGCTGATCACAGCCGTCACGCATTCCACCGCCGAGGCGCGGCTGACGCTCACCGGCATCCCCGACGAGCCCGGCGCCGCCGCGCGCATCTTCGACGCGCTCGCCGATGTGAACGTGAACGTCGACATGATCGTGCAGAACGAGCCCACCACCGCGGGGGGGCGCGCGGAGATCTCCTTCACCGTCCCGCGCGAGGACCTGCGCGCTTCGCGCACCGCGCTTGAGCCGCTCGCCGGCGACGCCTACGAGCAGCTGACCGCGCACGAGGAGATGGGCAAGGTCTCGATCGTCGGCGCCGGCATGCGCTCGCACCCCGGCGTCGCCGCGAAGGTCTTCAACGTGCTCGCCGAGGAGCGGGTGAACATCGAGATGATCTCCACCTCCCCGATCAAGATCTCCTGCGTGATCGATCGCGAGCAGGTGGCCCGGGCCGTGCAGGCGCTGCACAGCGCCTTCGAGCTGTCGGGGCCCGGGACCGTCGGCGAAGAAGAGCCCTTCAAGGCGCGCCAGGCGCTGTAGTCCGCTCCCGGGGGATGCGGTAGCTGCGCAAACCCGCGCAAAGCTCCGCAACCCGCTCGCCAACTGTCGAAACCCGCCGCTGTTTGCGCAAAGAGCGCGTTTGGTGTGCAACACTGCCTTGCCTCATACGAGTCACGGATGACGAATTTGCGCTCAGTTAGACGACCCCGCCGATATGTCGCCAAGCACTGGATCGTCCTGCTGCGACCGCTGTTCGGCTACAACTTCACGCGCGACGCGTACCTGATCCGGGGGATCGGCCGGCGCGTAGGGCCGGTGCTGCGCGCCGAGCGGCGCCTGCATCGCGAACGCGACCGCCGGCCCTGGGTCGAACGAGCTTGGCGCGAGCTGCCCGAAGGCCTCGAGGGCGACAGCGTCGACCGGCGCTGGGTCGGGGCCTAGATCAGGGCGGCGGGGGAGGGTTGGGCCGGCCCGGGCGAGGGCCGGCTCAGCCCTGCTCCAGCGAGCGCTGAAGCCGCTCCAGGACCCGCACCACGCGCAGACCGCTCGCCCCGTCCGAGCGCGGCGCCCGCCCGCTGCGCACGCTCTCCACGAAGTGTTCGCACTCCAGCCGCAGCGGCTCGGAGTTGGGGATCCGCGGCTGGAAGATGTCGCCCGAGCGGGTGATGTACTCGCCCCAGGTGTGGGTGTCCTCGTCGAAGCCCTTGTCGTAGACCGAGAGCTTGCCCTCGACCAGCATGTCGTCGAAGGTCGCCATCCGCTTCGCGCCCACGACCGTGATCTGACGCTCCTTATGCGGGTCAAGCCAGGACAGGTGCAGGTGGGCCAGGATGCCGGAGGGAAAGCGCAGGTAGCAGAAGACCACGTCCTCGATCCCGCCGCGCACGTAGGAGGCGCCGTAGGCGGTGCACTCCGCGGGCTCCTCGCCCACGAGGTGCAGCACCACCGAGACGTCGTGCGCGCCCAGGCTCCACAGCGCGTTCTCGTCCGCCCGGAGCTTGCCGAGGTTCAGGCGGTTGCCGTAGACGTAGAACAGGCGCCCCAGCTCGTCCTGCTCGATCAGCTGCTTCAGGCGCGCGACCGCCGGGTGGTACTCCAGCAGGTGGCCCACCATCAGCACGCGCCTCGCCGCCGCCGCCGCCACCACCGCGGCTTCGGCGTCGGCGACGTTCGTCGCCAGCGGCTTCTCCACGAAGCAGTGCTTGCCCGCGCGGGCGACCGCGATCGCCAGCTCGGCATGCGTCGGGACCGGCGTCGCCAGCGCCACCGCGTCCAGCTCCGGGTCCTCCAGCAACTCGTGCAGCTCGCCCGTGACGCGCGCGGAGGGGAAGGCCCCCGCGATCTTCGCGCGCGTCGCCTCGTCGCCGTCGCACAGCCAGCGCAGCTCGCAGCCCTCGATCGCCGCGAGGTTGCGCGCGATGTTCGGCCCCCAGTAGCCGAGCCCCACGACGCCGACGCGTACCGGCCGCTCGCCCACCGGCTCGATCGGCCCGGAGTCCTGCGCCTCTGCCGCGGCGTCGCTCACAGCGATCCGATCGCCTGCACGCAGCGCCCCGCCGCGTGCCCGTCGCCGTAGAGCTGCGGCCGCTCCGGCGGCGGCTCGTTCGCCAGCGCCGCCAGCGCCGCCGCCGCGTCGAGGTCCACGAGCGTGTTCCAGCCCGCCCGGACCGTCTCGACCCACTCGGTGTTCGCGCGCAGCGTGACGCAGGGCACCCCGGCAAGGTACGCCTCCTTCTGGACGCCGCCCGAGTCCGTCAGCACCGCGCGCGCCTGGCACAGCAGCGCGCTGAACTCCATGTAGCCCAGCGGCTCCGTTATCCGCAGCCCCTCGATCGCTTCGAGGCGGCCGCGCAGCCCGAACTGCTCCAGGCGCGTGGCCGTCCGCGGGTGCAGCGGCAGCACCACCGGGCCCGCCAGCGACTCGATCAGCTCGACCAGCGCCGCCAGGCGCGCGGGGTCGTCGACGTTGCCGGCGCGGTGCGCCGTCAGCAGCAGGTAGTTGCCGGGGCTCACGCCATAGCGCGCCGGCGTCCGGGTGTCCGCGCGCGCCGAGGGCTGGCGCGCCAGGGCGACGTCCACCATCACGTCGCCCACCACCTCGACGCGGCCCTGCACCGACTCGGCTCGAAGGTTCTCCGCCGCGGCATCCGAGGAGCAGAGCAGCAGTTCGGCGAGATGGTCGCTCACCACGCGGTTGCGCTCCTCAGGCATCGAGCGGTCGAACGAGCGCATCCCCGCCTCGACGTGCACCACCGGCACCCCCGCCTGTGCCGCCGTCAGCGCGCCCGCCAGCGTCGAGTTCGTGTCGCCGTAGACGAGCGTCGCGTCCGGTTCCAGCTCCGCCAGCAGCGGCTCCAGGGCCGCGAGCATGCGCGAGGTCTGCTCGGTGTTCGTGCCGCCGCCGATCCCCAGCTCGCGCTCCGGGCGGGCGAGGCCCAGCTCTTCGAAGAACACGCGCGAGAGCGAGTCGTCGTAGTGCTGGCCCGTGTGCACCAGCACCTCCTCGTGGCGCTCGCGCAGCGGGCCCGACACCGCCGCCGCCTTGATGAACTGGGGGCGGTTGCCCACCACCGTCAGGATCTTCACGCCGCCAGCCTATGCGCCGTCGCCGCTGGAGCCCGCCGGTGCGGTGAGCGCGGGGCTGCTACCAGCCGCCGGCGCCCGCGCCGGCGGTCGCGCCCACGACCGTCGTCGACCAGTCGATCACCGACGTCGGCTTCACGACGTGACGGCTCATCCCGAGATCCTTCGGCTCAAGGCCCAGCGCCAGGCCCACGAGCTGGGGCAGGTGCAGCACCGGCATGTCCAGCTCGCGGCCCACCACTTTCTCCGCCAGCGGCTGCTGCAGGTCGAGGTTCAGGTGGCACAGCGGGCACGGCGTCACCAGGCAGTCCGCCTCCGCGTCGACCGCGTCGCCCAGGTGGCGGCCCGCCTGCTTCAGCGAGGCCTCCTTGTGCATCGTGATGATCGGGAAGCCGCAGCACTTGCGCATCCCGGCGTAGTCGATCACCGTGCCGCCCAGCGCCTCGATCACCTGGTGCAGGTAGTGGTCGCGGGGCTGCTCGGAGTCGATCCCCAGGCGCTTGCGCGGGCGCACGATGTAGCAGCCGTAGAAGGGCCCGACCCTGAGGTTCGTCAGCGGGCGGCGGACCCGCTCGCGGAGCGCGTCCAGCCCGATCTCCTCCACCAGCAGCCACAGGAAGTTCTTGTTCGTGAGCCCCTTCTCGTAGGAGAGGCCCTCGCCCGCCAGCGACTCGTTCACGTGCGCGCGGTACTCCGCGTTCGCGTCCAGGCGCTCCTGGCACTCGCTCTGGGCGCCCTGGCAGGTCGAGCAGATGTTCATCATCAGCTCCGCGCCCTGCACCTGCTGCGCCAGCGCGAACGTGCGCGCGTTCAGCGTGTCCGCCAGCTCCTGGTTGTGCTCGGCGATCACGCCCGCGCCCGTGCAGCACGCGCGGTCCAGCTCGACCAGCTCGATGTCCAGCAGCGGCGCGACCTGCGCCATCGAGCCGTGCAGCTCGGGGGTGAAGCCACGGCTCACGCAGCCGGGCCAGTAGGCGACCTTCACGATCCCTCTCCTTCCGTGGTGCTGCGCTGCTCCGCCGGCGTGTCCGAGATCTCGGAGCCGGGGTCCGTGTCGGGCTCTTTGCCGCCCTGCTCCGCCGTCACGCCCACCGCGACCGGATCGCTCGCGGCCTCCGGCGGCGGCGCCTGCTGCTCGTCCTCGCCGACGATGTAGAGGTTCAGCTCGTAGCGCTGCTCGCGGCTCTCGACCCGGTCGTAGATCGCCTGCACGCTCTTCAGGTCCTGGCCCGGGATCTTGTGCGGTTTCAGCGCGCCCATCGGCGTGACCTTGCGGCGCAGCAGCGCCTTCAGGATCGAGGGCAGCGAGCTCAGCAGCTCTTTGCCCGCCGGCGGCGCGAATTTGCCGAACCACGAGTTGCCGCCGTATGAGCGGGGCAGCAGCTCCGCCTCCCACAGCAGCCCGTTGTCCTTGATCAGTCCCGTGAACGCCGCCTCGTGGCGCTCGCCGTTGTTTTTGTCGACGATCTCGAAGTCGTTCGTGGCGATCCGGCGCAGGCGCATGATCTGGCCCATCGGGTTCACGTCCTTCGGGCACGCCTGCACGCACTTGAAGCAGTGCGTGCAGTCGAAGATCCCCTGCTGGTCTTCGGACAGGTCCAGCAGGCGCTCCTCGTGCTGGTCGTCGCGCGGGTCGCCCACGAAGCGGTAGGACTTCGCCAGCGCCGCCGGGCCGATGAAGCCGGGGTCCACCTCCATCGCAAGGCAGTCCGAGACGCAGGCGCCGCACTGGATGCAGGCCATCGTCTGGGTGACGTCGATCATGCTCTCGCGCGGCACGATGTACTCGCGCTCCGGCACCGGCTGCTTCGGGAGCAGCCACGGCGTGACGCGCTGGATCTTCTTCCAGTGAACCGCGTCCATGTCGACGATCAGGTCCTTAAGCACCGGCATGTTGCCCATCGGCTCGATCTCGATCACGCCGTCGCGCGCGCCCGCCAGCGCCGCGTCCAGGTGGGTGTGGCAGGCCAGCGCCGGTTCGCCGTTGACGCGGATGCCGCACGAGCCGCAGATCGCCTGACGGCAGGAGCAGCGGACGCCGATCGACCCGTCGAAGCGGTCTTTCGCCTGCAGGATCGCCTCCAGCACCGAGCGGTGCGGCTCCAGCTCGATCGTGTGCTCGTCCCAGTAGGGCGCCTCGCCCAACTCCGGGTCGTAGCGGCGCAGCCTCAGCTTGAACTCCTCCGGCGCAGCCGTGTGCGCCGTCGCGGTTGCCGTGTCCATATCGGCCATCAGTACTTCCTCTCCTCGGGCTGCCACTGGGTGATCGTCACCGGCGAGTAGGAGATCTGCGGCCCCCCCGTCCCGTCGGCTCCCAGCGTGATGTCGATGTGCTTCAGCCACTCCGCGTCGTTGCGCTCCGGGTAGTCGGTGCGGAACTGCGCGCCGCGCGACTCCTTGCGCTCCAGCGCCGCGACCACCGTCGCCTCGGCGCAGTCGATCATGTAGCCCAGCTCGATCGCGCCCAGCACGTCCTGGTTGAAGACCGTGCCGCGATCGTCGATCCACGCCTTGCCGGCCTCGTCTTTCAGGCGCGAGATCGTCTCGCGGGCGGTCTGTAGCCCCTGCTCGTCGCGGAACACCGCCGCGTACTGGTTCATCAGCTCGCCCAGCTCGTTCTTGATCTCCGAGACGCGCCGGCCGTCGCGGGGGCGGGCGATGATCGCGTCGATCTCCGCCGCGTCGCGCTCCAGCTGGGCTTTCGCGTCGACTTCCGGCATCGTCATGTTCGCGGCGCGCGCCGCCGCGTGCTCGCCCGAGCGGCGGCCGAAGATCAGCGTGTCCAGCAGCGAGTTCGCCCCCAGCCGGTTGCCGCCGTGGACCGAGACGCAGGCCACCTCGCCCGCCGCGTATAGCCCCTCGATCGGCGTCATCCCGTCGACGTCGGTCTTCACGCCGCCCATGATGTAGTGCTGCCCCGGGCGGATCGTGATCGGTTCGCGCGTGATGTCCACGCCCGCGAAGTCCTTGCCCAGGTTGACGATCTCGCGCAGCGCCTCCAGCGTGCGCTTGCGCGGCACCACCGTCACGTCGAGGTGGATGCCACGCCCGCCCGGGCCCACGCCGCGGCCCTCGTTGATCTCGATCTGCTCCGCGCGCGAGACCACGTCGCGCGAGGCCAGCTCCATCTTGTTCGGAGCCGATTTCTCCATGAAGCGTTCGCCGTTTGCGTTCAGCAGGTGCGCGCCCTCGCCGCGCGCGCCCTCCGTGATCAGGATGCCCGTCTCGACCAGGCAGGTCGGGTGGTACTGGACCATCTCCATGTCCATCAGCGGCGCGCCCGCGCGGTAGGCCATCGCGATCCCGTCGCCCGTCACGATCAGGCCGTTCGTCGTCGGCTTGTAGACCTGGCCCGCCCCGCCGCAGGCGAGGATCACGTTCTTCGCCGTGAACGCCTCCATCCGCCCGGAGCGAATGTCGCGTGCGATCACGCCGCAGCAGCGCCCCTGCTCGTCCTGCAGGAGCGAGGTCGTGAACCACTCCTCGAAGCGCTCGACCGTCTCGTGGTGCTTCATCAGCTGCTCGTAGAGCACGTGCAGGAGCGCCTGGCCCGTGATGTCCGCCACGTAGGCCGTGCGCTTCATCGAGGCGCCCCCGAACGCGCGCAGGTCCATCTCGCCCTTGTCGTTGCGGTGGAAGGTCACGCCCATGTGCTCCAGGTGCATCACCTCGCCCGGCGCCTCCGAGCACATCACTTCGATCGCGTCCTGGTCGCCCAGGAAGTCCGAGCCCTTGACCGTGTCGTAGGCGTGCGAGTGCCAGTCGTCGTCGACGCTGATCGCCGCGTTGATCCCGCCCGCCGCCGCGACCGAGTGCGAGCGGACCGGGTGGACCTTGCTCATGATCGCCACGCTCGCGCCGTCCTGGGCGGCGGCAAGCGCCGCGCGCTGGCCCGCGAGACCGGCCCCGATGATCAATACGTCGTGTGCTGGCATGGCTCTTTGAGGTCGGCTGCTGGGGGAGAAGGGGGTTGCTGCGGGCAGGACTCTATAACGCCGGGGCGCGCGGGCCCTCTGCGACCGCCCCCACCTCAGCTCGCCACTTGCAGCGCTTTGCGTACCTCGGCCAGCGTCACCACGCCCTGGAGCACGCCCTCGCGATCGACCGCCACCATCGCGCCCAGGCGTCCCAGGCCCTCCGAGCCCAGCAGCTTCTCCAGCGGCTCGCCCTCGTCGATCCGCACCTGCATGTCCTGCTCCAGCACGTCGACCACCGGCAGCGCCGGGCGCCCCGCCGAGATCTCCGCGTCCACGCGCGAGGCCGCCACGACCCCGAGGAAGTGATGACCCGGGTCGACCACCGCGAACCATGGCCAGTGGTAGCGGGTGAAGAACTGCTCGTGGGCGTCCAGCAGCGTCGCGCTCGCGGGAATCGTCACCGGCTCGCGGTCCATGATGTCCGCGACCGTGATGCTCTGGATGCGCTTCGCCAGCACGCCCTGAACCACCGCCGCGCCCGCCGACTGGTAGAGCATGTAGGCGAGCAGCAGGAACCACAGGCCCGCCGTGCTCACGCCGCTCGCCAGCCAGAACAGCCCGAGCGCCCCCAGCAGCAGCGCGAAGCCCTGGCCCGCGCGTCCCGTCGCGTGCGTCGCGCGGTTGCGGTCGCCCGTGCGCCACCAGATCGCCGCGTGCGCGATCCGGCCGCCGTCCAGCGGGAACGCCGGCACGAGGTTGAACACCAGCACCAGCACGTTGATCGAGGTCAGCCAGCTCAGCCACACGAGCGCCGGGGTGGGGGCGAGCGCGACGTCTTTGCCCAGCGCCACGTCGAAGAAC
Source organism: Solirubrobacteraceae bacterium (assembly GCA_035508515.1). Taxonomy (GTDB): domain Bacteria; phylum Actinomycetota; class Thermoleophilia; order Solirubrobacterales; family Solirubrobacteraceae; genus Palsa-744. The sequence goes on along the minus strand of DATJMW010000009.1, from coordinate 81,605 downwards.
GTCCCGTCGTGGGAGAGCAGCACGCCCGCGAGGATGCTCGCGCCGATCACCAGCAGCGTCACCGCCGGCCCCGCCGCCGCGACCCGGAACTCCGTCCCGGGGTCTTTCGACTCCTCCGTGCGGGTGATCCCGCCGAGCGCCCAGAGGTCGATGCCCGCCACCTGCAGGCCGCTGCGGCGCGCCGCGAACGCGTGCCCCAACTCGTGCAGGACCAGCGAGGCGAAGAACGACAGCACCGAGGCCACCGCGACGAGGTAGGCCGTCGTGCGCGATCCCCCCAGCTGTTCGTGGAACACCGGGGTGATCACGATGATGAAGAGGAAGAGGACCACGAACCAGCTCACGCCGACACCGATGCGGATGCCGAACACGCGGGCGAGCTGGAAGTTCGTACGCGGCCTCATCTACCTAAATGGTAGGCCGCCGTTGGGCCGGAACTCGCGGTCGGCTCAGCGGTCTACGTCCGGCAGCGCGCGCTCGATGATCGCGCCGAAGTCGCTGCCCGCCGGCAGCGTGCCGTACTCGAGCCCGCCCTCGCCCGCCAGGCGCGAGGCGCAGAAGGCGTCCGCCACCGCCGCCGGCGCGTGGCGCACCAGCAGCGAGCCCTCCAGGCAGAGGGCCATGTCTTCCACGACGCGGCGCGCCCGTTCCTCAAGCGTCGCCGGGTCCGCGAACCGGCGCTTCAGGCCCTCGACCCGGGCGTCGAGCCGCGCGTCGGCCCCGTTCGCCTGCTCGACCTCGTGCAGGAACACCTCCAGCGAGCGCGGCGAGCGCGTCAGCGCCCGCAGGACGTCGAGGCTCATCACGTTGCCGGAGCCCTCCCAGATCGAGGCCAGCGGCGCCTCGCGGTACAGGCGCGGCATCCCCGACTCCTCGACGTAGCCGTTGCCGCCGTGGCACTCCAGCGCCTCGAAGGCGTGGTTCGGGGCGCGCTTGCAGCTCCAGTACTTGCCCACCGCCGTCGCCAGGCGCTTGAACAGCTGGGCGTCGGTGTCGTTCTCGCCGGCGTCCGCGTCCGCCTGTGCTTCGTCGTAGGCGCGCGCGAGGCGCATCGCCAGCGCCGTCGTCGCCTCGGCCTCGACGCACAGGTCGGCCAACACGTTGCGCATCAGCGGCTGGTCGATCAGCGTCCTGCCGAACGCGCTGCGGTGCGAGGCGTGGTGCGTGGCGTTCGCCACGCCCGTGCGCATCCCCGCCGCCGCGCCGATCACGCAGTCCAGGCGCGTGTGGCCCACCATCTCGATGATCGTCGGCACGCCGCGGCCCGGCTCGCCCACCATCCGCGCCCAGGCGCCGTGGAACTCGACCTCGCTGGAGGCATTCGAGTGGTTGCCCAGCTTGTCCTTCAGGCGCTGGATGTGGAAGGCGTTGCGGCTGCCGTCCGGGAGGATCCGCGGCAGCAGGAAGCACGAGACCCCCTCCGCCGTCTGCGCCAGCACCAGGAACATGTCGGACATCGGCGCCGAGCAGAACCACTTGTGCCCCACGATCTCGTACTCCGCGCCCGCGCCGCCGCCGTTCAGAGGGGTCGCCACGGTCGTGTTCGCCCGCACGTCCGAGCCGCCCTGCTTCTCGGTCATCGCCATCCCCGAGATCGCGCTGCCCTTCTCGGCGGCGGGGATCAGGCGGCCGTCGTAGCTGCGCGACATCAGCAGCGGCTCCCATTCCGCCGCCAGCTCCGGCTGCGCGCGCAGGGCGGGGATCACCGCGAACGTCATCGTGATCGGGCAGCAGAAGCCCGCCTCCGCCTGCATCGCCGTCATGTACAGCGCGGCCCGCGCCGTGTGCGGCGAGGGTTCCTGGCTCGTCCACGGCAGCGAGTGCAGCTCCTGCTCCACGCCCATCCGCATCAGCTGGTGCCAGGCGGGGTGAAACTCCACCTCGTCGATGCGGTCGCCGAAGCGGTCGAACGTGCGCAGGACCGGCTTGTTCTCGTTCGCCAGCCGGCCCCACTGCTGCTGGGGCTCGCCGCCGATCAGCCTGCCCAGGGCCGAAGCGCGCTCGCGCACCCAGCCCGCGCCCTCGCGCTCGGTCGCCTCCACCAGCGGCGTGTTGCTCTCGAACACGTCAACGCCTTCCAGCGGCGGCGGCTGGTTCAGGACGGTGTGCGTCCTCCAGGGAGCGTCCCCAACGACCGCCGGCGGCAGCGTACTGGCCATGCGGACAGTCTAGACCTCGGCAACGCGCGCGTGTGGGCCGTCCGGTCCGCGGCGCCCGCTACGCTGCGCCAATGCTTTCGGGGGTGAGCGGCCGGTTCAGGCGCGGGGCGTTCGCCTCCGCGATCGCCCTCGGGTTGGCGTTGGCCTCCGGGGCCGCCGCCGCGCCATCGCTCGCCCCGGCCCCCGCGCAGCCACCGACGATCGCCTACGTGACGCAGTCCGGGGCCTCGCCCGCGCTCGTCTGGACGATGCGCAGCGACGGCTCGCAGCGGACGAGCCTCGGGCAGGGCTTCTCGCCGCAGATCTCGCCCAGCGGGCAGCAGGTCGCCGTCTCGCTGTTCGGCACCGGCACCGGCGAATCCGGCCCCGCGCTGGGGGTCTACTCCACCAGCGGCACCGCGCCGCTGACGTTTCTGAACCTGAAGGGCGAAACCGCGCAGCCGCTCGGGTGGTCGGCCGACGGCCGCTACCTCGCCGTCGACGTGCAGTCCACCGCGCTGAAGAACTCCGCGCAGCTCTCGGGCCTCGCGATCCTCGACACGCAGTCGAACAAGCTCAGCGTGATCGCCCACGGGCAGCTGTTCGGCGCGAGCTTCGCCCCGAACGCCAGCGACGAACTCGTCTACGGCCTCGCGCGCTCGCAGTCGCTGACCGCGAAGGTGAACATCTTCCGCGCCAAGCCCGACGGCTCCGGCACGACCGCGCTGACGCGCGACGGGCGCAGCCTGTTCCCGCTGTGGGGTCCCGGCCGGATCGTCTACTCCCGCGAGCGCCTGCGCCGCGAGGACGCGCCCGTCTACCAGCTATGGGTGCGCCCCACGAACAGCTCGCGCGCGCGCCAGCTCACCCGGACCCGCCCCCGCTCGCTCGTCTCGGGGCTGATTCCGGTCGCCTTCTCCGCCGACGGCAGCAAGCTGCTGGCGCAGTTCGTCGGGCAGGACACCAGCGAAGCCTGGGCCGTGCAGATCCCCTCCGGGCGCGCGCGCCGCCTGACCCCGAAGGGCGCGCGCCTGCCGCTGCAGGCCGCGGGGCTCTCCACCGACGGCGCCACCGTGCTCGTCAACGAAGGCGGCGTCGACGGCCCCGCCTCCGAAGGTCGCGTCGCGACCGTCCCGTTCGCCGGCGGCCGCTCGACCGTGCTCGTCGCGCACGGCTCGCAGGCCAGCTGGAACGGCTGAGCGCACCAGCCGACCCGATCAGGCTCCGCGGGAGCGGAGCCTTTATCAATCCTGTCGATAGCATCGGCGCCCCAACGCCCACAACTGCTTCGAGGACGAGTCATGGCCAAGATCAAGGTGAAGAACCCCGTCGTTGACCTCGATGGCGACGAGATGACGCGGATCATCTGGTCGTTCATCAAGGACAAGCTGATCCTTCCCTATCTCGACGTCGAGCTGGAGTACTTCGACCTCGGGATCGAGAGCCGCGACGCGAGTGAAGATCGGATCACCGTCGAGGCCGCCGAAGCGATCAAGCGTCACGGGGTGGGGGTGAAGTGCGCCACGATCACGCCCGACGAGGCGCGCGTGCAGGAGTTCGGGCTGAAGGAGATGTACCGCTCGCCCAACGGCACCATCCGCAACATCCTTGGCGGCGTCATCTTCCGCGAGCCGATCGTCATCTCGAACGTGCCGCGGCTCGTGCCGGGGTGGACGAAGCCGATCGTCATCGGCCGCCACGCCTTCGGCGACCAGTACCGCGCCACCGACCTCGTCGTCCCCGGCGAGGGTTCGCTCACGCTCACCTACACCCCCAAGGACGGCTCGGAGCCGATCGAGCTCGACGTGTACGACTTTCCCGGCGGCGGGATCGCCATGGCGATGTACAACCTCGACGACTCGATCCGCGACTTCGCCCGCGCCTCGATGCGCTACGGCCTCGAGCGTCGCTACCCCGTCTACCTCTCCACCAAGAACACGATTCTCAAGCGCTACGACGGGCGCTTCAAAGACATCTTCGAAGAGGTCTACCAAGCCGAGTTCAAGACCGACTTCGACGCCGCCGGGATCACCTACGAACACCGCCTGATCGACGACATGGTCGCCGCCGCCCTGAAGTGGGAGGGGGGCTACGTGTGGGCCTGCAAGAACTACGACGGCGACGTGCAGTCCGACACCGTCGCCCAGGGCTTCGGCTCGCTCGGGTTGATGACCAGCGTGCTGATGACCGCCGACGGCAAAACCGTCGAGGCCGAGGCCGCGCACGGCACCGTCACCCGTCACTACCGCCTGCACCAGCAGGGCAAGCCCACCTCCACCAACCCCATCGCCTCGATCTTCGCCTGGACGCGGGGGCTCGAGGCCCGCGGGCGGATGGACGAGACGCCCGAGGTCAGCAAGTTCGCGCAGACGCTCGAGCGCGTCTGTGTGCAGACGGTGGAAGAGGGCAAGATGACCAAGGATCTCGCTTTGCTCGTCGGTCCCGACCAGGCGTGGCAGACCACCGAGGAGTTCCTTTCCTCCATTGACGAGAACTTGAAAACGGCGATGGCCTGACCTCGCCGTCGAGCAAGCAAACCGCAAATATCGAGCAGGAGATGACTAGTGAGTAATCCCGTACGTGTCACCGTCACCGGTGCGGCCGGTCAGATCGGCTACAGCCTCGTGTTCCGCATCGCCAGCGGCCAGCTGCTCGGCCCCGACCGGCCCGTGGACCTGCGCCTGCTGGAGATCCCGCCCGCGATGGGCGCGCTGGAGGGCGTGGCGATGGAGCTCGTCGACTGCGCCTTCCCGCTGCTGGCGAACCTCGACCTGCACGACAACCCCGAGGACGGGTTCGACGGGGTGAACGTCGCCCTGCTCGTCGGCTCGCGCCCGCGCACGAAAGGCATGGAGCGCGCCGAGCTGCTGTCCGAGAACGGCAAGATCTTCACCGGCCAGGGCAAGGCCCTGAACGCGAAGGCCGCCGCCGACGTGAAGGTACTCGTCGTCGGCAACCCAGCCAACACGAACTGCCTGATCGCGATGAACAACGCGCCCGACATCCCGCGCGAGCGTTTCACCTCGATGATGCGTCTCGACCACAACCGCGCGATCGCGCAGCTTTCCAGCAAGGTCGAGTGCGCCGTCACCGACGTCACACAGATGGGGGTGTGGGGCAACCACTCGCCCACGATGTACCCCGACCTGTTCCACGCCCAGGTCAAAGGCCAGCTGGCCGCCGGCGTCGTCGACGACCAGGCCTGGATCGAAAACGACTTCCTCCCCAACGTCGGCAAACGCGGCGCGGCGATCATCGAGGCGCGCGGCGCCTCCAGCGCCGCATCCGCCGCCAGCGCCGCGATCGACCACGTCAGCGACTGGGTCAAAGGCACCGGCGGCGGTTGGGTCTCGATGGGCGTTCCCTCCGACGGCTCCTACGGGATCGCCGAGGGGCTCATCTGCGGCTTCCCCTGCACCTGCGAGGGCGGCGAGTACAAGATCGTCGAGGGCATCGATCTCGACGCCTTCTCGAAAGAGAAGATCGACGCTTCGGTGCTGGAGCTCACCGAGGAGCGCGACACCGTCAAAGAGCAGGGGCTGATCTAGCCCTCGTTCGTTCCGCTTCGTTCGTTTCAAAAGAGAGGGCGCGGTCCACACGACCGCGCCCTTTCTTTATCCAGAATTAATTCCCGCGAGAAACCGCCTGCCGGGGCTTATGTCAAGTGCAATCCGAGGCCAAGGGCGAAGGATCGGTGTTCCTGGCAAGGACGCAGGGAGCGCCGTGTGCGAGTCGCACACAAGCGACTGAGGACGCCGCCAGGGGCGCCGAGACTAGCCCTTCGGGTGCCAGCCGCGGCCCTGCTTCGTCACCTTGTTTTCCTGCTCGAGGCCGGGGAGGACCCGGTACAGGTAGTTCTGCTTGATCCCCATCTTCGCGGCCAGCTCGGGAATCGTGATGCCGGGCTGACCCTGCACGAAGGACAACGCCTCCGCGGCGCGGGTGCCGCTGCCTTTGCGGCGGCCTGCGCGACGCGCGGTCGTGCGTCCCGCGGGCCTGCCGGCTTTTTTACGTCCCGCTTTCGCGGGCGCCGCAACCGCCGCGCCTTTGCGGTTCGCCGAGCCACGTGGGCGACCGGGCCCACGACGGCGGGGAGCGGTTGTGGTCGCGGCCGTGCCACCGACACCCTCCAGCGCCGAGGCTGCTGCCTCGAGGCGGTTGTACTCGTCGACCAGCGGCTTCAGCTCCTTCAGCCGCGCGGTGATCTCGTTGCGCTTCTCGTCAAGGAAGTCGGTCACAGTTGTAATTCCTCTTTGCTCGCCAACAGTCAACGTTCCAAAGCATCACTACCGCTTTGGAAGCGTCAGGTTACGGCTCACCTTACTGGGTTTTTACAGGCAATTCGCAAGTTGCCTCACGACTCCACATATGTGCGTAGTCGCTCCAAGGTGCTCTTTGCCTCACGCTCCGGCATGCCGCCGACGAGTGCACGACTGACCAAAGCGCCGATCGGGCCGAGCGGTGGCTGAAACTCGTTGCGGTAATCGAATCGGGTGTCGCCGTCCCGGTCGCTCAAGGCATATTCGGTACGGGCGCGCGAGCGCGCGGGCCCACGCCCCTCCCACACGGCGCGGGCGCCGGGCTCGCACTCCGCCAGGCGCCAGTGCACCTCGAGGCTGACGCCACGCAGGTGTATCTGCTGGTCCATCTGGAAGCCGACGCGGGGAGCGCCGTCGTCGGCGTGCACGAGCTTGCGGTGAATCGTCACCCAATCGCGCAGGCGGTTGGGGTCCATCACCACCTCCCACACCCGCTCGCGCGGTGCGGCGATCACGGTGGATGCGGTGACGACGCTCATCGACGTCCGGGGCTCGGAGATGATGGTGAGAAAGTCATGAAAGTCAGCGCGCCGCCAGCCGCTCGGTGGCTTCCCACTCACCAAGCGCGTGTTCCACCGCGGCGTCGAAGGAGTGCAGGTGGACGTCGAGCAGCTCCGCGGCGTGGTCCTCCGCGGGCAGCAGGTCGCCGGAGAGGCTCTCCATCAGCGGCACGACGAGGTCGGGGTCCTCGCCGGCGATCGCGGCCGCGAACCTCGCGGTGAAAGCGGTGACGCTGACGCCGAGCCCCAGCGCCGGACGGTGCACCATCATCAGATCGGCGATCCGCTCGATCATCTCTCCGTAGGACAGCACGTCGGGTCCGCCGACGTCGAGCGAGCGGCCGCCGATGTCGGCGTCCGCCGCCGCGAGCAGCATCTCCACGACGTCCCGCTCGTCGATCGGCTGCGTGCGAAACCGCCGCCAGCTCGGCAGCGCCAGCACGCGCATGCGCTCGACCAGGTGCACCAGCAGGCGAAACGAACGCGAGCGCGCGCCGATCACGATCGAGGCGCGCAGCGCCACCGAATCGGGGACCGCCTCCAGCAGCAGGTGCTCCACCTGCTCGCGGCTGGCCAGATGCCGCGAACGGGAACGCGAACGCGAGGATGAGCGCGAGCGGGAACGCGAGGATGAGCGCGAGCGGGATGGTGAAGTCTCCGGGTCCTCGTCGCGCCCGAGCAGGCCGCCGAGATAGACGATCCGCTTCACCCCGTTCGCCGCGGCCGCCTCGGCGAAGCGCTCCGCGGCGATCCGCTCGCGCTCCTGGAAGGGGGCCTCCCCGTTTCCGGCGCGCTCCATCGAATGGACCAGGTAGTAGGCGACCTCGACCCCGTCCAATGCCCGGTCGAGGCCTTCACCAGTGACGAGGTCGCCGCGGATCACCGGCACCTCCGCGTGCACCCGCGTGGGGTCGCGCGCGAGCGCCCGCAGCTCGTGGCGCTGGGCTTGCAGGCGCGGGAGCAGCAGCCCGCCGATGTAGCCGCTGGCGCCGGTGAGGAGAACGCGCATCCGCCCACATGATGGCGGGCGCGGCGCCGTGACCCCGGGATTCGTCCGCAAAGTGCAGGGCGGTTGCCGGGATTGTCACATCCAAGTGACTCGTTTCTGGCTCTTTACGGGCAGTCACTGATTTTGTCTGCGATTTGCGAAGTGGCCGCGTGACGCGGGCCGCTCGCGATGCTTTGATCCTCGCCGTCCGTTTCGAAAACCGAGCGATGGTGGGAGGCAGTTGGTGGCAAGTGCAACGCAGGTCAAGCGTGGGACGAGCAAGCGCGCGACGAAAAAGGTCAGCTGCGACGAATGCTTCTTCCGCTGCAACCTGCTCTGTGCGCTTGACCTGCCCGAGCCCTGCGCGACCTTCCGTCCCAACGAGGCGCAACTGCGCCCGCCGCAGCAGCTGCGCTTCGTCTTCCGCCAGGACCGGCGCACGCGCGCCGCGTGGTCGTTCCCCACGGCGCAGGAGCAGGCGGCGCTGCACGCGTAGCGGTCGACCGGGGCGCTGCGGCGGCCGGTTGCCGTGCCTGAGTCAGCCGCCGGCCCGCCGTTCGTTGCGCCGCGCGATCCAGTTGGCGCCGGGCGTGTCGGTGAGGCCGTGCAGGATGATCGAGCAGAAGACGACGAGCGCGGTGAGGTCGAAGATCCGCTGGCCGTCGGTGACGGAGCGGTCGAGCACGATCAGGGCGAAGGTCATCGAGGCGACGCCCTTGGGGCCGAACCAGCCCATGAACAACCTCGTGGCGGCGTCGGTGCGGGTTCCGGCGAGCGACAGCCAGACGGCGAGCGGCCGCGCGATAAAGAAGACGATCGCGACGAGCCCGACGGCGGCCCAGCCCTCGCGGGTGAAGGCGTGCCACGTCAGCAGCGAGCCGAACACGAAGAAGATCCCGAGCTTGACGATCTCGACGATCTCCTCGGCGTTGCGCTCGAAGTGGGCGCGCGCGTCGGGGCGGCGGATGCCGAGCACGATCGCGGCGACGAACACGGCGATGAAGCCGTTGCCTTTCGGCGAGAGGACGGTGACGCCGTAGGTGGCGAAGGCGGCGCCGAGCGCGAACAGCGACTTCTGGTGCACGGGGATCGACAGCGACGCGGGCATGCTGCCCCGGCGCGGCATCAGCAGCGAGGCGATCCAGCCGCAGGCGACGCCGTAGAGGAGCCCCAGGCCGACGTCCTGGAGCACGAAGCGCCACCAGACGAAGTCGTCGTTGCCGACTTCGAGCGCGGCGGTGAAGGCGAGCACCGCGGGCAGCGCGAGGCCGTCGTTGAGGCCGGACTCGAGGTTCAGCGAGTTGCGGACGATGCGGGGCACGCGCGGGTTGGTGACGATGCTCGAGGTGAGCACGGGGTCCGTGGGGGCGAGCAGCGCCCCCAGCAGGAACGACTCCGTCCAGGGGAGGCCGATCAAGAGGTGCGTCGCGGCGGCGACGATCGCGCTGGTGAGCGGCATCGCGAGCACGAGCTTGCGCAGCGGCAGGCGCCAGGTCTGCTGCAGGGTCTCGCCGTCGACCTCCAGCCCGTCGCGGAACAGGATCACGATCAGCGCCGCGAAGGCGAGGTCCTCGACGAAGCTGGAACGTGCGCGGAAGTCGATCCAGCCGAAGCCGCCGTTGCCGAGCAGGAAGCCCGCGAGCACGAACAGCGCCGCGAGCGAGAGCACCGAGCGGCGCGCGAGCCCGGAGGCCAGCGCCCCGAGCATCAGCAGCAGCCCGAGCACGGTGACGGTGGCTTCGAAGGACGGCATGTGCGCAAGCCTCGCATGTCCACCCGCCGCTATCGAGCCCCCGTGTCGGGGTATATTTGGCACAACGACCCTGCAAGCTTCTGCAAAGGCGAGGTTCCGCGATGGCAGCGAAGGACAGGATCAACAAGGCCGGTGAGGCTGCGCGAGCCGCGCAGCGCAACCGCTACCTGCAGCGTCTGCTCGAAGACGAGGAGCTGCGTGGCTCCCTCGTGACCGCTTACGGCGCCGCCCGCAGCGCGTACGGGCGCATGACGAACGGCAAGCCCGCGACGCAGGCGCTGTTCGAGGACAAGAAGCTCCAGCGCGAGCTGAAGGAGGCCGCGGAGGCGCTGCGCGACGCTTCCGGTTCCCTGCGCGAGGAGCCGAAGCGCAAGCGCAGCGGTGGCTTCGGCCGCACGCTGCTGCTGGTCGTGGTCGGCGCGGCGCTGGCGGTCGCGCTGAGCGAGGGGCTGCGCTCGAAGGTGCTCGACCTGCTGTTCGGGGCCGAGGAGGAGTTCGACTACAGCTCGACCACCGCTCCCGCGGAGCCCGCGCCGGCCGGCGCGCCCGCGGCGTAGAAAGCCCTCTGCGCTACAGGGATGAGTGCAGCGGTAGATGTAACTGTCGAGGATGGGGTCGCGGAGCGGGGCTCCGCGACCGCTGAACCTGCCGGGGCTGCGGGCGCGGGCTCCGGCGGGCGCTCGCTGACGGGGGAGAAGGCGCAGCGGATCGTGGAGGCGATGCGGCGCAGCGTCGCGCTGCGCGGCACCGCGGGCTCGACGTTCGACCACGTCTCACGCGAGGCGGGCGTCTCGCGCGGCCTGCTGCACTACTACTTCGGCACGAAGGAGCAGTTGCTGGTCGAGGCGGTGCGGCGCGACTGCGAGCTGCGCATGGAGCTGCTGGAGCGGCGGCTGGCGACGGCGCAGACGGCGGAGGACTTCATCGCGCTGATGGCCCAGAACCTGCAGGAGACCGTCCACGAGGAACCCGAGCTGGTGACGCTGATCTTCGAGCTGTTCACGCTCTCGCGCCGCAACGAGGACATCGCCACGGAGTACGCGGGGCTGATGCGCCGCATGCGCGGCCAGGTGGCGGCGATGCTCGCGCAGGCGCAGGGCGAGGGCATCCTGCAACTGCACGCCGAGCCCGACGCCGTGGCCGACGTGCTGTTCTCGCTCGCGGACGGTCTCGCGCTGCGGATGCTGGCGGAGCCCAAGCGCGACTTCGGCGAGACGGTGCAGGCCGGCATCGTCGCGGTGCGCGCGCTGCTGACCGACTAGCTTGACGGCATGCCGATCTACGAGTACCGCCGCCCCGACGGCACCACCTTCGAGCTTCAGCAGGCGTTCAGCGACGATCCGCTGAAGGTCGACCCCGACACGGGCGTCCCCGTCGAACGCGTCCTGCACCCGCCGGCGGTCCACTTCAAGGGCAAGGGCTTCTACAACACCGACTACGGCACCCGCAAGCGCCAGCGCGAGACCGCGGCGGCGGCGGAGGGCAAGAAGGACGACTCCGGCAAAGACTCCTCTTCCGGGAAAGACTCATCCTCCGGGAAGGACTCCTCCTCGGGCGAGGGGGCGAAAGCCGAGAAGAGCACGAAGGACTCGGGCAAGTCCAAAGACGCCAAGCCCGCGGCGAAGAAGGCCTGAGCTCAGCCTTTCATGAAGCGGGCCACCGCGGCCCGGCGCTCGGCGTCTGAGACGCGCAGCCCGATCTCGCCGTCGGCGAGGGTCTCGACGCCTTCGGGCTTCAGCACGCGGGTGGGCGGCGTCCCGGAGGTGGCCATCGCGCCGAACAGCCCCAGCAGCGTGGGGCCGCTCATGTCGGAGATGATCGCGGGCGGCGCGTTCCAGGCGATCAGCGGCAGGCGGAAGAAGCTCGACGGGGACAGCAGCCGGTCCTTCATCGCGGTGAACAGCGCCTGCTGGTGTTCCTCGCGCTGCAAATCGGTCTCGTTGGGGTGGCAGAGGTTCTCGCGCGTGCGCGCCAGCGCCAGCGCCTGCTTGCCGTCGAGGTGGTGCGTGCCCTTCGCCAGGCGCAGGGTGTAGCCGCCGTTGCGAAAGCCGCCGTCGATCCGCGAGACGACGCAGCCGCCGGTGTAGTCGACGCCGCCCATCGCGTCGATCAGCTGCGGGAAGTCTTCGAAGTTGACTTCGACGATGTGGTTGATCGGGATGCCAAGGTAGTTCTTGATCACCGAGATCGACAGCGCCGGCCCGCCGAAGGCGTAGGCGGCGTTGATCTTCTGCAAGCCGTGCCCCGGGATTTCGAGCACGGTGTCGCGCGGGATCGAGAGGCGCGCGTTGGCGCCGCCGCCGATCCGCATCAGCATGATCGAGTCCGAGCGGCTGGGACCGGAGGTGTTCGCGCCGGGTTCCCTGCTGCCCTTCGGGCGGCGGTCGGAGCCGAGCACCAGGATGTTGTTCGCGGAGGTGAGCGGGAAGCCCGCGGGGTCCAGCACGCCGGCGACGTCCTTCGGGGGCGCGGTGCGCTCGAACGCCGAGCTGAGCAGGAACAGCACCGCCGACAGCAACAGCCAGCCGATCGCCAGCCCGATCAAGGCGAGGATCACGCGTTTGGTCGTGACCCGCTCGCGCCATGGCCGGCGCGCCCCGGTGCCAGGCGGGAGCGAGCCGGGGGGCGAGCCGTCTTCGCGGCCGCCCCGTTTGAGCGGCCGTGGCCGCGAGCGGTAGCGCGTGTAGCTCGGCGGCGGGGCGCCCGCGGGCGGGCTTGCGCCCGGGGCGGGGTCGGGCGCGCGCGGCGAGGCCGGACGCCTCGGCGTGCGCCGCCGGGGGTCTTGCTCGGGGGACATCGCCTGGACCCTATATTTGCCACATGACCCCCGCGGAGGTTGCCGGCGGACGGCTGCTCCTCTGCCCGACGCCGATCGGCAACCTGGGCGACGTCACGTTGCGGGTGCTGCAGGCGCTGCGCGAGGCGGACCTGATCGCCTGCGAGGACACGCGCCACACGCGCGTGCTGCTGGAGCGCCACGAGATCCGTGCGCGGCTCGCGAGCCTGCACGAGCACAACGAACGCTCGCGCGCGCGGGAGCTGGCGGAGCGGATCGGCGCGGGCGCCACGGTGGCGCTGGTCTCCGACGCCGGCACCCCGCTCGTGTCCGATCCCGGCTTCGCGCTGGTGCAGGAGTGCCTGGCGGCGGGCCTGCCCGTCGAGGTGCTGCCGGGGGCCAGCGCGGTGATCACGGCGCTCGTGGCCTCGGGGCTGCCGGCGGAGCGCTGGTGCTTCGCGGGCTTTCTGCCGCGCAAGCGCGGCGAGCTGGAGCGCCTGCTGGGGCAGGCGGAGCAGACGCTCGTGGCGTTCGAGTCGCCGCGACGGCTCGCCGCGACGCTGGCGACGCTGGCGGCGCTCGACCCCGGGCGCCCGGTTGCGGTCTGCCGCGAGCTGACGAAGCTGCACGAGGAAGTGCGGCGCGGCGGCGCCGCCGAGCTGGCGGAGCACTTCGCGGCGGCGCCGGCGCGCGGCGAGATCGTGCTGGTGGTCGGCGCCCCGGCCGGGTCCGGGGGGATCGCGCTCCAGGACGCGCTGGTGGCGCTGCGCGAGCTGGTCGACGCCGGCGCCCGCGCCCGGCCGGCGGCGAGCGCGCTGGCGAAGCTGACGGGCCTCGGCGCGAACGAGCTGTATCGCGGCCTGACGCAGCCGGGGCCGGGCCGGGGCGGCAACCCAAGCGGCCAGTAGCCTGAGCGCGGATGTCCTTCTACGTCACGACCCCCATCTACTACGTGAACGCGGCGCCGCACCTGGGCCACGCCTACACGACGATCGCCGCGGACGTGATGGCGCGCCATCACCGCCAGCGCGGCGAAGAGGTGTTCTTCCTGACGGGCACCGACGAGCACGGCGAGCCCGTGGCGGACGCCGCCCACGCGCTGGGCGTCTCCCCGCAGGAGCTGGCGGATCGCAACGCCGAGCGCTTCAAGGCGCTGGCGCCGCAGATCGAGGCCAGCAACGACTTCTTCATCCGCACGACGGACCCGCAGCACATGGCGAAGGTGCAGGAGGTGCTGACGCAGGTGCGCGAGAACGGCTTCGTCTACGAGGGCACCTACGAAGGCTGGTACTGCCCGCGCTGCGCGGACTTCAAGCCGGAGAACGAAATCGACGAGGGCAACCGCTGCCCGATCCACCACATCGAGCTGACGCGCGAGCAGGAGGACAGCTACTTCTTCAAGCTGTCGGCGTTCCAGGAGCGCCTGGAGGCGCTGTACGCAGAGCGCGAGGACTTCGTCGCGCCGCGCACCCGTTACAACGAGGCGATCTCGTTCATCCGCTCGGGGCTGCGCGACGTCCCGCTGACGCGGCACAAGCTGCATTGGGGCGTGCCGGTGCCGTGGGACGAAGAGCACGTCTTCTACGTCTGGTTCGACGCGCTCCTGAACTACTACAGCGCGCTCTCCTACGCGCGCGAGGAGGACCTGACCCAGGAGCTGTGGCCCGCGAGCTACCACCTGATCGCGAAGGACATCCTGCGCTTTCACACCGTCTACTGGCCGGCGCTGTTGATGGCCGCGGAGCTGGAGCTCCCGGAGCACGTGTTCGTCCACGGCTACCTGCTGATGGACGGCGAGAAGATGAGCAAGTCGCTCGGCAACGTGCTCGACCCGTTCGAGGTGATCGAGCGCTTCGGCGCGGACGCGCTGCGCTTCTACCTGCTGCGCGAGGTGCCCTTCGGGCAGGACGGGTCGGTCTCGACGGCGTCGTTCGAGACGCGCTACGAGAGCGAGCTGGCGAACGACCTGGGCAACCTGGCGAGCCGCACGATCGCGATGATCTCGCGCTACCGCGAGGGCACGCTGGCGCCCGGCGAGGTGGACCCCGCGGTGCGCGAGGAATTTCTGGGGCTCTCCGAGCGGGTCTCGGAGTGCCTCGACCGCGCCGAGCTGACGCTGGCGCTGGAGGAGATCTGGCAGCGGGTGCGGCGGCTGAACCGCTACGTCGAGGAGCAGGCGCCGTGGAAGCTCGCGAAGGACGAGGCGCAGGCGGCGCAGCTCGACCTCGTGCTGCGCACGCTCGCCGAAGGGATTCGCAGCGTGGCCGTGCTGCTGTGGCCCTACCTGCCCGACAGCACCGAGCGGCTGCTCGCGGCGCTGGGCACGCCGGGCCTGTCCCTGGCGGGGGCGGCGCTCGGCACGGGCGGGATCGAGCACGTGAACCCCTTGCAGCCGCTGTTCCCGAAGGACCAGGCGGCTTGATCGACTCGCACACGCACCTGGAGCTGTGCGAGCCGCCGGACGCGGAGCTGGTGGCGGCGGCGGACGCGGCGGGCGTGACGCGGATCCTGACGGTGGGGATCGACGGCGCCTCCTGCCGCGCGGCGCTGGCGGCCGCGGAGGCGTTTCCCCAGGTCTATGCGGCGATCGGCCGCCACCCGAACGCGGCGAAGGGCTTCAACGGGGCGGACCTCGCGGAGCTGCAGGCGCTCGCGGCGCACGAGCGCTGCCTGGCGATCGGCGAGACGGGGCTGGACTTCTACCGCGACAGCGCGCCGCCGCGCGAGGATCAGGGGCGCGCGTTCGCGGCGCAGATCGGTCTCGCGCGCGAGACCGGCAAGCCGCTGGTGATCCACACCCGCGCGGCCGAGCAGCCGACGCTCGATCAGCTCGCCGCCGAAGCGGAGGGGGTGCGCGTGGTGATGCACTGCTTCTCGATGCCCGACCGGCTGGGGGAGTGCCTGGAGCGCGGCTATGAGATCTCCTTCGCGGGGAACGTCACCTACAAGAGCGCCACGGACCTCGCGGAGGCGGCGAGGCTCGTGCCGGAGGAGCGGCTGCTGGTCGAGACCGACGCCCCGTACCTGACGCCGCAGGCCGTGCGCAAGGAGCGCAACCAGCCGGCGTTCGTGGCGCACACGCTGGCCTTCCTGGCCGAGCAGCGCGGCGTCCCGGTGGCCCAGCTCGACGCGGCGGTCGAGCGCAACGCGGCCCGCGTCTTCGGCTGGTGAGCGCGCGGGTGGCGGACGCGCCCGGCAGGCCGGAGCCAGTCGCGGGATCGGCGCCGGAGGCGGGTTCCGAGCCGGCGGCGGGCCAGCCGAGCCTGCGGCGGATGCGGCGCTTCGGCGTGCGCCCGAACCGCGAGCTGGGGCAGAACTTCCTGGTCGACTCGAACATCCTCGGCGTGATCGAGGGCCTGGCGGAGCTGGAGCCCGACGACGTGGTGCTGGAGATCGGCGGCGGCCTGGGCGTGCTCTCGGAGCACCTGGCGCCGCGGGTGGGGCACCTGCACGTGATCGAGCTGGACGAGCGGCTGCGCGAGGCGCTGATCGACGCGACGGCGCCGTTCGCGAATGTAACGGTCCACTGGGGCGACGCGCTGCAAGTGGAGCTGGGCTCGCTGCGACCCTCGCCGACGAAGCTCGTGGCGAACCTGCCCTACGGCATCGCGGCGGGGGCGATCCTGCGCACGATCGAGGCCTACCCGCGGATGACGCGCTGGGTGGCGATGGTGCAGCGCGAGGTGGGCGAGCGCTTCGCGGCGGCGCCTGGCACCCCGGCATACGGGAACCCGTCGGTGCTGGCGCAGCTCTCCTGCGAGGTGCGGGTGGCGCGTGCGATCTCGCGCAACGTCTTCCAGCCGGTGCCGAACGTCGATTCGGTGCTGCTGCTGCTCGTGCGCCGCGAGGCGGAGGCGACGGCGCGCGA
Organism: Solirubrobacteraceae bacterium; assembly: GCA_035508515.1. Lineage (GTDB taxonomy): Bacteria > Actinomycetota > Thermoleophilia > Solirubrobacterales > Solirubrobacteraceae > Palsa-744. The sequence goes on along the minus strand of DATJMW010000009.1, from coordinate 65,263 downwards.
GCTGCGTGCGCTGGTGCGCGACGCCTTCGCCCACCGGCGCAAGACGCTGGTGGGCTCGCTGGCGCTGGCGGGGAACGTCCCCCGCGAGCGCGAGCAGGTGCGGGCGGCGCTGCTGGCGCTGGGCCTGCCGGCCGACGTGCGCGCCGAGCGCCTGGCGCCGGAGCAGTTCCGCGCGCTGGCGAGCGAGCTGGGCCTGCCGTGAGCGGCCCGTCCTACCGCGCGCTGGCGCCGGCGAAGGTGAACCTCGGCCTGTTCCTGGGGCCGACGCGGCCACAGGACGGCCGCCACGAGCTGGTGAGCGTGATGCAGTCGATCTCGCTCGCGGACGAGCTGACGCTGTCGCCGGCGCCGGACGGCGCCGAGCAGGACCAGCTCGACTGTCCCGGCCTGCCGGGGCCCGCGGAGGAGAACCTGGCATGGCGGGCGCTGGCGGCCTTTCGCGAGGCCACGGGCTGGGGGGCGCCGCCGCTGCGGTTGACCGTCGAGAAGCGGATACCCGTCGCGGCTGGTCTGGGCGGCGGCTCGGCGGACGCGGCGGCGGCGCTACGCCTGGCGCATCGCGCTTCGGGGCTGGGCGACGAGGCGCTGCTGCGCGAGCTGGGCGGGGCGCTTGGCGCGGACGTGCCGGCCCAGGTCAGGCCGGGGCGCTGGCTGGCGCGCGGGGCGGGGGAGCTGCTGACGGCGCTGCCGGACCCGCTGCCGACGCTCGAGCTGCTGGTGCTGCCGGCGCAGGCGCAGCTCTCGACGGGCGCCGTCTACGCGGCGGCCGACGAGCTGGGGCTCGCGCGCGAGCGCGAAGAACTCGAACGCACCGGCGTGCAGCTGGGCCGCGCGCTGGAGCTGGGGGCGCCGCTGCCGCCGGCGCGCGAGCTGCTCCACAACGACTTGCAGCAGGCGGCGCTGTCGCTGCTGCCGGAGGTGGGCGAGGCGCTGGCGGCGGTGGCGGACGCCGGTGCGGAGCTGGCGCTGGTGAGCGGCTCGGGTCCGACGGTGCTGGGGCTGTTCGGGCACGCGAACGCCGCGGGGCGGGTGCGCCGGGCGCTACTGGAACTGTCCGGGCGCGAGCCGCGGCCGGTGGCCGCGAGCTCGGTGGGAGCGGCGTTCGGCGAGGTCGCCACGCTCTAGCGGACGCTCCGGCCGGCACGGGAGCGTGCCGCTCGGCGGCCCCGCCCCGGCGGGCGACATCGCCGTGCGTCACAATCTGCGCTTGGCACCCGACGGCGTGAAACTTCCTTGAGCAGCTCGGCGGTCAACTGGCTGGTCGGGATCTGCGCCGGCACCTTCGGCCTGGCGCTCTACGTCGGGCTGATCCTGGTGCCGGCATGGAACTCCTATTCGCGGCTGTGGCAGCGGCTCGCGGCGACGGTACTCTCGCTGTACGTGGTCGCGGTGTTCGTCGGCATCGGCATCGGCGCCGCCGCCGCGGTGATCTACTACTGGGTCTAGTCGTGGCGGACTACGCGGCGCTCGACGCGATCACTGAGGCGGTGGAGTCCGGGGCGGGGTTGCCGGAGGTGGTGCGCGCCGCGGCGAAAGCGCTCGAAGCGAGCCTCGCGGTGAGCGATGCCTGGGGCGCGACGCTGGCGGTGGCGGCGCGCTCGCCGGCGGAGGAGCGGGCGCTGCTGTCGCAGGGCGAGGGCGTCACGAGCGTCCCGCTGCGCGTCGCCGACAACGTCGTGGGGGCGCTGCACATGCGCGCGAAGGCCGAGCCCAGCGCCTCGATGCAGCGCCTGCTGGCGACGATGATCGCCTCGGAGGTCGAGCGCGTGCGGGCGCCGGAGCGCGCCTCCGAGAGCGCGGCGGCGGACTTCCTGCGGGCGGTGCTGGCGCGCGAGCTGACCGACCGCGAGGATCTGCTCGCGCGGGCGAAGGAGCTGTCGCTCGAAGTGCAGGAGGGCGCCAGCATGATCGTGGCGCGGGCCCACCCGCAGAAGCCGACCGACGAGGGCTGGCGCGGGCGCGTGCGCGCCGTCGCCGAGCGCGGCGCCCGCGCCGTGGTGAGCCGTTCGATCGCGGCGCTGTCCGAGCGCGAGGGCGTGCCGGGGGCGGAGGTGCTGGTGCTGGTGCCCGGGGGCGAGGAGCCGACGGCGGCGCGTGCCGCGGAGGGCATCCTGCGCGAGATGGAGGCCGGGCTCTCGGGCTACACCTTCGCGCTGGGCCGCAGCCGCATCGCCGCGGACCCCGCGGACCTGCCGCGCGCCGCGAGCGAGGCGCTGCTGGCGGCGAACGTCGCGCACGGCTCCCCCGACGGGGCGGCGCTGGCGTTCGAGCAGACCGGCGCCTACCGGCTACTGCTGAGCGCCATGAGCGAGAACCCCAGCGAGCTGCAGCGCTTCTACGAGGAGACCGTCGAGCCGCTGGTGGCCTACGACGAGCAGTACGAGACCGACCTGGTGCGCACGCTGGAGGCGTTCCTGGAGGCGGACGGCAACGTCGCCGGCACGGCGCAGCGGCTGTTCACCCACCGCCACACGATCTACTACCGCCTGGAGCGGGTGCGCGAGCTGTCGGGGCACGACGTCAGCTCCAGCGACGGGCGCGAGAAGCTGAGCCTTGGCCTGAAGGCGATGCGCGTGCTGGGCATCGCCTCCACGGACGGCCCCGCTTCGGAGGCGGGCGCCGAAGGCGGCCGCGTGCCGCGCCGCTCCGGGCGTTCCTCCTAGGCGGGCGATGGACGGCGCCCAGTGGCGTCCCTGGTCGCCGCTAGCGCGAGCGGATGCCGAACTCGGCGGCGTACGTGGCGCCGTGCCACGGGCCGCTGAAGCCGGAGGGGACGGAGGGGGAGGCGCCGACGCCGGCGTCGCGGTAGGCCGCGGTGAGGATGATCGCGCGGTGCGGCGGCGATTCCATCCAGGCGCGCACGATCCCCGCGGGGGTCGCGGCGTGCCCGGTGCCCCAGCCGATGTTCTGCGCCGCGTGGATGCGCAAGGTCGCGCGGTGGGAGACGTAGGCGGAGGCCATGATCCGCGACAGCGGGGAGGCCCCCGACAGGCTCTGGTCGCCGAAGTAGTGGCCGCGCACCATGTCGTGCGCCTGGCCCGTGGCGATCCGCCGCAGCGAGTGGTTGTGGCGCAGCAGCGGCAGCCCGTGGGCGGACCGGATCTCGTTCATCAGGCACAGCGTCGCGTCGTCGATCAGCTCGTCGTTGTGCCCGTTCGGGGTCGAGCCTTCGCCCGCGCAGGGGGTGGCGTTGCCGGCCGCGGCCGCCGGCAAAGCGAGCGCGAGCAGGGCAAGCAGCAGCGCTACCGCTCGCGGGGCGCCCAGGTGCCTTGCTGCTCTGCCGGCTCCCCGTGGCAAGTGAAAGAATCGTTGCAGACGCATCGGAACTGCGTGTTACTAACCCGTTCCGCGCAGGAATATGCGCGATCTCGCCGACGCGGCGACGATCCGGGGAGCGACAATCGCCACTTCGGCCGGCGACCATCGCCACTTTGGCCGGCGACCATCGCGACTTCGGCCGCCGACCATCGCCGGGCCGGCGAGCGAGGGGATCGTGATCCGGCGAGCAACTATCCTTCAACGACGCCTATGGGGGGTCGTCCAATGGCAGGACATCAGGTTTTGGTCCTGAGAATCGGGGTTCGAATCCCTGCCCCCCAGCTTCCGGTGTCCGCCGTCCACGAGCTAGCATCGGCCAGGTGACGGTGGCCCCGACGGTCCTGATCCTCGCCGCGGGCCAAGGCACGCGCATGCGCTCGGACACCCCGAAGGTGCTGCACGAGCTGTGCGGGCTGCCGATGGTGCTGTGGCCGGTGCGCGCCGCGCTCGCGGCCGGCGCCGGGCGGGTCGTGGTCGTGGACTCCCCGGCGCGCGCCACCGAGCCGGTGCTGCCGGACGGCGTCGAGCTGGCGGTCCAGCCCGAGCCGAACGGCACCGGCGGGGCGGTCCTGGCGGGCCTCTCGCAGCTCGACGCCGGCGGCGCGGTCGAGGGGCCGGTGATCGTGCTCAGCGGCGACGTGCCGCTGATCTCCGCAGGGGCCGTGCGCGGCCTGGCGGAGGCGCACACGGGCAGCGGCGCCGCGGCGACGATGGTCACGAGCGTGCTGGCGGACCCCAGCGGCTACGGGCGCGTCGTGCGCGACTCGGGCGGCGCGGTGCTGCGCGTGGTGGAGACGAAGAAGGACGGCGACGCCACCGCGGAGGAGCTGCAGATCAAGGAGGTCAACGCCGGCATCTACGCGTTCGACGCCGAGCGGCTGCGCGCGGCGCTGCCGCGCCTGTCGGCGGACAACGCGCAGGGAGAGCTGTACCTGCCGCAGGCGCTGGACGAGATCCGCGCCGACGGGCATGCCGTCGCGGCGCACGTGCTCGACGACCCGACGCTGATGCTGGGCGTCAACGACCGCGCCGCGCTCGCCCGCGCGCGTCGTCTCGCGCAGTACGCGATCAACCATCGCCACCTGCTCGCGGGCGTCGGCATCGTCGATCCCGAGGCGACCGTGATCGACGTCGACGTGCAGATCGGCCGCGACACCGTGATCGAGCCCTTCAGCTCGATCCACGGCTCGACGCGGATCGGCGAGCGCTGCACGATCCGCCATTCCTACCTGGTCGACTGCGTGCTGGAGGACGGCGTCAGCGTCGGGCCGTTCGGCTATCTGCGCCCGGGCGCGGTGCTGCGCGAGGGCTCGAAGGTCGGCACGTTCGTGGAGGTCAAGAACTCCGACATCGGGCCGGCGGCGAAAGTCCCGCACCTGTCCTACATCGGCGACGCCGATGTCGGCGCGCGCTCGAACCTTGGCGCCGCGACGATCACCGCGAACTACGACGGGCAGAGCAAGCACCGCACGACGATCGGCAAGCGCGTGAAGGGCGGCGTCGACACGACGTTCGTCGCGCCCGTCAGCGTCGGCGACGACGCCTGGACGGCGGCGGGCTCCGTCGTCACCGACGACGTGCCCGACGGGGCGCTGGCGGTGGCGCGCGCGCGGCAGAGCAACGTCGAGGGCTATGCCGAGCGACGGAACGCGTCTCTAAACTCCGAGGAACCATGAGCAGCGTCGATACGAGCCCGACCTCCCAGTCGAGCCTGCCGATCGACTACAACAAGCGGCTGATGCTGTTCAGCGGGCGTGCGAACCCGCAGCTGGCGATCGACATCGCCGACAAGCTCGGCGTCGAGCTCGGCCCCGTGACGCTGAAGACCTTCTCCAACGGCGAGGTCTACTGCAAGTACGAGGAGTCGATCCGCGGCGCGGACGTGTTCATCGTCCAGTCCACCTGCGGCAACCCCTACACGGGGATCACCGCGAACGACGCGCTGATGGAGCTGCTGCTGATGATCGACGCCGCCGTCGGCGCCTCCGCGCACCGCGTGATCGCCGTGACGCCGTGGTTCGGCTACTCCCGGCAGGACAAGAAGTCCTCGCCGCGTGAGCCGATCTCCGCGCGCCTCGTGGCCAGAATGCTGGAGTCCGCGGGCGCCGACCGCGTGCTGACGATGGACCTGCACGCGGGGCAGATCCAGGGCTTCTTCCAGAAGCCCGTGGACCACATGACCGCGCTGTTCATCCTCACCCAGTACTTCGCGGACCTTGGGCTCTCCGACCTCGTCGTCGTCGCGCCCGACGCCGGGCGCGTGAAGCTGAACAAGAAGTTCGCCTCCAAGATCGGCGCCGAGCTGGCGATCCTCGACAAGGAGCGCCCCGCCCAGCAGGTCGCCGAGATCGGCTACGTGATCGGTGACGTGAAAGGCAAGACCGCCGTGATCGTCGACGACATGATCGACACCGCCGGCACGCTGGCCGCCGCGGCGAAAACCGTGCTGGAGGAGGGTGCCTCGCGCGTCTACGCCGCCGCGACGCACGCGATCTTCTCCGGCAACGCGTTCGAGAACCTGGCCGCATCGGACTTCGAGGAGATCGTCGTCACCGACACGATCCCCGTCGGCCCCGAGCGGCCCGAGAACGTGCGCGTGCTGCCTTGCGCCGAGCTGCTCACCGACTCGATCCGCCGGATCTTCGTGGATGACTCCGTCAGCGAAGTGTTCGGCGGCGAGAATCAGCTCTTCTGAGTAACGTTCTGGCCGTGACCGTGGGGAGATGGAGGGCGCCGGCTCGCGGGCGCTGAGCTTCACGATCGTCCCGGGCTGAGCCCGGCCTCGCGCGCCCGCGGCGGCGATCGATGCCGGGAGGGGCTGCCCGGCTTTACGCTTCACCCGATGTCCGGCGCCGCTGCGAGCCCTCCTGCGACTGCGCGCGGCCCGCGCGTGTGGTGGCGCGGCCTGCCGCGCTCGTTGCGGCGCACGCTGATCGGCGTGACGCTGCTGGTGGTCGTCGTGGTCGGCGTCCTGTTGGCGCGCTGGCTCAGCGCCGAAAACGCCGAACGCGCCGCCGACCTCGCGTTCGTGCGCGCGGAGACGCGCGGCGAAGTCGGGGCGATGCTGGGCCGGATCAGCGGCTGCCGCGCCGACGCCGCGTGCGTCGCCCACGTGCACGACCTCGCCGGCAACGCGCGTCTGCGCAGGGATGGCAACGTCAAGTTGCTGCAGATCGAATCCGAAACGGCCCACTCGCTGTTCGGGGCCACCGGCAAGACGCGCCTGGCCTGGACGACGCTCGGCGGCAAACCCGTCGTGCAATGCGTCGTCGTCAAGCGCAGCGGCAACCCGCTGACGGGGATCGACGTCGAGCTGCTGTCGGTCAGCGCGCCGATCGCCAACACCGGCAAATGTCACCCGGAAACAGAAATCGAACGCCTCGAAAGAGAAGCGACCGAAGCCGAACTGGGGCACAAGCTCGGGCATTGACCACCACCGCTCAAGCGGCGATTGCTACAGTCCACGGGCCGATCCGGCCGCAGACTGCGCGCGGACGGTTCCTCTCAAGATGCCCGACACGAACAGCAAGCTCGACGTACGCAGCCGCGCCGCGGAAGGCTCGCGCGCGGCCAGGCGCCTGCGCCGCGAGGGACGCGTCCCCGGCGTGATCTATGGCGGCGACGGCGAGGCGGTGGGCTTCGACGTCGACGCGCGCGAGCTGCGGATCGCGCTCGCGGGCTCCGGAGCCGTGCTCGACCTGAGCCTCGACGGCGCGAAACCGACGCCGGTCGTGCTCAAGGAGGCCCAGCGCGACCCCGTGCGTGGCGACACCGTCCACGTCGACCTACTGCGCGTGCGCCTGGACCAGGCGATCCACGCCGTCGTGCCGCTGGAACTGAACGGCGTCGATGACGCCCCCGGCGTCAAGCAGGGCGGCATCCTCGAGCAGATCATCCGCGAGCTGAACGTCGAAGCGCTGCCGACCGCGATCCCGGAGTCGATCGTCCACGAGGTGGGCGAGATGGAGATCGGCGACACGCTGGGGCTCGACGCGATCGCGATGCCCGAGGGCGTGACGCTGCTCGACGAAGTCGAGGAGACCGTCGTCGCGACGCTGTCCCCGCCGAAACTCCAGGCCGAAGCCGACGAGCTGGAAGCCGAGACGGAGGTCGTCGGCGAGGGCGAGGAGGGCGCCGAGGCCGCCGCCGAGGACGGCGACTCCGGCGGCGAGGACTCCGGCGGCGACGGGGAGTAGTCCCTGCGCCCCTTCCGCCGCGGCGCTGGTGGCCGTGACGGCGACGGCGGCGCGATCGACTGGCTGATCGTCGGGCTCGGCAACCCCGGGCCCGAGCACGCGAAGACCCGGCACAACGTCGGCTTCATGGTCGCGGACGAGCTCGCGCGGCGCTGGGAGCTCGGCCGCGGCAAGGACCGCTTCCGCGCGCGGATCGCCGAGGGGCGGGTCGGCGGCCCCGCGATGGGCGGCGAGCCGGGTTCGGCGCCGAAGCGCGTCGTGCTGATGTGCCCGCAGACCTACATGAACGACTCCGGGCGCTCGGTCGGGCCGGCGCGCGGCACCTACAAGCTGCCGCTCGAACGCGTGCTGGTCGTCTACGACGAGATCGACCTGCCCTTCGGTGAGATTCGCTCGCGCGTCGGAGGGGGGCTCGCGGGCCACAACGGCCTGAAGTCGCTGAAGCGTGAGCTGGGCAGCGGCGACTTTGCGCGCGTGCGCGTCGGCGTCGGCCGCCCCGACAGCACCGATCCCGAGATCGTCTCCGCCTGGGTGCTGGGCCGTTTTCGCGAGGGCGAGGACGCCGTCGCCGGGCTGGTCGGGCGCGCCGCCGACGAGGTCGAGCGTCTCGTGCTCGGCGCAGATATCGGCTGACGGTCCAAAATATCGAATAGCCGTCAAATTCGGCTAAGTAGGACATTCGTCTGGATGGAACGCACGAGTTGGCGTTGTGGGTATCCCCGAGCCGTTCATTCCCCACCTCTTCAAGGAAGGAGAATTCGTGTCGAACCGTCCCCATATCCGCCGGACCCTCATCACCCCCCGTCGCGCCGGTCTCTGGCTGCTGTCGATCTCAGTCGCGGGGCTGATCGCCGCAGTGCCGACCGCCTCCGCCGCGAACGCCCCGAGCCTCACGCTTCCCAGCGCCCCGAGCCTCACGCCAGTGGCGGTCACGGTCTCGACCGGCGACCTCGCGAACCTCGACATCGGCGCGCTCGGACTGGAATCGAACCAGCTCGCCTCGGCGCTGGCGCACATCCCCGCGCTCGGCGCACTGCCCACCGGCACGCTCGAAACCGTGACCGGCCTGCTGCCCGCGAACACCCCGCTCAGCGGCCTGCTGAGCACGATCGAAACGCTGACCGGGGTCAAAGTCAGTCTCGGGGAAGTCACGGGCGTGGTCGTCTCCGACGCCGCGGCCAACCCCGCGGTGCTGACGAACCTGCTGGCCAATGTGACCTCGCTGCTCGGAGGCACCCCGCAGGGGGCGCAGCTCACGGGACTGCTCGAGAACCTGCTCGGTGGTCTCGGCGCCGAACAGCTCCAGCAGCTCGCGAACCAGCTGGGGGTCAGCGGTGACCTCGCCGAACTGGCATCGGCGCTCGAGCAGAAGCTCGCGAAAGGCGAACTGCTGCCGGCGCTGGAAGGTCTGCTCGCGCAGCTCGGCGCGCCGCTGGCGACAACCGCCGAACAGCTCGAGAGCACGCTCGGCATCACGCCCGCCCAGCTGGCGGAAGAGCTGGGAGTGCCCGAAAGCGCGCTGAACACGCTCACCGGGATCGAACTGCCGCTCGGGACCAGCGGCCTGCTGACGGCGCTCGTGGGCAAAGAAGGAACGACGATCGGGACCCTGCCTCGCAACGAAACGACCTCGGGCGGCAGTGGCAGTGGCAGCGGATCGAACACCTCGACCAGCGCGACGACGAACAGCTCTACGACCAGCACGACCACTTCGGCTGCCCCCGCTCCCGGCGCCACGTCGGCGGCCGGGATATCGGCGACCTCCGGCAAGGTGAAGATCCTCAGCCACAGGGTCAAGGGGCACACGCTGACGCTCGTCGTGAAAACGCCCTCGCCCGGGCAGCTCACCGTCACCGCCCCGCACGCCAAGCGCGTCAGCAGGAAGGTCGCGAAGGCCGGGACCACGACGCTGAAGGTGCCGCTGACGAAAGCGGGGATCGCCTCCGCGAAGCGCCACCACAAGCTGAACGTCAAGGTGAAGGTGTCGTTCAAGCCGACGAGCGGAGCCGCTTCCTCAGCGGTCACCCAGGCTCACTTCCGCTAGTCGGAAGCAGCACGCCAGGCGCGGAGCCCTGCCGCCAGGGGCTCCGCGCCTGCGCTCGTCGACTAGGACATTCGTTGCCTTCCCGGGGGGGCACGCCGGCGCATGGGTAATCCCACGCCGTCCAAGTTCCCCGTTTCTTCACGGAAGGAGAATCAGTGCCGACGACCCACCCCCGCAACACGAGCCGGGTGGCCCGCCTCATCCCCCGACGCGCGGGCCTCTGGCTGCTCTCGATCTCCGTCGCCGGGCTGCTGGCCGCCGTGCCGAGCGCATCGGCAGTGAGCGCCCCGAGCCTGCCGGGGGCTCCGAGCCTCCCCGGCGCCCCGAGCATCACGCCCGCCGCGGTCACGGTCTCCAGCGGCGATCTGGCGAACCTCGACATCAACGCGCTCGGGCTGGACTCGGGTCAGCTGGCCTCGGTGCTGGCGCGCATCCCCGCACTCGGCGCGCTCCCGAACGGCACGCTTCAGACCGTGCTTGGGGCGCTGCCCTCGAACACGCCGCTCAGCGGTCTGCTGGGAGCGATCGAAGCTGCCACCGGGGTCAAAGTCTCCGTCGGCGAAGTCACCCAGGTAATCGTCCCCGACGCCGCGACCGATCCCTCGGTGCTTACGCACCTGCTCTCCGACCTGGCCGCGACCCTTGAAGGCACCCCTCAGGGCGCTCAGCTCGCGCAGGTGCTTCAGAGCCTGCTCGGCGGCCTTTCCACCGAACAGCTCCAGCAGCTTGCGAAACAGCTGGGGATCAGCGGCGACGCCGCCGAACTGGCTTCGACGCTCGAGCAGAAGCTCGCGAAAGGCGAACTGCTGCCCGCGCTCGAAAGCCTGCTTGCGCAGCTGGGCGCGCCGCTGGCGACGACGGCGCAGCAGCTGGAGGGCGCGCTCGGCGCGACGCCCGCCGCGCTCGCGCACGACCTCGGGCTGCCCGAAAGCGTCGTAAACACGCTCAGCGGCGTCGAAACGCCGATCGGTAGCACCGGCGGCACGCTCGCGGCGCTCGCCGGCAAAGAAGGGACCACCGTCGCAGCGGTGCCGCGGACTACCACCACGAACAACTACACCACGAACAACTACCCGGCCGGCTCCGCCGGGAAGAAGGCCGCGGCCGCCCGCAAGGTGAAGATCCTTCGCCACAAGGTCAAGGGCCACACGCTCAGCCTTACCGTGAGCGCGCCCTCCGCCGGCCAGATCACCGTCACCGCCCCGCACGCCAAGCGCGTCAGCAAGAAGGTCGCGAAGGCCGGGACCATGACGCTGAAGGTGCCGCTGACGAAGGCGGGGATCGCCTCCGCGAAGCGCCACCACAAGCTGAACGTCCCGGTGAAGGTGGCGTTCAAGCCGGCGAGCGGAGCCGCCTCCTCGGCCGTCACCCAGGCTCACTTCCGCTAGCGCGAAGCGAGCACGCCACGCGCGGAGCCCCGCCGCCAGGGGCTCCGTGCCTGCGCTCTATCGTGGGCGAGCGCAATGCCGCTCCGCCCGCTGCTCGCCCATCTCGAAGAGGACCCCGCCGCGACGACGCTCGCGCGCGAGGGCGGTCGCGCGTTCGTCTCCGCCTCGCTACGGCCCTACGCGATCGCGGCGCTGACCGACGCCGACGAGCAGGCGCGGGGACGTGGGCATCTCGTCGTCGTCGGCGACGACCGCGCCGCGCGCGACCTCGCCGCCGACCTGCGCGCCTGGCTCGCGCCCCGGCGCGTGCGCTACTACCCCACGCGCGGCGTCACCTACGAGTCGCACCTGCTGCCGCCGCCGCACCTCGTCGGGCTGCGAATGGCGGCGCTCGACGCGCTGCTCGGCGCCGGTGAGGGGCAGGGCGACGACGACGGCCCCGTGGTCGTCGTCAGCGCCGTCGCGCTCTCGGAGAAGGTGCCCGACCCCGCGCTGCGCCCGCACTCCTTCAAGCTGCGCGTCGGCGAGCTGCTCGATCTCGACGAGTGCGCCGCCGAGCTGGTCGCCGCGGGCTACGAGCGGGTCGACCAGGTCGAGGAGCGCGGGCAGTTCGCGATGCGCGGGGGGCTGCTCGACGTGTTCGCCGCCACCGAGGAGCGCGCCGTGCGCGTCGACATGTTCGATGTCGAGATCGAGTCGCTGCGCTGGTTCTCGACTTTCACCCAGCGCTCGCTCGGCGACGCGCAGGAGGTCGAGATCGCGCCTGCCGCCGAGCTGGCCGAAGAGCACCGCGCGCTGGCGGCGATCGCCGGCGAGGAGCTCGCCGCCGGCGGCAAGGCGGGGAAGGGCGAGGAGGCCGCCGCGGCCCGGCCCGACATCGCGGAGCTGCTGCCGGTCGAGCGCTTCGGCCCGCTGCTCGACCTCGTCGGGGAGGACGCGCGCCTGCTCGTCGCCGCCGAGGAGGAGCTCGCCCCCGCGCTCGCCGACCACTGGAGCGACGTCTGCGCCGCCTTCGGCGAGGAGGACGCGCAGCACCTGTACGTCAGCCCCGAGGCCGTCTCCTCCGCGCTCGGCGGGCGCGTGCGCACCTGGCTGTCCTCGATCTCCGCCGACCAGCCGATCGAGCTGCGCGCCCAGTCCGCCGACACGATGGCGCGCACGCTCGGCGAGGCCGAGCCCGAACTGGAGAAGCTCGTGCGCTCCGGCTACCGCACCGTCGTTGCCTTCCCGCGCCGCGGCGAGGGCGAGCGCGCCGCCTACAACCTTGGGCGTCTGAAAGCCAGCTGGCTCGGCGAGGGCGTCGACGCGGGCCTGTCGCCCACCGAGCCCTCGCTGCGCTTCGTCCCCGCCTCGCTGCGCGAGGGCTTCGTCGCGCCGTCGCTGAAGCTCGCGGTGTTCCCCGAGCACCGGCTGCTGCGCCGCCGCCGCGCCGAGCGGGGAGGGGCCGAGCGCGGCGCGGCGCTGGGCGGCGCGCGCGGGCCGCGCCGCGGCGCGCTGCGCTCCTTCACCGAGCTGCGCGCCGGCGACGTCGTCGTGCACGAGGACCACGGCGTCGCGCGCTTCGCCGGCTTCGAGACCCGCACCGTCGCCGGCGTCACACGCGACTACCTGTACCTCGAATACCAGGGCGACGACCGCGTCTTCGTACCGGTCGACCAGCTCGCGAAGATCTCGCGCTACGTCGGCGCCGGCGGTGAGAACCCGCCGCTCTCGAAGCTGGGGGGCACCCGCTGGGAGACGATGAAGGCGCGTGCGCGCCGCGCCGCACAGGAGCTCTCCGGCGAGCTGCTCAGCCTCTACGCCGAGCGCCGGCGGCGCACCGGCCACGCCTTCGCCGAGGACTCCGACTGGCAGCGCGAGTTCGAGCAGGCCTTCGCCTTCACCGAGACGCCCGACCAGCGCGAGGCGATCGAGCTCGTGAAGGTCGACATGGAGGCCCCGCGCCCGATGGACCGGCTGATCTGCGGTGACGTCGGCTACGGCAAGACCGAGGTCGCGCTGCGCGCCGCCTTCAAGGCCGCGCAGGACGGCAAGCAGGTGCTGATGCTGGTGCCCACCACGATCCTCGCCCTACAGCACTACGGCACCTTCTCCGAGCGGCTCGCCGACTTCCCGATCACGATCGACCACGTCTCGCGCTTCCGCACCGCCGCGGAGCAGAAAGAGGCGATCAAGGGCTTCGCCGAGGGGCGCGTCGACATCCTGATCGGCACCCACCGCGTGCTCTCGCGCGACGTGCGCGCCAAGGACCTTGGCCTCCTGATCGTCGACGAGGAGCAGCGCTTCGGCGTCAAGCAGAAGGAGCTGCTGCGCCAGCTGAAGCTGCGCGTCGACGTGATCGCCATGTCGGCGACGCCGATCCCGCGGACGCTGCAGATGTCGCTGGCAGGGCTGCGGGACATATCAGTCATAGAGACGCCGCCCGAAGGGCGGCGTCCCATCAAGACGTTCGTCGGTGAGTACGAGGAGGAGCTCGTCAAGCGCGCGATCCTGCGCGAGAAGGAGCGCGACGGGCAGGCCTTCTTCATGCACAACCGCGTCGAGTCCATCGAGGAGACCGCCGAGCGCCTGCGCGCCCTGTGCCCCGGCGTCCGCTTCGCCGTCGCCCACGGGCAGATGGCCGAGGGCGAGTTGGAGGCCGTGATGCTCGACTACCTGCGCGGCGGCGCCGACGTGCTCGTGTGCACCGCGATCATCGAGTCCGGCATCGACATCCCGCACGCGAACACGCTGATCGTCGAGCACGCCGACAAGTTCGGCCTCGCCCAGCTCTACCAGATCCGCGGGCGCGTCGGCCGCAGCCGCGAGCGCGCCTATGCCTACCTGCTCTACGACTCCGCCCAGGCGCTAACCGAGGACGCCGCGCAGCGGCTGTCGGCGCTGTCGGACTACACCGAGCTCGGCGCCGGCTTCAAGATCGCGATGCGCGACCTGGAGATCCGCGGCGCCGGCAACCTGCTCGGCGACGAGCAGTCCGGGCACGTCGCCGCGCTCGGCTTCGAGCTGTACATGCAGATGCTCGACGAAGCCGTGCGCGAAGCCGAGCGCGCCGGTGCCGACGGGGCCGAGGGCGAGCCCGGCGAGCAGGAGCGGCCCGACCCCGTGCGGCTCGATGTCAATGTCGACGCCTACGTCCCCGCCGACTACATCGCCTACGAGCAGGCGAAGATCGACGTGCACCGGCGCATCGCCGGCGCCGTCGAGGTCGCCGAGGTGGAAGCGCTGCGCGAGGAGCTCGAGGACCGCTTCGGGCCCGTGCCCGAGCCGCTCGCGAACCTGCTCGCGCTCCAGCGCGCCCGGATCAAGTTCGGCCAGGCCGGCGCGCAGACCGTCAGCTTCCGCGGCGACCGGCTCGCCGTCGTGCCGATCCAGCTCGACTCGCGCCGGGCGAAACGCCTGCGCGAGGAGCTGCCCGAGGCGCTGTACGAATCGGGCCGCTCGCAGATGTCGATGCGCGTCGCGAAGGACGCACGCGAGCGCTTCCCCTCCGTCGTGCGCGCCGCCGACGTGCTGCTCTCCGTGATGCGCGAGGCCGCGTGACTGCTTTAGATTTGGTTTAGCGGGTGTTTACGCACGCCTTGACGCGTTTCCGCTAGAGTGCCCGCGTCGTGCACAGAGGACTTCGCACATTCGCGGCGCTTGGCGCCGTTTTGTTTGCCCTCTTGGGACTGGCCGCCTGTGGCGGCATCCCCGGCGACGCCGTGGTCTCGGTCGACGGCAAATCGATCAAGAAGGACACCTTCGACCACTGGATGAGCGTCGCCGCCGCCTCCAGCGCCGTCAGCGCCGGCCAGAAGGCGCAGGTGCCCGACCCGCCCAAGTACACCGCCTGCATCGCGCGCACCAAAGCGCAGTCGAAACCCGCGAAGGGTCAGAAGACGCCGACGGAAGCGGAACTGAAGAAACAGTGCGAACAGCAGTACAAGTCGCTGCAGTCCGAGGTGCTCGGCTTCCTCGTCTCCTCGACCTGGGTGCTCGGCGAAGCCGACTCGCTCGGCGTCAAGGTGTCCGACAAGGAAGTCAAGAAGCAGTTCGAAAAAATCAAGAGCCAGCAGTTCCCGAAGGCCGCGGAATTCGAAAAATTCCTGAAAACCTCAGGCCAGACGGTCTCGGACCTGCTGCTGCGCGTGAAGCTCAACCTGCTCTCTTCGAAAATCCAGCAGAAGATCGTCAAAGAGAAGTCGAAAGTCACCCACGCCGACATCGAAAAGTACTACAAGAACAACCCCAAACGGTTCGGCGTGCCGGAAAAGCGAAACCTGCTGATCATCCTCACCAAGACCGAAGATCAGGCCAAGAAAGCCAAGCAGGAAGTCGAATCCGGCAAGAGCTTCGAAAGCGTCGCAAAGCGCGTCTCGATCGACCCGACGAGCAAGTCCAACGGCGGCAAGCTGCCGGGCGTTGTCAAGGGCCAGGAGGAGAAATCGCTCGACGCCGCGGTCTTCGCCGCGAAGAAGGGCGTGCTCACCGGGCCGGTGAAGACCCCCTTCGGTTACTACATCTTCGAGGTCCAGTCGATCACCCCG
Source organism: Solirubrobacteraceae bacterium (assembly GCA_035508515.1). Lineage (GTDB taxonomy): Bacteria > Actinomycetota > Thermoleophilia > Solirubrobacterales > Solirubrobacteraceae > Palsa-744. The sequence continues at coordinate 49,791 of DATJMW010000009.1, read as the reverse complement.
GGCAGCCAGCAGACGCTGAAGCAGGCGGAAAGCTCGATCAAATCGCAGCTCACCGCGACGCAGCAGCAGTCGGCGCTCAGCAAGTTCGTGAAGGAATTCAAAAAGAAGTGGACCGCCAAAACGGACTGCCGCGCCGGCTATGTCGTCGCCGACTGCAAGTCCTACAAGGCACCGAAGACCAGCTCCACCTCAGCGCCCGTGACGCCGACGCCGACGACGACGACGCCGGCGACCACGAGCAAGTAGCCGCGTGAGCGAGATCGAGCGCGTTCACGCGCGCCAGATCCTGGACAGCCGTGGCAACCCCACCGTCGAGGTCGAGGTCGGGCTGCGCTCCGGCGCGCACGGGCACGCCGCCGTGCCCTCCGGCGCCTCGACCGGCGCGTTCGAGGCGACCGAGCTGCGCGACGGCGGCGAGGCCTGGGGCGGCAAGGGCGTCACCCGCGCCGTCGCGAACGTAGACAACGAGATCGCCTCCGGGGTCGCCGGTCTCGACGCCGCCGACCAGCAGGGCCTCGACGACGCGCTGATCGAGCTCGACGGGACGCCGAACAAGTCGCGTCTCGGCGCCAACGCCATCCTCGGCGTGTCGCTTGCCGCGGCGCACGCGCAGGCCGCGGAGGAGGGCCTCCCGCTGTGGCGCTACCTCGGCGGCGAGGCCGCGCACCTGCTGCCCGTGCCGATGATGAACGTGCTGAACGGCGGCGCCCACGCCGACAACAAAGTCGACTTCCAGGAGTTCATGATCGTTCCCTGCGGCGCCCCTAGCTTCGCGGAGTGCCTGCGCATGGGCTCGGAGGTCTTCCACGCGCTGAAACGCACGCTGCACGACCGCGGCCTCAGCACCGCCGTCGGCGACGAGGGCGGCTTTGCCCCCGATCTCGGCTCCAACGAGGAGGCCCTGAAGATGCTCGTCGAGGGCATCGAGGCCGCCGGCTACCGCCCCGGCGAGGACGTCGCCATCGCGCTCGACCCCGCCACCAGCGAGCTGTACCGGGACGGCGCCTACGTGCTGGAGCACGAGGGCCGTACGCTCGCTCCGGAGGAGCTCGCCTCCTACTGGGCGGAACTGGTCGATCGCTACCCGATCGTCTCGATCGAGGACGGGATGGACGAGGAGGACTGGGACGGCTGGAAGGCGCTCACCGACCGCGTCGGCGACCGCGTGCAGCTCGTCGGCGACGACCTGTTCGTCACGAACACCCAGCGCCTGCGCCGCGGCATCGAGGCCGGCGTCGCCAACTCGATCCTGCTGAAGGTGAATCAGATCGGGACGCTGACCGAGACGCTGCAAGCCGTCGCCATGGCGCGCGAGGCCGGCTATTCCGCCGTGATGAGCCACCGCTCCGGCGAGACGGAGGACGTCACGATCGCCGACCTCGCCGTCGCCACCGGCTGCGGGCAGATCAAGACCGGCGCGCCCTCGCGCTCGGATCGCGTCGCGAAGTACAACCAGCTGCTGCGGATCGAGGAGCAGCTCGGCGGCGACGCCTCCTATCCCGGTCGCTCCGTCTTTCGCTGAGCGCGGAAGGAGCTCGCGCCCCGGCCGCGAATGCGGTCTTCATGGCAGGAGCACCCATCGGCGCGCAGCGCGCCCTCTCGCGACCGCGCCCGTCGCGCGGCCGCCGCACCGGCGCGAGCGCCAAGGGCCTGCGCTTCGACGCCGGCGCCATTCCCCGCATCCGCTGGGACAGGCTGGGGCGGCTCGCGATGCTGTTCGTGCTCGCGGCGCTGCTGTACCTGTACCTCAGCGCCGGCATCCGGATGCTCTCCACCTGGCATCAGTCCCACCACGACCGCGCCACCGTCGCGGCCATGGAACGCGAACACACCGCCCTCGTGCGCCAGCGCGAAGCGCTCGGGCGGCAGGGGAGCGCTGAAACCCAGGCGCGCAAGCTTGGGATGGCCAAGCCCGACGAGCGCCCCTACGTCATCACGGGCCTCCCCGCGAACTGAGCCCCGCACGCCGCGACCCGGCTCACGCCGCGGCCTGCGGGCCTGCTGCCGGCCGCTCGGGACGCGCAGGCGGCCCGCACGCCGCTGCTAGCCTCGGCGCGTGCCGTTCGAGAACGCGAACTACCAGTGGCAGCAGGGCGAGCGGCGCCTGCGAGCCGAGTCCGTCGAGCGGCGCCCGCGCCTGGACGCCGTCACCGACGCGCTCGTCGCCGAGCTGCGGCGCAGGCTCGGCGGTCGCTTCTCCGCTGAGGAGCTGGTCGACCTCTACGAAGCCGGCACCGCCTGGTGCCTGCCCGTCGCGATGAAGCTCGCCCCCGACGACCCCTGGGCGTGGGACGCCGGCCTCGTCGTCGACGCCGCCTTCGCGCGCTATCTACGCGAGGCCTCCGACTATGCCGGCGGGCGCAGGGAGATCGCGCAGCAGGGCTAGTCGTCGTCGCTGGTGGTGCGGCGGATGATGATGCAGTCCTCTTCGACGGCGACCTCGACGGGCCGGTGCCCCGCCCAGTGCTCGGCGTAGACGGGGTTGTCCTGGATCGCGGGGTCGAGCCACAGCCCGTAGCCCTCCTCGCCGTGATCGAAGGTCCCCTCCAGCGGGCCGGAGCTGCTGCCGCCGGCGCGTGAGCCCAGCACTCTGCGCCCGCGACCGCCGCGGCGGCGCCTGGTGCGCGTGCGCGGCGCCCCCTCGTCGTCGTCCTCATCCTCGTCGTCGTCCTTGCCGGCGGCTTTGGCTTCGGCCTTTTCCTTCGCCTCGGCCTCGGCCTTGGCTTCGGCCTCCGCCTTCGCGCGCTCGGCCTCGACTTCGGCCGCCTCGAGCTCCGCGGCGATCAGCGCGTCGTCCTCGGCGCGCAGGTCGATCTCGTCCGGGTAGTCGGAGGGAGTCGCGGTCTCGGGCGCGTCCTCCTCGGCCAGGTCGTTCTGGCGCTTGAACTGTTCGATGTCGCGGACGCTGACCTCGAGCTGGTGGGCGACCCAGGCGTCGGTGCGGCCCTGGCGCACCCAGGCGCGGATCTGGTTGAGGTTGGGACGCAGCGATTTGCGAGGCATCGGCGGTCCGGGAGACTAGCGCAAAGCGCGTGCGGATCGTCCGGTTGGACCGCGGGGCGGCGGCCGTGCGCCGGTGGGCCTGCGTCGGGCGCTCGCGTTGGGTTCCGCTTTCGAGGCGGTGATAGCAATTGCAATCACCGCTCCCAAAACGGGCACCCCGGCCATATCGCCCGGCCACGAGCCGGGCACCGCCACCCCCGTGCTCCGAGCCCCGCCGGCCTCGCGCACGGAGCGAAGATTCCTCGTTGGCTTTCCCCCGGTAGTCAGACTATGCTTGGCGCACCGGTGAGCGGGGGGATGCGCCGGGTGAGACGCCTACACAGGAAGGTGCACCGAATGCTGGTTCTGACGCGCAAGTCCAACCAGAGCATCATGATCGGCGACGACGTTGAGGTATCGGTGCTCTCGGTGATGGGCGAAAAGGTGCGCATCGGCATCCAGGCCCCGCAGGAGATCCCCGTCTTCCGCAAGGAGATTTACCTCGAGATCCACCGCGACGAAGGTGTCGCGGAGGACGGCGCGCCCGCGGAGGCCGCTGCCGCCGAGGTCAACGAGGCCCTGGGCGACTTGGGAGAGAGCTAGCCCAGCAGCAGGTACAGCGTCCTGAACATGACGGCCGTGACGATGGCGGCGGTCAGGATCAGGGTCAGCACGAGCAGCACGAAGCGCACGGACCCGCGCTTGTGACGGCGGTCGACCTCGCGTTTGCGGGTGCGCTGCTCGGCGGTGCGGCGCAGCGAGTCGCGGCGGCGGCGATCGAGCGACAGCTCGCGAGCCATCGCCTGCTCGAACTCGGCGAGGCTCTGTTTCATCTTCATGGCCATGTTCCTCCGCCCTCAGCGGCGCATTCGCCGCTTCAGGAGGCTACGGGCGTCTTGCCCTCGGCGCGCTCGTAGACCTGGACGAAGCGCAGGTAGTTCTCGGCGATCTTGGCGGCCCCGGCGGAGCGCTCGATCTTGCCGTCGACGTAGGCCTTGAGCGGGTCCCACCAGATGGAGCGCCCGATGGCGAAGCCGACGAAGCCCTCGACGGGCGCCGCGGCCTGCAGCCATTCGTCGACCTTGTCGTCGTCGGCGCCGCGGCCGAGCACGACGCAGACGACGCCGTCGCGGCCGCCGCTGCGCGCCTGCCGGGAGAGCATCTCGCAGTCGGAGCGCTCGTCGACGCCCTCGATCTTCCAGATGTCGACCTCGATGCCGAAGTCCTGGATTTCCTCGATGGCCTGGCGCATGAGCGCGGGGCGCAGCTCGGAGTCGTAGCGGTCGGCGTCGCCGTCGACGGCCTGTAGCTGGGCGTCCTCGGCGGGCACGAGCAACTCGAACAGGAACTTGCGGTCGTTCTGCTTGAGCCAGTCGCTGAGCTGCTTGAGCTTGCGCAGCTGGTCGGCGTTTTCGGCGGCGTCCCCGTCGGGGTTGTAGCGGACGAGGACCTTGGTGAAGTCGGGGTCGAAGGCGAGGATGTGCTCGCCAAAGTCCTCGCCGTACTGGAAGTCGAACATGTTCTGGCCGGAGCGCTCGGCGGGCATCGCGAGCTTCAGGCCCTTCTCGTGCGCCTCCTTGGGAACGGTGGAGCCGAACTGCTCGTCGACGAGTACGCCGGAGACGGAGGCGTCGGCGCCCGAGGAGACCGCTTGCAGGACCCCCTCGAAGATGAGGTGCTTGGCGTCGGCGATGATGGCTGTCTGCTCGTCGTCGGGCTCGCCCTGGATGCCGAAGAACTTCTTCTGGAAGGAGCCGCGGTGGTCGAAGGCGAGGATGTAGAGCTTCTGGTCGTATCCGAGAGTCATGCCCTGAGTATCGCAAAGGCGCGTAGGGCGGGCGGGGTCGGCGCAGCGCCGGGAGCCGGCCGGGGGCTGGCCGGGCCCCGGAAGGCACCCTCCCGGGGCTGGGAGGCACCTAGAATCCCTGAAGATGTCATCGGGCGCGGATCTGTTCATCGTCTGCAAGCACTGCGGATCGGAGGTGAGCCCGTACATCACGGAGTGCCCCTACTGCGGGCACCGGCTGCGCCGGCGGGCGCCGAAGCTGCCGCGCGCGGGCTCGGGCGGCGGCACGGGCGGGGAGAGCACGGCGGAGCGGGCGCGCCGCGGTGTGCTGGGGCGCCTGGGAGGGGGCGGCGAGAAGGCGCCTCCGCCGGACAGGCCGGTGGCGACGCCCCGGCGCTCGCGCAGGCGCGCTCGCGCCGGTTCGCGGACGACTTCCCTCGCGAGCGCGATGGCGCTGCGCCCGTACGCGACGATCGCGCTGGTGGCGGCGGGCTGCGTGATGTGGGTGCTGTTGCGCGCGGACTTCGTGCACTGGTTCCGGGTGGCGATCTTCGGCCCGCTGAACGGCGACTGGTGGAAGGTGTTCAGCAGCCAGTTCGCCTACCTGAACGGCTGGTACGCGTTCTTCACGCTGCTGGCGGTGGCGATCTTCGGCTGGCTGCTGGAGCGCCGCTACGGCCCGGTGCTGGTGCTGGTGCTGTTCCTGGCGGCGGGCGTGGCGGGCTCGCTGCTGGCGCTGGCGGCCTATCCGTTCGCGATCGCCTTTGGCGGCAACGCAGGCGCGCTGGCGCTGCTGGCGGCGTGGGCGGCGCCGGACCTGCGCGATGCGCGCGCGGGCCGCTACTACGAGGGCGACCTGCTGGGGGCGGGGGCGCTGGCGGCGCTGCTGCTGGCGATCCCCTTCGTGCGGCTGGAAGCGAGCTGGCTGGCGGGCGTGGTGGGCGGCGTGCTGGGCCTGCTGGTGGGCCTCGGCCTGCCGCATCCGGATCGCACCTGAAGGCGTCGCGGGGAGCGCGCGTGACCCGGAGGCCCGGCTCGTATGATTGGTCCGGATGTCGATGACGAACGCCGTGGTGCTGATCGAGGCGGAGCGCGACGCGCTGTCGACGCTGGGCGGCGAACTGGCTGACGTGCAGGGCGTCGCGGAGGCCTACTCGGTGACGGGGGAATGGGACTTTGTGGCGATCGTGCGGGTGCCGGACCACGAGCAGCTGGCTGACGTGGTGACGGGCGAGATCGGCGGCCTCTCGGGCGTGACGCGGACGCAGACGATGGTGGCGTTCGCGGCGTTCTCGCGTCACGACCTCGAAGCGCTGTTCTCGATCGGCGAGTAGGGCGCCCCGGGTCGATGCCGGCGGTGCCGATCAAGCCGGAGTACGGGCCGACGCTCGGCGGCATCCTGGCGCCGCGCTGGCGCGCGGCCCCGCGGTGGGTGCGCGTCCTGGTTCGGGTGGGTGCGGTGGGCCTGCTGGCGCTTGGGATCGGCGCGTTCCTGACGCTGGACAACGCCCACTACTCGCAGGGAGGCAGCGTCCCGTTCAGCTTCGCCTACAGGGGGCTGTCGCGGGTGAAGGCGCCGCGGGGCGCCTACGTCGAGGTCCAGCGCCACCGCGCCGACGGGCGGCTGGAGGACTCCTTCGCGGTCTACCCGCTGACGCTGCCGCCTTACAAGGGCGGCCTGACGGGGGAGCTGCCGCTGTACGCGGCGGGCTACATCGGCGGCCTGCGCGAACGCGACCGCGACTTCGTGCTGCGGGGCGAGGGCAAGACCCGGGTGAACACGGTGCCGGCCTACCAGGTGCTCTACACGGCGACGGTGGAAGGGCAGACGATGTACGGGCGCGACGTGCTGCTGCTGCCGCAGAAGCCGGGGCAGCGCCGGGGCGTGAACATCGTGATGTTGACCTCGCCGACGGCGAACGCGCAGGTGACCTCGCCGCTGGAAGTGGCCTCGGAGGGCGTGCTGCTGCGGCCGGTGAAGACCTTCACGCTCGGCTGAGCGATTCCCGCCCCGCCCTGCCCCGCACCGCCTGGGCCGGGCCGGGCGTCCGGGCCGGGGGCCTTTGCGGAGAACGAGCGCTCAGCGCAGGTGCGAGCGAGCGCCCCAGTGGCGCGTGGTGGAGGCGAAGCGATGCGGGACGGTGGCGGCCACGGCGGCGGGGGTGGATTCCTGCGGGGTCGGCACCTGCTGGACCTGCGGCGGAGTGGTGGGGGTCTGCGTCTGATCGGTAGACGCGCCGTCGGGGTCGCCGGCGGGGGGCGCTTCGTCCTGGGGCGGAGCGCCTTCGGCGGCGGGTGGGGCTTCACCGGCGGGCGCGGGCACGGGAGCTGGGACGACGGGGACCTTGGTGCTGGTGGGGGCCGGCGTCGGGGCGGGGGCCGTGGTGGTGCTGACGGGCGCCGGGGTGGTCGTGGCGGAAGTGGTGGTGCTGACGGCGGGCGTGTCGGCGGGCGTGTCGGCGGTTGTGGTCGAGGGCAGCTGCGTGGACTCGGAGGTGACTTGGGTGACGGCGGGTTCTGGCGCGGGCGCCGGCGGCGGGGTGGGCTTGGCGGCGGGCGCGGTGGCGGGGTCGACGGCAGGCTTGGCGGCGGCGAGGTTCTTCGCGGCGGCGTGGTGGCGCGCACGCGATGCGGCGCCGCCGAGCGCGCGGTGGTGCACGACGCTGATGGGCTGCGCCTGCTGGGCGACGACGAGCGGCTGCGCGACGGGGCGCGTGCCGGCGACGGAGGCAGAGGCGCGATGCGCGGCGTGGCGGTGGTGGGAGGACTGGTCGGCGGCGACGCCGGCGCCGACGATGGCGGCGGCGGCGAGGCCGGCGACGGCCTTGGCGGCGAGCGCCCCGCCGCCAACGGTGAAGATGCCCCCGGCCCCGACGCCACCGGCGCTTACGGCGACGCCACCGGCGGCACCGGCGGTGGCGGCACCGCCACCGGCGAGCTGCGCGCTGCCGGCGGAGGCGGAGCCGAGCTTGGCGAGGCCGAGCTTGGCGATGAGGACCTTTTTGAAGACGAGCAGCGGGCCGACGGGGAGCACGGCGGCGAGGGCGTGGTTGTTGTCCTTGAGCTGCTTCTTGAAGGCGCGGCAGCGCTCGCAGCCGCGCACGTGGCGGCGGGCGGGAGCGGTGAGCTTGGTGAGGCCCTCGGCGACCTCGCCGAGCTCGAGCCGTACCTCCTCGCAGCTGAGCTTGCGGGCCTCGGCGGCCTCGGCGAGCGAGATGCGCGCCCGCACGAGCAGCGACTTGACGGAGGGGACGGTGGTCTCCATGGCCTGCGCGATCTGCTCGTAGGAGAGGGCGTCGATCTCGCGGAGCAGCAGCGCGGTGCGCTGCGTCTCGGGCAGGTCGTGCACGTCGGAGAGCAGCTCGCGAAAGCTCTCGCGGCGGATGGCGCGGTCGCCGGTGGACATGCCGTGGTCGGCGAAGTGGATGTCCATGGAGTCGACGCCGACGGCGCTGGCGCGGCGCAAGTGGTTGAGCGAGCGGTTGCGGGCGATCCGGTAGAGCCAGGGCCGCACGTTGATCTCGCGCTGGTCGGCGAGGACGGCGTTGAAGGCGGCGGCGAAGACCTCCTGAAGCACGTCCTCGGCGTCCTCGCGGGAGCCGAGCATGTGACGGCAGAAGGCGAGCAGGCGCGACTGATAGCGGGCGCAAAGCGCCTCGAAGGCGGCGGGCTGGCCGCGCCGGGTGAGGGCGATCAGGCGCTCGTCGGACTGGAGGCGCAGCAGCGGCGTCGGCCCGCGCAGGGCGGGTACGGCGCTGGAGTGTGTGAGTGCAGAGGCCTCCATACGGTTTCCATTACCTCATCCAACCCTAAATACACGCTAACAACGCCGGAGTTGCGGCCTTGTTAGGCAGATTGCAGCTCCCGTAGACTGGTGTTTCTAGGCCCTGCAAGGCTGGATTTCCAGGCTGGTGCGGGGCTTTGGCCCGGGTGGCGGAACGGTAGACGCAATCGACTTAAAATCGATGGCCTGACGGCATATGTGGGTTCGACTCCCACCCCGGGCATCTGAGGCCCCGTTGTATAGATAGAGTCGCGCCATGGCGAGCGAGGGCGCGGAGGAGACGGAGCGCGAGAGCTTCCACGGCGGCCGGCTGGTGGCGCGGCGCCTGAAGGCGCACGGGGTGAGGAAGCTGTTCACGCTGTCGGGGGGTCACCTGTTCTCGATCTACGACGGCTGTCGCACGGAGGGCGTGGAGCTGGTGGACGTGCGCCACGAGTCGACGGCGGCGTTCGCGGCGGAGGGCTGGGCGAAGGTGACGCGCGAGGTGGGGGTGTGCGCGCTGACGGCTGGGCCGGGGGTGACGAACGGGATGAGCGCGATGGCCTCGGCGCAGGCGAACCACTCGCCGATGGTCGTGCTGGGCGGGCGCGCCCCGGCGCTGCGCTGGGGGCAGGGTTCGCTGCAGGAGATCGACCACGTGCCGTTCGTGCGCCCGCTGACGAAGCTGGCGGCGACGGCGGGGGGCCCGGAGGAGATCCCGGGGCTGACGGACCTGGCCTTCCAGGCGGCGCTGGCGCCGCACGGCGGCCCGGCGTTCGTGGACTTCCCGTTGGACTACGTCTTCCAGGAGGCCCCAGAACAGGAGCCGGCGCCGGCGGAGCCGCACGCGCCGCGGGCTTCGGGGGCGGCGATCGAACGGGCGGGGAAGCTGCTGCGGGAGGCGGAGCGCCCGGTGGTGATGGCGGGTACGGACCTGTACTGGGGCCACGGCGAGGGCGCGCTGCTGGAGCTGCTGGAGACGCTGCGGATCCCGGTGTTCCTGAACGGCCTGGCGCGGGGCTGCGTGCCGGCGGACCATGAGCTGTTCTTCTCCCGGGCGCGCTCGCAGGGCCTGAAGGGCGCGGACGTGGCGCTGGTGATCGGGGTGCCGATGGATTTCCGGCTGGCGTTCGGGGCGGCGTTCGGGGAGGAGACGGAGATCGTGGTGATGGACTCGGCCGAACCGGAGCGGGCGCACCCGCGGGCGGTGGCGGCGGAGATCTACGGCGAGCTGGGGCCGGCGCTGCAAGAGCTGCGCGCGGCGGCGGGGGCGAGTGCGCTGGCGAGCGAGAACTGGATCGGCGAGCTGCGGGGGACGGAGTCCGAGCGCCGCGAGTCCGAGCGCGCGGAGCGGGAGGACGGCCGCGGGCCGCTGCACCCGATGCGGCTGTACGCGGAGCTGGGCGAAGTGCTGGACCGGAACGCGATCGTGATCGGCGACGGTGGGGACTTCGTCTCCTACGCGGGGCGCGTGATCGACAGCTACGAGCCGGGCTGCTGGCTTGACCCGGGGCCGTTCGGCTGCCTGGGCACGGGGCCGGGCTACGCGCTGGCGGCGAAGCTGGCGCACCCGGACAGGCAGGTGGTGCTGATGCTGGGCGACGGGGCGTTCGGCTTCTCGGGGATGGAGTTCGACACGCTGGTGCGCCACGGCGTGAACGTGGTGGCGGTGATGGGGAACAACGGGATCTGGGCGCTGGAGAAGCACCCGATGGAGTTCCTGTACGGCTACTCGGTGGCGGCTGAGCTACGCCCGGAAACCCGCTACGACGAGGTGGTTGAGGCGCTGGGCGGCTACGGCGAGCTGGTGCGCGAGCCGGCGGAGCTGAGGCCGGCGCTGGCGCACGCGTTCGAGGCGGGCAAGCCGGCGCTGGTGAACGTGCTGACGGACCCGAGCGTGGTCTACCCGCGCAAGTCGAACCTGGCGTAGGGAGCCGCGCGCAGGGTTTTTGATGGGGGCGGCCCTGAGGGCCGCCCGATCGGGTCGCCTGGCTGCCCGGAGCAGCCGGCCTCAGCCGGCGCCCGCGAGCCGCAGCGCGCCTCCGTAGAGGATGTCGTGCTCGGAGACTTCGACCTCGTCGAGGCCGAAGGCGCGCATGGCTTCGCCGAGCACGATCATGCCGGCGACGATGGTGGGGGCGCGGTCGGGATGCAGCCCGACGACCTGGCGCCGCTTGGCTTCGTCCATGTCGGCGAGCCGGGCCAGGAGCAGTTCGACGGTGCCGAGCGTGAGCGCATAGCCGTTGACGCGGTCGGGGTCGTAGGGGTCGAGCTCCTGGTCGATGGAGGCGGCGGAGGTGGCGGTGCCGGCGACGGCGATTGCGCGCCGCACGGCCTTGCGCTGGTCCTGGGGAAGCCCTTCGTGGAAGGCGGTGTGGACGTCGGCGGCGAGCTTCTGCAGCTGGTCGGGCGGGGGCGGGTCGGAGTGGATGTGGCGCTCGCTCATGCGCACGACGCCGACGTGCAGGGAGACGTGGAAGCCGGCGGTGCGGTTGTGGCCGACGACGAACTCGGTGGAGCCGCCGCCGATGTCGATGACGACGGTGGGCAGGTCGGCGCCGCGATCCGCGGGCCGCGTGGACATGGCGCCGAGGAAGGTGAGCTGCGCCTCTTCGTCGCCGCTGAGGACGCGGGCGTCGAGCTCGAAGTCCTCGCGCACGCGGGCGGCGAAGTCGGCGCCGTTCTCGGCGTCGCGGACCGCGGAGGTGAGCACGGCGAGGTTCGCGGAGCAGTCGTGCTCGGCGATAGCGCGGTGGTAGTCGGCGAGCACGGCGCCGACGCGCTCGATGGCGACGGCGGCGAGCGCGCCGCTGGAGTCGACGCCTTCGCCGAGGCGGGTAACGCGCGAGTCGCGCACGAGCTCCTCGATCGAGCCGGTCTCGACCTCCGCGATCAGCAGGCGCGTGGAGTTGCTGCCGATGTCGACGACGGCGACGCGCATGGGCGGGATGCTAGACCGCCGCTCGCAAAGTCGGGGCACGATCGCGCCCCGGGGTTGTGGCGATTTCGATCTTTGCTAAAACTGAAAGAACCGCCGCGGGGTGGAGCAGTCTGGTAGCTCGTCGGGCTCATAACCCGAAGGTCGCGGGTTCGAATCCCGCCCCCGCTATGTCGTTAATCTGCGACCGTCCCTTGGGGCGGTCGCTTTCGTTAAGCCCGAGGACGGGCAGCAACTCGGGCGTGATCGTCGCCGTGAGGTGTAGTCGTTGCTCGTGCTTGTCGCGGTAGCGCCACCCGCGAAGTTCATCAGCCGTGACTCGGCCCATGGGTCTGGAAGGTGAGATGCTACGGCGATGGACAGCTTCACCAACGATGAGCTGACTTTCGTGGTCCGCGACGAGGGGCCGCCGGACGGAGAGCCGATCGTGCTCCTGCATGGGTACCCGTTGCGGATGAGCAGCTGGGACTTGGTGATCGGGTCCCTGCACGAGCGCGGGTACCGCACCCTCGCCTATGACCAGCGCGGCTACTCGCCAGGTGCTCGACCGACGCGGGTACGTGACTACACGGTGCCGCTCATCGCCGGCGACCTGCGCGCGTTGATCGCTGCCGTCGGTCGCCCGGTTCACCTCGTCGGCCACGACTGGGGAGCGTGGGTGGCGTGGCATGCGGCTATTCACTTCCCTGAGAACTTGCGGACGCTGACGGCGTTCTCGGTTCCACACCCAGCCGCCTACCTGCGCAGTCTCCTGGGGCGGCAGGGCTTGATGAGTTGGTACATACTGCTCTTCAGCGTTCCGGGTCTGCCCGAGCGCATGGCGCGCCGGCCCGGCGGCATCGGGGATCAGCTCATGGCCAGTCGTGGTGGCATGCGGCCCGAGGACCTCGCGCGCTACCGCAGGGAGATCATCGACGACGGCGCACTGACAGGTGGGCTCAACTGGTATCGAGCGATGCCGTTCGGCGCCTTCGAGCGACCACGTCCGGTCACCCTCCCAGCCACGTACGTATGGTCTGACGCCGACGAGGCGGTTCACCGCGTGTCTGCCGCTCGCAACCATCAGCACTGCACAGGCCCCTACGAGTACGTCGAGCTCCCGGGCGTCAGCCATTGGATCCCGCATCACGCTCCCGAGTCCACCGCCGAGGCGATCCTTGCCCGCGTCGCCTCGGTTGACTGAGCTCGGCGGCGAACTCAGCAGTCCGTAGACGGTCGTACGGAAGGAGATCTTGCGACGGCTGCCTGCCGCACCGCCTCGATCAGCGGTCCACGGACTGGCGCCCCTATACGTCTGAAGGAAGGCAGATCGGCTCCGAGTCATCTCTGCAACTGAACCCAGCGAGTGCCTGCTTGCAGCCAGGATTGTCGGCTATCAGTGGCCCGCGGAATCGAGTGAGGCGAGCGTGACCATCAGCGTCCGACGTGAAACAGCACGGTACATGGTGTATGCAATAATTGCAGTATGCAAGCATCTGGTGAGGCACGGGTGCGGCCCGAAGTCGACCCGGTCCTCGAATCGGTGCTCAGCGCGAGCCGAGCGCTGATCGCAATCGCAGCCCGCTCGCTGGCCGACGCCGGTGAGGAGGTCACGCTCACCCAATATCGCTCGCTCGTCGTCCTCGCCTCGCGCGGGCCGCAGAGTCTCACGGCGCTGGCCGAGTTGCTGTCGGTGAAGCCATCGACGGCCTCGCGCATGTGCGATCGGCTGGTGCGTAAGCGGCTCATACTCAGGCGCGCCGACAAAGGCGATCGGCGTCAGGTGAGACTCGCCCTCAGTGCGCGTGGAGACCAGCTGGTCGAGAGCGTCACTCGTCGGCGCCGAGCCGAGATCGCAGAGCTGCTCTCTGCGATTCCTCGTCGGGAGCAGGCGGCGGTTGCAGGCGCATTGCAGCGCCTCGCCGACGCCGCAGGGGAAGTGCGTGAGCAAGACTGGAGCAGTGGATGGGATCTGTGAGTCCGCGGCCGCTTACGGCGGGTTTCGGGCGATGGATCTCAGGAACCTCCTACGTGAAGCGCTGGGCCATTCTCGGCGTCGCTATTGGCGCAATTGCGGGCTTGGGAGCGGTCGTCTTCTTCAGGCTCGTGCTGCTCAGTACGCATCTGTTGCTTGGCGATATCGCGGGCTACACGGTGCCGACTCCGATCGGCGAGGGGCATCTGATCGGGTCGGCTTCCCCGACACATGCCTGGGCGTTGCCGCTACTCGCCGGGTTCGGGGGTCTTGCCAGCGGCGCTCTCGTCTTCACCTTCGCGCCGGAGGCGGAGGGCCACGGGACGGATGCCGCTATCGCGGCAGTTCACCACAACCCTCGCGGGGTGAGGTTGCGAGCGATCGTGGTCAAGCTGCTCGCTTCGGCCTTGACGATCGGGTCGGGCGGCTCGGGTGGCCGCGAGGGGCCTGCGGGGCAGATCAGCGCCGGCTTTGGCTCACACCTTGCGCGCGTACTGGACCTCAGCCCCGAGGACTCGCGCACAGCGGTTGCGACGGGCATCGGAGCGGGTATCGGCTCGATCTTCGGTGCTCCGCTCGGCGGGGCCGTGCTCGCCGCCGAGATCCTCTACCGCGACGACTTCGACCCTAAAGCGCTCGTGCCGTGCTTTGTGGCCTCGACCGTCGGCTATCTGATCTTCGGCTCGGCGCAGGGTTTTGGGGCGCTGTTCGGCTCGCACGGAAGTTACGCCTTCACCAATCCTTCGCAGCTCGTCTGGTTCGCGCTGATCGGCGTGCTGGCCGGCCTCGTCGGACTGCTGTACGCGCATAGCTTCTACGGGATCGCCGGCCTGTTCGCTCGTTCGCCGCTGCCACGCTGGCTGAACCCGGCGGTCGGTGGGTTGCTCGTCGGCGCCTGCGCGATCATCGTCCCCGAGCTTCTAGGGACCGGCTATGGCTTCATCCAGAAGGGGCTTGGACAGCAACTCAATTCGATCCCCCTGTGGATCGTGCTCGCGTTGCCGCTGCTCAGAATCCTCGCTACATCGCTCTCGATCGGATCGGGCGGCTCGGGCGGGATATTCGGTCCCGGAATGGTCATCGGCGCGTTTCTCGGAGCGGCCGTCTGGCGTCTGTTCGCGCCGATCGTCCCGTCGCTCGGGACCAACCCCGCGCCTTTCGTGATCGTCGGGATGATGGCGTGCTTCGGCTCGATCTCCAGAGCGCCGCTGGCGATCATGCTGATGGTCGCCGAGATGACCGGCAGCATCGGAATCGTGCTCCCCGCGATGCTCGCCGTCGGCATTGCATGTCTCATCGTCAAGCAAAGCGACGCCACCATCTACAAGAGTCAGCTTGGGCGTCGTGAGGAGGAGGGTCGAGGGCTGCGCGACGCGGAGGCTGACGCCGAGGAGTCCTTCGGGCACCTGGAGACGGTGCTGGCAGGCGCGAGTCGGCCCCGGGGGTAGCATGCACGCGTGCCAAGCGTCCTGATCACCGGAGCAAGCCGCGGTATCGGCCGTGCTCTGGCGCTGCGCCTGGACGCCGCGGGCTGGGAGGTGTACGCGACGGTTCGCCGCGGCGAGGACGCCGAGACGATTCCGCGGATGCAGCGCATGGCCAAGCCGGTGGAGGGTGTCGCGGCCGTGATCGAGCGCGCGCTCACTACGCCGAGACCGCGCGCCCGCTACGTGGTCGGAGCCGATGTACGAATACAGGCAGCGATCAGCGCGGTCGTCCCGACGCGCGTGCAGGACGGCGCATCCAGGCTGCTGACGGGAATCCCCAAGGACGCTTAGTCCGCCGGTCCGGCTCCCTGCCTCGCTATCCAGGCTTGATCGACAGCGAATGGCCGCAGTTGCGGCAGACGAGGCCGGTGCCGGCGCACTTGTTGCACTTGCGCGGCTCGCCCAGCGCATTGCTCCATTTCCCGCTGCCTTTGCACGTCGAGCACGAGGTCAGATCGCGCTTGTTGCATCCAGAGCACCACATGGCCTGTCCTTTCTGCCATCTCGATTACTTACGTCGCGCCGTACCTTAAGAGAGGATCACCACGATGACGATTCAGCGAATGGACAACGTCGGCATCGTCGTCGAGGACCTGGATGCCGCGATCGCGTTCTTCACCGAGCTCGGCATGGAGCTGGACGGCAAAGCGGAGATCGAGGGCAACTGGGCGGACCGCACCGTCGGGCTCGACGGCGTCCGCAGCGACATCGCGATGATGCGGACGCCGGACGGTCACGGCAAGCTGGAGCTGGCGAAGTACCACGCCCCCGCGGCGATCGTCCCGGAGCGGGAGAACCCGCCGCCGAACACGCTGGGCCTGCATCGCGTCATGTTCGCCGTGGACGATCTCGACGACACCGTCGCCCGCCTGCGCGCTCACGGCGCGGAGTTGCTCGGCGAGCTGGCGCGGTACGGGGACAGCTACCGGCTCTGCTATCTGCGCGGCCCCGCGGGCATCATCGTCGCCCTGGCCGAACAGCTCAGCTGACGGCCCGTCGCGCCTCGCCTTGGGCGACGCGCTCGCGTCGCCGGCCTCAGGCGAGCGCGATCGTTATCGGGAAGGGGCGGTGCAGCGCGTAGCCGAACTGGAACTCCGACTGGACCACGATCGTCCCCTCGAACTCGTTTTCCTCCGAAGGGACGTTCGCACCTCCGTATTCGCCGGGCCTGACCTTCTCGGAGGTGACGATGCCCGTCCCCCTGTCCGCATGGACGGTGGAGGGCCATTCCACGCGCAGCCAGGGATCTCCGGGGATGCTGACGATGAAAGTGCGGCCCACGCATAGGAGGACGGAGCAGATGACGTTGTTCGCGCGACCGACGGGCTTGCCGTGCTGCGTGAACGTCATGCTCAGCCCCAGCCGGTGGCGCCGTGCCGAGCCGTGCCGGGTCAGCTCGCCCTCCAGGTGCATGACGCGACCGAGCGCGAAGTCGACGTGCTGGAGGTCGCCGCTGACCACGACGGTGCGCGAGTCCGGCGTGGTCGCCCCGACGTAGCCGATGCCGGCGTCGGGCTCGACCGTGATCGTGTAGCGGCCGCGCGGCAGGCCGAGGCTGTAGCTGCCGTCGGCTGCCGTCTTCGCGATCGTGGGCTGGCCCTCCGCGTCGATGGCTTCCACCTTCGCGTTGGCGACGTTCGCGAGCGATGGCGTGCCGTCGGCGAACCGTTTGATCAGCGCGCTGCGCGCCGTGAGCTGCCCGCTCACCGTGTACACGCCGGACGCTTCCACCGCGACGTAGTCGCACGCCTGGATACCCGCGCTCGCGCCGGTGCCCACCGCGCAGATCGGCCGGTAGCCGCTCGTGGGGCGCGTGGCCTTGATTTCGCACGAGGTGCTGCTCGTGCCGCAGGTCGTGCTCTTTTCGCCGTTGACGAACCAGTTCCATTCGAGCTGGGAGTGCGTGCAGCCGCCGGTGCCGGGGCCGGTGCGCGCGGTGACGACGCCGCCCACGCTCACGACGTGCGGCGCGACGCTGACCGACAGGCACGGCCCGCCTGACGGGGACGGCTGCGGGCTCGCGGTCGCGCCCGGCGCGAAGATCAGCGCCGCGAGCGCCGATCCGAGCAAGAGGACGATTCCGAGTCGTGCGCGCATCGGTCCGGAAGCGTAACCCGCGTGAGCCTCTGAGGTGACTACGGCGTCGCCGCCGACGGCTCGGCCGAGCCGAGCCGGTCGACCGCGAACAGGTCGTGGACCAGCCGCACCGCGATCGAGCCCTCGCCCACCGCGGAGGCGACGCGGTTCATCGACCCGTCGCGGACGTCGCCCACCGCCAGGACCCCCGGCATGCTGGTCTCCAGCAACAGCGGCTTGCGTCCGAGCGCCCAGTCGGGCGTGTCCGCCAGCCCGACGCCCGTGCGGATGAAGCCGCGGTCGTCGCGCAGGATCTCGGCGGGGAGCCAGTCGGTGTTCGGGCGCGCCCCGATCATCAGGAACAACGCATGGGCCTGGGCCGTCTCCACCGTCTCTCCGCTGCGCAGATCCAGCCGCTCCAGCCAGCCGTCGCCGCCCCCGCCGACGACCTCGGTCTCCAGCCGGACCTCGATGTTCGGCGAGGCCTCCACCTGCTCCACCAGGTAGTGCGACATGCCGGCCGCGAGCGAGGACGCGCGAACCACGATCGTGACCTTGCGCGCGTATTCGGCCAGGTGCAGCGCCGCCTGTCCCGCCGAGTTGGCGCCGCCGACGACGAACACGTCGCGGCCCACCATCGCCGGCGCCTCGGTCGCGGGCCCGCCGTAGAAGACGCCGGCGCCGCTCGGGGCCAGCGACTCGATCTCCTCGACCTCGAGCCGGCGATAGGCGGCGCCGGTCGCGAGGATCACCGCGCGGGCGCTCACCTCCGGGAAGTCGGAGAGGCCCACCATGATGCGCTCGCCGTCCCGCCGCAGGCTGGTGGCTCGCTGCATGAAAGCGAAGTGCGCGCCGAAGACCCAAGCCTGCTCGTAGGCCTCCTCCGCCAGCCGCCGCCCGCTGATGCCGCGGGGGAATCCCAGGTAGTTGCGAATCAGCGAGCTGAGCGTCGCCTGGCCGCCGATCCCGCCGCTGTCGATCACCAGCGTGCGGAACCCTTCCGATGCCCCGTACACCGCCGCCGAGAGCCCGGCCGGCCCGGCCCCGACGATCACGAGGTCGAAGTCGCGGCCCTCCGGGTTCACCGGGCCGCCCGCCGCCATCGTCAACTCCGCGTTGCTCGGGTCCGCGAGGACTTCGCCGTTGGGGAAGATCACCAGCGGCAGCGGGTGCTCCTCGCCGGCCTCCGCCACCAGCGCGCGACCTTCGGGCGAGTCGGCCAGGCAAAACGTGTGGGGGAGGGCGCACCGGCCCAGGACCTCCCGCAGCTCGTGCGCCCGGCCCGTCCAGGCCTCGCCGACGATGTGCACCGTGTGCGAGGAGATTCGCCGTGCGTGCGCCCACTCCAGCAGGAAGGTCGAGATCGCCTGGTGAAACATCTCGTCGGGAGCGCGGGTCGGGCGGATCAGGTAGTAGTCGAGCTGGCGCAGCGCCATCGCCCTGAAGATCGTCTCTCCCGTCGGGCCGTGGCCCCAGGTCGCATAGTCGATCAGGAGGCCGCGCTGAGCCTGTGGGTGGCGCGTTCGTACCTTGCCGAGGAGCTCGCTCCCGGGCGCGCCGTCGAGGGTGTCGCCCGCGAGGACCAGCGCCAGCTCCTCGCCTGCGTCCGCGAGCCGGGTGAGCTCGGCCGTGGCCTCGCGCGCCGAGCCGACGCAGACGATGCGATAGCTCCGCTCGTAGCGCTCGCTCAGTTCACGCTCGATGTCCTGAAGCGACCGCTCGTCTTCGTCGGCCGCGAGGATTACGGGAAGTGGCATGCGCCCAACCGTAACCTTTCAGGGGCGCGAGATGTTGGGCCCGCGGTTCGCGGCGTGGGCCCGCGGTTCGCGGCGCTACCTGCCGTTGCGCTCCCGGTGCTTGCACCCCGGCCAGCAGCAGGGCCGTCGTTTGCCTTCCTCAAGCTCTTCCCGGGTACGCCGGATGCGGCGTTCCCGGGTCGCCTGCTGCTTGGCGTCCTCGACCCAGCAGATGAACTCGTTGCGGGCGAGCGGCGTGATGTCCTGCCAGGCCTCGAGCGCGACGGCGTCGGCGACCAGCGCCTCGCGCAGGTCCACCGGCATCTCATGCACGACTCCGCCCGGCACGCTCTCGACGCTCACGAACCCATCGTAGACGCCGGGCTCCTCTACGAGGCCGGCTCGCCCAGCGCCCCCATCATCATCCGCACCCACGCCTCGACCAGCACCTCGTCGTCGTAGGCGCTGGCGATCCCGAACACGTCCCGCAGCAGCCGGTTGCTCAGCAGCGACCCCAGTCCCAGCGTCGCGATCGTCCCCGCCTCCGTCTCACCGGCCGACGGCCCCACCCGCTCCTGCAGCCAGCTCGCGAACCCCTCGAACGTCGAGCTGACCAGATGGTCGACGGCGGTCGTCAGCAGCTTCGGCCGGTTGCGCGCTTCGGTCACGAGGATCCGCAGCAGCTCCGACTCGCTGTCGAGCTCCGCGAGGATGTAGCGCGCCAGCAGCGTCAGTTCCGCCTTCAGGTCGCCCAGCGGCCCCAGCAGTCGCCGGATCTCGCGCAGCGCGTCCAGCCGCGAGAGCTGCCGCTCGATCCCCGCCGCCAGCACGGCTTCCTTGCTCTTGAAGTGGTGGTAGAGGCCGCCGGCGCCCGCCGTCAGGCCCGCGGCGGCTTCGATCTTCGCGACGCTCGTGCCGGCGTAACCGTGTTCGCTGAACAGGGTCATCGCCTCGTCGATGATGCGCTCGCGCGTGGTGTTTGACATGATCCTTTACTAAGTATACACTTAGTTGAAGTCAGTGAGTACAGAAAGGTAGCACTTGTCCAAGGTCGGACCCTCCTTTGGCGCGGGCGATCCGCGAGACCGTGAGCACGACGCACGGGACACCCGCGCCAAGGGCGAGACGGGCGAAGTGCGCGGTGGGCGGGTACGTCGTGTCGCCCCGCTCGTGGGCTTGACCGCGCGCGCCGTCGGCGAGGCGGCGCTGACGGCCTTCCGCGGCCGCCTCGCCGACGAGCCCGCCGACGAGTTTCACGCCCGCACCGCCGAGCGCTACGCCGAGCTGCTCGGCCGCTCGAAGGGCGTGCTGATGAAGGTTGGGCAGATGGCCTCGTTCGCCACCGTCAGGTGGGCGGTGCCGCAGGAGTTTCAGCCCATCTACCAGGCGGCGCTGGGCCGGCTGCGCAGCGAAGCGCCGCCGATGAGCCCGGAGCTCGCGCGCGCCGTGCTCGAGGGCGAGCTCGGCGAGAGGGCCGAGCGCGAGTTCGCAGAGTTCGACTGGGAGCCCTTTGCCGCCGCCTCGATCGGCCAGGTCCACGCCGCCCGGCTGCGCGACGGCAGGGCCGTCGCCGTCAAGCTTCAGTACCCCGGCGTCGCCGAGGCGATCCGCGCCGACCTGAAAAACGCCGAGCTGCTCGCGACGCTGCTGAGTCTCGTCGTCGGCGGCATGTTCCCGCGGCGGTCGAACCTCGACTTCCGCGGCACCGCGCGCGAGATCGCGATCCGCATCGAAGAGGAGTGCGACTACCGCCTGGAGGCCGGCAACCAGGCCGAGTTCGCCCAGCGCTACCGCGGGCACCCCTTCATCCACGTGCCAGAGGTGATCGGCGAGCTCTGCACCGGCCGCGTGCTCACGCAGGAGCTGGTGCAGGGGCGCTCCTGGGAGCAGGCGCTCACCGCCGAGCAGGGCCTGCGCGACCAGTGGGCCGAGGCGATCCACCGCTTCGTCTACGGCTCCAACTGCCGGCTCTACCTCTTTAACGCCGACCCGCATCCCGGCAACTACGTCTTTCACGACGACGGCAGCGTCAGCTTCCTCGACTTCGGGAGCGTCAAGCGCCTGCGCCCCGAGCAGGTCGAGATGATCATCACCATCTACCGCGAATGCCTGCGCGGCGACGTGCTCGGCACCTGGCGCGCCAGCGTCGAGGCCGGGATCTGGCGCTCCTCCGATCCCGTCACCCCGGAGGAAGTCTTCGCCTACTGGTGGGAGGACAACGTGCTCGTCTGGGCGCAGAAGCGGTTCGTCGCGACGCCAAGCGACGTCGCCAGGGCGATCGAGCGCAGGTTCTCGCCCACCGGGCCGTCCGCGAACGCGCTGCGCTACTGCACGATGCCTTCGGAGTACACGTTCCTCGCGCGGGTCGAGATCGCGCTCGCCTCCGTGATCGCCTGGCTGCGCGCGGGCAACGACTGGCGCTCCTTCGTGGCCGAGTACACCGAAGGCGCCGCGCCCGTGACCGAGATGGGAAAGCGCGAGCGCGCCTTCTTCGAGGCGCAGGCCGCGACGCCCGATCGGGGCAGGGCCGGATGAGCCGCGGGCTGCCCGTGCTCGGCGTCTGCGCGGCGCTCGCGGCCTTCGCGATGCCCGCGCACGCCGCGACCACCGCCACCGTCACCGCGACGCTGTCCCCGGACCGGCTCGGCGCCAACGGGGCCGTCAGCGTCACGATCGCCTTCTCCGACCCCGCCGCGAGCCTGCCCGCCCCCGTGCGCAGCGCGACCCTGCGCTTCCCCGCCGGGCTCACGCTCGAAGTGCCGCACCTGAGCAGCTGTAGCGAAGCGCGGCTGGAGGCGCTCGGGACGCGCGCCTGTCCCGCGGCCTCGGGGCTCGGCCGCGGGCGCGCCGTCGTCGCCGGCTACATCGGCTCCCAGCTCGTCGCCGAGAACGTCTCGCTGCGGCTGTACCTCGGCCCGCTGAACAACCTCCAGCCCACCGTCGAGGTGTTCGGCGAAGGCCTCTCGCCCATCGCCGAGCAGGTGGTGCTCGACGGGCTCGTGTTCGCCGACGCCGCCCCCTACGGCGAACGGCTCGTGCTCACGATCCCGCCGATCGCCACCGTGCCGCCGGCGCCCGACGCGTCGATCACCAGCTTCTCGCTGACCGTCGGCGCGAACGGCTCCGAACGCCGCAACCGCGCCACCGTGCACGTGCCGAAGCGCTGCCCTTCCCGCGGCTTTCCGATCGTCGCCGAATTCGCTTACGCCGACGGGTCCGGCGGCTCCGCCCGGGCCGCGATCCCGTGTCCTCCCCGAACCCACAGGAAGCGTGACCGATGAGCAAGCGACGCCGTCCACCGTCCCCGAGCGCCGGGCTGCCACTGGCGATCGCGCTCGTCTCGCTCGGCCCGGTTCCGGGCGAGGCGAGCGCGCGGCCCGCCGCCTCGCCGCCCGCCGCGGTCGTCGCGAGGGCCGTCTCGCTGAACGAGACCGGCCATCTGCGCCTCACGCGCAAGCACGACTTCACGCTGTACGAGCGCGGCACTGCCTCCGGCACCGTCGCCGGCACCATCTACGTGCGCCTGACCGCCGTCTCCAGCAGCCGCGTCACGGTCTCCGTCAGCATCGAACCGCCCGGCGGGTCGATCAGCGGCAGCGGCAGCGGCAGCTACCGGCGCTCCGGCACGATCGCCAGCTTCGCCGGCTCGATGTCCTTCGGCGGCGGCAGCGGCAAGTACAAGGGCGTCCACGGCTCGGGGCTCAGCTTCAGCGGCACGATCCAGGAATCGCACAGCGACGCCATCACCGTGTACGTGCGCGGGAAGGTTTCCGATTGACCCGCGCGCCTCGCACACGCGCTTGCTCCCGGAGGCACGATGCTCGAGCTGCGTGACCTCGTCAAGCACTACCCCGAAGCCGGTGGGCGGAGCGTGCGCGCGGTCGACGGCGTCTCGCTGAAGGTCGCCCGCGGCGAAACCGTCGCCGTCTACGGGCCCAGCGGCTCCGGCAAGACGACGCTGCTGCTGATCGTCGCGATGCTGCTCCAGCCAACCGCGGGGCAGGTCCTGATCGGCGGCCGCGACACCTCCTCGCTCACCGATCGGGAAGCCTCGGACTTCAGGCTCTCCCAACTCGGCTTCATCCGCCAGAGCTTCGACCTGCTGCCGGGCGTCAGCACGCTCGACAACGCGACGCTGAAGCTGCTGAAGACGCGCAGCTGGCGTCAGGCGCGCCGCGAGGCCACGCCACTGCTCGAACGCCTTGGTCTCGGCGAGCGCCTCAAGCACCGCTCCGAGACGCTCTCGATGGGCGAGCGCCAGCGCGTGATGATCGCCAGGGCGCTATCCACCGGCCCCAGCCTGCTGCTCGCCGACGAGCCCACCGGCAGCCTCGACACGCAGCGCGGCCGCGACGTCCTGGAGCTGCTGCGCGAGCTCTGCCGGGAGCGGGGCGTCGCCGCGGTGATCGTCAGCCACGACCCGATGGCCGCCGACTACGCCGACCGCGTGCTGGCGCTGCGCGACGGCAAGCTCTCAGACCTCCGGGCCGAGCCGCCCTGCGAGCCTATGGCGCGGCCGGCCGCGCTGGCCGGCGGCGCCGGCGCGATCGGTTAGGCGGCGCGGGCCGTGCGGCCGCTGAACGCGCTCGCCCTCTACCGCGCGCGCCTGCGCGCACGGCTGTGGCAGGAGTGCTTCGCCGTCGCCGGCATCGCCGCCGGCGTCGCGCTGCTGTTCGCCTCCCAGGTCTCGACCTCCAGCCTGCAGGGCTCCGTCGCGCGGCTCTCGCGGGGGATCGCCGGGGCCGCGACGTTGCAGCTTCAGGCCCGCGACCCGCACGGCCTGCCCGGCCGCTTCGTGGACCGGGTGCGCTCGTTGCCCGGCGTGCGGTCCGCCGCGCCCGTGCTCGAGGCCGACGCCAACGCGATCGGCCCGCGAGGCGCCAAGCCCGTCGAGCTGATCGGCGCCGACGGGAGCCTTTCCCGGCTCGGGGGCACGCTCACGCGCGGCACCGAACTGCGCCCGTTCGCCGGGATCGGCGCCGTCGTCCTGTCCGCCCCGGTGGCGAGCGCCATCGGGGTCGGCAGGTTCGGGCAGGAGGTGAACTTCCAGCTGGCAGGCCGCGCCGCCGAGGCGCCCCTCTACGTCCAGCCCCACATGCACCTGAGCGCGCCGCTCGCCTCCGGGGCGGTGGCGCTCGTGCCGCTGTCGACCGCACAGGAAATGACCGGCTCCGGCGCGCGCGTCAGCCGCGTCCTCGTCCGGCCCGCCGCCGGCATGGAGCGTCTGGTCGAGGCGCGGCTGCGAGCGCTCGCGGGCGATCGCCTGAACGTCGAGCCGATCGCCTACGAGGAAAGGCTGTTCGCCAACGCCGCCACCGCCAGCAACCAGTCGAGCAGGATCTTCTCCGCGATCAGCGCGCTGGTCGGCTTCCTGTTCGCCTTCAACGCGATGCTCTTCACCGTCCCGCAGCGCCGCCGGCTCGTGCTGGACCTGCGCCGCGAGGGATACGGGTCGCGGACCGTGATCGCGCTGCTGCTGCTCGACGCCGCCGCGCTGGGCCTCGTCGGCTGTGCGCTGGGCCTCGCGCTCGGGGAGGAGCTGTCGATCCACGTCTTCCATCCGAACCCCGCCTTCCTGTCGCTCGCCTTCCCGCTCGGCGGCGAGCGCGTCGTCGGCTGGCAGAGCATCGCCGCCGCCGTCGGCGGCGGCATGCTCGCCGCGACCGTCGCGGTGCTGAGCCCGCTGCGCGACATCCTCACCCGCCACCCGCCCTCGGGGATCGCGGCGCCCGAGCGCTCCGCCGCGAACCGCGCCAGCGGGCGCGCGGCGCTTGCCGGGGTGCTCTGTGTCCTGGCCGCCACCGCGGTGCTGCTCGCGCAGCCCGACGCCGCGATCCCGGGAATGGTGCTGCTGCTCGCGGCGCTGCTGCTCGTCCTGCCCGGCGCCCTGGGGCTCGCGCTCGCCCTCGTCAGGCGGCTCGCCGGCAGGGTCACCGGCGTCGTCCCGCACGTCGCCGCGATGGAGCTGAGCGCCGCCGGCGCGAGGGCCATCGCGATCGCCGCCACCGCCGCCGTCGCGATCTTCGGCAGCGTCGCGATCCGCGGCGCCCACGATGACTTGCTCGCCGGGCTCGAACGCGCCGCGCGGGATATGAACGCCTCCGCCGGCGTCTGGGTCGCGCCCGCGGGGTCCTACGACCTGATGAACACGACGCCCTTCGTCGCTCGCGAGCGGGCCACGCTCGAAGCGGTGCCGGGCGTGCGAGCCGTGCTGCCCTATCGCGGCGGCATGCTCGACTACGGCGAGCGACGGGCGCTCGTGATCGCGCCCTCGCCACAGGCCGTGCCGCGGATGCTCGCGCGCCAGATCGTCACGGGCGACGCCGGCCTCGCGAGCGCACGCGTGCGCCGCGGCGGCTGGCTCGTGCTCTCCAAGGCGCTCGCCCACGAACACCACCTGCGCGTCGGCGACGCCGTCAGGCTGCCCTCGCCGCTGCCCACCGCGCTTCGCGTCGCGGCCATCTCCACGAACTTCGGCTGGGCCCCCGGCGCGATCCTGATGAACGCCTCTGACTACGCCCGCGCCTGGGCCAGCGACGACGTGAGCGCCTATGACCTGCTGCTCGCGCGCGGCGCCTCTCCCGCGCGTTCCGCGCAGGCCGTCCGGCGTGCGCTCGGCCCGCACAGCGGGCTCGCCGCGCAGACCGCCGGCGAGCGCGCCGACGAACAGGACGCGCTCAGCCGCGAAGCCCTCGCCCAGCTCTCCCAGATCGCCGCGCTGATCCCGATCGCCGCCGTGCTCGCCGCGGCCGCCGCGATCGGCGCGATGATCCGCCAGCGCCGGCCGCGCCTGGCGAAGCTCCGCCTCGAAGGGCTGCCGCGCGGCGATCTGTGGCTGACGATCCTGTTCGAGAGCCTGCTGCTGCTCGGCGTCGGCTGCGCGCTCGGCGCTCTGTTCGGCGTCTACGGGCAGCAGCTCGCCGACCGGGCGCTCGCCGAAACGGTGAACTTCCCCGTCGTCCACTCGATCGCCGCGCCCGGCGCCCTCTCGAGCCTCGTGCTCGTGCCCGCGACCGCGCTCGCGATTCTCGCGATCCCCGGCTATCTCGCCGCGTCGGTGCCCGCCTCGCTCGCGCTGCAGGACTAGCCGCGCGCGAAGCCCCGCCTCAGTAGGACTTCGGCAACCCCAGCGAGTGCTCCGCCACGTAGTTCAGCACCATCTCGCGCGAAACCGGCGCCGTGCGTGCGACGCGCGCCGCCCACCACAGGTCGCTGAGTCCGTACTCCAGCGCGAAGCCGTTGCCGCCGTGCGCCTGGATCGCGCTGTCGACGCAACGGATCGCCGCCTCCGCCGCGGCGTACTTCGCCATGTTCGAGGACTCGCCCGCGCCCGGGACGCCCGCGTCGTAGAGCGCCGCCGCCTTGCGCGTCATCAGCCGCGCCAGCTCCAGCTCGATCTTCGCCTCCGCCAGCGGGTGCGCCACCCCCTGGTGGGCGCCGATCGGCTGCCCCCAGACTTCGCGCTCGCGCGCGTAGGCCGCGCCGCGCTCAAGCGCCCGCCGGCCCACGCCTGCCGAGATCGAGGCGCCCATGATGCGCTCGGGATTCAGCCCGTCGAAGACCACGCCCAGGCCGCCGTTCTCGCCGCCGATCAGCCGCTCCTCCTCCAGCTCGACGTCGTCGAAGAACAGCGTCCACTGCCGGTCGGCGCCGCGCACCGCCATCGGAATCGCCTGGCGCGTGAAGCCCGGCGCGTCGACGTCGACGATCGCCAGCGAGGGCAGGCCCAGCTCGCCGTTCGCCAGCCGCGTGCGCGCCACCACCAGCACCGCATCCGCGTCCTCGACCCCCGAGATGAACGTCTTCTGCCCGCGCAGGACGTAGCGGTCTCCCTCGCGGCGCAGCGAGGTCGAGAGCTTGTGCGAGTTGCTGCCCGCGTCCGACTCCGTGATCGCGAAGGCGACCTTTGTCGTGCCCGCGCCGATCCCCCGCAGCCAGCGCTCCTTCTGCGCGGGCGTGCCGTGCTTGGTCAGGATGCTGCCAACGATCGCCGGCGAGACCACGATCAGCAGCAGCGAGCATCCAGCCGCCGCCAGCTCCTCGCCCACCCAGGACAGCGCCGTCATCCCGAGGCCGCCGCCGTCGTACTCCTCCGGGATGTTCACGCCCATGTAGCCGCGCGTCGCCAGCGCGTTCCACAGCTCGCGCGGCGGCTCCGCCGCGTCGCGCTTGCGCTGCATGTAGTCGCTGCCGAAGCCCGCGCAGATGCCCGCCACCGCCTCGCGCAGCAGCGTCTCCTCCTGCGAGGGAACCAGCGGCGCCACGACCGCCGCCGCCTGCGCGCTGCTGTTGCCGGCCCCCGCCATCCTGCGCGCGATGCTAGTCGCTCGTCCTTTATCGTGCTCGCTCTGGGCAAGGGCGAACCGGGGGGTTGCAAGTGAGACGGGCAGTCGCGTCGTGGCCGGGCAGGAGATCGTCGGCGCTGCTCGCCGCGTTCACCCTTGCCGCCTTCACGCTCGCCGCCGTCGGCGCCTCCGGCGCGCAGGCCATCGGCATCGCCGAGTTCTCCGGCGGGCTGAGCTCGCCGCTGAACGGGCCGATCGCCGAAGGGCCCGACGGGAACATGTGGTTCGCCACCGAACGCTCGATCGGCCGGATCACGCCGTCCGGTCAGATCACCGAATTCAAAAGCGGCCTCAAACCCGGCAGCCAGCCGTTCGACCTCACGCCCGGCTCCGACGGCAACCTCTGGTTCACCGACAACGGCACCACCAAGGCCGTCGGGCGGATCACGACCGCGGGGGCGATCACCGAGTTCTCCAGCGGGCTGAACGCCGGCAGCGTTCCCGAGAACGTCACGCTCGGCGGCGATGGCAACGTTTGGTTCCTCGACCTCGGCACGCCAAAGGCGATCGGGCGCGTGACGACCGCCGGCAAAATCGACGAGTTCAGCACCGGGATCCCGCCGAACGCCCAGATGAACGACATCACCGAAGGCCCCGACGGAAATGTCTGGTTCACCGAACAAGGCGACGCCAAGGGAATCGGGAGGGTCAAGCCCAACGGTGAAATCAAAGTCTTCACCACCCCGCTCGATCAGATGAACAGCTTTCCCGCCGAGATCGCCCCCGGCCCCGACGGCAACCTCTGGTTCAGCGACGACGGCTCTCCCTCGGGAATCGGGCGCGTGACTCCGGCGGGCGTCATCACCGAGTTCGGAGCGGCCAACGGCCTGCAAACGTCCGGCGCGCCCGACGCGCTCACCGCCGGCCCCGAAGGCAACATGTGGTTCACCGACCAGTACGCCGGACAGCGCGCGGTCGGGCGGATCACGCCCGGCGGGGCGATCACCGAGTTCACCAAAGGCCTCGCCACCGGCCTGCCCGACGACATCGCCATGGGCGCCGACGGCAACTTCTGGATCGAGCAGTCGATGCCCGGCGGGATCGCGCGGATCACGCCGAGCGGCACGATCATGCAGTTCACCGCCGGCCTGAACCCCGAAGCCGGCCAGGACGGCGACGCCATCGTCCCGGGGCCGAACGGCACGCTGTGGTTCACCGACCGCGGCAACCCCAACGCGATCGGGCGCGTCTCGCTGGAACTGCCGCCGCCCACGCCCGAATCGACGCCCACCGGCGGGAAAACCGACACGACTGCCGGCGGGCCTTCCGTCACGCCGAAAAGCGAACCCGCCCCGGGTCCGTCGCTGATCTCCGCGACGTTCGGCGATCAGCAGATCAAGCTCATGACGCCCTCCGCGTCGCTCTGCACCACCGGCAAAGGCAGCCTGATCGTCACGTTCAGCTCCAGCACGATCGCTCACTCGCGCGCCGCGAAGCTGCGCTTCTCCTCCGCGTCGTTCTTCATCGACCGCGGCGTCAAGCGCAAGCTCGTCAAGCGCGTGCACGGCAAGAAGCGGACCGTCGTCGTCTACGCGCCCAACGCCACGCTGCGCCGCGCGTCCGGCAACCCGAGCGTGCCCATGACGGGCCTCGGCGCGGGACTGCACACGCTGAAGGTGATCGTCGCCTACAAGAAGACCGTGAAGGTCGGGGGCCGGAAGCGCACCGTGCCGGTCTCGAAGACGCTCAGCGTGAAGTTCCGCGTCTGCTAGTCCGCCTGCAATCGTCAAATAGACGACCCCGCCCGCCGATTTTCTGTGGGATCATCGAATGACGACGATTCCATCCCAGTCCGGGGTGCAAGGGTAAGGATGCGGCGCGCTTCACGAAACGGATTCGCAGGGGCCGCGGGCGTGTGGGCGCTCGTGACGGCGCTGCTCGCATTGGCCGGCGCCGCCGGCCCCGCGCAAGCGGCGACCCTGCTCGGCGGCCTCGGCGCGGGCTCCTCGTCCTCGCCGGCCTCCGAAGGCGCTTCGTCCTCGCTGCACGTCGCGGTCGGCTCGCTGCTCGACGCCGAAGCCGGTTCGGGCGGCGTGAAAGTCGACGTGCCCGGGGTCGTGAAAGTCGAAACCCCGCCGCTCCCGCACGTCGAAACGCCCTCGCTCCCGGTCGAAACGCCGTCGCTGCCCGCCGAAACGCCCGCGGGCACCGAAACCCCGAGCACCCCGACGGTCAGCACGCCGACGCCTGCGCCCGTCTCCGTCGGCTCCTCTTCCTCCTCCGGCCAGTCCGCTTCCGGCTCGCAGGGGAGCGCCCACGCGGCGAGCGTGGCCGGCAGCGCCGGCTCCGCTTCGGGCGGGGCGACGCAGGCGGACGGGAGCAACAGCGCCGCCACGCACGCGGCCGGGGGGGAAGGAGGCAAGCTGCTGCGCTCCGGCGCTCGCCGGACGGCACACGGCGCGCGCGAGGCGAGCCGGCGCGCCGCGGCGGCGACCGCGGCAGGCGGCGCCGGCGGGCAGGCATCCGCGCAGGGCACGCCCACGGGCCTCGCCCCGGCACGCGCCGCGGGCTCCTCCTCGCGCGCCCACGCCAAGCACAAGTCCTTCGCCAGCGACCCGCTCGGCTCGATCGGGCGCCAGCTCCCGTTCCCGGCGCCGGTGCCCGACTGGAGCCGGCCGATCATCCTCGTTCTGCTGCTGCTCGCGATCGCCTTCGGGATCCGCGCGCGCCTGGCCACGAGGCGCGCCCGGCGTCTGCAGGCGCGGCACGACGCGATGCTGAGCGACCTCGACGAGATGCAGAAGGCGCTCGTGCCCGCGGTCCCCGAGCGGCTCGGCGCGCTCGGGCTGTCCGTCGCCTATCGCCCCTCCGAAGGGCCGGCCGCCGGCGGCGACTTCTACGACCTGTTCGCGCTCGACCGCGACCGGGTCGCCATCGTCCTGGGCGACGTCGTCGGTCACGGCCGGGACGCGCTCGCCCAGGCGGCCCTGACGCGCTACACGCTGCGCGCCTACCTGCAGGCGGGCCTCGAGCCCCGCGCGGCGCTCGCGCTCGCCGGGTCGGTGCTCTCGACGCCCGGCGAGAAGCGCTTCGCCACCGTCGTCGTCGCCGTGCACGACGGCGCCAGCGGCCGCCTGACCTACGCCTGCGCCGGGCACCCGCCGCCGATCGCCGTCGGCTTCGAGGTCCCCGAGCCGATCGCCGTCTGCTGCTCGGCGCCGATCTGCTGCGACCTGCCCACCGGCGTGCGCCAGACGACCCTCACGCTGCCCGCCTCCGGCGGCATGTGCTTCTTCAGCGACGGGCTGCCCGAGACGCGCGTCGGCGAGGGCCTGCTCGGGCGCGAGCGGCTCGCCGAGCTGCTGGCCGGGCTCGGCCCGAAGCCGGACGCCCCCGCGCTGCTGGAGCGTGTCCGGCGGGAGGCCTCCACCGCCCAGAGCGATGACATGGTCGCCTGCATCGTCACCGCGCCCGCGCGCCCCGGCAGTCCCGGCGCCGCCCCGGCGGAGCCCCAGGTGGAGGAGTTGGAGGTCGACCCGGAGATGCTCGCGAGCGACCGCGCGCGCGACTTCCTCGAAGCCTGTGGCCTCGACCCCGCGCGCGTCGCCTCGGTGCTCGCGCGCGTGCGGGAGCTGGCCGGGCGCGACGGCCGCGCGCTCGTGCGCGTCGAGCGACCTCTGACAGGCGAGGCCTCGGTCGTCGGGGTCACGGCCTGCGCCGCGCCATCCGCCGCCGCGATCGCCGACGTGCACGGGGCCTCCCCGGAGCTCGCGCTCGCGCCGGCCGCGGCGCGCTGAGCGGCGTTTCGCCCCACCGAGAGGCCTCCGGCCGCGGGCGGCGTTCCCGGCAGAGGGCTGCGCCCGCCAGCCGCGGGCGGCTAAGTTGTGAGCGGTGACCTTCCTGCGCTACGTCCTGCCTGCCGCGATCGCGATCGCCGGCGTGATCGTGATGTCGCTCGGCAGCGAAGCCGACGTCGAGGGGGGCGCCGGCATCGTCGGTGCCGCGATCGCGATCTTCGCCGTCAACTGGCTGTTCCGCGCGGGCCTGAAGGGCGACCGCGAACGCGAGCAGGAGGACGCCGCCCGCGAGTACTTCGACCAGCACGGTCACTGGCCCGACGAGCGTCGCAGCGCCTAGTCGCGCGGCGCAGCGATCGGCAGTCGAGCGGCGCAGCGATCGGCAGTCGAGCGGCGCAGCGCTTAGACGAGCGCGCGCTCCAGGGCGTCGAGGAACGGCACCTGGCCCTTGACCAGCTTGCCGCGCGCGGTCGTGAGGTCGAACCAGGCGGCGCGGTCGATCTCGGGGAACTCGCGCTGCGTCCCCGAGCCGCGCGGCCATTCCAGCGTGAACGTGTTGCCCGCGAAGCCCTCCGGTTCCAGCCCCTCGCCGTCGACGGCCCAGGCGGCGATCCGCTTGCCGCTCGACTGGCGCAGCTCGCCGAGTGAGAGCGGCTCCGCGCCCGGCGCCGCCACGCCCGTCTCCTCGGCGAACTCGCGCCGCGCGGCGGCCAGCGGCTCCTCCTCGCCGGCGTCGTATTCGCCCTTGACGATCGACCAGGCGCCCTCGTCCCTGCGCGCCCAGAACGGCCCGCCCATGTGCGCGATCAGCACTTCGAGCGCGTTTCCGCGCCGGCGGTAGGGCAACAGCCCGGCGCTCGTCCTGGCCACGGGCGCAATATAAGCCGGGACGGCACCCGGATCGCGCTATTGATGAGCTTCACGCCCAACGAAGGAGAAGCGCGATGAGCGAGAAGCCCGTCAAGCAGCCAGGTCCCGACCACCCGATCGCCGTCGAGCCCAACCCCGCGCGCGTCGTCGTCACGGTCGCCGGGAGGGTCGTCGCCGACACGCAGGACGCGCTGACGCTGCGCGAGGCGAGCTACCCGCCCGTCCAGTACATACCGCTGGCGGACGTCGAGCGGTCGCTGCTCGCCGAGTCCGAGCACACCAGCTACTGCCCGTTCAAGGGCGACGCCAGCTACTACAGCGTGCCGGCCGGAGGCGAGCGCTCCGTCGACGCGGTCTGGACCTATCGAGCTCCGCACGCCGCCGTCGCGGAGATCGCGGATCATGTCGCTTTCTATCCGGATCGGGTCGACTCGATCGAGGAGCGCTAGCCGGCGAAAGGAGCAGAGGGGGGATGCATCCACTGCGATGGCTCGGCGGTCGCGACCGCGACCTCGCGGCGCTGCGCCGCTCGGCGCGCGCGGCGATCGTGATGCCGGCGATGTTCGCGCTCGGCGACAAGGTGATCCAGAACCCGGCGATCGCCACGTTCGCGGCGTTCGGCTCGTTCGCGATGCTGCTGCTGGTCGACTTCCCCGGGCCGCTGCGCGAGCGCTTGCAGGCGCAGGCGCTGCTGGGGCTCGCGGGCCTGGCGCTGGTCTCGCTCGGGACGCTGGTGTGCCGCAGCGTGTGGCTGTCGACGCTCGCGATGGCGGCCGTGGGCTTCGTGGTGATCTTCTCCGGGGTGATCAGCTCGGTCGTGGCGAGCGCGACCTTCTCGCTGCTCCTGTCGTTCATCCTGCCCGTCACGCTGAAGGGGCCGCTGTCGTCGCTGCCTGACCGGTTGGAGGGCTGGGCGATGGCCTCGGGCGCGGCGCTGATCGCGGTCGCGGTGCTGTGGCCGACGCCCCGGCGAGGCCCGTTGCGCGAAGCGGCCACGCGGGTCTGCCGCGCGCTGGCGGCGCGGCTGCACGCCGACGCCGCGTACCTGCTCAGCGGTCGCGACGAGGCGCTGGCGCGCGACCACGAGCACGCGGTGGAGCAGGCGCAGGATGCGCTCGCCGCGATGCACCACGCGTTCCTGGCGACGCCCTACCGCCCCGCGAGCCTCAGCACCTCCGGGCGCACGATCCTGCGGCTCGTCGACGAGCTGGGCTGGTTGGGGGCGATCGTCGGGCAGGCGGCGCCGCGCCCGGGCTCGATGCCGGTGAACCGTCCCGCCTGCGCGGTCAAGGTCGCCGCCGCGGGCGTGCTCGATCGCGCGGCCGAGCTGCTCGCGGGCGAAGGCGGCGACTGCGCCGCGCTGCACGCGGCGCTCGACGAGCTCGGCGGGGCGCTCGGGGAGATGGAGCGGGGCGCGACCGTCAGGCCGGGGGAGATCGCCGACGGGAGTGTCGGCGAGGCGTCGCTGCCGGCGCCGGAGCAGGTCGTCAGCGCGCTTGACCCCAGCTTCCGGGCGCTGGAGCTGGGCTTCGCGGTGACGAACATCGCCCGCAACGTCGACCTCGCCGCCGCGGCGGAGCGGCGCACCTGGGCGCAGCGGCTGCTGGGGCGCGAGCCGGCGGGCCTCGCCGGCCAGCTCCAGGTCGCGCAGCGGCGCGCCACCGCCCACATCGACCGCGGCTCGGTGTGGCTGCACAACAGCGTGCGCGGCGCCGTCGGCCTGGCGCTGGCGGTGCTGGTCGCGAACGAAACCGGCGTGCAGCACTCCTTCTGGGTCGTGCTCGGGACGCTCTCGGTCCTGCGCTCGAATGCGCTGAACACCGGCCAGAACATCCTGCGCGGGCTCGCCGGGACGGTCGCCGGGTTCGTCGTCGCGGGGGGTCTCGTCGAGCTGATCGGCACCGACACGACCGTGCTGTGGTTCCTGCTGCCGGTCGCGGTGCTGCTGGCGGGGATCGCGCCCGCGGCGATCTCCTTCGCCGCGGGCCAGGCGGCGTTCACGCTGACGCTGGTGTTCCTCTACAACATCATCCAGCCCGCGGGCTGGAAGGTGGGGCTGCTGCGCGTCGAGGACATCGCGATCGGCTGCGCCGTCAGCCTGCTGGTGGGCCTGCTGTTCTGGCCGCGGGGGGCGCGGGCGGCGCTGCGACGGGCGCTGGCGGACGCCTACCGCGAGAGCGCCGCCTACCTCGCCGGCGCCGTCGACTACGGCGTGCGCCGCTGCGACGCCGGGGCCGAGGCGATCGCCGCGCCGGAAGCCGAGGCCCTGCGCGCGGGCGCCGCCGCGCGCCGGCTCGACGACACCTTCCGCACCTACCTCTCGGAGCGCGGCGCGAAGCCGGTGCCGCTGAGCGAGGTCGCGACGCTCCTCAGCGGCGCGGGCGGCCTGCGCATCGCCGCCGACGCCGTGCTGGACCTGTGGCGGCGCGAGGACGGTGCCTCGCACGGCGATCGCGCCACCGCGCGCGCGGAGCTGCTGAAGGCCAGCGCCGCCGTCGAGGGCTGGTACGACGACCTCGCGCAGAGCTTCGTCGAGCGCAGCGTCCCGCGTGAGCCGCTGGAGCGCGACGCCGCGGCCGACGGGCGGCTGGTCGAGGCGGTACGCCACGACCTCCGCGCCGAGAGCGGCGAGTCGACCGCCACGGCGGTGCGGATGATCTGGACCGGCGACCATCTCGACGCGGCGCGGCGGCTGCAGCGGATCGTGTTCGAGCCCGCCCGCAGCGCCGTCGCCGGCGGCTGAGCGGCCGTGCGCCGCGACGAGGTCGAGGGCTTCGCCGCGGCGACGATCGCCGGACGGGACGGCGAGCTGCAGGCGACGTTCGTGCCCGGGGCGGGGATGGTCTGCTGCTCGCTGCGCCACGAAGGCGTCGAGCTGCTCGCCCGGCGCCACGGGGTGCGCGCCTACGCCGAGCGCGGCAAGACGATGGGCGTGCCGCTGCTGTACCCATGGGCGAACCGGCTCGCCGGCCCCGGCTATCCCGGCCCCGGCGGGCCGGTCGTGCTGCGCGGCGACGATCCGCTGCTGACGCGCGACCCGAGCGGCCTGCCGATCCACGGCGCGCTGCCGGGCGCGCTGCCGTGGGAGCTGCTCGACGCAGGCGCGGACGGCGCGGCCGGGGAGCTGCGCGCGCGGCTGCGCTGGGAGCGCGAGGAGCTGCTGGCGATCTTCCCCTGGCGCCACGAGCTGGAGCTGCGCGCGCGGGTGGAGGGAGCGGCGCTCACGATCGCGACGACCGTGCGCGCGAGCGCGGAGGCCGGCGCCCCGGGCGTGCCGGTCTCGTTCGGCTTTCACCCGTACCTGTCCCCGCCGGAGGGCGAGCGCTCCGCGTGGGAGGTCGAGCTGCCGGTTGGCAGGCGCCTGCTGCTTGACGAGCGAATGATCCCCACCGGCGCGAGCGAACCGTTCGAGAACCGCCGCTTCGCGCTGGCCGACTCCGCTTGGGACGACGCCTTCGCGGGGTTGACGGCGCCGCAGGAGTTCGAGCTGACGGCGGGCGCGATGCAAATCAGGCTGCGCCTGGCGGACGGCTGGTCGAACGCGCAGCTGTACGCGCCCGCGGGCGAGCGCTTCGTCTGCTTCGAGCCGA
The DNA here is from genome assembly GCA_035508515.1 of Solirubrobacteraceae bacterium. Lineage (GTDB taxonomy): Bacteria > Actinomycetota > Thermoleophilia > Solirubrobacterales > Solirubrobacteraceae > Palsa-744. Next base: position 14,527 of record DATJMW010000009.1, on the reverse strand, counting down.
TGACCGCCCCCGCGAACGCGCTGCGCAGCGGCGACGGGCTGCGGCACGTCGCGCCGGGCGAGACGTTCACGGCGAGCTTCGCGATCGCGCTCGCCTGACCGATCAGGCAGGACCCGCCTCCGCGGGTCCTGCCCCCTTCCTAGCCTCGCCTGCGATAGACGAGGTGCGCGACCCCCGGCGCCTGCACGGCCTGCACCTGCTCCAACTCGACGCCCGCTCCGGCCCCGTCGGCGAACAGCCGCGTGCCGCCGCCGAGCAGCAGCGGCACGACGCTGAGGCGCAGTTCGTCGATCAGCCCGGCCGAGAGGTACTGCTGCGCCACGCTGCCGCCGCCCGAGAGCCAAACGTCCTTGCCCCCGGCGGCTGCCATCGCCTGCTCCAGCGCCGACTCGATGCCCTCGGTGACGAAGTGGAACGTCGTCCCCTTCAGCGCCAACGGCTCGCGGGCGTGGTGCGTAAGCACGAACACCGGAACGTGGAAGGGCGGCTCATCGCCCCACCAGCCGTTCCAGGGGTCCTCGCCCCACGGGCCGGGGCCGCCGCCGAACATGTTGCGGCCCATGATCGTCGCGCCGACATTCCGCATCGACTCCTCCACGACCGGCGTGCTCTCGTTCACCACGCCGCCCTCGCGCCCGTGCGGCCTGCGCCACGCCTCCAGCTCGAAGACCCACTCGTGCAACTGCATGCCGCCTTCGCCCAGCGGGTCCTGCTCGCTCTGGTTGGGGCCCGCGACGTAGCCGTCGAGCGAGACGGCGATGCCGAATCTGAGCTGTGCCATGTCGGTCCTCTCCTGGTCGGTGCTCGTGCTGGTCGCTGCTCGTGCTGGTCGCCGGCGCTAGCTGGACTCGACGTCCAGCAGTTTGTTGCCGTCCTGGTCGCGGAAGAAGAACATCGGCGGCACGGGGTCGCCCATCCGCATGACCTCCTCGTCGACGTCGACGCCGGCGGCTTTCAGCGCGGCGTGGTCGGCGTCGACGTCCGTGGTCGAGAGGGCGATGCCGGTCTCCGTGTCGCCCGTCGGCCGGCCCTCGGGCGGCTTGACGATCGCGATCGTCGTCGCGGCGCCCGCAGGCGCGACTTCGACCCAGCGGTCGCCGTTGCCGAAGGGGATGTCGGCCCGCTTCTCGAAGCCGAGCTTGCCGACGTAGAAGTCGAGCGCGGCGTCCTGGTCTGAGACCGGGACGACCACCGTGCCGATCTGGGTGACCTTCAGTGCTGTCTGCGTGTCGCTCATCTGCGTCTCCGTTTCTGCTCGGGTGTCCGTGGGTGCGTGAAGTGTCTCGTGAAGGGACTTCGGTCGTTCTGCGGGTTAGACGGCCGCCGATCGCCAAACTCATCGCCGCGTGCTCGCGCGTTTGATTTTTCGGTCGTCGGGGTATTTCCGTGCGCGACGCCGGGCCATGAAGCATTTGGCCGCGGGTCGTCTGACCGGACGTGGGTGGAGCGGAGGAAGCACATGGGGCGTCGCGGGTTCACACCGACCTCGCGACGGGTGCGCTGCTGCTCTTGCTGGCGGCGCCGCAGGGAGCGGGCGCCGCCAGCTTCGGCTGTCGCTCCTCTAGGCTCACGCGATGGGGCTCACGCGATGGAGGTGAAGGGGCGCTGAGACAGGTGGTCCTGCTGCGCGGGGTGAACGTCGGCGGGCGCAACAAGCTGCCGATGCCGGCGCTGCGCGAGGCGCTGCAAGATGCCGGGATGACCGGCGTGACGACGTACGTGCAGAGCGGCAACGTCGTGCTGGAGAGCGGGTCCAAGCCGCAGGCGCTGGCACGCGAGGTGGAAGCCACGATCGCCGGCGCCTTCGGGCTCGACGTCGCCGTCGTCGTGCGCTCGCGCGCGCAGCTGGCTGCGGTCGTGAAGCGCGACCCGCTGGGCGAGATCGCGCGGGAGGAGAAGCTCTACCAGGTGACGTTCTGCGCCGAGAAGCCCGCGAAGGCGGCGCTCGCGAAGGTGGCGGAGCGCGCCGTGGAGGGCGAGCGCCTGCTGGCCCACGGCCGCGAGGTCTACGCCTGGTTCCCGCACGGCGTCGGCCGCTCGAAGCTGGCGGCGCAGCTGAGCCGCCAGGACCTCGGCGTCGTGGCGACCGCGCGCAACTGGCGGACCGTGAAGAAGCTGCTGGAGCTGGCGGGCGGGTGAAGGCCCGTCGCGGGCGCGCGACCTAGACTGCGCGGCATGCCCGGCGACGGCGTGAAGCGCAGCCCGATCCTCGTGCTCCAGCACGCGGGCTGCGAGCCCCCCGGGGCCTACGAGGACGAGCTGCTGGCGCGCCGCATCCCCTTCACGCGCGTGCGCCTGGACCTGAGCGAGGAGCTGCCGGACTGGCGCGCCTACGCGGGGATCGTGGCGATGGGCGGCTCGATGAGCGTCAACGACGAGGCGGCGCACCCGTGGCTGGTCGGAGAGAAGCGCCTGATCGCCGCGGCGGTGGAGGCGGGCGTGCCCTACTGGGGCGTCTGCCTCGGCGCGCAGCTCCTGGCGGCGAGCCTCGGCGCGCGGGTGATGCCCGGCGAGCGGCCGGAGCTGGGGATGCTGGCGGTGGAGCTGACCGGGGCGGCGGCGGGCGACCCGGTGTTCGCCGCGGCGCCCGCCAGCTTCCAGACTTTGCAGTGGCACGGCGAGACCTACGAGCTGCCGAAGGGCGCGGTGCAGTTGGCGCGCTCGCATGCCTGCGAGCAGCAGGCGTTCGCGGTGGGGGGCGCCTACGCGCTCCAGTTCCACCTCGAGGTCGGCTCGGAGCTGGCGCGCGAATGGATGCTGCTGCCGGAGTTCGCGCAGGAACTGGAGCAGGAGCACGGCGCGGGCGCTCCGGAGGAGCTGCTGGCGCAGCTTGGCGAGGCCGAGACGGCGGCGCTGGCGCTGGCGCGGAGCCTGTTCTCGCGCTGGCTTCAGGAGGTCGTCGGCTACGAGCAGCGGGCGGTGGCGGCATGAGCGCCGCGACCGCCGGGCAGCCGGAGCTGCGCGCGATCGAGCTGGAGGGCAGGCGCTTCGCCTGGCGCTCGTTCGGAGCGGGGCCGCCGCTGGTGCTGGTGAACGGCTACGCGGCAAGCTCCGCCGACTGGGACCCCACGCTGCTGGCCGCGCTCGCGAGCCGCCTGACCGTGATCTGCCCCGACAACCGCGGGACGGGCGAATCGGAGCTGGGCGACCCCGCGGCGCTGACGGTGGGCGCGATGGCCGATGACACGCTGGCGCTGCTCGACGCGCTGGGGCTGGAAAGCGCGCCGCTGGCCGGCTGGTCGATGGGCGGCTACGTCGCGCAGACGCTGGCACTGCGCGCCCCGGCGCGGGTCAGCCGGCTGGTGCTGATGGCGACGGGCCCCGGCGGCGGGAAGGGGGTGCCGGCGCAGGCCGGCGTCTGGGAGCGTCTGACCGACCACTCCGGCAGCGCGCGCGAGCAGGCCACGCGGCTGATCGAGCTGCTGTTCGGACCCGCGCTGGCCCCGGCGATCGACGCGCAGTTCGGCGACGTGGTCGCGCAGGCGCGGGCGGGGCTTTCGCCGCGGACGCTCGCGGCGCAGGAGCGGGTGCTGGCGGCGTGGCAGGCCGAGCCCGAGCCGCTTCCCGGTGAGGACGCGCCACCGGTGCTGGCGATCGTCGGCGAGCTCGACGCGATCGCTCCGCCCGGCAACGCCGATGCGCTCGCGGCGCTGTGGCCGCGGACGCGCGTCGAGCGCATCGCCGGGGGCGGGCACGCCTTCATGGCGCAGGAGCCCGAGCGCGTCGCGGCGCTGATCGCGGACTTCGCCGGCGCGGGCTAGCGCGCCGCGGGCTCGGCCTGCGCCGTGGCGAGGCCGTCGAGCGTCAGCTCGGTCTCGATCGCCTCGCGCAGCGCTCGCAGCTGCTCGCGGCGAACGCGCAGCTTGCTCGCGTGGTGGGCGCGGGCGTCGAGCTCCGCCAGCGAGCGCGCGGCGGCGAGGCTTTCCTCGCGCAGGGCCTCCGCGGGCACCAGCCGGTCCAGGAAGCCGGCGGCGACGGCGCCGGCGGGGTCGTAGACGTGCGCGCAGCCGACGGCGCGGTCGAAGTGGGCGGGGGCGAGCCGGGCGCGCGCCAGCTCGATCGCGAACCACGGCACCGTCAGCCCGATCCGGGCCTCGTTCAGCCCGATCTGGAAGGGGCCTTCGGCGCCGATCCGCGCGTCGGCGGACAGCGGCAGGAAAGCGCCCGCGGCGAGCGCGTGGCCGCTGCAGGCGACGAGCACGGGGCGAGGGTGGGAGAGGATCCGCTCGCAGAGCGTCGCGCCGAGCGTGAGCATCTCGACGACGCGCTCGGCGCCTTCGCCGAAGGTACGGGTGTCGAAGCCGGCGGAGAAGCAGCCCTCGCGGCCGCGAAGGATCGTGACGGCCTCGTCGCGCGCGGCCTGTTCCAGCGCGCCGTGCAGCTCGCGCAACGTCTCGACCGACAGCGCGTTGACCTTGCCGTCGTCGAGCGCGATCGTCGCGACGCCGTCCCGGAGCTCGTATTCGACCACCGCCATCGGCATACTGTAACACTGTTTCGTAACAATGTTTCAAAGTAGGAGGAGAAGCTGATGCCGCGCGCGAAGCAGCGCACGCCCGAGCTGCGCGAGCAGGTGCTGGCCGCGGCGCTTGAGCTGCTGGCGCGCGAGGGCGCCGCGGGCCTGACGGCGCGTGGCCTGGCGCGGGCGGCGGGCACCTCGCCACCGGCTGTGTATGAGCTGTTCGGCGACAAGGGGGGGATCGTGCGGGCGGTGTTCTTCGAGGGCTTCCGGCGGCTGCACGCCGAGCTGCGGGAGGTGGGGCAGACGCAGGACCCGCGCGCGGACCTGCTGGCGCTGAGCGAGCGCTACCGCGCCTTCATCCTCGCGAACCCCGTGCTGGCGGAGGTGATGTTCTCGCGCCCCTTCACGGACTTCGAGCCGAGCGCGGACGAGCGCCGGGCGGGCGCTTCGGTGCGCGTGCTGGTCATCGGCGCGGTGCGGCGCTGCGTGGAGGCCGGTGTGCTGCGCGGCGATGAGACCGACGTCGCGCACGTGCTGGTCGCGCTGGTGCAGGGCCTCGCGCTGGCGGAGAACGCCCGCAGGCTGGGGCGCCGGCGCGGCTCGGTGCAGCGTCGCTGGCGGCTGGCGCTGGAGGCGCTGATCGACGGGCTCGGCGGCGAACGGGCCGGCACGCGCGCACGTATCTGAGAAGGGGGGATGATCTTCAGGATCTGAAGGATCCTTCCGATATGAGATCGACCAGGTCCCCAGCGGAGGAGAACATGTCAGAGATCGCAGCAACCCAGGGCGCCCCGATGGACCAGCCGCAGGAAGGGCGGATCGCGCGCTCCTGGCGGCTGACGCGCGCGGCTTGGCAGGTCGTTCGCCACGACCGCTCGATGCTGGCGCTGGCGGCGATCTCGACGCTCGTGGGCGTCGTCGCGCTGGCGGCGATGTTCGTGCTGGCGGGCGCCTTCGACAAGGGTCATCTGAAGGGCGACGAACTGGCGCTGTTCGCGCTGATCTTCGCCTACCCGCTGACGTTCCTGAGCGTGTTCTTCAACACGGCGATCGCCGCCTCGGCCGCGGCGGCGCTGGAAGGCCGTCATCTGACGGTGGGCCAGGCGCTGGCGGTGCCTGCGCGCAAGCTGGGCACCGTGGCGCTGTGGTCGCTGATGGCGGCGGTCGTGGGCGTCGTGCTCGAGCAGCTGGCGAACCGGCTGCCGCTCGGCGGCAGCATCGCCGCGCGGCTCGCTGGGTTGGGCTGGTCGCTGGCGAGCCTGTTCGCGGTGCCGATCATCGCGCTGGAAGACGTCTCGGCCCCCGACGCGCTGAAACGCTCCGCGGGCGTGGTGAAGAAGCGCTGGGGCGAGAGCATCGGCGGCAACGTGATTATCGGCGCCTGGATGGCGATCGCGATCTTCCTGCTGGTCGTCGTGTTCGCGGCGGCGGCGGTCGCCACGAACGACGTGTCGGCGGTGCGCGACTTCGTGATCGGCGTCGGCGTGCTGGCGCTGGTGGCGGTGTTCGCGCTGCAGCTGCTGGTGCGCCAGACGTTCGCGGTGGCGCTGTACCGCTACGCGACCGACGGCGCGGCGCAGGGGCCGTTCGCCGAGCGCGACCTGCGCTCGCCGTTCGGCCGCAAGCGCGGGCGCTGATCCGGGCGCCGGCCCCGTCTGCGGGGCGCGGCTATGTTGGCCTCGTGTCAGGCGAGGCCACGATCGGCTGGGCGCGCGGCGAGGAGCAGCTGCGCGCGGCGTTCACGCTGCGCGAAGACGTCTTCTACGGCGAGCAGGGCGTGCCGCGCGAGGAGGACCATGACGAGCTGGACGACGAGGCGCAGCACCTCGTGGCGCTCGACCCCGACGGCCGCGTGATCGGCACGCTGCGGCTGCTGGACTTCGGCGCGGAAGCGAAGATCGGCCGCGTCGTCGTGGCGGCGGACCGCCGCCACCGCGGGATCGCCTCGCGGATGCTCGCGATCGCGCTGGCCCGCGCGCGCGAGCAGGGCTTCGCGCGGGTGCGGCTCGCGGCCCAGATCAGGGCGATGGAGGTGTACGCGCAGGCGGGCTTCGCCGTGGAGTCCGAGCCGTTCGAGGAGGCGGGCATCCCGCACGTGTGGATGGGCCTGACGCTCGGCGGGTGAGCCGGCGGCGAGGTTCGCGTCAGTCGCCGAGCTTGCGCTTCTGCGGGTAGTGCGTCTCCCCGCGCGCGAGCATCGCCACCGACTGCTCGATCCGGCGCTTGCGGGTGTCGCTGCGCTTGGCGTCCTGCACGCGGTAGAGGATCGCGTAGCGGTTCTGGCTCGTGAGGATCTCGAACATCGCCTGCGCCCGCGGCTGCGCGGCGAGCGCCGCGGCGAGGTCGTCGGGCACCTCGATGCCGGCCGGACCCGCGTAGGCGGCCTCCCAGCGCCCGTCGGCCTTCGCGGCCTCGGCGGCGGCCTGGCCGCCCGGCTGCATGCGCCCTTCGCCCAGCAGCCGCTCGAAGATGCCGACGTTGCGCTTCGACCATGGGCTGCGCTTGCGGCGAGGGGTGAAGCGCTGGCGGTAGGTGCGCTCGTCGCGCCGCCTGACCTGCCCGTCGATCCAGCCGTGGCAGAGCGCCTCGTCGAGCGCCTCGTCGTAGCTCAGCGAGGTCGGCTCGGCGGTGCCCTTCTTCGCGAGCACCAGCATCACACCGACGGGGTTCGCGTGATGCTCGCCGAGCCACGCTCGCCAGGCGGCGGCGTCGGCGACGATCAGCTCGGGGGGCTCTTCGGCCACGCGCCCAGTCTGCCAGCGCGGGGCCGAGCCCGGCGTCGGCGGCGCGGGCGCCGCGCTTCCTCGGCGGGAGCGCTTCCCGGCGCCGCGCTCCCCGCCGGCGCCGCACCTGTTCGTGTTCGCACGTAAGAAACGCTCTCGGGTGAAGGAAACGTGGACAGACGTTTGATCCGGGCGGGTCGTGGTAAGGGCGGCGCGCCCGGCTTGTCGAAGCTCCCCATGAGGAGCGTCAACTTCGAGGAGCCGGCATGCTTCAGACCGCGAACACCGACAGCCCGGAGCCCTTCACCGGGGCCTTCGGGATCATCCAGAGCGAACCGGACGAGCGCACGAGCGTCGTGGCGCTGGAAGGCGAGCTGGACCTGGAGCGCGCACCGTCGCTGAAGTGGGCGCTGGTCGACTCGATCGACGCCGGCAAGAGCCAGCTGGTCGTGGACCTGACGAAGGTCAGGTTCATGGACTCGACGGCCCTCAGCGTGCTCGTCAGCGTCAACCGCGGGCTCGACCAGAGCGCGCGCATGGCGGTCGTCTGCACGAACGGCAACGTGCTGAAGATCTTCGAGCTGTCCGGCATGGACGGCGTCTTCGCGGTGTACCCGACGCTGGACGAGGCGCTGGGTCACGTACGCGGCCAGGCGATGCGGATCGGGTGAGCTGCGCATGAGCAGGCGCGCGCTTGCCATCCTCGCCGCCGCCTGCGGCGCATTGGGCATGCAGTCGCTGCCCGCGGCCGTGGCCGCGAAGAGCGACGCCGCCGGCGAAACCGTGTCCGCGGCGACGCGCAAAGCCGAACGCGCGGCCGCCAGGGCCGAAGCCACGATTCCGCCGCCGCCCACCGAAGCTTCCGCGCCGCCTCCGCCCCCGGCGCATGCGCGCAAAGCGCAGGCCGAAGCTCCCGCGGGGCCGCCGAGCACGGCGCCGGCGACCCATCGCGAAGAACGCGCGCACCGCCGCGCGGCGCAGACGACGCAGGCCGCGAACGCGACGGCCGGCGGTGGTGCCGCGAGCGTCGCTCCGGTCGGCGCCGAAGCCGCCGGCGGCGAAGTCGAAGCCCTCGCGCGCAAAACGAAAAAAGGCTCCGGCGGCGAAAAAGGCTCGAAAAAAGAACACAAAAACAAAGAAAAAGGCAAAGGCAAAAAAGGCACGCAGCCGGAAGAAGAAGCCTCCGGCACGCAGGGCTCCGGCGGCGAAGGCGCCGAAGGCGAAGGCGGGAGTGGCGCCAGCGTGAAGTCGAAGGCGAGCCTGTCGGCGGACGAGCCGGCGCAGGCCGCGGTCGCCGCGGCGCTCTCGCTGCCGGCGGCGACGCCCACGAGCGGCACCGGCACGGCCTCGATCGACTCGGCGCTGCCCGCCGCGAAGACGGGGCTCGACGCGAGCGCCGGCGTGCATCGCGTGGGCGGCAAGGCCCGGCGGCACGGCCACAAGCGTGCGACGCATGCCGTCGCCGCGGCCGCGACGCCGCTCGCCCTGGCCGCCGCGACGACGACGGCGCCCGGCGGCGCGACGCATGGCGCATCCGCGACGCCCACGAAGCGGGCCGCCCACAAGACCTCCCAGCCGGCGCTGGAGCGGACGCTGACGAAGATCGTCGGCGTCGTGCCGACGCCGGTGCGGATCCTGATCGTCGCGCTGATCGCGCTCGCCCTGCTGCTCGGCGCCCGCTCGCTGTTCAGCGGCGTGCGCACGCGGCGGCTGCTGCGCCAGCGCGGGCAGCTGCTGGAGGACGTCGGGCTGCTGCAGGCGGCGCTGCTGCCGGAACCGCCGCCGCGGCTCGGCCCCGTGACGACGTCGGCGGCCTACCGCCCCGCGGACGGCCCCGGCGCCGGTGGCGACTTCTACGACGTGTTCGCGCTCGCGGACGGCGAGATCGCGGTGATCGTCGGCGACGTCTCGGGCCACGGTCGCGAGGCGCTGCCGCACACGGCGCTGCTGCGCTTCACGGTGCGCGCCTACCTGGAGGCGGGGATGTCGCCGCGCCGCGCGTTGCAGACGGCGGGCGAGGTGCTGGAGCGCCAGCTCGCCGGCTCCTTCGCGACGGTGATCGCCGCGACGTACAACCCGCGCGAGGGCAAGCTGACGTATGCCAGCGCCGGGCACCCGCCGCCGGTCGTGCTCGGCGAGGATGGATCGACACCGGCGCTGACGACGGCCTGCTCGGCGCCCCCGATCGGCACCGGCGTCCGCACCGGCACGCGCGAGACCGTCGTCTCGGTACCGGGGCCCGCGCGCCTGTGCTTCCACACCGACGGCGTCACCGAGGCGCGCGTGCAGGGCGAGCTGTTCGGCTCCGAGCGCCTGGCCGAGGCGCTGACCGATCTGGACCGCGACGCCGACGCGACCGCGCTGCTGGCCGACGTGGCCGAGCGCACCGACGCGCGTCCCGACGACATGGCCGCGTGCCTGCTGCGCGTGCACGACGGCGAGGGTGCGCCGGCGGTGGCGCTGGAGCAGCTGGAGCTGGGCCGCGGGCTGGTCGTGCCGGCCGAGCGCGCGCGGGTGAGCCGCTTCCTCGCCGACTGCGGCGTGCCGGCGGCGGAGGCCCGCGAGATCCTGTCCGCGGCGTGCGAGCGCCTCGAGCAAGTCAGCACCGTGCTGCTGGAGCTGCGCCACGAGGGCGGCGGGCGCGCGGTGGTGACGCTGCTCCAGGACAACGTGATCCACGCGCCGGCGCTGGCGATCGCAGGTGCGTCCTGAGGAGCGCTCGATGAGCAGCGCGCCGACACTGGCCCCCGACGCGGCGATGGTGCTTGGCATCGCCGCGACGGCGATCCCGTTCGCGCGCACGCCCGAGGACGAGGCCGAGCGCTGGCTGCGCGTGCTGAGGCTGCACGGCGAGGTCGGCAGCGTGCTGCAATCGCTCGGCGTCAGCGAGGACTCGATCGAGCTGCACCCCCAGAACGGCCACGCCGACCCAGCGGCGAAGCCGCACGAGGCTGCGGGCCAGGCCGGGGGCGAGGGCAGGCGACGCGACGTGATCGCGCTGGTGGGCGACTGCGCGGCGCGCTTCGCCGCGGCGCGCGGCGCCGCCGGCGTCGCGACGGCGGACGTGCTGATGGCGGTGCTGAAGGTCTACGGCGGGGTATTCGAACGCGCGCTGCGCGCACACGGGACCGACGCCGACGAGGTGCTGGAGCGCCTCGCGACGGCATAGCTTCGCCCCCGTCGCCGGGTGCCGGACGGGGCCGTGGCGAGCGGCCGCGGGTCGCGCGTGGTATTCGTGCGCGGTGAGCAGCTGGAAGATCCGCAGCGCTACGAGCGACGACGTCGAGCCGATCCTGGAGCTATGGGCGCGGGCGGAGGCGCAACCGGTGGTGGGTAGCGACCGCGAGGGGCTCGAGCGGCTGCTGGCGCGCGACGGCGAGTCGCTGCTGGTGGCGGAGGCGGCGGCGGGCGAGCTGCTCGGCACGCTGATTGCGGCGTGGGACGGCTGGCGCGGCGGCTTCTACCGGCTCGCCGTCGACCCCGGCCATCGCCGCGGGGGGTTGGCGACGGCGCTGGTGCGCGAGGGCGAGCGGCGATTGGCGACACGCGGCGCCGAACGGCTGACCGCGATCGTCGCCGAGGAGGACCCCGGCGCGTATGACTTCTGGGTCGCGGCGGGTTACGAGCCGCAGGCGAGGCGGCGGCGCTTCGTGCGCCACGTCTAGCCGAGCAGCAGCGCGATCGTGAAGCCGTCGTAGCCCTTCAGGCCGACGGTCTGGATCGTCGTGGCGAGCACCCGCGGCTCCGCGGCGATCAGCTCGTGCAGCCGGCGCGCGCCCAGGCCGCCGGGATCGCCGCCCTCCACGTCGACGATCGCCCCGTCGCGGACGACGTTGTCCGCGACGATCAGGCCGCCGGGGCGCGTCCAGCCGAGCGCCCAGCGGAAGTACTCCGGGGTGTTGGGCTTGTCGGCGTCGATGAACACGAAGTCGAACGGCTCCGGTCGCTCGGCGGCGAGCGCCGGCAGCGAGTCAAGCGCGGCGCCGACGCGCACCTCGACCGTCTCGGCGAGGCCCGCGCGGGCGATGTTCGCGGCGGCGACCTCTGCGTAGCGGGCGTCGGCCTCGCACGTGATCACGCGACCGCCCGGCGGCAGCGCCCGCGCCAGCCAGATCGTGCTGTAGCCGCCGAGCGTGCCGACCTCCAGCACGCGGCGCGCGGAGATCGAGCGCGCCAGCAGGTGCAGCAGCTTGCCTTGGGGAGGGGAGACCGCGATCGCGGGCAGCCCCGCCTCGACGCTGGCATGCAGCGCCTGCTCCAGCGCGTCGTCGCTGCCGAGCAGCTGCTCGCCGACGTAGCGGTCGACCGCGTCCCAGGTGTCCTGGGCCGAGCTCACAGCGCGTGCGCCTTCGCTCGCGTCAGCAGCAGCGAGAAAAGTTTCTGCTGGACTTCGGCCGGGAACGGGCGGATCAGCCCCGAGCTCAGCAGCGTCACCTGGGCCGGCCCCTCGACGAAGCCCAGGAAGTCCAGGTAGATCGGGATCTTCACGCCGCGCACCAGGAAGTTCGCGGTTACGCGCCAGGCGAAGCCGCCCGAGCTGCCGGGCGCCGGCGGGACGGCGCCCTGGATCGAGACCTGGCCCGGCGTCGCGCCTTTGAACCGCTCGCCCGCGAACAGCTGCTGGAGGTAGTGCGAGAAGCAGCCCCGCACCTTCGGGTTGCGGATCGCGTGCAGGTTGCGCTGTGCCGTCGCGGGGGAGGAGAGCACCGTGACTTCGGAGCTGACGCTGAAGTCGATGATCCCGTGCTGGAGGCGGAAGTCCTTCGAGGACTGTTCGGCGACGCCTCCGCCGCCGGTGATCCCGGGTCCCGCGGCGCCGGCGCCGGTGGCGCTGATGCAGCGAAGCGCTTCGTGTTCCAGGCGCTTGGAGCGGGCGGTGTCGCCTTCGTGCTTGTCGGTCGGCGTGAAGCCCGGCACGTCCTCGGGCGTGAGGTTCACCGCGTGCGCGAAGGCCAGCGCGCGCGCATGCGAGGGCGCGCCACCGGCCGGCGGCGGCGTCGAGGGGGAGGTGGGCACCGTCGTGGCGGTGCCGCCCGGCGCCACGGTGCGCGTGCGCGCGGATGTGGCGGGTTCGCGCGCGACCGTGTAGCCGCCCTTGCCGCAGGCGGCGAGCGACGCGGCCGAGAGCACGAGCAGGGTCAGGTAGACGTGCCGGCGCATGCGCGGTCGATTCTCGCAGAGGCCGGCCGCGCCGCCGCCGCGCCGGCTAGCGCTTGCTCGCGCGCACGGCGGTGCCGTAGGCGCAGATCTCCGTCCAGGTCGTGCCCAGCTCGGAGGTGTCGAAGCGGAACGCGATGATCGCGTCGGCGCCCTTCGCGGCGGCCTCCTCTTCGAGGCGTTCCTGGGCGTGGATACGGCCTTCGGCCAGCAGCTTCGTCATGCCCTTCAGCTCGCCGCCGACGAGCGACTTCAGCGAGGCCCCGATCTGCGAGCCGACGTTGCGGGCGCGCACCGTCAGACCGAAGACCTCGCCGAGCACCTCTTCGATCTCGTAGCCGGGAAGGTCGTTCATCGTGGTGATGATCATGCTGCGCCTCCTGGGTATCGCAGGGCGTTCTCGCGGCGCACCCTACTCCTCGGCGAGCGCGCGGGCGAGCGTCCGGTCGAACGGCTGGGGCTCGATCTTGAACGGCTCCGCCCCGCTCGGGTCGGTGACGACGGTGTCGGTCTGCAGGCCCTCCACCAGCGGGCGCGCGACGTTCGTGTCGACCGGCGTGACGAGGCCGAGCCACAGCGAGGACAGCCACGGCGTGATCAGCGGCACCGGCAGCTTCGGCCGTGGCCGCACGCCCATCGCCAGCGCCATGCGGTCGAGCATCTCGGCGTAGCTGAGCACGTCGGGGCCGCCGATCTGCACCTCGCGCCCGCTGGACTCGGGGACCTCCGGCGCCCGGCGCAGGTACTCGACGACGTCGTCGATCCCGATCGGCTGGGTGTCCTTGCGCAGCCACGCCGGGGCGATCATCACCGGCAGCCGTTTCACCAGGTGTCGCAGCGTGCGGTAGGACTCGCTCTCGGCGCCGACGACCATCGCGGCGCGAAAGTACGTCAGCGGCGGGCCGTCCGCCGCGAGCGCGAGCGCGGTCCGGTGGCGGCTGCGCAGGTGCTCGGAGACCTGCTCGTCGCCGAGCCCGCCCAGATATGCGATGCGCGGCACGCCCTCGCGCGTCGCCATCCGCGCGAAGTTGCGCGCGCCCTCCAGCTCGCGCTGCTCGTAGCCGGCGCCGCCCGCCATCGCGTGGATCAGGTAATAGGCGAACTCGACGTCCTCGCCCGCGCCCGCGAGGCTCGCGGCGTCGGCGACGTCGCCGCGGCGCACCTCACAGCCGAGCCGCTCCAGGTGCCGGGCGCGCGCCGGGTCGCGCACGAGGCAGCGCACCTGCGCGCCGGACGCCGCCAGCGACGCCGCCAGGCGCCCGCCGACGAAGCCAGTCGCGCCGGTGACGAGCGCGCGCGTCGGCCGGCCTCAGTGCTCGGGGCCCGAGCCGTTGCGGCGCTCGGCGATGTCGGGGCCCGTGGTGGTCGTCATCACCGCGGCGCCGCTGCCGCCCAGCACGCGCCTGGTCAGGCGCGGGGCGACGATGCGCAGCGCGGCGGCGATCCCGTAGGGGCGCGGGACGTAGCGCTCGGGCCGGCGCTGCACGCCGGCCTGGAAGATCGCCTCCGCCGCGGCCTCGGGCGTCGAGACGATGCGGCGGGTCAGCGGCCGTTCGACCAGCTCCCGTTGCGGGAAGCCCTCCGTGGCGATGAAGCCCGGCAGCACGAGCCCCACGTGCACGCCGTGCGGCAGCTCCTCGGCCCAGAGCGCGTCCGACCAGCCCGCGAGCGCAAACTTCGAGGCGCTGTAGGCGCCCGCGCCCGCGCGCGCGACGCGCCCCGCGGTGGAGGAGACGTTCACGATCGCGCTCGGCGCCGACTCGCGCAACAGCTGCAGCAGCGCCTCGGTGAGGCGCACCTGCGCGTCGAAGTTGATCGCCATCGTGCGTCGCACGTTCTCGTAGCCGCCCACCGCAAAGCGCGCGCGCCACGCGGCGCCCGCGTTGTTGACGAGCAGATCCAGGCGTCCGTGGCGCTCGAGCACGTGTTCGCGGATGCGCTCGGGCGCGTCCTCGTCGAGCAGGTCCACCGCCACGTAGCCCACGCGGCCCCCGCTCGGCCTTGGGGCCTGCAGCGCGGGGTCGCCGGCCGCGCCGTCGAGCGCTTCCGCGAGCGCGCGCACGGCGTGCACGTCGGCCTGGTGCTGCCCGGCTTCATCTCCACGGAGGGCTTCCCCCAGTCGGAGCTGACCGCCAAGCCGTGGACGCGCTGGGTGGTCTCCACCCCGGAGCGCGCCGCGGAGGCG
>DATJMW010000008.1:0-30311 GCA_035508515.1 Solirubrobacteraceae bacterium | reverse complement strand
TCCCCGTCGAGCGCTTTCACCGCGACGCGAAGATCTATGACATCTTCGAGGGGACCGCCGAGATCCAGCAGCTTGTGATCAGCCGGGCTATTTCGGGGATGCACATCAAGTAGGGCCGGGCTTGGGCGGGGGCGGGGGCGCGGAGGGCGGTGCGCCTGGGCGTGCGGGCGAGGTCGCTCCGCGCTGGAGTCGCTGGATCCGTCAGGTCTCGGCGGCGATCGCCTTGCGCACGTGCTCGATCGCCTGGGCGGCGCCGGTGAACGGCGCGAGCACCACGTAGGTCAGCTGCGGCAGGCGCAGTGGCAGGCTCTCGGCTTCGCCGCGCGCGACGTGACGGTAGATGATCTCGAGCACGCCGCCCGTGATCGCCTGGGCGCTCAGCCGCGGCAGGGTGCGCGCCTGCTCGCGGTAGCCGAAGCCCTGCTCGAGGAAGATGCCTGCGGAGCGGACGACCTCCTCGCTGATGCGGATCGCCCCCGGCCCGGCGGCGTAGCACTCGACGAGACGCACGTGCGCAAAGGCGGGGAAGGCTGCGATCAGCGTGAGCAGCGTTCCAAGGGCGCTCCACACACGCATCGGCCAGTCCTCCTCGCGGAAGTAGGCCGCCGCGCACGTCTCGACGACGTACTGGGTCGCGAACTGCTGGGTCTCCTGGAAGGCGTTCTGCTTGTCGGCGAAGTTCTCGTAGAAGACGTCGCGAGAGACGCCGGCGCACGACACGATCTCCGACACCGTCGTGCCGGTGAAGCCCTTCTCGAGCATGACCTCTGCTGTCGCGGCGATGATCCGCATGCGCTGACTGCGCGCGACGAAGCTCGGTGGCAGGCCGTGCCGTCCGCGCGGCAGTCGCTCGGACCACATGCCGCTCAAGTCCGGGGCCGGAAGCGCCATCGCCGGAGCACGAGCCAGGATGGCCTCAGGCCCGACGCTCCAGCGTCCGTGCCCCGCGGGGACGAGGTAGGCGCGCACCCAGCTCAGCAGGCTCTCCGCCAGTTTCGGCAGCCGGTCCTCTGCGTGGTTGCGCAGCTGCCGGGAGACGATGTAGCGACGAGCACCCTCGAGCGCCGCCACCGGGATGTCGAGGGTCTGACCGCTGGTCGCCCGGGAGTCGAGGTAAGCCTCGACCTGAGCCTCATAGTCTTGTAGGGCCCGCTCGCGCCACGTACGTACGGCGGGTCCCCCGGCGAGGGCCTCGACGAACAACAGCCGCCCTGCGTCGGGGTCGGTCTGGATCCCGTTGACCAGGGCCTCAAGAGCCACTCCTGTCGCCTCCATGACATCGGCGTCCGCCGCCAGGGGACGCAGTCGCGTGAGGATTCGCTGTCTGGCTATCCGGTAGGCCTCGATCATGCAGTCTTCCTTGCCGGCGAACTGCTCGTAGAAAGTCGCGCTGGACACCCCCGCCCGCGAGCTGATCTGGGCGATGCTCACGCGCTCGTAGCCGAGCTCCGCGCACAGCTCGATCATCGCCTCGGCGAGGCGCTCTCGCTGGCTGGGTTTGGCTCGGCGCGACGACGGCTTGTCGCTTGCGCTCACGTCGCGCCGACGGTCCCCCGAAGCCCGTTGACGTGGAGGTTGGGACATGACAGGTCGGCGCTTAGCGTACACGATCGTTCCTAAGTCAGACCATTGTGTTTCACAAGTCGGGGGTCAAATTCTCAATCGACATACCAGCGGCGCTCTACGACGTCCCATGAGACGATCAAAATCCTGTAAAAGAGCGGAATAGGTCTAGACATGTACCAAAAACATCTAGGTGTTTCTTGACAGCAATCCTCGCGTATGGTTAGATGACGCCGTCGTTCAGGAAACGACCCCCCTCAGGGAGCGGGGGCACGGGGATCAAAACGGAGGAATCAGGAATGGGGCTGTCAGAGGGGGATCGGCCGTTCGCCGGTCGCTTGGGTCGTCGTAAGACCGCCCGCCTATCGGCAGGGGTGCGAAGCAGGGGACGACGGTCGCCGTCTGTCGCGCTCGGCCTTCGCGGCCGGCTGCCTTCTGTACGGCCGCCTTCTGCGCGTCCCGTGTATGTCACGTGCGTCCTTCGTGCTGCTCCCGAAGATCTTCCGGCCGGCCGCGGAGGCGACCCACGCGCACTGCGCGCGTGGAGCGCGCCCCCGGCTCAGGCCGCGACGCCTCGCCTGCGAAGCGCTTGCGCGGGGCTCGTCAACGACGTCGACCGGTGCCGGCGCCCAAGGGCGTCCGCTCCGGAGGCGAGTGCGCTGTGGGCGGGGGTCGGATGCCCCTGGGGTGCGCGCTTGAGCAAACAACCGGCATTCGCCGCCCTCACCCGGGTACGCGCTGCCAAACCAACATCTCCAGTGGAGACAAGGAGAGGACACAAGTGAGACAAATAAGGATGGTCGGCCTCGCGGCGCTGGTCGTGTTCGTGGTGAGCGCGGTCGGCGTGGGCACCGCGAGCGCGGAAAAAGCGCCGAAGTACACGGCGAACACGTACGCCCAGTACAAATACTGCCCGTACGATCATGAAGAACGTAGAGGGTGGTGCTACACCGGCATCACGTCGGGCGGGTCCAAAGGCGGCTTTTTCCAGTTCGGGAAGGTGAAGGTGCCGCTCAACAAGCCGATCACCCTTCACGGCGGCTACAACGAACGAGGGAACATCGAACCGGTCGAAACGGAAGAAGAAGAAGAACAGATCATCGTCTTCCCGGCCACGCACGGCGGTCAGACGCTCGAAGCGCCTGAACTGAAGGTCACCGGCGGAATCAGCCTGTTGAACAAGACGGTTCAGATGAACCAGGGATGGCCGGCGGCCCTCGTCGAAAGCTGGAAGGAAGCAAAGAAAAACCACGAAGGCAACGTCTACGCGAAAATCGAACTGGCCGGCAACGAACTGTTCGAAGTCCCGGACGGCCTGAGCACCACCAACCTGGTCCTCGAAAAAGGCACGGCGTTCCGCCTTCCGCTGAAGGTGAAAATCACCTCGCCGTGGCTTGAAAAACTGGGCAGCGGTCCCTGCTACATCGGCACGGACGCACACCCGGTCCACATCAACCTGACCTCCGGCGGTGCAGGCAGCGCGGGCACCGAGGAACTGGCGGCAGACCACAACTCGATCATCCTGCGCAACAGCAGGCTCGTCGACCTGGGCTGGACGATCGAACCCGAATCGGCACCTACGGGCTGCGGTGGCATGTACGAATCGTACATCGACAACTCGCTCTCGCAGATCCTCGAAATCGGGCCGAACAAGACCGGCATCGTCGTCCTCCAGGGGACGCTGTACACCGGCGACAAACAGCCCATCTTCGAAAAAGGGATCGAAAACGGAGAACTCCCGTAGCAACCAGCAGTGACGCAGGTGCGGCAGCCAGCCACACCTGAACCGCAGTAGCACGATGCGGCGGGACCTCCCCACAGGGCGGGGTCCCGCCGCAGGTGACATAGGGCGGCCTTCGGGCCGTGAAGAAGATGAGCCGGTATGCCCCCCTGCGCCGGCGTCGATGGGGCGAGAAGGAGAGTGTTGGGATGAGAATCTCGAGGGCCTTGGGCCTCAGCGTGGCGATCGCGCTGGTCGTGTGCGCGGCCATCGCAAGCGCCGCTTCGGCGGCTCCGCCGGAATACGGCCGCTGCGTGAAACTGGCGAAGGTCGGGAAGGTCTACACCGGCAACTTCACCGACAAAGGCTGCACCAAAGAAGCGACGGCGAAAGAAAAAGAAGAAGGCAAAAAGAACAAGTACAACTGGCTCCCGGGCGGCGTCAAACTCGGCCAGACGAGCAGTGGCGGCAAAGCGACGCTACAGGAAGTCGGCAAATACGCCGTCGGCTGCAGCTCGGAGTCGAGCGTCGGTGAATACACCGGCACCAAAGAAGCCAAGGGCATCTTCGTGAAGTTCGAGGACTGCCACGTGCCCCCCTACGTCTGCAACTCGCCGGGGCACCCCGAAGGCGAGCTCGAAACCAAAGAACTCGAAGGTCGCGCGGTGTGGCTGAACAAAGCCAAACACGAAGCCGGGCTTGACCTGTTCCCGGCCAAAGGCGAAGAAAAGTTCATCTCGTTCAACTGCGGCACGCTGCACGTCGAAGTGCGGGGCGCGATCCTCGTGCCGGTGCAGGCGAACAAGATGTCAACGACGTTCAAACTGAAATACAAGGAGAAGAACGGCTTCCAGGAAACGAAATTCTACGAAAACGAAGAAGGCAAACTCGTAGAAAACGTGCTCGAAGCGAACTTCGCCGAAAAAGGCTGGGCGAAAGCCGGCCAGAGCATCACCACGACGGTGAAAAACGAAGAAGCGCTGGAGCTGAACACGTACGTGTGAGGCTCTGAGCAGAGCGTGTGCGGGGCGGTCGCGATCGCTCCGCACGCGTCTGCAGGGCGACCGGGGCCGGCCCAAGGCGGCGGGCATCCCGGCCGGAGAGAACCGAAAGAACCGAAGAGCGAAGAACCGAAAGAGCGAGAGCGAGATGAGCGCAGAGCAGCAGGAGATCGAGGGGCCGAGCCGGGCCTCCGGGCGTGCACCGGGTGCGCTTGTGCCATATGCGGCGCTCGTCGTCCTGCTCGCGGCCGTGGCTTGCGTGCTGTGGCCGGCGGGAGCCTTGGCGCTGCCCTCGCGCGGCCACGTCTACAGCTCCTCCTTCGGCGCGCCGGGCGCGGGCGAAGGGCAGCTCTCGGGCCCCGCGGACGTCGCGATCGACGAAGCCCAGGGGCTGGTCTACGTCTCGGATGCCGGCAACGAACGCGTCGAGGTGTTCAAGCGGGGCGCCGGCGGCGCCTACGAATACTCCTCGCAGTTCAAGGTCCGCGACCCCGGGCCGATCGCGGTCGACAATTCCAAGAGCGCGGCGGACCCCTCGCGTGGAGAGGTCTACGTAGCGGGCGCGCGCACGAAGGAAGAAGCTGAAGAAGGACGCAACACGCTGTTCGTCTACTCGCCCGCGAAGGGCGAAGTGACGCAGCGGATCCACACCTTCAAATTCAAGGAAAAGGGTGGAGAAGAAGCGGAAGAAGAATTCGAAGAAGGCATCTCCGGCGTGTCGGTGGACACCGCCGGCATGCTGTGGGTGTACTGGGAAGAAGAAGGAATCGTCGACGCCTTCGAAAAACAGCTGACCGGCGCCGGCAACCCGAAGCTGCAGTGGATCCCTTCGCTGCGGCGCAGCATGGAAGAGCGCTTCGAATGCCGCGCCCGTCCCGCTTTCGCCGTGGCGCCGGACGCGAAGGCCTTCTACGTCGGCTACGAACGGCGCAACTCCGAAGAAAGCTGCCCCGGGGAACGGGAAGAAACGCCCGACCCCACGGTCGTGGCGAAGCTCGGCAGCCAAGCCCCCTCCCCGGAAACGCTGATCTCCGAAGTGGACCACCGCAACACGACCGGCGCCGCGGTCGACCCCTCAAACGGCGACCTCTACCTGGACAACGCCTCGAGCCTCGTCGCCTACACCTCCGCCGGCGTGCTGATCCAGCGCTTCGGAGAAGGGACGCTGAGCTCCGGCAGCGGCGTAGCGGTGGACGCGGCCACGGGCGAGGTGCTCGCCGCCGACGCAAGCCAGGATCGCGTGTTCGTGTTCGGAGGCGAAGAAACCGCGGGACCGCCGAGCATCGACAGCCTCTCCTCGGCGAGCCTCACGCCGCGTTCGGTCGAACTGCGTGCGCAGATCGACCCGCGCGGGGCCGAAACCGAATACCAGTTCCAGTACGGCACGAGCGACTGCGTCCAGGACGCCGCGGCGTGCACGGATCTGCCGCTCGGCAAGATCGCCGCCGGCTTCGGCGACGTAGCGCTCAGCGCCGAAGTCACGGGCCTCGCGCCCGCGACCGCCTACTACTACCGCGTGCTGGCGAGCAACGCACACGGAGAAGCGCAGGGCTCGTCTTCCTCGGGCACCTTCCAGACGCTGCCCTCGCCCGGGGTGCTGCTCGACGGGCGCGGCTGGGAGCTCGTCTCCCCCGCGCAGAAGCACGGTTCGACGGTGGAAATGCTCTCCAAACGGGCAGGCGCCATCCAGGCCTCGCTCGACGGAAGCCGCCTGGCCTGGCTGGCCTCGGGACCCGTCGTCGCCGAACCGGAAGGCAGCCGCAGCTCCGAACTCGCCCAGCAGATCTCGGTGCGGGGTGGCGAAGGCTGGCAGACCAGCAGCCTGGAAACGCCCCACACCAACGGCTGGGGCCTGCTGCTGCCCTCGCCGGGCGAGTACCACTACTTCACACCCGACCTCTCCGCGAGCCTCGTGGCGCCGACGGAATACGACCTGGGCAAGACCGAAGGGGTAGTCGAACACCCACCGCTCTCGCCGCTCGCCAGCGAAAAGACGATGTACCTGCGTTCAGGGCTGCCCTCCTCGCCGGGGCAGTTCACGCCGCTGGTCACCGCGCAGAACGACACGGCGAGCACGAAGTTCGGTGGCGGCCTCGACTTCCAGGACGCCACCGACGATCTGGGCCGCGTCGTGTTCCACTCGAAGGTCGGCCTCAGCTCGGACGCGCCGACGGCCGCCGGCCTCTACATGTGGCAGCAAGGCCAGCCGCTGCAGCTCGTGAGCGTGCTCCCCGACGGCAGCCCCGCGCCCGACAGCCCCGTGGCCGAAACCTCGCTGGGCGACGGCGGTGGCCTGAACATGCGGGGCGCGATCTCCTCCGACGGCTCGCGCCTGTTCTGGACCGACGGCGCGGGCACGGGCCTCTATCTGCGCGACCTCGCGCAGGAGAAGACGATCCGCCTGAACTCGGCGCAGGGCCAAGGCGCGATCGAAGCGGGCCCCGAAGGCCGGCAGGTCCCGGAACCCCCCGAAGACCTCAACGGGCGCCAGGTCCACTTCCAGGGCGCGAGCGCGGACGGCACGAAGGTGCTCTTCACCGACACCGCGCGCCTCACCGAGGACTCCGCCCAGGAACCGACGGGCGAAGAATCGCCGGCGGACCTCTACGAGTTCGAACTGACCGGCACCGATCCGCTGCGCGGGCGTCTGACGGATCTGACCGCCGGCGCCTCCGCCACCGCGGGCGACGTGCTCAACGTGATCCCCGGAAGCTCGCAGAGCGCCGCGAACGTCTACTTCGTGGCGAACTCAGTGCTCGCACCCGGCGCGGTGCCCGGGCGATGCTCGCGCAACCCCGAAAGCGAACCCTCGCCGCCGGGCGCCACGTGCAACCTCTACCTCTCGGAAGAAGACCCCGCGAACCCGGGCGAACGCCACACGCGCTTCATCGCGACGCTCTCGAGCGAAGACGGTGGCGATTGGGGCTCCAGCCCCAGCTCGGAACTGACGCCCCTGCAGGCGAACCTCAGCGTGCTGACCTCGAGCGTCTCCCCGGATGGGCGCTACCTGGCGTTCATGTCGGAGCGCAGCTTGACCGGCTATGACAACAGCGACGCGACCAGCGCTCAGCCCGACGAGGAGGTCTACCTCTACGACGCCGCCGAGGGGCGGCTGCTGTGCGCCTCGTGCAACTCGGGATCCGACGGTCCCGGCTGGCAGCGCCCGCATGGCGTCTTCGACACCGAACTCTCCGGCGAAGGGGTGGGGCTGCTGATCGATCGCCCGCAGATCTTCAGGCAGCGCTGGCTCGCGGGATCGCTCCCGGGCTGGGCCTACAACTTCAACGGCAGCTCCTCGCCCGCGGCCCTGCACCAGCCGCGCTACCTCTCGGACTCAGGGCGGCTGTTCTTCGACAGCTCCGACGCCCTCGTGGCCCAGGACACCAACGGCAAGGAGGACGTCTACGAGTTCGAGCCCCGGGGCGTCGGCTCATGCGGGGACTCCGGCGGCTGCACCGGCCTGATCTCCTCAGGCACCTCCGGGCGCGAATCGGCCTTCCTCGACGCCAGCCAGAACGGCGACGACGTCTTCTTCCTGAGCGCCGCTTCGCTCGTCGCCGCCGACACCGACCAGTCGACCGACATCTACGACGCGCACGTCTGCAGCTCCTCTTCGCCATGCCTGCAGTACCCCGAAGCCTCAACGCAGCAGTGCGAATCGGCCGGCGAATGCCGGCCGGGGACCGTCTCGCCGCCGGCGGGCGGCGCCCCCGCGAGCACGACCGTCACGGGTCCCCCGGTGAGCCCTGCTCCCGCCCCGCGGCAGACGGTCCTGCCGAGCAAAACGACGGGGAAGCCCAAACCAAGCCTGACGCGAGCGCAGAAGCTGAGGCGGGCGCTCGGCAGCTGCCACCGCCGCTTCAAGCACGCCAAGCGCAAGCGTCAGCGCTGCGAACGGCAGGCGCGCGCCAGGTACGCGCCGCACAAGGCGGGCAAAAAGACCGCTAGGGGCAAGCGATGATCACGACCCGCTTGCACGGGGCTCGCGTGGGCGAGGCGCGAAACAGGGCACTGGCGCTGGGAGTCGGACTCGCGCTCGTGCTGCTGGCGGCGCTGGCCTGCGCGAGCCCGGCCCTGGCGGCGGTCCGCTGGCAGCTCTCCTCGCGCGCGGCGCCGACGAACCTCCCGCCGGGCGGGGCTGGGCTGATCGTGGTCGCCGCGGACCCGCTGGGCGACGCCGGCGTCAGCGGCGCGTCGAGCAGGATCGCGATCACCGACACGCTGCCCGTGGGGCTGCGCGTGAGCGATCCCGCGAAGGTCGTGCCGCATTGGGCCCGCGCCCGCGAATCGCCGGAAGAAAGAGCGGAAAACTGGGAATGCTCGGTGGCCGAAGCGCGGGTGGTGACCTGCTCGACCTCCCACGAAGTCCCGCCCTACGAACGCCTCGAAATGGAAATCCCCGTCACGGTCGAAGAGCCCGCCGGGGCGACGCTCTCGCTGCCCAACCAGCTGAGCGTGCAGGGAGGGCAGGCCGTCGGGGGCGCTGCGCCCGCGCCCGCCTCGCTCACGCGGGCCGTGCAGGTCAGCGGCGAGCCCGTGAGCTACGGGATCGAACCGGGGGGCTACGCGATCGCGCTCGAAAACGAAGACGGCTCGACCGACACCCAGGCCGGCTCGCACCCCTACCAGCTGCAGAGCACCGTCGACTTCAACCAGACGCTCGAGGAAGTGCAGCTGCCCGGCCAGCCCGTCCGCCTCGAGGCCGGCGCGCCCGGCTTGACGAAGAACGTCAGCTTCAACCTGCCACCCGGCCTGCTCGGCAACCTGGCCGCGGTCGGCCAGTGCTCCGCGTCGGACTTCTCCTCGCTCACGACGTCGGTCGGGGGCGCGCGCAACCTCTGCCCCGCCGGCTCGGCGATCGGCGTGGCGACCGTCACGATCCTGGCGCCCAGCCCGCTCGGGTACGCGACGGTGGCGGTCCCGCTGTTCAACCTCGAACCCGCGCAGGGCGAGCCGGGACGCTTCGGCTTCGAGGTCGAAGGCGTGCCGGTGGTCGTCGACGTCGCGGTGCGCACCGACGGCGACTACGGCGTGACCGCCACGGTCAACAACGCCACGGCGGCGGCGCAGGTGCTGGGGGCGGAAGTGATCTTCTGGGGCGAACCCGGCGATCAGAGCCATGACGGCTCCCGGGGTTGGCAGTGCCTGCGCGAAGGCGTCTTCAGCAAGGGCGAACCATGCCAGGCGCCGAGCCCCCGCCCGAGCGTCCCCTTCCTGACGCTGCCCACGGCGTGCACGGGACAGCTGCAGACGACGATGGAAGGGGTTGACTGGACCGGGGCGCTCGCGCAGGGCTCCTACCTCTTCGGCAACCAGCTCGGCGAACCGCTCGCGAGCCTGACAGGCTGCGACCGGCTCGTGCTCGACCCCGCGCTTGAAGTCTCGCCCCGGGAGGGGCAGGGCGAACCCACCACCAGCGCGAGTACCCCGACGGGCCTTGACGTGAAGGTGAAGGTCTCGCAGGCCGGCACGCTGACGGCCGGAGCCCTTGGCGATGCGGCGGTCCGCAGCGCGACCGTGACGTTGCCCGAAGGCGTGATGCTGAGCCCCTCGGCGGCGAACGGGCTGCAGGCCTGCTCCGAGCAGCAGATCGGCTATCAGGGCGAGGGCGCACAGGACCCGTTCGCGCCGGGCGCGCTCGAACCGCTGCGCTTCTCCTCCGATCCCGCGCACTGCCCGGAAGCCTCGAAGCTCGGCACCGTGCGCGTCAAGACGCCGCTGCTGGCCGAAGAGCTGACCGGCAACGTCTACCTCGCCGCTCAGGAAGCGAACCCGTTCGGCTCGTTGATCGCGCTCTACATCGTCGCCGAAAACCAGAAGCTCGGGTTGCGCGTGAAGCTCGCGGGACAAGGGTCCCTCAACGAAGTCACCGGGCAGGTCTCGACGAGCTTCGCCGAGACACCGCAGGTCCCCTTCGAAGAACTGGAGGTGAAGCTGTTCGGGGGCCCCCGCGGCTCGCTCTCGACGCCGTCTGCCTGCGGCTCCTACGCCGCCACGGCGAGCTTCGAACCGTGGTCGACCGGCGTGCCGGTCCCGGCGAGCTCCGATCCGGCGGCGTTCACGATCAGCTCAGGCGCCGGCGGTGGCCCGTGCCCCTCGAGCCCGCTGCCCTTCACGCCCTCCTTCCAGGCGGGCTCGGTCGAGCTGCAGGCCGGCGCCTTCACCTCCTTCACGCTCGACGTCGCCCATCCGGACTCGGATCAGCCGCTGGGCGCGATAACGATGCACCTGCCCGCGGGCGTCGCGGCGATGCTCTCCTCGGTGACTCCCTGCCCCGATGCGCAGGCGGCGCAGAACCAATGCGGCCCCGAGAGCCTCATCGGGCACTCGCTCGCGAGCGCGGGCCTTGGCCCCGAACCCGTCTCGCTGCCGGGCAGCGTCTACCTCACCGGTCCCTACAAGGGCGCCCCGTTCGGCCTGTCGGTCGTCACGCCGGCGGTCGCGGGCCCGTTCGACCTCGGCGACGTCACGGTGCGCTCGAAGATCGAAGTCGACCCCTTCACGGCAGCGGTGACGATCGCAAGCGATCCCTTCCCGACCTTCGTGCGCGGGGTCCCGGCGCAGCTGAAACAGATCCATGTCACCGTCGACCGCCCGGGCTTCCAGTTCAACCCGACGAGCTGCGCGCCGAAGGCGATCTCCGGCACGCTCTCCGGCGCCCAGGGCGCGAGCGTGGCGGTCTCCAGCCCCTTCCAGGCCGCCGGCTGCGAGCACCTGCCGTTCTCCCCGGCGCTCAGCGCCACCGCGGGCGGGCAGGGCAGCAAAGCCAACGGCACGAGCTTCAAGGTGACCGTCACCTCCCAAGGCCTCGGCCAGGCGAACATCGCGAAGGTCGATCTGGCCTTGCCGAAGCAGCTGCCCAGCCGTCTGACCACCCTGCAGAAAGCCTGCCTGGCCGCGACCTTCGAAGCCGACCCCGCTTCATGCAGCCCCGAGTCGGTGATCGGCACCGCGATCATCCACACGCCCGTGCTCAAGAGCCCGCTGCAGGGGCCGGCCTACCTGGTCTCCCACGGCAACGCCGCCTTCCCCGACGTGGAGTTCGTGCTGCAGGGCGAAGGCGTCAAGCTCGTGCTCGACGGCAAGACCGACATCAAAAACGGGATCACCTACTCGCGCTTCGAAGCGACGCCCGACGCGCCGTTTACGACCTTCGAAACGATCCTCCCGGCGGGGCCGCACTCGGTCCTGACGACGAACGTCCCGGCCTCGGCGAACTACAACCTCTGCGCGCAAAAGCTGCAGATGCCCACCGAAATCACCGCGCAGAACGGCGCCAAGATCACGACGACGACGAACGTCGGGATCTCCGGTTGCGGCCAGGTCAAGGGAGCCAAGGCCAAGAAGCTCACCCGCGCGCAGCTGCTGAAGCGCTGTCAGGCCAAGGCCGGCAAGCGCTACAAGCACTCCAAGCGCAAGCGTGCCAAGGCGCTCGCGCAGTGCAAGCGTCGCTACGGCAGGCGCCAGAAGGCCAAGAAGGATCGTGTCGCCAGGCAGCTCCAACACGTCGCCCGGCGCTAGCCGCCCCGTCGCGCAGCCGTGCGTTCGGCGGGCCGCTCGGACGGGCTGCCCGGCACGGCTGCTGCGTTCAGTCTCGGGTCGAGGATGAGATGCTGCGCGCACCGGCACGGCCCGGCGGACGTCGCACGATGTTGACCCTTCGGGACGCCCGGCGAAGATCTAGACCATCCATTGACTTCGCGTCAAACGAGGTTTACCGTGTTGCGACGTCGGTAGTTGCGACCGGGGGAGACCGTTCGCGCCCGCTGGCGGCAAGCAAGCGACGACGCAACTACGAAGGGATGGACCTCAGTCTATGAGCCCGCTGGCGGCGATGGATCGCGCGATGGCCCACACGTTCGCAACCCTGTCGGCTACCCGGCGGGTCCTGCCGCTCCTGCTGGTCTCGCTGGTCGCGGCGCTCGCCGCGACGGCGGCGTTCAGGCTCCTTGCCACCGGCTCGGGCGCAGGCGGCGCGGGCGGAGCGAGCCGCGAGGCCGCGACGGCCACCGTCGCGACGGCGTCGATCCCGGCGCAGGCGCGCGCGGAGGTCTCCGCGGCGCTGGGCGCGGCGCGCACGGCGTTCCACGTGGAGGGCACGGGCGGCACGCTGCACGCGGGCAACCCGGCCCAGCACCTGAACACGAGCTTCACCCGTGCGGGCGCCTCGATCTCCACCGGGGAGCTGAACCTCAGCTTGAGCCTCAGCTCGGTGGGCTTTGGCGAAGGCGCGCTCCAGCGGCCGCTCGCGCAGGCCTCTCCGGCGGGGCACCTGAACCGCGTGAGCTACGACCACGGCGCGGGGGTGAGCGAGTGGTACGCGAACGGCCCGGCGGGCGTCGAGCAGGGCTTCACGCTCGCGCGGCCGCCGGCTGGCGCGGCGTCGGCGCCGGCGGGGCCGCTGACGCTGACGCTGGCGCTGAAGGCGAACGCGACGCCGCGGCTGGCCGACGGCGGCACGGGTATGACGCTGACCCGCGGCGCGAGCCGGCTCCACTACGGCGAGCTGCTGAGCACCGACGCCAACGGGCGCGCGCTGCGCACGTGGCTGCAGCTGCAGCCAGGCCACCTGCTGATCCACGTCGACGCGAACGGCGCGGCCTACCCGCTGCGAATCGACCCGCTCACCCAGGTGCAGCCGAAGCTGACGGCGAGCGACGAGCTGGGCGAAGGGCTGTTCGGCACTTCGGTGGCGCTGTCGGCCGACGGCAGCACGCTGCTGGTGGGCGGCCCGCAGGACGCGAACCCGGCGCGCGGCGCGGCCTGGGTGTTCGTGCGCTCGGGCTCGCAGTGGGCCCAGCAGGGATCGAAGCTGACGGGCGTGGAAGTCCCGAACGAACCGCCCCCCGCGGAAGAAGAATGCGCGGAAGAATCCCAGGAAGAAGCGGGCGAATGCTCGTTCGGCAACAGCGTGGCGCTGTCGGCCGACGGCAACACGGCGCTGATCGGCGAACCGTCGGCGACGACCCGCCACGGCAACGCCTGGATCTTCACGCGCTCGGGCGAAACCTGGACGCGCGCGGCGGTGCTCGTGGGCGGCGCGGGCGCGGGCGGGCGCTTCGGCAAGAGCGTCGCGCTCTCGGCCGACGGCCACACGGCGCTGGTGGGCGACCCCTCGGCGGCGGCCCAGCGCGGCTCGGCCTGGGTGTTCACGGGCGGCGGCGGAAGCTGGTCTGAACAGGCGGTGCTGACGCAGCCGGCGGCGGCGCACTTCGACCACCTCGGGCGCGCGGTTGCGCTGTCGGGGGACGGCGCCACCGCGCTGCTGGGCGCCCCGGGCGCGGGCGGCTACAAGGGTGGGGCATGGGTCTTCAGCCGCAGCTCGTCGGTCTGGTCGGTGTTCGGCGGCGAGCTGACGGGCTCCGGCGAGGAAGGCGAAGGCCGCTTCGGCAAGAGCCTCGCGCTGTCGGCGGACGGGCAGACGGCGCTGGTGGGGGCGACCTACGACGCGGGCGGGCGCGGCGCGGTATGGCCGTTCGCGCGCACCAGCTCCTCGTTCGCGGCGCAGGGCGAAAAGCTTCAGGGCCCCGCCGAAGCCACGCGCTTCGGCTACAGCGTCGCGCTCGCGAGCGACGGCTCCGCGGCGCTGGTGGGGGCGCCGCACGCCCCCGAAGGCGGCACGGTCTTCCAGCTCACGCGCAGCGGCTCGGCCTGGACGCAGCTGCCCGAACAGCTCGAAGGTTCCGACGGCAAGGGCAGGGGCTGGACCGGCGCGGCGCTGGCGCTGTCGGGCGACGGCACGGTGGCGGCGGTGGGGGCACCCCACGACAGCGCGCGCGTCGGGGCGACGTGGCTGTTCGCGGGGCCGTCGATCGTGCAGCCGGGGGCGCCGGTGGTGAAGAAAGTGACGCCGGGCTTCGGCCCGGCCGGGACGGTCGTGCGCGTACGGGGCACCGGCTTCTCGGGGGCGACGGCGGTCTCCTTCGGCGGGACGCCCGCGACGAGCTTCACGGTCAGGTCGGCGATCATGATCGAAGCCACGGCGCCGGCGGGCGAAGGGATCGTGGACGTGACGGTGCAGACGCCGGTGGGGACGAGCGCGGTCAGCGCCGAAGACACCTTCCGCTACACGGCGGGCAAAGGCAAACCGGGCGGCTCTGAAAACGAAGACCCCGAACACAAAGGCAAAGGCGCCGAACCGACCCCGGGCGGCAACCCGCCGGGCACGACGGGCACGGGCTCCGGCACGGGCCAGTCGGCGAGCGGCGGCGTGCTGGGCTCGACGAGCACGGTGGGCGCGGCCTGCCAGCTGACGCTGCGCAGCAAGCGCTTGGCGGTGACGGGCTCGCGCACGGTGGCGCTGCGCCTGCAGCGCGCGGGCACCAGCGCGTGCAGCGGCAAGCTGACGCTGAGCTTCAACAAGGCCCGGCGCGGCAAGCGGCCGAAGCTGCAGACGATCGGCACGGCCTCGTTCGCGATGGGCTCGGCGACGAGCAAAGTGCTGAAGATCGACCTGAACAAGCTGGGGCGCAAGCTGTTCCGCAACCACGGCGGCAAGCTGAACGCGAGCCTCTCGTTCGTGCGCTCGGTTCCCGCGCCGCGCCTCGCGCGCAGCGCCAGCGTGCGCCTGACGTTCAAGAAAACGAAAAAGGTGAAGCTCGGCAGGTAGGGCTTTTGAGGCGCGGGGGCTCGACCCGCCGCCGTCGGGGAGGCGGCGGCGGGCGAGGCGCACCCGCGTTTCACTATTGTCGGGGGCCTTATGGCCCAAATCCCGATCAACATTGCGGAGCTGGTCGGCGAGACGCCGATGGTGGAGCTGCGCGGGTTGCTGGAGGGCACGGCGGCCGAGGAGAACGGGGTGCGCCTGTTCGCAAAGCTCGAGTCCTTCAACCCGGGCGGCAGCGTCAAGGACCGGATCGGCGTGGCGATGATCGAGGCCGCGGAGGCCGAGGGGCGGATCGAGCCGGGCCGCACGACGGTGGTGGAGGCCACGAGCGGCAACACCGGGATCGCGCTGGCGTTCGTGTGCGCGGCGAAGGGCTATGACCTCGTGCTGACGCTGCCGCAGGGGATGAGCCGCGAGCGCGAGGGCCTGCTGCGGCTGTACGGGGCGAAGGTCGAGGTGACGGAGTCGCTGGGGGGGATGACCGAGGCGGTGCAGGCGGCGCAGGCGATGGCGCGCGAGGCCGACGTGTTCCTGCCGGACCAGTTCACGAACCCGGCGAACCCGGAGGCGCACCGCAAACGCACCGGCCCCGAGATCGAGCGAGCGCTCGACGGCGAGGTCGACGTGCTGGTGGCGGGCGTCGGCACGGGGGGGACGATCACGGGCTGCGGCGAGTACCTGCGCCAGGGCAACCCGAAGCTGCTGGTGGTGGCGGTGGAGCCGCGCGGCTCGGCGGTGCTTGCGGGCGAGCGCCCGGGGCCGCACCGCATCCAGGGGATCGGCGCCGGCTTCGTGCCGCCGGTCCTGAACCGCGAGCTGCTGGACGAGGTGATCGGGGTCTCCGACGACGACGCGATCCACACCGCCTGGGCCTGCGCGAAGCGCGCGGGGGTGCTGGCGGGGATCTCCTGCGGGGCGGCGCTGTTCGCGGCGCTTGAGGTGGCCAACCGCCCGGAGTCGAAGGACAAGCGGATCGTCGTCGTGATGCCGGACTCGGGCGAGCGGTACGTGTCGCAAGCCTTCTTTGCGCCCTGAGCCCGATCATTTATAGGAGGACCCCCTCATCGGGGGTCCTTTTATCCCGACATGCGGCTCGCGCAAGAAGTCGCTGCATGCGCAACGACCCCTGATTTCGGCGCTACGCTTCAGGGATGGCGGGCTTCGAGCTTGCGCGCGTGATGAAGGAGGTGCGGCGCGACGTCCAGGCGGCGAGGACGCGCGACCCCGCGGCGCGCGACGTCGGCCAGCTGGAGATCCTCGCGACCTGGCCCGGCATCCACGCGCTGCTGGCCCATCGCGTCGCGCACGCGCTCTGCCAGGCGGGGGTGCCGCTGCTGCCGCGCCTGATCTCGATGGTGACGCGGACGCTGACGGGGATCGAGATCCACCCGCGCGCGCAGATCGGCAGCGGCCTGTTCATCGACCACGGCACCGGCGTCGTCGTCGGCGAGACCGCCGAGATCGGCGACAACGTCACGCTGTACCAGGGCGTGACGCTGGGCGGCACGGGCTTCGCCACCGGCAAGCGCCACCCCACCGTGCAGGACAACGTCACGATCGGCTCCGGGGCGAAGCTGCTCGGCCCGATCACGATCGGCCACGGGGCGAAGATCGGCGCGAATAGCGTCGTGATCACCGACGTGCCCCCGAACTCCACCGTCGTCGGCAACCCCGGCCACCCCGTGCGGGTGGAGGGGCGGCGCCCCGAGGGCCCCGACGCCGACTGGATCCATCTCCCGGACCCGATCGCCGAGGCGATGCAGGGGATGGCCGCCCGCATCAGCGCGCTGGAACGGACCGTCGCCGAGCTGACCGACGACGGCTCCCGGCCCGTCGCGGAGGTGCGCCCGCTGCGCCCCGTGAAGGGGCCGAACCCCGCCGGAGGGTAGGGCTCGCTCCCGCCCGGCGGGAGTACTGCGGCCCACGCTCACGCCCGCGCGCCGCGCTCGCGGGCTGGGCGAGGCTGTGACGCCTGCGCCATCGGCCTGAGCACTGTTGTCAAGTGTCTGGCAGTTGATAGTCAGAGACGTTTCTTGAACTGCCCCGCGATCCGGGAAAACATGTTTGGTCCAGGGGACGCGCCGTACGGGGGTGCGCGGGCAAGGTAAGCCGAGCGCGCGCCCGTCGAGGGGAGAGCGGACCCGGATCAATGTCAGAGAGAGGGATCACTGGAGGTCTGGGTTTGCTTTCGATTCGTAGGTTCATCCTGTCTTGCCTGCTCGCGGCGCTCGGCGCGCTGCTGCTCAGCTCCGCGGCGTCCGCGGCGGAATGCCCCACTTACCTGAAGAGCATCACGCAAGCGAACAGCGCCCCGATCTTCGCGCCGAACGGCCTCACGTTCGACTCCAGCGGCAACCTCTACTCGACCGAAGCCCAGAACGGCGAAATCGACAAGTTCGGCCCGTCCGACGAATTCCTCACGGCCTTCGGCTCGGGCGAACTGAGCTTCGGCTTCGTCCGCAGCGTCGCGGTGAACAACACGAACGGCGTCGTCTACGTTGCCGACTCGGGCACCGCCGAAATCTCGGTGTACAAGCCACAGGCCGGCGGCACGTACAAACGGATCCAGAAAGTTGGCGGGATCGGCAACTTCTACATCTACGTCGCGGTCGACAACTCCAGCGGCCCCAACAAAGGCGACGTCTACCTGATCGGCGGGCCCGAAGCCGAAGAAAACAACAGCGAGGCGCTGGTCTTCAAAACGAACGCCGAAGGCGAACTGGGCGAAAGCGAAGAACTCAACGCGCCGCCGGAAGGCTTCGGCCTCTACCGCAAAGTCGCCGAATACGAAAGCGGCCTGGTGGTCGACAACCGCAACGGCACGCTCTACATGACCGAACCCGAAAAGAAAGCGCTCGGCGTGTACAGCTCCTCGGCGGCCTTCCAGAAACGGCTGCTCGGGACGAACACCGCGGCGAAATCGTTCGAACCGATCAGCGTCGGGGTCGACGAAACGACCGGCGGGATCTGGGTCGTGGACGCGCAGCACGACGTCGTCGACGAGATCTCCAGCAGCGGCGAACTGCTGTGCGAACTGACCGGCACCACGAAAGGCGCCTTCAAAGCGCCGCAGGGCGTCGCGGTCCGCAACAACGCCGGCGCCACGCAGGGCGAGGTCTACGTCTCCGACGGCAAAGAACTCGCCGTCTTCGGGATCGGGGCGGCGCCGCCGGAAGAAGAATTCCCGCTGACGGTCGAAACGACCGGCACCGGTACCGGCACGGTCGAATCGACGCCCGAAGGCATCGACTGCCCCTCCGAATGCACGGCTGAATTCGAAGAAGGAACCGAAGTCGAACTGACCGCGGCAGCGGGGGCGGGCTCGACGTTCACGGGCTGGTCCGGAGCCTGTACCGGCACCGGCGCCTGCAAAGTCACGATGAACGAAGCCAAGACCGTGAAAGCCAACTTCGACAAAGCCGCCGCCAGCCTGAAACTGACGGTCGAAAAGGAAGGCAACGGCACCGTCGTGTCGAGCCCCGCGGGGATCAACTGCGGCGGCACGTGCTCGGCCGAATTCGCCGAAGGCTCGAAAGTCAAACTGACCGAGACGCCCGAAGCGGGCTGGAAGTTCGTCGAATGGAGCGGCGGGACCTGCGCCGGCAGCACCTCGGCGACGTGCGAAGTGACGATGTCCTCGGCGCAGACGGTCAAGGCGATCTTCGAAGAAACCGAAGCGGTCCCGCTGACGGTCGTGAAGAACGGCCAGGGCACCGTCGTCTCGAACCCCGCGGGGATCAACTGCGGCGCGACGTGCAGCGCCGAACTCGAAGCGGGCAAAGTCACGCTGACCGCGACCCCCGCCGAAGGCTACGAACTGGCGGGCTGGATCGGCTGCAAACAGACGGGCGCCAACACCTGCGAAGTGAACCTGATCGCCGCGACCGAAGTGACGGCCGTGTTCCTGAAAGCCGGGACCAAAGGCGAACCCGGCGAAAAGGGCGAAAAAGGTGAAAAAGGCGCGAACGGCTCGAACGGGACCCCCGGCACGAACGGCGCCACCGGCGCGACCGGCGCCCGGGGCGCGAACGGGGCGAACGGCGAAGCCGGCCCCGCCGGCCCGCAGGGGCCCGCCGGCCCCGCCGGTCCGCGGGGCCCCGCAGGCGCCGCGGGCAAGGTCCAGCTCGTGAAGTGCACGACCGTCAAACAGGGCAAGCGCAAGGTGCAGAAGTGCACCTCACAGCTCGTCTCCGGCCCCGTCTCGTTCAAGGCGACGGGCACCTCGGCGAAAGCGACGCTGGCGCGCAACGGCCACGTGTACGCGTCGGGCCTCGCGCGCCGCTCGGGCGGCCGCCTGAGCCTGCGCCTGGTCCCGCTGCGCAAGCTCCGCCCGGGGCGCTACTCGCTGACGCTGATCAGCGGCAGCGGGCGCCACGAGACGATCAGCACCCGGTCCTTCACGCTCAGCTAGACAGCCGGACGAGACGGGAGGCACGCGCGCCCGGCGCGTGCCTCCCTCTGCTCGCGGGACCGCAGGGCCGGCCCGCCGTGTCCGGACCTATGCTGGTGCGATGGCGCCGAACCCGCACGCGGAGCACCTCCAGGAGCTGCTCGAAGGCCTGAACGACCCGCAGCGGGAGGCGGTCACGCACGGCGAGGGGCCGCTGCTGATCCTGGCCGGCGCCGGCAGCGGCAAGACGCGCGTGCTGACCCACCGGATCGCGCACCTGATCTACACCGACGAGGCCCAGCCGAACGAGATCCTGGCGATCACGTTCACGAACAAGGCCGCGAAGGAGATGGCGGGCCGCGTTGAACGGCTGCTGGGCCGCGCGACGCGCGGCATGTGGCTGATGACCTTCCACGCCGCCTGCGCGCGGATCCTGCGCGTCGAGGCCGAGCGCCTCGGCTACACGCGCCAGTTCACGATCTACGACCAAGCCGACGCGCGGCGGCTGACCAAGCGCTGCGCCGACGCCGTCGGCGTCGATCCCAAGCGCTACACGCCCGCGGCGCTGCACAACCAGATCTCCGCCGCGAAGAACCGCCTGCGCTCGGCTTCGGACCTGCGCGAGGCGATCGCCTCGCCGTTCGACGAAATGCTCGCCGACGTCTACGACCTCTACGAGCGCGACCTGCTGCGGATGAACGCGATGGACTTCGACGACCTGCTGCTGCGCGTCGTGAACCTGCTGGAGCTGTTCGAGGAGGTGCGGGAGCGCTACCAGACCGCCTTCCGCCACGTGCTCGTCGACGAGTATCAGGACACCAACTACGCGCAGTACCGGCTGCTGCAGCTGCTGGTCGGCGGCGGGCGCAAGGACGCCTCACGCCCGGAGGTGCACAGCGTGCCGGGGCACCGGAACCTGGCGGTGGTGGGCGACGATTCGCAGTCGATTTACAGCTTCCGCGGCGCGGAGGTGAAGAACATCCTCGACTTCCAGGAGGACTTCCCCGACGCGCGTGTGGTGAAGCTCGAGCAGAACTACCGCTCCACCGAGCGGATCCTGCGCGCGGCCAACGCGGTGATCGCCAACAACCGCGGCGGCATCTCAAAGCGCCTGTGGAGCGAGCGCGGCGAGGGCGACCCGATCCACCTGCGCGGCCTCGACGACGAGCACGCGGAGGCGCGCTTCGTCGTGGGCGAGATCGAGCGGCTCGTGGACGAGGGCGCCTCGCGCGAGGAGATCGCGGTGCTGTACCGCACGAACGCGATGTCGCGGGTGATCGAGGACACGCTGGTGCGGCGCGAGATCGCCTACCAGGTGATCGGCGGCACGAAGTTCTACGAGCGCGCGGAGATCAAGGACGCGATCGCCTACCTGTCGTTCCTGGCGAACCCCTTCGACGTCGTCAGCTTCACGCGGATCGCCAATTCCCCTCGGCGCGGGCTCGGGCAAACCTCGCTGGCGCGGGTGCTCGCGCACGCCGACGCGACCGACGTCTCGGTCTGGGAGGCGGCCGCTTCGCCGGAATCGGTGCCGGGCCTCGGCACCGCGGCGGTGAAGGCGCTGCGCCGCTTCATGGACACGATGGCCGAGCTGCGGCGGCTGGCGGGCACCGCGGGCGACGACGGCGTCCCGGAGCGCGAGCAGGACGAGGAGGACCAGCTCGCGCTCGCGGGCGGGGACGTGGGCGGCGCCGCGGGCGAGGGCGTGCCGGTCGGCGACCTGCTGGAGGCGGTGCTCTCGCAGACGGGCTACGTCGAGGCGCTGGAGGCCGAGCGCACGATCGAGGCACAGGGGCGGATCGAGAACCTGGAGCAGCTAGTCGAGGTGGGCCGCGAGTTCGACGCGGGCGCCGAGCCCGAGCGCGACACGCTGGACGTGTTCCTGCAGGAGATCGCGCTGGTCGCCGACGCCGACGCGCGCCGCGACGAGCAGGGCCTCGTGACGCTGATGACGCTGCACAACGCGAAGGGCCTCGAGTACCCGGTCGTGTTCATTGCTGGCTGCGAGGAGGGGGTGTTCCCGCACTCGCGGGCGCTCGACGAGGGCGGCCTGGAGGAGGAGCGGCGCCTGTTCTACGTCGGCGTGACACGGGCGATGCGCGAGCTGTTCCTGACCTACGCCCAGCGCCGCGCGGTGTTCGGGGCGCAGACGATGGGCATGCGCAGCCGCTTCCTGGGAGAGATACCCGCGGAGCTGCTGGACGAGGTCGAGCCGAGCGACCGCCTGCGGATCGGTGCGCCCGCCGGGCCGATCACCGCGGGCCTGGGCCGCGGGCGGCGCGCGAGCGCGCTCCAGGGCTTCGGCGCTTCGAGCGGCGGCGGTTCGGGCGAAGGCGGGTCGGGCGGCGAGTGGGCCAGCTCCAGCGCGCCGCAGACGCCGGTGGCGTTCCGGCTCGGCGAGGACGTCGTGCACGCCGCCTTCGGCGAGGGCGTCGTCACGGGCGTCGAGCCCGACGGCGTGATCGTGGTGCGCTTCGCGGGCGACGGCTCCGAGCGCAAGCTGATGGCCGAGTACGCGCCTGTGAGCCGCAAGTGAGCGCGCGGACGATCGACGGCAAGGCGATCGCGGCGGAGGTGCGCGCTGAGGTCGCGCGCGAAGTCGCTGCGTTCCGCGAGCAGACGGGAATCGTGCCGGGCCTGGCGACGCTGCTCGTGGGCGACGATCCGGCTTCGGCGATCTACATCGGCGGCAAGCAGCGGGCGTGCGCGGAGGCGGGGATGCAGGGCTTTGACCGGCGCCTGCCCGCGGACGCGACCGCCGAGCAGGTGGTCGCCGAGCTGGAGGCGCTGGGCGCGGACGAGGCCGTGAGCGGGATCCTGATGCAACTGCCGGTGCCCGATCACCTGGACGGCCCGGCGCTGGCGAAGCTGATCCCGCCGGAGAAGGACGTCGACGGCCTGACGCCCGTGAACGCGGGCCGGCTCGCGCTCGGGCTGCCGGGGCTGCGCCCGTGCACCCCGCTCGGGGTGATCGAGCTGCTCGACCGCACGGGCGTCGAGCTTCAAGGCGCGGAGGTCGTCGTCGTGGGGCGCTCGAACCTGTTCGGCAAGCCGGTGGCGCAGTTGTTCCTGGAGCGCAACGCGACCGTGACGATCTGCCACTCGCGCACGAAGGACCTGCGGGCCGTCTGCGCGCGCGCGGACGTGCTCGTCGCCGCGGTCGGGCGCCCGCGGATGATCGGCGAGGGCTTCGTGAAGCCGGGCGCGGTCGTGATCGACGTCGGTATCAACCGGATCGACCCGGAGGAGGCTGGCAACAAGAGCGGGATCGTCGGCGACGTCGACTTCGCCGCGGCCTCGGCGGTCGCCTCGGCGATCACACCGGTCCCCGGGGGAGTGGGCCCGACGACGATCGCCTTCCTGCTGCGCAACACGTTGCAGGCGGCGCGCGTGCAGGCGGGAATCTCCGACTGACGTCGAAAGGAGCGGCATGAGCACGAGCAAGGTCCGCGCGGGCGAGCTGCTGGCGCTGGCGGGCGCGGTCTGCGTGATCGTCTCGCTGCTGGTCCCCTATTACGAAGGCCCGGCGACCGGCGTGCTGAAGGCGTTCGACACGTTCGGTCCCGGCGTCGCGCTGCTGCTGGCCGCGACGGCGGCGGGCCTTTTGATGTTCGCGACGGCGCTGACCGAGCGCTCGACCGCGCTGCCGGTGGCGGCGGCGGTGTGGGCGGCGCCGCTCGGGCTGGCGGGGGTGATCGCGGCGATCGTGCGCCTGCTGGAGCGCCCGCAGCACGCGACGCACGTCTGCGCCGGGGGCTGGCTGGCGCTCGCGGGCACGCTCGCGATCCTGCTGGGCTCCTGGCGTGCGGTGCGCGACGAACGGCGGCCGCTGTACCCGCCCGCGGAGCCGCCGCCCAGGCCGCGGCCCGGGGCCGGGAACGGCGCGGCGTGAGTGGCAAGCGCGGTATGGACCACGAGCCCTGTGTGAACGGCGAGCGCGGCATCTCGCGCGCGGACTGGGTCGTCGCGGCGGGGGCGGTGGCGCTGGCGGCGTTCCTGTTCCTGCTCGACTGGTACGGGGGCAGCGTCGTGGGCCTGGGAACGAAGACGGGCTTCGGCGACGCGACGGGCTGGGAAGCCTTCACGGACAGCCGCTGGGTGTGGCTGGCGACGATCGTGGTCGCGCTCGCCTCGCTGCCCTTGGCGGCGGCGGGCGTGCGGCGGCGGGGCGAGGTGCAGGTCAGCGCCGTGGTGTTCCTGCTTGGCGTGACCTCCAGCGTGCTGATCGCCTACCGCATCGCCCACCACCCAAGCGCGAAGCCGGGCGGCAAGAGCCTCGGCGTCGCGTTCGACGTCAAGACCGGCATCTGGCTGGGGCTGGCGGCGGCGCTGACGATCGCGGCGGGCGCCTGCCTGCGGATGTACGCCGAACGCCCTCGCGTGGAGGACGACGCCGAGCCCGAGCGCCCGCAGCCGGCATTCAGCGGCTTGACGGCGAGCGGCCCGCGGTCGCTGCCAGGCGGGCGCCGCCCCGGCCGGGCACCGTAGAATCCGCGGCGTGATCGACCACGAAGAGGTGTTGCACGTGGCGCGCCTGGCGCGCTTGCAGCTGGGCGAGCAGGAGCTCGAGCCGATGGCGCGCGAGCTGTCGGCGGTGCTGGACCACATCGCGAAGATCGCCGAGCTGGACCTAGAGGGCGTCGCGCCGACCTCTCACGTCGTCGAGCTGACGGGAGCGCTGCGCGCCGACGAGCCGCGCCCCTCGCTGGAGCGGGAGATCGCGCTGGCGCAGGCGCCCGCGGTGGACGACGACGGCTTCGCGGTCCCGAGCCCGCAGGCATGAGCGACCTGCTGGAGCTGACGGCCGCCCGGGCGGCGGCCGCGATCGAGCGCGGCGAGGTCGGCGCGGAGGAGCTGTTCGCCTTCTACCGCGAGCGCGCGCAGCGCGACGCGGGCGCGAGCGGCGACGGGCTGAACTGCTTCACCTGGGTGGCCGACGGCCCGGCGGACACGCCGAGCCCGGGCTGGGGGAAGGAGCCCGGCGGCGCGGCAGGCGGCCCGCTGCTGGGCGTGCCGCTGGCGGTGAAGGACCTGTTCTGCACGAAGGGCGTGCCGAGCCAGTCGGGCTCGCGCATCCTCGAGGGCTACCGCCCGCCCTACACCGCGAGCGCGGTGGGCAAGCTGACCGGCGCGGGCGCGACGCTGCTGGCGAAGACGAACCAGGACGAGTTCGCGATGGGCTCCTCGACCGAGAACTCGGCCTACGGCCCGACGCTGAATCCGTGGGACCGCGCGCGCGTGCCGGGGGGCTCCTCGGGCGGCAGCGCCGCGGCGGTGGCGGCGGGCCTGGCACCGTGGGCGCTCGGCACCGACACTGGCGGCTCGATCCGCCAGCCCGCGGCGCTGTGCGGGATCGTGGGGCTGAAACCGACGTACGGCTCGGTCTCGCGCTACGGGATGATCGCCTTCGCCTCCTCGCTCGACCAGGCGGGGCCGCTGACGCGCGACGTGACCGACGCGGCGCTGATGCTGAGGCACATGGTGGGTCGCGACGGCTGCGACGCGACCTCGCTGCAGTTCCCGCACGAGGTCGAGCTGCCGCGGGGCGAGCGGCTGGACGGGGTGCGCCTCGGCGTGCCGGCGGAGCTGACGGGCGAGGGCATCGAAGCGGGCGTGCTGAGCGCGTTCCGCGCCGCGCTGGAGCGTGCGGAGGAGCTCGGGGCGGAGCTGCACGAGATCGCATTGCCGCACGCTCCCCACGGCCTGTCGGCGTACTACGTGCTCGCCCCCGCGGAGGCCTCCTCGAACCTGGCGCGCTTCGACGGAGTGCGTTACGGCGCGCGTGCGCAAGACGCCACGGACCTGCTCGACATGTACACGCGCACGCGTCATGACGGCTTCGGCGCGGAGGTGAAGCGACGCATCATGCTGGGCACCTACGCGCTTTCATCCGGCTACTACGACGCCTACTACGGGCGCGCGCAGCGCGTGCGCACGAAGATCGCGGAGGACTTCGCCACGGCCTTCGCGGCGGTCGACCTGATCGTGACGCCCACGGCGCCGACCGTGGCCTTCAAGCTCGGCGAGAAGACCGGCGACCCGCTGTCGATGTACCTGAACGACTACTGCACCGTGCCGATGTCGCTGGCGGGCATACCCGCGATCTCGATCCCCTGTGGCCTCAGCGAGGGCTTGCCGGTGGGCTTGCAGCTGGCGGGCCCGGCGTTCAGCGAGAGCCGGATGCTGGACGCGGCGTATGCGCTGGAGACGGCGTTGCAGTTCGACGGGAGCGGCGCGTATGCCTGAGCTCGAGCCGGTGATCGGCCTTGAGATCCACGTGCAGCTGGCGACGCGCACGAAGATGTTCTGCGGCTGCGGGCTGTCGTTCGGCGAGCCGCCGAACACGCGCACGTGCCCGGTCTGCCTGGGGCTGCCGGGGAGCCTGCCGGTGGCGAACGCGCAGGCGGTCCACTTCGGCCTGATGATCGGCCTGGCGCTGGGCTCGGAGCTTGCGCCGCGCTCGATCTTCCACCGCAAGAACTACTTCTATCCCGACCTGCCGAAGGGCTACCAGATCTCCCAGTACGACGAGCCGCTGTGCCTGGGTGGGCGCCTGGGCGACGTGCGCATCCACCGCGTGCACCTGGAGGAGGACGCGGCGAAGCTGACGCACGTGGGGGAGAGCGGGAGAATTCATGGCTCGGACGAGAGCGTGGTGGACTTCAACCGCGGCGGCACGCCGCTGGCGGAGATCGTGACCGAGCCGGACATCCGCACGGCGGAGCAGGCGAGCGAGTGGCTGAAGCTGCTGCGCACGACGCTGCGGGCGCTGGGCGTGAGCGACGTGAACATGGAGGAGGGCTCGCTGCGCTGCGACGCGAACATCTCGCTGCGCCCGGCGGGCACGGAGGAGCTGGGGACGAAGACCGAGCTGAAGAACATGAACTCCTTCCGCTTCATCGAACGCGGCATCAAGGCGGAGGTCGAGCGCCAGCGCAAGCTGATCGAGGGCGGCGGCCAAGTCGTCCAGGAGACCCTGCACTTCGACCCGAACTCCGGCGCGATCTCCTCGCTGCGCTCGAAGGAGGAGGCGCACGACTACCGCTACTTCCCCGAGCCGGACCTGCTGCCGGTGGCGATCGACGAGCGGATGCTGGCGGCGGCGCGCGAGGCGATGACCGAGCTGCCGGCGGACCGCGCGGAGCGCTTCGAGCGCGAGCACTCGCTGAGCGCCGAGAGCGCCCAGCTGTTGGCCTTCCGCAGCGAGCTGGGCGACTACTTCGAGGCGTCGCTGGCGGCGGCGGGCGACCCGGCTCCGCCGGCGCAGGCACTGGCGAACTGGGTGGCAGGCGACCTGGTCTCGCGCCTGGGCGAAGGCGAGGACCCCGCGGACTCAAACGTCGAGCCGGCCGCGCTAGCGACGCTCGTGGCGATGGTCTCCGGGAAGCAGGTCAGCGTCGGCGCGGGGCGCCAGGTGCTGGACAAGCTCGTCGCCGAAGGGGGAGACCCCGCGGCGATCGTCGAGTCCGAGGGGCTCGCGGCGATCGGCGGGGGCGACGAGCTGGCGCCGATCGTGGCCGCGGCGCTGGAGGCCAACCCGGATGCCGCCCAGCGCGTGCGCGAAGGGAACGCTAAGGCCATCGGCCCGATCATCGGGGCTGTGATGCGGGAGACCAAGGGGCGGGCGGACGGGGGCGAGGTCACGCGGCTGGTGAACGAGCAGCTGGGAATCTGAGCCATGGTCGCGTAGCACGTTATGTGCTACAACCGAGAGATGAGTAAGTCGCTACATGTGCGCCTGGATGAGAGCTCGGCAGCCGCTCTCGATGTAATCCGCAGCGACGGATCGAGCGACTCCGAGGCGGTTCGCACGGCACTGCGCGAGACGGCGGCGCGGCGCCGGGTGCGCTCGTCGATCGTCGCCGAGGTTCAGCAGTTGGCCGCGGACGAGGTGGATAGGGCCGAGATTCGCGCGATCCGCGAGCAGATGGCCGAACTGGCCCCTGACGAGGTCTAGTGCATTGGTGCGGGGAGAGGTCTTTCGCCTGCCCTCGCCGCGAAGAGCACGTGGCCATGAGCAGCGCGGCTCACGCTACGCGGTGGTCGTCCAGGCCGACGAGTTCCTCGAGCTGAGCACGGTCCTGGTCTCGCCAACATCCACAGCTGCCAGAGCGGCTAGCTTCAGGCCATCGATCACACTCAAAGGCAAGACCACGAGGGTCTTGGTCGAGCAGACGACCGTTGTCGACCCGGAGCGCCTTGGGGAGTCAGCTGGGCGGCTCGATGTAAACGAGCTGCAGGCAGTCGACAGCGCCCTCGCTCTGGTGCTCGGGATCTAGCGCACGAGTAAGGTCGACGACCGTCACCCCGGCAGCGGCGACCGCGCAAAGAACACGAACCACACCGCGAGCGTGACCATCGCGGCATAGACGCAGATCACGACGATCCGCTCGATCAGCGTGACGCCGGGCTCGCCGCTTTCCTGGTCCCCTTCGCTGCTCAGCGTGCGCAGCCACGCCGCCCTCCGCTGGCCCGCGGACAGCCCAAGCAGCTCTCGGTAACTGCGGTTGAGCCGCAGCAGCAGCGCCCCCATCGTCAGGTCGAGCGCGATCAGCACGCCGACGACGATCCCGACGGCGGTCATGCTGAGCGTCGTCTGTCCGACGGCCTGCGAGCCGATCCAGAGCGCGAGCAGTGGCGCCCCGGTCCAGATGTTGACGGCGACGAAGGCGGTCGCCGCGGCGAGGGCGATCCGCTTGGCGCCCTGGGGCACGGCTGCGCTCCTAGCCGCCGATCGGGGCACGCGCGTTGCCTCCCCAGAAGACGGCGGTCCCGAACATGCCGATGATGTGCACGAGCACGAGGTTCAGCACCATCGACTTCGCGGTGGCCCGGCCGACGCCGACGGGCCCGCCGCTGGCGGTGTAGCCGTAGTAACAGGAGACGAGCACGATCACGGTGGCCATGACCATCGCCTTGATCGTGCTGAAGACGAAGTCGGGCGGGTTCTGGAACTGCCAGAAGACGAGCAGGTAGCCACCGGCGGAGATGTCGCCGACCTGGCGGACGACGGCGATGTAAGAGGCGAGGAAGCCGGCGCCGATCCCGGCCA
The DNA here is from genome assembly GCA_035508515.1 of Solirubrobacteraceae bacterium. GTDB lineage: Bacteria > Actinomycetota > Thermoleophilia > Solirubrobacterales > Solirubrobacteraceae > Palsa-744. The sequence goes on along the minus strand of DATJMW010000008.1, from coordinate 1,979 downwards.
TGTACATGAAGGGCAGCACCAGCCAGGCCGCGAGCAGGCGCGTGGCGCAGAGAAAGACGACGGAGTCGATCCCCATCACCTCGAGCGCGTCGATCTCCTCGGAGATCCGCATCGCCCCCAGCTCGGCGACGATCCCGGTGCCGACCTTGGCGGCCATCATGTAGCCGAAGGCGAGCGGAGTGATCTCCCGTAGGTCGCAGACCGCGGTGAAGATTCCGGAGGCGGAGGGGGCTCCCTGCGCGGCGCTGAAGTAGGCGCCCTCGATCCCGCACTGAAGCCCGAGGATGAACATAAGCGTCCAGATCACGGCGGTGGAGCCGACGATCAGGATGCCGGCCTGCCGCAGCGCCTCACCGAAGAAGCGGAACACGCGCAGGCCGTAGATCTCACGCAGCATGTTCGCGCCGAAGCGGCCGATGTCGCCGGTGGAGGCGAGCCACTCGCGAGGTATCGCAAGCCACCCGTTCACTTGATCACCAGGATGTTCGGGTGCGTGGCGAGCAGCGTCTGCGTGAAGACGTAGTCGAAGGAGAAGATCGCGGTGAAGGCGAACACGACGGCCTCGTTCACCGCTCGCCCGACGCCGGCGGCTCCGCCCGAGGCGGACATGCCCTTGTAACAGCAGACGATCGCGATGATCGCGCCGTAGAGGGTCGTCTTCATCACCGAGCCCCACAGGTCGGTGGTGGAGGCGTTGGCGAACAGCGAGGACCAGAAGGGCCCGAGCGGCTGGCCGTTCTGCCACTCGGCGATGATTCCGCCGAAGATCCCGAACAGCAGCGCGTATACGTCGAACAGCCCGGTGACGACCATCAGCGCGAGAAAGCGCGGCACGACGAGGTTCTTGACGGGGTCGACGCCGAGCACCTGCAGCGCGTCGAGCTCCTCGCGTACCTTGCGGGCGCCGAGGTCGGCGGTCATGGCGGTCCCGGCCACGCCCGCGACGACGATCGCGGTGACGGTCGGCCCGATCTCGCGGATCGCGCCGAGCACGAAGAAGCCGCCGAGGCGGTCGAGCGCGCCAAAGATTTCCAGGAAGGCCGAAGCCTGTAGCCCGAGCGAGCCGTAACAGAAGCAGACGGTCGAGATCAGCAGCGGGAACCACACGACCTGTAGCGCGAAGATGAACTGCGAGACGAACTCCTCGCCGTAGGAGTAGGGCGGGCGCACCGCCGCGGAGATCGTCCTCCCGGTGAGGATCAGCATCTCGCCGATCTCCTCGAGCCGGCGGCGTACCGGCGGGAACAGACGCCCGGCGCCGCGTGCGAGCCGTCTCCGCCGCAGGTCCGGAGCGGGAAGCGGGAGGGGGGAGACGGCGCTGCCTGCGGCCGTCGCCACCGGCGAGCGCCGCGCGAGCCTCGCGGCCGACCGCGTCATGTCGGCCGCCGACTCATCGCGGGCCGTCCGCCGCGGGACGCTCTCCGAAGAACGCCCGTTCCCGCCGGCCCATTGCGGTCATCGGCCCGGCGGTCTGGTCGAACCATTCGTCGACGATCGCCCTCCAGTTGGTGCTGGCGCGCAGCCCGGCGAGCAGCGAGAGCATGCCCGTCTCGATCCGGGGCATGACGGTGTAGTCGGTCGAGCCCGTGATGTTGCGGACCAGGTTGGCGGAGGCTCCGTCGGAGGAGCAGTGCCCGATGACCGTGGCGACGTGGTCGAGCGTGAGCGCTCTGGGCTGCTCGTCGAACAGGTATCCGCGCATGTCGCGCCAGACGACGAACACTTCCTCCGGGGTGATGAGGCTCGAATCTCCCCAGAGGCCGGCCTTTATCCCCGCCTCCCAGGTGCCGAGCGGATCGTTGTCGCGGTAGGCGGCGCGGAACGTCTCGGCGCACCACTTGACCTGGGCGGGGCTGAACCGCTTCACGCAGCCGAAGTCCAGGACGCTGACGCTGCCGTCGTCGTGAAACAGGTAGTTGCCGGGATGCGGGTCGGCGTGGATCAGGCCGAAGCGGGCGAAGGATCCGTAGGTGAAGCGA
>DATJMW010000007.1:0-91032 GCA_035508515.1 Solirubrobacteraceae bacterium | reverse complement strand
TCGGGCTGCGCGGACAGGGGCGAGCCGCAGCGGCGGCAGAAGACGTCTCCCGCCGGAGGCTCGGCGCCGCAGGTGGGGCACTTCATCGGCTGGGCACCGGGGTGGCGGGCGGAGGAGTGGGCAGAGGGCGCGGCATGCCTCTAGAACAGGTAGGCGTACTTGCGGGCGGCGGATTCGAGCGCCGAGCGGCACGTCTCGAGCACGACGCCGCCGATGGCGCCCTCGAGCTCTTGGCACATCGACTCCAGCTTCTCGGTCTCCTGCTCGTCGATGAACGGGATGATCTTCGTCCGCACCCGGTCCAGCAGGGCGAGCGACTCGTGGTCGAGGCCCGGCTGCTGCTCGGCCGCGTCGTGCGACGGTCCCGCCCCGGCACCGGGCCCCAGCGGCTGGCCGGAGATCGTGGCGCTCACCGATTGCGCGAGCGTGACGAGGCCGGCCTTGTCGCGGCTGACGCCGAAGGAGACGTCGTCCTTCAGCATCGTGGCGCCGGTCTTTTCGTCGATGACCCGCACGTGGAGGATCCCGTCGACGTCGTACTCGTAGACCATCGTGAAGCCGCTTTCGTTCAGCGGCCGGGTGGGATCGATGTCGACGTCCCACCGCTTGAGGATCACGTTGTCCGGGTGATCCAGCGGTACGTTCGGATCGCCCTCGATGACCTGCACCTCGACGGACTTCTGGCCTTCGTGCAAAGGCCGGTAGGAGCTCGTCTCTTTGGCGGGGAGCTGGTGGTTTCGCCCGATCAAGACGCTGAATTCGGGCTTTTCCCTGTCGTCGAAGGAAATCGTGCCGAGCGCGTGCTCGGTGGCGACGAAGAAATCCGCATCCAGCTCCCCGGAAAGGATCGCGCCCGCGATCGAGGCGCCCTCCGCGACGGCGGTCATCGGGTCGGCGCCCGCGAGCGGGTCTTTGTTCAGGATCTCGCTGACGAACTGGCGCAGCGCGGGGATCTTCGAGCTGCCGCCCACGAGCACCAGGTGATCGATCGCGTCGGCGCCGATGCCCAGGTCCCGCAGGCACTGATCGATCGGGCCACGCGTCTCCTCGATCTTGCCGCGAATCGCGCGTTCGAGCATTTCGCGCGTCAGCGAAAGGACGGTCCCGTCCGGGAGCTCCACGTGCGTGCTCGCCTGCGTCGAGAGCACGATCTTCGCCTGCTCGATCCCCAGGCGAAATGCGGCCATCTGACCCTCCCGCCACTGCTCGGTGCCCGAGACCTGCTCCAGCACCGCGGAGGCGAACAGGTTGTCGAGGTCGAGGCCGCCCGAGCGCTGGATGCCCTTCGAGGCCCGCTCCATGAAGACGCCGGCGACGGTCTCGAGCACGGTCACGTCGAGCGTTCCGCCGCCCCAGTCGAAGACGAGGATGTTGCTGTCCTCCGACGCCGAGATCGAATGCGCCATCGCGGCTGCGGTCGGCTCGTTGATCAGCGCTCTGACGTCGATGCCCGCGAGGCTCGCGCACAGCTTCGTCCTGAAGCGGGCGAGACCGCGGCTGTTGGCGGGGATCGTCACGACGGCGCGATCGACCGGGACGCCGACGCTCTCGGCCCCCTGCTTCAGGCGGGCGAACAGCAGCGCCGCGACCATCTCGACCGAGTACTCGACACCCCCGATGCGCACGCTCTCCTCGGTGGCGAACAGCCGCTTGACGGCCTCGAGCTTGTTCGCCGAGCGGGTCTTCGCGGCCCAGCCGAAGGTCGCCTGATCCCCCTCGCCGATGCCCACGACGGAGGGCAGCACCTTGTCCAGCCCCAGCGGCTCCCAGGTGGGCGGCGGCTGGTCGATGGCGAGCACGTCGCCTCCGCCGGCCCCGTAGACCGCCACTGCGGAGTTCGTCGTTCCGAAGTCGATCCCGACGGCGCTCATCGGTTGTCCCCCGCCACCACGGGCCCGTCCTCGCTCGCCTCGCCCGCGGGCGCCGCCTCGGCCGGCGGCTCCGCCTCCCCGGGCTCGTCAGCGTGCCCCGGACTCTCCGCGCCCGCATCGGCGGTGTCGTCGCCGTCCTCCGCGCCGGCGGCGGCGCGCTGCTCCTCCGACAGGTCGGGCGCCTCCTCGACGCGCTCGACGATCCCACCGCGAATCACGCGTCCGGTCAGGCCATCGACGTAGGCGGCCCGAAGCAGGCGCCTGCCGCTGAATCGCTCCGGACCGACGGTTTCGAACGCGTCGAGCAGATCGATGTCCTCGACCATTTCGAGCTGGCTCTGCTCCAGCCACTCCCGGACGAGCCCCGCGAGCTCCTCGGGCGTCGCGCCCGATTGCAGCGACGCGTCGAACCGCGCGAGCTGCTGAAGATGGGCCATGCGCTCGTTGACGGCGGCGATCACCTGCTTGCGCAGGCCGTCGTAGGCATCCGCGGTCATGCCGGTGTTCGGCTCGCGAATCACGGTCACGAGCTCGATCCTTTCCATGCTCTGTTCGAGCTTGTCGAGCGTCGTCTTGACCAAGGCCATGCGGTCGTTCAGGTCTTCGAGCCGTCTTCTGTTGCCCACGCGGCATCCTCCAGTTCGTATCCGTTCACCGGCATCTGCATTCGCTCCAGGTCTTCCAGCACGAGCCGATCCAGCTCGCGAAGGGAGTTGCGGCGGACCTCTCGCAAGCTGTCCTCGTCGTGCGCGGGCGTGCGCCTTCTCAGCGGTATGGGCGCCGGGCGAAAGACGCCCGTCCCACCCGAGACGAACACCTCCCCGTTCGCGGGCACGCGATAGATCGTCACCGTGTCCGCGGGGCTCTCGTCGAGCGCCTGGATCTCGTGCAGAGCCCAGTTGAGATCCTCGATCTCCCAGACGCCGCCCTCGCGGCGCAGGCGCCTGGCGGCATGCGCGAAGGCGCGCCGGGCGTCCTCGCCGCTGGCGGCGAAGTCGACGCCGAGGATCAGGTAAGGGTTGCGTTCCAGCATCGCTTGCCCCTCAGCCGAGAATCTCCAGGCAGCGACCCTCGAGCTCGCGCGAGGACTCGATCAGTTTGTCCAGGTCTTCGCGCACGCCCTCGTGGTCGACGATCGGGACCCAGGGGCGCAGCTCGTCGCGGATCGCCCTGCACGTGGCGCTCACGCGCCGGCAGCGCTGGAGCGCCTCCGAGTAGGCCGGCGAGCCCGGCGGTGCAGACCCACCGAGATCGATCGCGGAGTTGAACACGTCGACGGCTTGGTCGAATTCGCGAGCCCTTGCCTGCAGGCGGTTGATGGTGACGCGCCGAGTCGCCAGCTCTACGACCGGCTCGACCCGGTCGCGATCGCCGGCCTCCAGCTGCTGCCAGTCGGACCGCAGCTTCTGGACCCTCTCGACGATGTGATCGGCGACCTCTTCTTCGCGCGCCGAGAGGTGATAGGTGACGCTTGCGATTCCCAGCGCGCCGAACAGGACTTCGTCGTCGGGCGTGGCCAGGACCCGCCGCTCGACCATCTCCAGCGCGACCGAGCCGAAGGTCGAGTCCGGCTCGTCGAGGTTCTCGAACAGGATGTCGATCGCCGCCGCGCGCAGCGAGTCGCGTTCGTCGAGCACCCACTCCGGCGCGCCGCCGGCGGCCATGGCGCTCCCCATGACCCCGATCATCTTGCTCAGGTTCTCGGCCCGAGCCGTGAAGAAGCGCGCCTCAAGCGAGTCGGCGTGTGGGGACGTCGCGATGTTCGCCCGGTCCGCGAGCCAGTCCGCGTCGTAGATCGCGAGCACGCCGGCGAACACGCGGAAGTCCGCCAGCTCGAGCTCGGCCACGGCCAAGCGGCGCAGGGGGTCCTGGAACGCGTCGGGCAACGGGCTGTTGTCGGAGTTTCGCCAGGACTCCTGGTCGGAGTCGCGCCAGATCGAAAGAGCCTGTTTCGCCGCCGAGACGCGCAGCGCGATCGTCGGCGCCTCGTCCATCAGCATGCCCAGGTGACTGGCGGCGACCTCAGGCTCGAGGCCGGCCGCAACGATGCCTAGGTTCGCCAGCAGGGCCTCCGAGCGCTCACCCTGGATCGCCTCTTCGAGCGCGCCCACCGCCCGCCCGTCGGCGCCCAGGTAGTGCAGGGCGCAGGCCTTCAGGTTCAGCGCCTCGTCACGAACTGCCTCGAGCTTCGCGAGAGACAGGCACAGGTCAGCCGCCTCGACCGCGCGTTGCCACGACCCCAGGAACAGGTGCTCGCGCGCCTGATGCAGCGCGAGCCACTGGCAGAAGTCGGGAAAGCGCTCAAGCAGCTCGTGCGTGGGCTCGAGAGCGGTCGAGCCGACGATCTCGACGATCACCGGCCAGACCGACGGGTCAGCCACCATCTGCTCGCTCAACCCCTCGTTTACCGAGCCGCCGTCGGCGTGCGTCCGGGCAAGCCGCAGCAGCGCCCGCGCGAGGTCTCTGTGCCCGGGGACGATGCGCTCGACCTCCTGCTCGCCCGCCTCGCCACGCCTTACGGCCGCCAGCGCCTGGAAGCCAAGCACCACGTCGGAGCTTCCGAGCGCGTTCAGCCCCGCGGCGTCGTCGCGGGCGAAGGCACGCCGGGCCTGCTCGTCGAGATGCGCCAGGTGATCGACGTCCGCGTCGCTCAAGGCGCCCGGGTCGAGACGGGCGAGGAGGTAGCGCGTGCGATGCACGTCCCTCGAGCCCGCGAGCGTCGTGCCGGCGTCGACGGCCCCCGCCTCGATCAGGTCGTCCAGCAACGGCATCGGGATGTGGTCGATGTCGTCCTCCCCGATCAGGTCGAGTCCCGGGGCGCTCAGCGCAAGGAGCGTCCTCACTCCCCGGGGTAGCGGCCCGGGCGAAGAGCCCGCCGCGGCGGGAGGACGCCCGTCGATCAAGTCGAGGGCCGTCTCGAGGTCGCGCCGCCGCGCCGGGGACGGGGCGGTTCTCTCGACCAGCCGGCGCAGGGGGGTGGTCAGCTCGATCGACGGCTCGGCGTCGTAATCGCCGTCGAGCACCCGGACAAGCAGCGCCGCGAGTGGCTCCCCGGCGGCGAAAGGCTCCACCTGCGCCTTGATCGCGGGCCCCAGGCGCACGCCCCCGTCCCGCGCCGGCCGCAGGACCGAGGCGAGCAGCACGAGCTTTGGCCTGTACCGATCCTGCGGCAGGCAGCAGACCGCCTCGATCGCGGTCGCGGCCTCCGCCCTACCCACCGCGTCGACGGCGGTCAGCCAGTGACGCTCGGTGTCCGAGAGCGGCAGCCGCGAGAGCAGCTCGGGCCGACCGAGCGCCAGCGCGTCGAGCGCGATCGAGCGGGCGCTCCCGACATCGCTCGCGCTCGCGAGCGCGGCCTCCTCCAGCGCCTCCGTGTCCCACTTCCGCTTGAGCGTGCCGGCGCGGCACGCGACGGCGATCTGCAACAGCCTCCCGGCCGGCGTCCGCAGTCGCGCGGCCTCCTCACGGCCGAGCGCCAGATCCTCCGGCTCGGGCAGCTCCTCCAGCGCGAGCAGCTCGGTCTCGCCGGACTCGAACAGCAGCCGCGCGCTGCGGTCCTCGAGCCCGATGCAGACGAGATGGCGTTTGCGAATGCCGCGCCTGAGCGGATAGACCTTGCCGACGATGCTGTCGGCGTGCGCGGGGGGCGCTCCGACGGCGGTGCCGCACGACCCGCACGCATCGGCGCCCGTCCGAGCATCGGCGCCGCAGCTCCAGCAAAGCGGGGCGCGCACCGACAGGACCGCCATCGGCGAGCTCGGCGCGGCGGCGGAAGCGGCCCGACCGGCCCCCTCTCCGATCCGCTCCGTGGAGGCGACGGGCACGGGGTGCTCGACCGGCGCTCCACAAGCCGCACAAAAGCGATCCGAGTCCGTGACGGGCGCGGAGCACTTGGGGCACCTCAGCGCCGTCAGCGTGCTCACGATGCTTTCCCCGCACCGGCATGACGCCGGCGGCGAAATCGCGCTGCCACAGCCGAGTCAACGCTCCATGTCTCCTCGGACACCACCCACATCCCCCCGGACGTCTGATTTCAAGGAGCGGTACTTATAGCACGAGCGGAATTAGCCCGTGGGCCGCTCTGAGCGGCGCTTCTCACACCAGGAATGCCGGCCGGCCAGGGGAGCGTCGGGTACCGATGCTCGGCTTTCAAGCCGCGTCTGTGCGGCGCTAGACTCCGGGGCGCACCTGGTGGGCGTAGCTCAGTTGGTAGAGCTCCTGGTTGTGGTCCAGGCGGTCGTGGGTTCGAGTCCCATCGCTCACCCCTAAACAAGGCCCGCGTTCGCGGGCCTTTGTTGTTTCCGGGGGAACTGCCTGTGGGCTCGACGGGGCCGCGACGGGAAATGCCGTCAGCGCCTGCGCGCGATCACGACCGCCTCGGCGCCCTCTCCCCCGCCCCAGGTCTCCGCGGCGGCGAGCGCGGCCTCTGCCTGCTCAGGGCTCAGCTCCTCGCCCGTCCCATCCCCACGGCGCAGGACGGCGAGCCCACGGCCGAGCAGCGAGCGCACGGCACGCTCGGCGAGCGCGAGGGAGTCGGCGGCGGAGCCGCGGTCGATCCGGATGCGGGCCACCTCCCAGGCGCGCGCCGGGGGCAGCGCACCGTCGTCGAGCAGCGCCAGCAGCTCGAGCCCGAGCGAGTCCGCGAGCAGGTCCGTCCCTCCGGCGGCCGCGGACGCCGCACCGGGCTCGGGCACCTGCGGGTCGGCCCCGGCGCCCAGGCCCCCGGCCGCCGCGCCGCCGCCCACGCCGCCGGCGCCCCGCGCCGCGGCAAGCACCCGCTCGGTGACGTCCTCGCTGCGCCGCTGCGCGTTGCGCCACCCCCGCCCCATGGCGAGCTCGGGCATCGACAGCTTCGGCCCCTCCAGCACGGTGAGGGCGGACTCGTTGACGTTCCACTTCCGTTCCCCCTCCTCGACCCAGTCCTCGCGCACCCAGGGGATGACGATCGCGCGCATCTGCGCCTCGCTCTGGTTGAAGCGGCAGACGACTTGGGGGAACTTGCGCAACTCCAGGTGGTACACGCGCCCTAGCCTCGCACTTCGCGCCCCGCCGTGGCATGCACGCTGGCCTCCCGGCGAGCGCCATACGCCGACGGGCTCAGTGCGCCTGGCGCGCCTGCCAGGCGTCGACCATCGCGATCCGCTGCACGATCGTGGGGTGGTCCTGGTAGAGGACATAGGCCCAGGTGGGCGGGTCGGGGTTCGAGAGGCTGGTGGTGGCGAGGGTGTGGAACAGCGAGCGTGCCGCGGCGGGGTCGCGTGTGGCGCGCAGCGCCGACCAGTCGGCCTCGGCCTCCTCGCGGCGGGAGACGATGTTCATCAGCGGCCCGGTGAGCAGCTGCAGCACGACGAAGACGAACAGCGCCACGGGCACGGCCTCCGGCCGTGCGAGCCCCCCGCGCCGGCGCGTGAAGAGCGCGACGAGCGCGGCGGCGGGCAGCAGGAACAGCGCCAGCCAGCCGACGCGCTTGAGCGGGTGGCGATGCGCGAGGTGCCCCAGCTCGTGCGCGGCGACGACGTCGACTTCGCGCCGGTCGAAGCGCCCGTCGAGCAGCGTGTCCCAGAGGATCACGCGGCGCGTGGAGCCGAAGCCGACGGACTCGGCGTTCGGCGCGGTGGTCTGGCGCTTGACGTCCTGCACTTCGGCCTTCGTCCCGGGCAGGCCCTCGACGCGGGCCAGGCGCTGCACTTCGGCGGCGGCGGGTTCCTGGCGCAGCGGGTGCGTGTCGGGGATCAGGTAGACGCTCAGGAAAGTCGAGAGCAGCGCGAGCCCGGCGAAGATCGGCGCCGCGACGGCCCACCACCAGCGCCGCAGCACGCCGGCGATCGCCATCGTGACCAGCAGCGCCAGCGAGACGAACAGGAACGTGCCCCCCAGCGAGAGGAAGCTCGAGCTCAGCGAGGCGACGTAGCCCTGATGGGAGATCCCGTGCCGTCGCTCCCACCAGACGGCGGCGAGGTCGAAGGGCACCTCCGCGATCCACAGCACCGCGAAGCCCAGCATCCCCAGCATCATCCCGGTGCCGATCCGCCCCGCGGCGGACTCGCGCATCAGCCGGTGCCCGCGCTTCGCGTAGAGCGCCAGCACCACGATCAGGGTCACGTCGCCGAGGACCTCGTCCACGTCGAGGAAGCGTTCGAAGGAGGCGCTGCGCCGCAGGAACCCCGGCGAGAACAGGCGGCGCGGATCGACGTGGGGCAGGTGCAGCGAAGAGGGCACGGTCGAGTGCCACAGCGCGTGCGCCGCCAGCACCCAGGCCACCGCGAGCAGCGCCAGCGTCGCGGCGGCGAGCCCCGAGCGCAGCGGCCGCGCGACGGCGGCGGCCCACAGGGAGCGCAGGCCGCTCACGCCGCGCTCAGCTCAGGCCGACATCGGGCGTCGTGAGCCCGGTGAACGCGTCACCCGGCTCAGACGGAGCGGCGGCTAGGGCGGGCTCATGGCCCGCGCCCGGGCGCACCGGCCCGCTGTAGGGGTAGGCGTCGGTGAGCAGCAGCAGATATCCGTGCGCCTGGGCCTGATAGCGCAGGGCGAGCGCCCCGGCGTTGCGCAGCCCCGGCGGCATACGCCCAAGCGCCAGCGAGCTGAACCAGCCGAGCACCGCCGCAACGCCCGCGAGCGTCCCGTAGGCGCCTGCCAGCAGCAGCGCGGGGATCGCCAGCACGATCCGAAAGCCGGTCTTCCAGCGGTTCTGGCGCTCGCGCGGGGCGATCACGATTTCGAAGGGATAGCTACCGGCCTTGCCGGTGAAGCCGGGAAACGGGTTCGCGATCAGATAGAGGTAGGAGAAGACGTGGTTGACGTAGCGCAGGTAAGCCGCCAGGAAGCGGTACAGCCATTCGGGCGAGCGCCCCGCGAACAGCGTCGCCACCCAGTTGAGGACCGCGCAGACGAGCGCGACGATCCCCCACAGCTCGAGCCAGATCAGGTGCGGCAGCGCGAGCAGGAAGCGGAAGAAGACGGTCAGCCGCGAGCGCCGCAGGTGGTCGTCGAGCCGTAGGCGGATGGGATCGTCCTCGCGCGCGGGCAGATCCGGCACCGCGGCGAGCGGGTCGCTGTCGGGGTAGCGCTGCGTCAGCAGGAAGGCGTAGGCATAGAACTGCGCGCCGTAGGAGAGCCCGTAGGCGGCGGCGTCGCGCAGCCCGCGCGGCATCCGCCCACGGGCGAGGATCGCGAACCAGCCCAGGAAGGCCACGACCGAGAGCAGGCTCCAGGTGCCGTAGGAGGCCAGCGCGCTGCGCCCGACGCTGAAGCGCGTGTTGAGGTTGCCGAACAGCACCGTGACGATCAGAAACGCCGGCAGCAGCAGGATGCCGCGGACCAGCACGGTCAGACGATTCTGGGGCTGGGGCCCGGGGATCTCGACGTCTACCGGGTAGCCGGGCCTGCCGTCGAAACGCGGGTAGGGGTTCGCGGCGAGGTTCAGGTAGCCGTAGAAGTGGACCATGTATTTGACGAACGAGGCCAGCAGCTCGTGCAGCTTGCGCGGCGAGCGTCCCATGATCAGCGTGCAGACCCAGCTGACGATGACCAGCACCAGCGAGGCGATCCCCCACAGCGTGATCCAGATGAAGTGCGGGATCGAGAGGATGAACCGGAAGAAGACCGTGAGCCGGTCGCGCTCCAGGTCGTCGCTGAGCAGCAGCCGTACCGGATGTTGGGACATGTTCATCCGATCGGCGTCGCGGCGGCGATCCTTGAAGGCTGGGCGCCCAGCCGCCGGCGCATCACCCGCACGGCCTCGGGGTTGGAGTCGATCAGCACGTAGTGGCGGCCCAGCTGCGCGGCGACGGCGCCGAGCGTGCCGCTGCCGGCGAAGAAGTCCAGGCACCAGTCGCCGGGGCGCGTGGAGGCCTGCACCATGCGCCGCACGATCCCCTCGGGCTTCTGCGTGGGATAGCCGGTCTTCTCGGACCCGTTCGTCGGCACGATCGTGTGCCACCAGACGTCGGTGGGCAGCTTGCCGCGGGCGGCCTTCTCGGCGCTGACGAGCCCCGGAGCCATGTAGGGCTCGCGGTCGACCTCCGCGGAGTCGAAGAAGTAGGCGCCGGGGTCCTTCACGTAGACGAAGATCGTGTCGTGCTTCGCGGGCCAGCGGCGCTTGGCGCGGGCGCCGTAGTCATATGCCCAGATCAGCTCGTTCAAAAAGCACTCGCGCCCGAAGACCTCGTCGAGCAGCAGCTTGCAGTGGTGCGCCTCGCGGTAGTCGATGTGGAAGTAGAGCGTCCCGTCCTCGCGCAGCAGCCGGCGCGCCTGCTCAAGGCGCGGCGCCAGGAAGCCCAGGTAATCCTCGAAGGCGTCGCGATAGGAGGACTCGGCCAGCATCCGCGTGCGGTACCGGCGGCCCTGGAAGCCGACGCGGTCGCCCTGCTCGTCGCCGACGACCGAAAGCGTTTTTCGCACCTGTGCCCGGCCCGTGTTGAAGGGCGGGTCCAGGTAGATCATCTGGAACGAGCCGTCGGCGAAGCGCGGCAGCAGTTGCAGGTTCTCGCCCAGCAGCACCTGGTCGCCGTGCGGTGGCTCTCCAGCCCTCACAGGTCAGAGCCTACGACCGGGTCCCGATGGAGGACCGCCGCCGCAGGCGGTCCTCTTTTCATTTAAAGAGATCGTGTCCGATCTCGCTGTTCGGGACGAGCTCGATCCATTCGATCGGCCGCGCGCACGACGAGGCGCCCGGCCCGAGCGCCCGCAGGCGTCGCGCGGGCGTCCCCGCCGGGGTGAGAAAGGCCGCCGCGAGCACCGCGGAGCCGCCGTTGCCGGGCGCCAGGCTGAAGCCGGCGCGGGCGATCCGCAGCGTGTGGGCCCCCGCGCCCAGGCTCAGCAGCAGCGGCTTCGCGGTGTCGGGCACGAGCGAGTTGCCCGCGAGCTGCCCCGAGACCGTGGCGCGATGGCGCCCGTCGACGCTCACGTCGATCCGGGGCATGAACTGACCCTGAAGCCACAGCTCCCAGCCGCCAGCGTGCGGGAGACGAAAGCCCAGGGAGATCGCGCCGGCCCCGTGCATCGCGAAGCCGCCGCGCTCGCGCCCCCACCCCGCGGGGCGGTGTCCGCGATGCAGCCGCACCCGCACCAGCTCCGGCGCCAGCGCCGCGACCGCCACGGCGCCGTGGCTTCGCGCGAGCCCCACCGTTCGCAGCACCCGCGCGCACGGGAGCGGGCGCTTCGCTTCGTCGGCGGGGACGTGGACCAGGGCCGGTCGCGCGTCCGCGCGCCTCGCCCACACCTCGTAGTAGTCGCCCCGCCAGGCGAGGCGGTAGGCCGCCGGCGGCGTCGCGGCGCCGGGGTCGCGGCGCGTCACGATCAGCCGGTAGCCGCTCAGCGCCGCCGGCAGGTGACGGTCCAGTTCGTCGGGCTCGCCGTAGCCCACCGCCAGTCCGCCCCCCACCGGGCGCGGCGGGTAGACGAAGTCCGGGCCGCCCAGGTCGAGGTCGCGCAGCTGGTACAGCGAGTATTCGTCGAAGTCCGTGAACAGCGCGGGGCCGCGGCCGCGGAAGCGCTTGCCGATCGAGCCCAGCTCTTCGTAGCGCGCGGTCGGCGCCAGGTTCGAGCCGTGGTACTGGATCAGGTCCGAGGCCACCGCGCCGCCGAGCAGCGCCAGCGCCAGCAGCCCCGCCGCCAGACCGCGCCCGCGACCGCGCGACAGCGCCGCGACGCCCCCCCACGCCAGCAGCACCAGCACCGGCGAGGTCAGCACCAGCGCCTTCGCGTCCACCCACGTCGTCGCGGTGCGGCTCAGCACCAGCCACGCCAGCAGCGTCAGGGCGATCCAGCCCGCCAGCGCAAAGCCGCGCCTGCGCAGCAGCGAGCACGCACCGAGCAGGCAGGCGGCCAGCGTGACGCCCACCAGCGCGTAGGTCGCGACGCCCGCCGGCCCCGTGGGCCGCTCCTTGTAGCTGTCGTTCAGCCACACGCCGAACGCCTGCGTCCAGCGCAGCGGCGTCTGCAGGTTGCCGGGGTTCGCCGTCGAGGCGATCGCCTGCGCGACGTGCAGCGACTGCGAGACGTGACGCCAGGTGGGCCACGCCGCCACGAGCAGGACCGCCGCCCCGAGCAGCACGCCCGCCGCCGTGGCGCGCGGGCCCAGATCGCGCCTGCCGGCCAGCACCGCCAGCAGCACCACCCCCGCGGCAAGCGCCCAGGCGCCGAAGCCCACCCCCAGCGCCGAGACGCCCGCGGCCAGCACCAGCGCGCAGGGCACCACCGCCCGCGGCGCGCGCCCCAGCCAGCGGCGGTGCAGCGCCAGCAGCGCGCCCAGCGCCAGGAGCATCGCCACCGCCAGCAGCTCCTTCACCGAGCCGATCAGCTCGTAGGCGTAGACGATCGCCGAGACCGGCGCCGCCAGGGCCGCCAGGGCCGCGAAGCCGCCGCGCAACCCCAGGCGCCGCGCCAGCACCAGCGCGGGACCCGAAGCAAGCGCCAGCAGCAGCGCGCAGAAGGGCTGGAAGGCCCAGATCAGCGGCAGGCCCAGGAGCAGCGCGCTGCCGCCGAAGGCGGTGTCCGCCCCCGAGGGGTAGCCCGTGCCGTAGTAGTCCTTGATGAACTGCCCGTAGGAGCTGCGCAGGTCCAGGCCGCCATAGCTCTGCCCGTGGTGGATCAGGTAGTCCGCGCCGATCATGTGCACCGCCGAGTCCGACAGCGCCATGAACGAGGAGAAGCTCGCGCGGCCGGCCAGCAGCACCGGCGCCAGCGCCAGCAGGTAGGCCGCCAGCGCCACCAGCGGCGCCCAGGGACGTGCCCGCACCCGCGCCCACAGCGCGCGTGCCCGTGAACCCGGCGCGAGTCCCAGCGCCAGGCCCGCGAGCCCCAGCGCCAGCATCAGGTACGGCGTCGCCGGCGCCAGCGGCACGATCAAGGTGCTCAGCTGCGACAGCGCCACCAGCGCCGCGAGGCCGACCACCGGCAGCAGCGCCCCCGCCAGGAAACCGCCGCTGCCGCGGTCGACCGCGAGGCCCGCGCCGAGACACAGCAGCGCCAGCACGAGCGGGTAGACGAGCACCGTGAGCGCGAACAACCGCGCCATCATCCTCGATCCGCCAGCCGCCGGCGCCCGCGGGGCGCGCGCGACCGGGGCTGTCGCGGCGAGCAGCAAGGCCTCGCGCCGGATCGGCGGCCCGCGCAGGCACGCTTGCTCGCAGCGCGCCCGGCGTCTGTGCCGGGCGCGCCGCAAGTGACCAGGACCGTCCCGCCGCCCTCGACAGCCCCGCGCGGGGGATTGGGGCTGCTTGCTGAGAGCGGCCGGGATTCGGTCCCGTCCCCATCGAGGCCCCTTTGCCGGGGTGAGCGGGGCCCCTGTTGCGTGGTACCCGCTAGACCGCCCGGGAAACCGTCGGAGCGCCACTTCGGGAACGGCTCGGCGCGGAGCCCGCCGCCGATCGCACGACGCCCCCGGCTGGACTCGAACCAGCAACCCCCGGCTTAGAAGGCCGGTGCTCTATCCAGTTGAGCTACAGGGGCAGGGCGCGGGCGGCAAACGGGCGCCACGACAGGCTTCGACACGCCGGCGGGCGCCCTTTACACGCGCGCGTGGGCGAATCGTGTCACGAACTTAGGCACGCTTGATGGGAAATCTGTAAAAGTTCCGTCCCATGAGCACCGAGGAGGAGGACGGGCAGGACCTGACCCGCAAGCAGCGGCGCGAGCAGGCGCGCGAGGAGCGCAAGGCCATCGAGGAGGCCGAGGCCGCCACCGCGCAGCGCCGCAAACGCCTGATCCAACTCGGTTCCGTCGCCGCGGCGGTGATCGTGATCATCGCGGTGATCCTCGTGGCGACCAGCGGCGGCGGCGACAGCACGCCGCTCCCGCCGAAGAAAGGCGACGTCAAGAAAGTCCCCGCGTACAAAGAAGTCACCGCGCTCCTGGACGGCATCCCGCAGAACGGAAACACGCTCGGCAGCCCGAAAGCGCCGGTGACGATGCAGTACTTCGGCGACCTGGAGTGCCCGATCTGCAAGGACTTCACCACGGGGGCCCTGAAGCCGCTGATCGAAAAGTACGTCCGCCCCGGCAAGCTGCGGATCGAATACCGCAACCTCGAGACGGCGACCCGCGAACCGGAAACCTTCCGCACCCAGCAGGTCGCGGCGATGGCGGCCGGCAAGCAGAACAAGGCCTGGTACTACATCGAGCTCTTCTACCACCAGCAGGGCCAGGAGGACACCGGCTACGTGACCGAGAGCTACCTGCAGACGCTGGCGCAGCAGGTCCCCGGCATGAACCTCGCGACCTGGACCGCCGATCGTGGCAACGGCGAATTCACGAACGCGATCACCTCCGACGCGCAGCTGGCGAACAACTCCGGCTTCACGGGGACGCCGTCGTTCCTGATCGGCAAGACCGGCGAGCCGGGAAAGAAATTCGAATACAGCTCGCTGACGGACCCGTCGAGCTTCGAATCGGCGATCAACGCCCTGCTGAAGTAGGCGACGATGAGCTCGCGCACGCTGAGGATCACGCTGATCGTCCTCACGGTGCTGGGGATCGCCCTCGCGAGCTACCTCACCTACATCCACTACGCGGGGATCAAGCCGCTGTGCGGGCGCAACGGCGGCGGCTGCGAGATCGTCCAGACCTCCGAATACTCCAAGCTCGTCGGCGTCCCGGTGGCGCTGATCGGGCTGCTGGGCTACATCGCGATCCTCGGCTCGCTGCTGGTCCCCGAGAGCGAGACCTCGCGGCTGGCGACCGTCGCCTTCACGGTGGTGGGCTTCGGCTTCAGCGCCTATCTGACCTACCGCGAGCTGTTCTCGATCCACCACATCTGCGAGTACTGCGTCTCCAGCGCGGTGATCGTCACGATCCTGATGTTCCTGTCGGTGTGGCGCTTCCTGCGCGGCGACCCGGGGCTCTACGAAGCCGCGCGGGCACCCGACCTCGGTGGCGCAGAGGCCACCCCGCGGCTCGGCACCTGACGCGCTCGATCGCCCGGAAAACCGGGGTGATCTGCTCGTAAATCCGTCCAGATACGCATAGCCGCCGCGCGCACGCGTCCGCGCGCGCCGAACGTGCTCGCAAGGCATGCCATCCCCCAGCTCGAGCACTCACGCCGACGTCCTCGCGCGCGCCGCGCCGCTGAGCGACGTCGTTCCGCACGCGGCGGCGGTCGCCCCGCAGCCGCCGCCACCCCTGAAAGCCGCGCCGCCGGCCGAGGACCACGGCGGCGACGAGCGCATCGCCCGCCTGTTCGAGATGACCAGCGACCTGCTGGCGACGATCTCGCTCGACGGCCGCTTCACGCTGCTGAACCCCGCCTGGGAGGCGGTCCTGGGCTGGACGCGCGAGGAGCTGGAAGCGAACCCGATCGACGAGCTGATCCACCCCGACGACGTCGAGCAGACGCTGGCGCTGCTGCTCGCCGGCAACCACCGCTCCGCCCACCTGGAGAACTTCACGAACCGCTACCGCCACCGCGACGGCTCCTGGCGCTGGCTGCTGTGGAGCGCCCGCTGCGACGGCGACGAGTGGTACGCCGCCGCGAAGGATGTCACCGACCGCATGTGGCTGGAGCGCCAGGCGCTGCGCGACCCGCTGACGCATCTGCCGAACCGGCTGCTGCTGATGGACCGCACGCGCCAGGCGCTCTCGCGCCTGCACCGCAGCGGCGGCGTCGTGGCGCTGCTGTTCATGGACCTCGACCGCTTCAAGGCCGTGAACGACAACTTCGGCCACGACGTCGGCGACCGCCTGCTGATCGCCGTGGCGGAGCGGCTCGCGGAGATGATGCGCGACAGCGACACCGTCGCGCGGCTCGGCGGCGACGAGTTCGTGATCCTCGGCGAGGAAATCCAGACCGACGACGAAGCCTTCGCCCTGGCCGAGCGCGTCGTGCAGACGCTGAAGGAGCCGTTCCACATCGGCTCGGTCGAGGTCTCGATGCCGGCGAGCGTCGGCGTCGCGATCACGCACGACCCAGAGGCCGACCCTGAGGGCATGCTGCGCGAGGCGGACGTGGCGATGTACCGCGCAAAGGGCGCGGGCGGCCAGCGCCCGGAGATGTTCGACGAGAGCCTGCGCCGCGAGATCACGGCGCACCTGGAGATCGAGGAACGCCTGCTGCGCGCGCTGCCCCACGACGAGCTGGTGCTCACCTACCAGCCGATCATGCCGCTCGACGGCGGGCGCGCGATCGGCTGCGAGGCGCTGGTGCGCTGGCACCCCGACGAGGAGGAAGACTCGATCGACGAGCTCTTGCCCTCGACCTTCCTGCCGCGCGCTGAGGAAAGCGAGCTGATCGTGCAGATCGGCGATTGGGTCCTGCACACGGCCTGCGCGCAGGCCGCGGCCTGGCGGCGCAAGGGCATCTCGATGCCGATCTCGATCAACATCTCCGCGCGCGAGCTCTCGGAGCTCGACCTCGCGGCGCGCGTGCACAAGGAGCTCGCCCGCTTCCAGCTCCCGGGCCGCGCGCTGTGCCTGGAGGTTACGGAGGAGGCGGTGCTGCGCGACCCCGAACGCGCCCGCGCCGCGCTGGGCGAGGTGCGGCGGCTCGGCGTCGCCACGGCCCTGGACTGCTTCGGCGGGCGCGAGGCCTCGATCGCGCTGCCGCGCAACCTGCCCCTGGACATGCTGAAGCTCGACCGCAAGCTGATCCAGTCCTTCGAGCGCGATCGCGAGACGCGCGCGATGGTCGGGGCGATGGTCGCGCTGGCGCACCGCGCGGGGTTGACCGCGGTGGCGGTGGGGATCGAGACGAACCGCCAGCTCGCGCTCGCGCGCGAGCTGGACTGCCGCGTCGGGCAGGGCTTCCTGCTGCACCGCCCCGACGCCCCGGAGCAGCTGCGCTTCACGGGCGATGCCGGGACGGTAACGTCCGCCCCATGGCGTCCGCGCGTGCGACTGGGCCAGGGCAGCAGCCGGCGTCGCTGAGCGCCGCCGAGCGGATCGCGGCCTTCAAGCGCGAGGCGGCCTACGCCGCGGCGGCGGAGGTGCAGGACGGGATGCGCCTGGGGCTCGGCACCGGCTCGACGGTCGCGTTCCTGCTGCAGGCGCTGGGCGAGCGCGCCGGCGAGCTGCGCGAGCTGCGCTGCGCCGCGACCTCGCCCGCGACCGCCGAGGTCGCCCGCGCGCTGGGGCTCGCGGTGACGGAGCTGGATCAGCTCGGTGAGCTGGACCTCGCGATCGACGGCGCCGACCAGGTCGACCCCGACGGCTGGCTGGTGAAGGGCGGCGGCGCGGCGCACACGCGCGAGAAGATCGTCGCCCGCGCGGCGCGGCGCTTCACGGCGATCGTCTCGGCCGAGAAGCTGGTGGAGCGGATCGCAGCGCCGATCCCGCTTGAGCTGGTGCCCTTCGCGGCGCAGACGACGCTGCGCGAGCTGGGCAGCGCCCGCCTGCGCGAGGTGCCGCCCAGCCCCGACGGCGGGTTGATCGCCGACTACCTGGGCGAGGTCGGCGACCCCCGCGAGCTGGCGGCGCGCCTCAGCGCGCAGCCCGGCGTCGTCGAGCACGGCCTGTTCGAGCCGGAGCTCGTCAGCTCGATCCTGATCGCCGGCGACTCCGGCGTGCAGCAGCGCGCCGGCGGCAAGCCGCAGGCCGGCTAGACGCAACCTCCTACTAGGCGGCGCGCAGCTCCTCAGAGGAGCCCTGCGTACGGCGCATCAGCACCCCGTCCTCGCCGATCGCGTAGGCGCCCATCCGCGCCAGCGGCGGCGAGTAGACGTGCAGCGTCACCGCGGGGTCGCGCCCGTCGTGGCGCACGCGGTGGATGTCCGAGGGCGCGAAGTGAAAGGCCTGGCCCGCGGCGAACGAACGGCTGACCGGCTCGCCGCCGATCCGCAGGCGCTCCTCGCGCACGCGCCCGCCCAGGACCGCTACGGCACCCGCGGACACGTCGTGGTCGTGGTAGCCCGTGTCCTGGTCGTCCATCCAGCAGATCAGCCACGCCGTGAGGTGCTGCTCGGACAGGAGCTCCTCGTAGACGCGCTGGGTGGGGTCGTGGCGGACGTGGTCGATCCACAGCTCGGGCCGGTCCGCCAGCTCGCGCACGAACTGCTCCAGCTCCGGCGCCAGCAGGTCACGCCCGCGCGGGCGCGGCACCGAGTTCAGCGACGGGACCTGAAGCCGCGAGCGGGTAGCCCTGGCCGCTAGGGTGGCGGCGCTCACGGCACCGTCACCCCCTCGCGCAGCTCCGGCCGGGGCACGGCGGTCCTCGTCGCGGTCGAAACCGGCGCGAACGGCCCGAGCATCCGCCGCGTCGCGCCGTCGATCGCCTCCCAGTCGAGCGTCTCGCGGATGCCGTGCTCACCGGGGTCCGCCACCGGGCGGTCCGAGCCGTAGAGCAACTGCCCGGCCCCGACCGCCGCCGCAAGCTGACCGGCCGCCGCCGGGCCGTAGGAGGAGGTCTCGTAAAAGCTCAGCGGGTCCGCCGCGGCACCGCACAGGCCGCCGCGCGAGCGCAACCGCTCCGCGTGCAGCGGCGCGAGGCCCGCGAGCATCGAGAAGACGACGCGCAGGCCCGGGTGCTGCTCGCGGCCCGCGCTGAGGAACGCAAGCCAGGCGGCGTGCATCTCGGAGACGTAGCTCGTCAGCGCCGACCACCACAGCGGATCGGCCAGCGAAGGCGTCGCGGCGGCGCGCGCGGCGGCCGGGCGGCCGAGGCCCGGCCCCGGGTGGATCAGCAGCGGCGCGCCGGCCTGCTCCAGCACGCCGAGCACCTCGCGCAGGCGCACGATGCCCTCGACGCTGCCGAGCGCCCCGGCCGGCAGCGACAGCCCGACGCAGCCCCGCTCCAGCAGCCGCTCGACGTCGCCCGCGGTCGCGCCGTCGAGCGCGAGCGCGCCCCAGACGCCGAACGGCTCGCCCAGCGCGAGCGCGCCCTCGTGGTAGGCCTCGACCAGCGCCAGCGCCTCGCGCCGCGGCAGCGCCTCGATGCCGAGCGGGCTCGACAGGCAGATCAACGCCCCTCGCAGGCCGTCCTCATGCACCAGCGCCGCTCGGGCGGCGGGGGTCTCGCTCCCACGCTCGATCACGTAGGGGCGCTCGCCGGCGAGGAACAGCACCGTCAGCCCCTGCTCGCGCCGCACGAACGGCAGCTCCTCGCGGCGCTCGAGCGCCTCCAGCAGCGGCTCGGTCCAGATGTGCTGGTGGACGTCGAGCCTGAGGGTCGCCGTCCCCGGCGATGCGGAGGCTGTGACGTTCGCCGTGCCCGGCGATGCGGATGCTGTGACGTTCGCCGCGGGAGCCACAACGTTCGTTGCGGGAGCAAATAGGTCTTTGTCGATCATTTTTGTGGAGTTTAGCACGGACGCCCGGCTGCTGCAACACCCCGGCCGAATTTCGGGGCGGCGCGTACGCCCAGTCGCGGCGACGCGCCGGAAAGCACCATGGAGTGGCGGTTGCCTTCCCCGCGCCATGCGGGCCACAACGCGCGAAGGCCCCGTCTTGCGGGGCCTTCGCGTCAAGCGGGGGACCGAGGAGTCGAACCTCGCGTTGCGGTTTTGGAGACCACCGTGTTACCGATACACCAGTCCCCCCGGGGCCTCCGGATTCTAGGCGCTCCGCCGCGACGCCCGCGCGCGCGGGCCGATCCTGCGCCGAGCCGCGCCGCGCCGCGCTCAAGCCGCGGGGCCTGGATGCCGAGAGATGAACAGGCAACTCCAGCCCTATCGACGATGCGTACCCCTACTGCCCTGCCCCGGTCGTTGCGCCGCGCGCTCGCGGCGCTCCTCGACGAGCGCGCTTCCGAGTCGGGCGTCTCGCTGATCGAAGTCGTGATCAGCGCGCTGCTCGTCGCCGTGATCGTGGTCGGCACGCTGTCGGGCTTCGACACCGCCGGGCGCGCCGTCGGCGACCAGCGCCAGCGCAACCAGGCGACGCTGCTGGCGTCGCAGGACCAGGAACGCCTGCGCGGGATGAACGTCACCGAACTCGGGCGCTACGGCAGCAACACCTACGCGCTGAACGAAAGCGGCGGGGAATACAAAACCGGCGAACAAGGCACGAAGTACACGGTCGAATCGAAGGCGCGGTTCGTCTCCGCGGCCAAAGAAGCCTTCTCGTGCGAAACGGAAAGCAGCGCCGACTACATCCAGACGAGCTCGCAGGTGACCTGGCCGGCGCTCGGCTCGGGCGCCTCGAAACGCGAAGCCGTCTCGCAGTCGAGCATCGTGCCGGTGCCGTCGAGCAACAGCCTGCTGGTGAACGTCGTCAACCAGCTGAACGAACCCATCGAAGGCGCCACGGTCAAGGTCACCGGGAAAACGAGCGGCGGCAAATACGAACAGCTCACGCCCGAATCGGGCTGCGTGATCTTCGGCGCGCTTGCCGACACCGAAGTCACGATCGTCGCCGCGAAGAGCGGCTGGATCAACCAGGAACTCGAAACCGAACCATCCCAGGAAGCACAGCTCTCGACGACCTCGCTCGTCAAAAAGGAATTCGCGCTGGCCTCCGGGGGTTCGCTGAAGGCGGAATTCGAAAGCAACGGGGTGACGTCCGGCGTCCAGGGCGACACCGTTTACATCGCGCACACGAGCACGCCCGAAAAAGTCGTCGGCACCGCGGGCACCTACGTGTCCTCGCTGACGGCCAGCCCGCTGTACCCGTTCCAGACGCCGGGCACGCCTCCGGGCGAAAGCCGCTACACGGTCTTCGCCGGCGAGTGCAGCTCGAGTGACCCGGTGAAAGTGAACACGGCCCTGAAAGACCCGATCGTGCAGATCAACCCCGGCTCGGTGACGACCGCGAAACTCGAAGTCCCGCAGATCAAAACCGAAGTCTGGGAAGGCTCGTCGTCGACGGCCAAAGGGGCCGCGGACAGCAAAGCCGAAGTCAAGCTGACCGACGCCTGCGGGACCTCACGGGTGATGAAAACCAGCAGCGGCCTGCTCGAACGCCCCTACCAGCCCTACGGGAAAACAAAACTCTGCGCGAGCCAGACGATCGGCAGCTCGAAATACAAGTACTCGACCGAATTCACGGTCACGGCCAAGACCGGCTACACCGTGCCGGCGATCTACATGTCGGCGTCGGCCAACAAAATCACGAGCGGCGGATGCTGAGCCGGACGCCGACACCCGGGCGGCCACGCTGGGCCGAGGAGCGCGGCTTCACGCTGATCGAGATGCTCGTGGCGATGGTCGTCGGCGTGGTGATCACGGCCGCGCTGCTCGCGATCCTCGAGTTCTCGTTGCGGCAGGAGTCCCGGATCACCGACCGCGTCGCCGCCGATCGCACCGGCCGCACCGCGCTGACCACGGTGATCGAAGAGCTGCGCTCCGGCTGCACCGGGCTGGGGTCGGCGGCGATCCAGGCGCCGTCGAGCACCCCCACGAGCCCGCTGGCGGCGCTCGGCGGCTCGAACCTGTGGTTCCTCAGCGCGTACGGCAACTCCACGAGCGGCGCCGCCGCGATCTCGGCCGTGACGCTGCACGACGTCAACTGGGCCGCGACCGGCACGAGCAACACCGGCGCCCAGGTTGGCACGCTGACCGACTACTCCTTTGCCGGTTCGGGTGAATCGCCGAGCTGGAAATTCCCGTCGCTGTCGACCACGAACGCCACGGCGAAGGTCCTCGCGAAGAACGTGACGCCACTCGAAACGGGGACCCTCTTCCACTACTACCGCTACAACACGACCACCGGCGCGCTCGTCGAAGTCGCCTCGAACGAACTGGCCTCGATGGCGACGAACAAGAAGGTCGCGAAGGTGACGATCGCCTACAACCAGGCGCCCGAACCCATCACGGGGCGCACGCCCGACACGCGCGAAGGCCACACGACGTCGTTCAGCAGTGCGGTCGTGCTGCGCTTCACGCCACCCGAATCCGGCGAAGGATGGTCCTGCACATGAGCTCCCGTCAGAACCCGTCCCGCGACCTCCGCGGCGAGGAGGGCTTCACGATGCTGTTCGCGCTGCTCGCGCTGTTCGTGGGCGCGCTGCTCGTCGCCGCCGCGTTCACCGCGGCGAACGGCGACATCAAACTGACGCATCGCGCGACGTTGCAGCAGAAGGCCTACTACGCCGCGCTCGCGGGCATCGACCGCTACCAGTACCAGCTGACCAGCTCGCCCGAATACTGGACCAAATGCCCGACGATCGGCAGCCAGGCCTCGCCGCTGAAAGTCACCGGCACCAGCGACGAGAACTACTACGTAAAGACGCTTGCCTCGGGCGGGCGCACCGCGTGCGAAAGCGGCAAACAGGCCACGATCCTCGAGACGAGCGGCGCCGCCAAAGGCACCTTCCGGATCCTCTCGACGGGCACGGTCTCCGAAGGCAGCAGCACGATCACGCGCAAGATCGTCGCCACGTTCACGCACCCGGGCTTCACGAAGTACGTGTACGAGAGCAACTACGAGGTCGAGGACCCGGTCAACTTCGGGCTCGAACCGAAAGTGTGCGAATACTATTACGCCGAACGCGTCGCGAAAGGACTCACCGGCAAATGCCCGCCGATCCAGTTCGCGCCCGAAGACCAGGTCAACGGGCCGATGCACACGAACGACGCGGCGCAGGTCTGCACCAGCGGCGGTCACTCGCCGACGTTCGGGCGTGAAGGCTACAACGACGAAATCGAGATGAACGGCGGACACTACGCCGCCAGCGGCTGCCTGAACACGCCGAACATCATCGGCAAATACACCGAAAAAGCCGGCTCGGTGCTACCGCCGGAAACCGACATCGAATTGCTCGAAGCGGCGGGCAAGAAGTACGACGGCCGCACCGAAATCGAACTCAAAGAAGGTTCCCCGAACACGATGAAAGTCACGAACAAGGGGACCACGGAAACGATCCCGTTCCCGAGCAACGGCGTCGTCTACGTCGAAAACTCGAAAACCGAAACGTGCGGCGTCGCTGCCTACACCCCGTTCGGGACCGACACCGTCGGCGACACCGGCTGCGGCAACGTCTACGTTCACGGCAAATACACCGAATCGCTGACGATTGCCTCGGCCGACGACGTGATCGTCAACGGCAACCTGACGACGACCGAAGAAGAAAACGGCGAACCGACCGGCGCCGCGACGCTCGGCCTGATCGCGGAAAACTTCGTGCGCGTGTACCACCCCGTGAAAGAGAGCACGACGCTCCCGACGAAACAGGTCACAGGCACCGAAACCGCCACGAGCGAAGAGATCGCGACGGAAACCTGTGGCACGGGCTACGTCAAACGCACGGGGACGCTCGTCAGCGAAAACACCCGGACGACACATAAGAAAGAAATCAAGGAAATCTCCTCGATGACCGGGGTCAGCGTCGGCATGACGGTGATCGGCGCGTACATCCCCAGCGAAACGACTGTGACTGCCAAAGGCTCGACCACCGTCGAACTCTCGGAATACCCGACTAAAAGCGGCGTCAGAGAGGAAGTCTGGTTCTACAAACCGGCCACGAACGGCTACGAATACGCGCCGACGCTCAAAAAGTGCGTCGAACCGGCTCCGAGCGGCTACACCTACCACGAATCGGAAAACCTGTTCGTCAAAGGCTCCTGCGAATCGGGCACCGAATACATCGGCAACGGCGTCTGCCAGTACGAATTCACCACCGGCAACTGCCCCTCGAAAGCGACGAACCTGAACGCCACCGAAGACCCCAACCACTGGGGCTCGCTCGAAAACCTCGTGATCGACGCGGCGATCCTCAGCACGCGACATTCCTGGATCGTCGACAACTACAAGTGCGGGGCGACGCTGGGAAGTCTCACCGTCTGGGGTTCGATCGCGCAGTTCTGGCGCGGACCCGTCGGGCAGTCCGGCAGCCCCGGCCACGGCTACATCAAGAACTACAACTACGACAACCGCCTGGCCAACCAGCAGCCGCCGAGCTTCCTCAACCCGACCAGCGCCTCGTCCTGGAAAATCTCCCGCGAGACCGCGCCGCCGACTTCGTTCACGGGCTGAGGCGCTACCCGAGCGCGGCGAGCGGCGCGTCGCGCAGCGATGCGGGCGAAGGGACTCGAACCCCCAAGGGCTTGCGCCCACCGGCTCCTAAGGCCGGCGTGTCTACCAATTCCACCACGCCCGCGCGCGCCGCAGCGCGAGATTGTATGGTGAGCCTTCAATGTCTTCCAGCGCTGGCAGCCGGTCACCCGGCGAACCGCGGTCGGCCGGGGTGATCGTCACCCACCCCAATCGCGATAAGCCGGTCGTGCAGGCGACGCGGGCGACGGTCGTGCTGCTGCTGCTCGCGAGCGCGGGCCTCGTGCTGATCGTGACGGTCGGCGGCTGGAGCGTGCTACAGGGCATGCTGCCCGTGCAGATCGCCTACATCGTCGTGTATCTGACGCTGGCCTTCTTCGCGGCGCGCTGGAACCGCGGCGTGCTGCCGGTCTCGGCAGTGCTCGCGGTGCTGCTGCTGATCTTCGCGCTGGTCGCGGGGCCCGGCTGGTTCGCCCGCGACAAGACCGGCTTCGCGCAGCCCACGATCGACTCGGGGCTGCTGGGCATCCTGACGCTGCTGATCGCGCCCGTGCAGATCCTGCTGGTGGCGTTCGCGATGCGCGGCTTCTCCCAGGGCTGGAACGTCGAGCTCGAGCGGCGCGACCCCGGCGCCGGGCCGAGCACCTTCGCAGCGGCTCCGCCACAGCCCGCCTGAGACACATCCGAGCGGCGGGCGCGCTTCCGGCTCGGCGCGGTCGCCGAGCCACGGCTCGCCCCGTTTCCGCTCGCTTAGACTGACCTCTTCGTGCGGCGGTGGCGGAACGGTAGACGCGAGGCCCTCAAAAGGCCTTGTCCGCAAGGGCGTGTGGGTTCGAATCCCACCCGCCGCACTGAACGCGGCGGTTGATGAGAAGATGCCCGCCGTGCCCACGCTCCCCAGCCTGCGCCGCGAGGACGAGGTCTTCGTGCTCGACCTCGGCGACGGCGAGAACCGCTTCAACGCCGACTCGCTCGGGGCGATCGAGCGTTGCCTGGACGAGGTGCAGGCCGCACCGGCTCCGCGCGCGCTGGTCACCACCGCGACGGGGAAGATCTGGTCGAACGGGCTGGACCTGGAGTGGATGGCCGCGAACCAGGAGCAGCTCGGCGAGTTCGTGCCGCGCCTGCACGAGCTGCTGGCACGCGTGTTGGAGCTCGACGTGCCGACGGTCGCGGCGTTGCAAGGCCATACCTTCGCCGCGGGCGCGATGCTCGCGCTCGCCCACGACCAGCGCGTGATGCGCGCCGACCGCGGCTTCTTCTGCCTGCCCGAGGTCGACATCCGCATCCCGTTCACGCACGGCATGAACGCGCTGATCGCCGCGCGCCTGAGCGTGCACGCGGCGCACGAGTCGATGACGACCGGCAAGCGCTACGGCGGCGTCGAGGCCCAGGCGGCCGGGATCGTCGACCACGCCGTCGAGGAGGAGCGCGTGCTGGCGCAGGCGATCGAGCTGGCCGCCCCGCTCGCGGGCAAGGACCCCGCGACGCTGGGGGCGATCAAGCGGCGGCTGTACGAGGCGCCGCTCGCGGCGCTCCGCGACCGCGAGAAGAACGCGCTCGCCGGCGCCGGCTGAGGCCTAAGGGCCGGCGACCAGCTCGTAGAGCGGGTCCACCAGCGCGGCGGGCGCCACCAGCACGCCCCAGGGCGACCCTTCGTGCTCGGGCAGCTCGCGGACCACAAGGCCCGCGCGCTCGCAGATCAGCACGCCCGCCGCGATGTCCCACTGCTTGACGGTGCGCTCGTAGTAGGCGTCGTAGCGGCCCGCCGCCGTCCAGGCGAGGTCCAGCGCCGCGCTGCCGAAGCGCCGGATGTCGCGCACACGCGGAACCAGTCGCGCGAACACCTGCGCCTGGCCCTCGCGCACGCTCGCGTCGTAGGCGAAGCCGGTCGCCACCATTGCGCTCGCGAGGTCCTCCCCGCCCGGACCCGCATCCCCGCCCGTGCGGCGTTCGTGCGCGAGGTCGCCCACGCCGCCGTGCGTCAGCTCGACCGTGCCCTGCGGGCCTTCCATCAACGCGGGGCCGCCGCGCATCGCGTGGAACAGCTCGTCGCGGTTGGGGTCGAACACCGCGCCCGCGACCGTCCCCTCCGAATCCGCGACCGCGACGCTCACGCACCACTGCGGGATTCCGAACAGGAAGTTGACCGTGCCGTCGAGCGGGTCCACGATCCAGCGCAGGCCGCTGGTGCCCGGCTCGGACTCACCCTCCTCCTCGCCGACGAAGCCGTCCTCCGGGCGGCGCTCGCGCATCAGCGCGCGGATCGCGCGCTGGGAGGCGACGTCCGCCTCGCTGACGAGGTCCGTCGGCGTGCTCTTGCTCGCCACCATGCGCTCCGCTCCGCGCTGCGCCCGCCCGAGCAGCAGGCCGCCCGCCATGCGCGCCGCCTCGACCGCGAGCGCTGCCAGCTCGGCTTCGCCGCTCACGGCGATTCGGGCGGACGGGCGTCTGCCCACGGGCGCTCCGCCTCGATCTGAGCCGCCAGCGAGAGCAGCGTCGCCTCGTCGTTCGCGCGCCCCACCAGCTGCACGCCGCGAGGCAGGCCGTCCGAGCCGAAGCCCGCCGGCACCGACGCCGCGGGCTGGCCCGTGACGTTCCAAACGCCGTTGTAGGGGACCCAGCCCGCGACCGCGTTCAGCGTCCACAGCGCGCCGCGTCCCTGTAGCTGCCCGATCCGCGGCGGCCCCGTCGCCGTCGCGGGGGTCAGCACCACATCGTGGTCGTCGAAGATCGCGTTCAGGCGCCGCGCGTAATCCGCCTCGCCCGCCATCGCGCGCCCGAACAGCGGCCCCGCCAGCGCGCCGATCCGCGCCATCCCCTTCGTGCGCCGCTCCAGGCGCTCGGGGTGCGCGACCGCCCGCGCGTCTTCGTAGACGCCGCGGGCGTAGCGCGGAATCAGCATCGTGCCGCCACCCATGCCGTAGTCGACCTCCCGCTCGCGCAGCTCGTGGCCCAGCGAGCGCAGCAGCTCGATCGTCTCCGCGAGCGCGCGCTCGCCGTCGTCGTCCAGCTTCGCCAGGATGCCCGGCGGCACGCGGCGGGAGATCGCGATCCGCAGCCGCCCCGGCGGGGTCGCCGCCGCCTGCGCGAACGGGACCTCTGGCGCGGGCGCTTTGTCCAGGTCGGCCTCGATCGCCCCCGAGGCGACGTCGTGGAACAGCGCCGTGTCCGCGACGCGCCGCGTCAGCACGCCGTTCACCGACAGGCCGTTCCAACCGCGCGGCCTGGGCGCCATCGAGACGCGGCCGCGCTGCGGCTTCAGCCCGAACAGGCCACACCAGGCGGAGGGGATGCGGATCGAGCCCGCGCCGTCGGAACCCAGCGCCGCGCCCACGAGCCCCGCCGCCACCGCGGCGCCGCTGCCGCCGCTGGAGCCGCCAGGGGCGCGCTGCAAGTCCCAGGGGTTGCGCGTCGCGCCGAAGGTCGCCGTCTCCGTGAACGGCCACACGCACAGCTCGGGGACGTTCGTCTTGCCGATGATCACGGCCCCCGCGGCACGCAGCTTGCGCACGACCTCAGCGTCCGCCGGCGCCGGGGCGCCCGCGGCGTTGCTGCCCAGCGCCGTCACCTCGCCCGCGACGTCGATGTCGTCCTTGACCGCGATCGGCACGCCCAGCAGCGCTCGCCCGCCACCGGCGCCGCGCCGCGCGTCGGCTTGGTCGGCTTCCAGCAGCGCGCGTTCGGCGAACACGACGCGGAAGGCGTTCAGGCGCGGCTGCGCGCGCTCGATCCGGTCCAGGCACAGCTGCGTCAGCTCGCGTGAGGAGATCTCGCCCGCGGCGATCATCCCGGCCTGTCGGGCGATCCCTGCGAAGGCGATCTCGGCGGGGTCCATCGTCGCGCTGAAATCTATTTGAAAACGAGCTTTGCCCCGCCGACCTCGAACGTAGGATGTCCGCCGAGCGCCGGGCGGGCCCGTGGGGCACGTCGCATCGTCGACGAAGGGCCCGCGCGTCGCCGCCAGTCCCGACGGCCAACCGAAAAGGGAGCGTGCGGTGTCCTATCCAGCGACCTTCGAGGCCGACTACGTCGAGCGACGCAGTCGGCTGACCACCTTCTTTCGCCTGCTGCTCGTGATTCCCGTCGCGATCGTGCTGTACGTGTTCGGGATCGTCGCCAGCTTCGCGATCGTGATCGCGTGGTTCGCGATCGTGATCACCGGCCGCTACCCGAAGGGCTTGTACGACTTCGTCGCCGACTTCAACCGCTTCGTCGCGCGGGTCACCGCGTACGGGGTGCTGCTGCCTACGCGTTCCTGCTGACCGAGACCTACCCGCCCTTTCAGGACGACGACACGCGCAGCGCGGGGGTCGCGCCCGCCTAGACGGGAGTAACCGGGTTGTGCTTCGCGGGCCAGATCCGCTGCCTCGTCGCCGCGTGGGCGAAGCGGCGTATCAGCTCCTCGCGCAGTAGCTCCGGCTCGATCACCGCGTCGATCACCAGCTCGGAGGCGAGGTGCAGGATGTCGATGTCCTCCGCGTACTCCGCCCGCAGCTCCTCCGTGCGCCGCGCGCGCTCCTCGTCGTCCTCGATCGCCTGCAGCTGGTTGTAGTAGACGGCGTTGATCGCCGCCTGCGGACCCATCACCGCGATCGAAGCGCTCGGCAGCGCGATGCAGGCATCGGGCTCGAACGCCGGCCCCGCCATCGCATAGAGACCCGCGCCGTAGGCCTTGCGCACGATCACCGAGATCTTCGGCACCGTCGCCTCGCTGACCGCGCTGATCATCTTCGCGCCGTGGCGGATGATGCCTTCGCGCTCGACCTGCGTGCCGATCATGAAGCCCGGCACGTCCGCCAGGAACAGCAGCGGCACGTTGAAGGCGTTGCAGGTCCAGATGAAGCGCGCCGCCTTGTCGGCCGAGTCCCCGAACAGCACGCCGCCCTTGAACTTCGGCTGGTTCGCCAAGATCCCCACCGCGGCGCCGTCGAGCCGCGCAAAGCCCACGACCAGCTCCTTCGCCCAGCGCGGGTGGACCTCGAAGAACGAGCCCTCGTCCACGAGCGCGCCGATCAGCGCCTTCATGTCAAAGGGCTTGTTCTCGTCGGCGGGGATCAGCTCGCGAATCGCCGGCCCCTGTGTCGGCTGCGCCGGCTCCTCCGCCGGCGGCCGCTGCTCCCAGCTGCCAGGCAGATACGAGAGATAGCGGCGCGCAGCCGCTATCCCCTCCTCGTCGTCCTTCACCAGTTGGTGGCCCACGCCCGAGACACCCGTGTGCATCTTCGCCCCGCCCATCTCCTCCAGCGTCACGTGCTCGCCGATCACCATCTCCGCCATCCGCGGCGAGCCCAGGTACATCGAGGCGTTGCCCTCGCGCATGATCACCACGTCGCAGAAGGCCGGGATGTAGGCGCCGCCCGCGGCGCTCGGCCCGAACAGCACGCACACCTGCGGGACCACGCCCGAGAGCTTCACCTGGTTGTGGAAGATGTGCCCCGCGCCGCGGCGGCCCGGGAACATCTGCACCTGGTCGGTGATCCGCGCGCCCGCCGAGTCCACCAGGTAGACCATCGGCACGCTCAGGCTCATCGCGCGCTCCTGGATGCGCAGGATCTTCTCGACGGTCTTCGGCCCCCAGGAGCCCGCCTTCACCGTAGGGTCGTTCGCCATCAGCGCCACGGGGCGGCCTGCGATCTCGCCGACGCCCGTGACGACGCCGTCGGCGCCGAGCCCGTCCTCCTGCCAGTTCGCCAGCAGCGCCTCCTCGGAGAAGCTGCCCTCGTCCAGCAGCAGCGCGATCCGCTCGCGCACCGGGAGCTTGCCCTGCTCGCGCGCCTTTTCGCGGTGACGCTCGGGTCCTCCCGCGAGCGCCCGCTCGACCGCCCCCTCCAGATCGCTCACCGCGGCAGGCTCCGGTGCTGCCTCGCGTGACGTCGCTCGTGCGCAAGGTGTCGCGCTCGGCGACGCTGCAGGCTCTCTTCGAAGGCCTTCTCATCGGGTGCGGGGCCAAACAGGTGCCACGCGCCGCGAAGGAACGGCACCAGCGAGAACACGATTACCCAGATCGGCCAGAACTGGCCCTGCGCCCCATTCGCGAGCCAGATCGCCACGCACACGCCCGACGCCGTCAGCGAGCCGCCCGCCTCCTGAAGCAGGCGCCGGCGCAGGTGGGCACGCCGCTCCGCCAGCGACTGCTGCACCGCCGCCGGGCTCATCGGCAAATCCGCGCGCAGCGCATCCAGGTCCGCCTGTGTCTTCGCCTTGTAGGCCAGGTCCACCCGCTCCTCCAGCTCCTCCTGGGAGAGCCTGCCCGCGACCATGTGCTCGCGCAACTCGCCAGCCAGACGCTCGCGGTCGGCGTCGGCCACGCGCATTGTCGAGGGGTCGCTCATGACCTCAAGGGTATTGCCGCGCGTGGCCTGCCGGCCGTCAGAGCGCCGCGTTCTGCTTGGGCGCCTCGCCGGAGTAGTCGTAGAAGCCCATCCCCGCCTTGCGCCCGTACCAGCCCGCGGCGAGCATCTTGCGCAGCGTTGGCGGCTGCGCGAAGCGCCGCTCGCGGAACTCGTCGAACAGCACGTCGCAGATCGAGCCCAGCGTGTCCAGGCCCACGAAGTCAGCCAGCGTCAGCGGCCCCATCGGGTGCCCGGCGCCGGCCTTCATCGCCTCGTCGATCTCCTCGACCGAGCCGACGCCCTCTTCGTAGGCGCGCATCGCGTCCAGCATGTAGGGGACCAGCAGGCGGTTCACGATGAACCCCGCCTTGTCCTTCGTCGGGATCGCGAGCTTGCCCTCCGAGCGCGCGAACTCAAGCGCCGCGTCGAAGGTCTCGTCGTTCGTGGTGATGCAGCGGACGACCTCCACCAGCTTCATCACCTGCGCCGGGTTGAAGTAGTGCAAGCCCACGAAGCGCTCGGCGCGACCCGTGCTCGCCGCCTG
This sequence comes from Solirubrobacteraceae bacterium, assembly GCA_035508515.1. Taxonomy (GTDB): domain Bacteria; phylum Actinomycetota; class Thermoleophilia; order Solirubrobacterales; family Solirubrobacteraceae; genus Palsa-744. The sequence goes on along the minus strand of DATJMW010000007.1, from coordinate 60,427 downwards.
GTCGATCACCGCCAGCGACGAGGTGTTCGTCGCGAAGATCGCCTCCGGCTTGACGATCTCGTCCAGCTCGCGCCACATCTCGAGCTTCAGGGACAGGTCCTCGGTGATCGCCTCGATCACCAGGTCGCAGTCGGCCAGGTCGCGGTAGTGGACCGTGCCCGTGATCCGCGCGCGCACCGCGTCGGCGTCCTCCTGGCTTGACTTGCCCTTCTCCACCGCGCGGGCGAGCTGCTTCTCGATCTTGCCGACGCCCTTCGTGAGCGTCGCCTCGTCGACCTCGCGCAGCACCACCTCATAGCCGGTCTGGGCCGCGACCTGCGCGATCCCGTGACCCATCAGACCCGCACCCAGCACTCCGACCTTCTCGATCTTCGCCATCTGACCTCCGCTCGCCTACGTGTTCGCCGCAGCCTATTACGGGCGGCCGGGAAGGCGGCCGGGAAGGGAAGGTGGCCGGGAAGGTTCTCGCGCGCTTGGCGTCTCCATGGGCAAGCGCCGGCTCGTGCAAGAGCAGAGACACCCGGCGCTGGGCGGCCCGTCTCATTGTCCCGGGCCGTCACCTCTGCGCCGCCACTCCCCCGGCGGCGCGGGCGGAGCCGGTCCCGCTGGTCCCGCCCCCGATCCGGGTGGGGCCAGCGGAGCCGGCTTCGCCGTGCCCGCGTTCCTCACCCGCGCTGCCTGTAGCCTCATGGCAAGCCAGCACCCGACCGCCAGGAGCCGAGAATGAGCATCGTCCTCAGCGAGGACCGCGGCGCCGTCCGCCACGTGATCCTCAACCGCCCCGAGAAGCGCAACGCCATGAACCAGGAGCTGCTGCGAGCGCTCGGCGAGGAGCTGCGCGCCGCGGCCGCCGATCCCGGCGTCCACTGCGTCGTCCTGCGCGGCGAAGGGCCCGTGTTCTCCGCGGGCGTGGACCTCGTCGAGCTGGCGCAGTCGGCCGGCACCCCCGGGATGCTGCGCACCTTCCGGAAAGTCTTCCTCGACTGCGCGAACGTCTGCGAAGAAATGGCGAAGCCCGTCGTCTGCCAGATCCACCACACCTGCCCCGGCGGCGCGCTGGAGGTGGCGCTCGGCTGCGATCTGCGGATCGCCTCCAGCGACTCCAGGTTCAGCCTGCCGGAGGTCAAGTTCGGGATCATCCCCGACGTCGGCGGCTCCACCCGCCTACCCGCCGTCGTGGGTCTCGGCCGCGCCAAGGAGCTGATCATGACCGCGCGCACGATCGATGCCGAGGAGGCCGAGCGGATCGGCCTGGTCAACCGCGTTGTGCCCGCCGAGCAGCTCGAGCAGGCCACGCAGGAGCTGGTCGAGGAGCTGCTGGCCAACTCGCACATCGCAGTCGGGCGCGCCAAGCGCGTGCTCGACGCCTCCGCGCGCCCCGCGCTCGCGCAGACCCTGGAGATGGAGGTCGCCGTGCAGGAGTTCTGCGTCGCCGCCGCGCGGGAGATGGCGCGCGAAGCGCAGGAGGCCGAGCGGGGGCAGCGCAGCGTCGATGAGGTCGAGCAGGAGATCGAGGCCGAACCCGTCGGCGGCGGCTGATCGCGCGCGCCCGAGGACGCCGCTCCGCGCCGCGTCGACGGCGCCACTAGCCCCAGTCGACGGGACCCGCGACGATCGTGTGGCTGCCGAGCGGGCGGCCAAGGATCTCCTGCACGCGCCGCGCGCAGGCGAGCAGATCCTGTAGTTCGATGCCTGTCTCGTAGCCCATCTCGTGCAGCATCGAGACGAGGTCCTCCGTGGCGATGTTGCCGGTGGCGCCCGCCGGCACCGGGCAGCCCCCCAGCTCGCCAAAGCTCGACTCGAAGCTGTCGACGCCGGCGTTCAGCGCGGCGAGCACGTTCGCGAGGCCCTGCCCGCGCGTGTTGTGGAAGTGCGCCGTCAGCTCGACCTGCTCCCCGAGCGCGGCCCGCGCCGAAGGGAAGAACTCCGCGACCTGGCGCGGGTTCGCCATCCCGGTGGTATCGCCGAAGCCGATCTCCTGCGCCCCGGCGTCGCGCAGCCGCGCCGCGATCTCCAGCACGCGCCCGGGCGGCACGTGGCCCTCGTAGGGACAGCCGAACGAAGTCGAGATCACGCCCTCGCAGCGCAGCCCCTCCTGCCGCGACCGTGCCAGCACGCCCTCCAGCGCGCTCAGCGACTCCTCGATCGAGCGGTTCACGTTCTTGCGGTTGTGGGTCTCGGAGGCCGACATGAAGACGTTGACCTCGTCGAAGGCCGGGCGGCCCGAGGGCGTGCCCTGCTCGCGCACCGCCAGCGCCGACTCCAGGCCACGGGCGTTCGGGATCAGGGCGCTGATCGAGACCTCCTCCGGCACGTCGATCCGCGTCAGCACCTCCGCGGCGTCGGCGAGCTGCGGGATCACGTCGGCGCGCACGAAGCTCGTCGCCTCCAGCCGGCGCAGGCCCGTGCGCGCGAGCGCGTCGATCAGCTCGACCTTCGCATCGGTCGGGATCGTCTCGGGCTCGTTCTGGAAGCCGTCGCGCGGGCCGACCTCCCTGATCCTGATGCTGTCCCCCATCGTTCCCAGCCTATACTCGCCGCGATGTCATCCCCGGCCGCCGACGCAGACGCGACACCGCCGGTCGCGATCATCGGGGCCTCCGGGGCGCTCGGCTTCGGGCTGTCGGTGCGGTTCGCGCGCGCCGGCGTGCCGGTGGTGATCGGCTCGCGCGACGCTTCCCGCGCCGAGGAAGCCGCGGCGCGCGCACGGGACACGATTCCCGGCGCCACGTGCTCCGGCGCCGAGAACGGCGAGGCTGCCCGCGGCGCGGGCATCGTGATCCTGAGCGTGCCTTTCCGCAACCACTCCGAGACGCTGACGAACCTGAAGGACGTGCTGACGGCGGGGCAGCTCGTGGTCGACGCCACGGTGCCGCTGGCCGCGGCGGTCAGCGGCAAGGCGACGCGGATGCTCGGCGTGTGGCAGGGCTCCGCGGCCCAGCAGGCGGCCGAGATGGTCCCCGAGGGCGTGCGCGTCGTCTCGGCGCTGCACACGATCAGCGCCGCCTCGCTCACCGACCTCGAGCACCCGCTGGAGCAGGACGTGCTGCTGTGCGGCGACAAGCGCGCCGACAAGACCGAGGCGGCGCGCCTGATCGAGCGGATCGAGGGACTGCGCTGCGTCGACTGCGGCCGCCTGGAGATGGCGCGCATCACCGAGTCGCTGACCGCGCTGCTGATCGGCGTGAACAGCCGCTACAAGGTGCACGCCGGCGTGCGCCTCACCGGCCTGGCCGACCCCGACTGGGAGTGAGCGGGCCGGCCCCGAGCGCGCAGGTCGTCGTGCTTGCGGGCGGCACCGGCGGCGCCAAGCTCGCGCGCGGGATGCTCGACGTCGTCGGCCCCGAGCGGCTGAGCGTGATCGCGAACACCGGCGACGACGTCGAGATCTACGGCGCCCACGTCTCCCCCGACCCCGATCTCGTCAGCTTCTGGCTCGCGGATGAGATCGACGCGCGCGGATGGGGCCTGCGGGAGGACACCTTTTTCGTGATGGACGCCCTTCGGGCGCTCGGATCGGAGATCTGGTTCAACCTTGGCGACCGCGATCTCGCCTGGTGCATCGAGCGCGCACGGATGTGCCGCGAGGGCGAGTCGGTGACCGCGGCGCTGGAGCGGCTGAACACCGGCATCGGCCAGCGAGCGCACGTGCTGCCGATGAGCGATGACCCGATCCGCACCTGGGTGCGCAACCCGAGCGGCTGGCACTCCTTCCAGGAGTTCATGATCCGCGAGCGCGCCGCCGGGCCTGTCGAGGGCCTCGAGTTCCGCGGCGCCGAGCAGGCGCGGCCCAGCGCGGCGGCGCTCGCCGCGCTCGAGCGCGCGGACGCGATCGTGATCGGCCCCTCCAACCCGCTCGCCTCGATCGCGCCGATCCTCGCGGTGCCCGGGATGCGCGAGGCCATCGAGCAGGCCCCGGCCCCGGTCGTGGCGGTCAGCCCGATCGTCGGCGGCGAGGTACTGAAGGGGCCGACCGAGGCCTTCATGGCCTTCGCCGCGCTGGAGTGCAGCGCGCGCGGGGTCGCCGACTTCTACGGCGAGCTGCTCGACGGGCTCGTCGCCGACGAGGACGCCGGCTCGCGCGTGCCGGAGCTGAGCACCGACACCCGCATGGACGACGCCGCCGCGCGCGAGCGCTTGGCTCGGGAGACGCTCGCGTTCGCCGCCGCGCTCGCGCGCTAGGCCGGCTCCGGCAGGTTCTCCGCTCGCCAGGCCTGCAACGAGTCGAGCGCGCCGCCGATCACCCTCCCGAGGAACGTGTCGCGATCGTTCGCGTGCGGGAAGGGCTCGTCGGGGACGGGCAGCTCCAGGAACTCGCACAGCGGCCCCCAGCCTTCCTTCACCTCCCACACGAGCAGCCGGTCCGCGGGAATGACCCGTTCGACTTCGGCGTGGTGCGCCTGCATCTGCTCCATCAGCTGCTCGGGCGTCTGCCCCTTTGCGAAGGTCCCCTGCGGCCCCCAGAACATGCGCTCCACCAACTCCAGATAGCGCTTCCAGCGCGGCTCGACCTGCGCCCGGGCCTGCGCCAGCAGCGGCATCAGGGTGTCGCCGTAGGACATCGCCCAGATCGTCTCGCGGAAGCTCGGCTCCCAGCGCTCGGGGTCGCGCACGCTGAGCAGCACCTTGGCGTCGGGGTAGTGCTCGGCGAGCTCGCGGTAGAAGTAGCCGCCCGGCCAGTCGACCGTGGCCTGCTGGCCCGCGAACACCTCGTCCCAGATGGACTCCCCGTCCAGCGCGCGGTTCCACAGATCGACCTGAGTGTCGAGGTCGGCGAGGACGTTGACCCAGTGGTAGCAGGGGGCCAGCCCCAGCTGTTCAAGGGCCACCATCTGCGTGAGCGTGCCCGTGCGCGGCAACCCGGCGCCAATCAACTGCATCTCAACCTCCGTCGTCTGTCGGCAACACGCGCCACCCCCATGACGCCCCGCCGAATCGCATCAGATCGTCGATCGGCGCTACGAAGAACTGGATAAGAACCTACGCGAAGCCGCCGGAAGGCGTCTTTCCGCGACGTATTGTCAGTGCTACTGGGCCTGGTAGGGACGACCGGGCGCAGTTGCAGTTCTCAAGCCCACAGCTGTCAGGAGGCTTTTTGCGAAGCACCGTGCATCGCGCCGGCGCGAACTCGGCACCCGGCGTCTCGACGCTCACGCCACGCCGCCGTCGCCGCGCGCCGATGGTGCCGCGGATCGCGGCATTGTCGCTGGCGGACGAGCCCACGACGCACGACCAGGCGCAGGTGCTCGAACGGCTCGGGCTAGCCGCCGACGAGTTCGCCGAGGGGATCTTCTCCCGTTGCGGCGTTCAGCAGCGGCACCTGGAGCTCGACGAGGAGTTCTCGGCGCTGTCCTTCCAGGGCCGCGCCGCGCACGTCGAGCGGGAACTGCTCGCGCGCTCGATCCGGGCCGTCGACGGCCTGGGGGCCGACCTCGAGCGAATCGGCACGCTGATCTCCGCGAGCCTCTACTCGCTCGGCGTGCCTTCGCTGGCGCACCGCCTGATCGACCACTACCGGCTCGACCCCGCCACCGACAAGTACCACGTCACGGGCGTCGGCTGCGCCAGCGGGGTGCCGCTGATGAAGCTCGCGGCCCAGGCGGTGCGCGGGCAGGCCGAACACGACGCCCTGATCGTCGCCGCGGAGAGCATGAGCAGCATCCTCTCCCGCGCCCGCGAGGACGACCCGCGCGCGAAGACCGTCGGCGCCTCGATTTTCGGCGACGGTTGCGGCGCGGCGCTGATCTCCGCGCACCCCGGCGCCGAGGGCCCCGCGATCACGGCGGCCGCCGTGCACCAGATCGCCGGCACGCTCGACGCCGTCAGCCTGCACGTTCACGAGGAGGACGCCTACCTGCACCTCGCGCGGGAGCTGCCCGACATCGCCGGCGCCGAGCTGGGCGCCGTCGTGGACCGCTTCCTGCACGGCAACCGCCTGCGGCGCGAGGACATCGACCACTGGGTCCTGCACCCCGGCGGGCGGCGCATCATCGAGAACGTGCAGTCCGCGCTGGAGCTGACCGACGAGCAGGCCCGCATCAGCCGGGACTCGCTGGCCGAGCACGGCAACGTCGGCACCCCCTCGATCTTCTACGTGCTGAAGGCCACCGTCGAGCAGTGCCGGCCGCAGGCCGGCGAACGCGGGCTGATGGTCACGATCGGGCCCGGCGTCACGATCGGGATGATGCTGCTGGAGTGGTGACCCCGTGACGAGCGCCCTCGTCGCGCTCGTCACTATCGTGGGCACAGATGCGCACCGCCGCGATCCTTCCCGTGAAGCGCTTCGCCGCGGCCAAGTCGCGGCTCGGGGAGACCGTCGCCGAGCAGCTGCGGGCGCGGCTGGCGCAGGCGATGGTCGCCGACGTGCTCTCCGCGCTCGCACAGGTCTCCACGCTCGAGGCGACGATCGTGATCACGCGTGAGCCCAGCCTGCCGGCCCTCGCGGCGGCGCACGGCGCCGTCACGATCGAGGACACGGCCGAGCAAGGACAGTCCGCCGCCGTCGCGCTCGGCGTGCGCCACGCGATCGCCGAAGGCTACGAACGGGTGCTCTGCGTGCCCGGCGACTGCCCCGCGCTCGATCCGCGCGAGCTCGAGGCTTTGCTCCGCACCGCCGACGCCTCCGTTGTGATCGTCTCCGATCGCCACGGGACCGGGACGAACGGGCTGCTGCTCGCGCCGCCTGACGCGATCGAGCCGAGCTTCGGGCCCGACAGCTGCGAGCGACACCGCGCGCTGGCGTCGCAGGCAGGCGCCAGCTGCCGGGTCGAGCCGGTGGCCTCGCTGCTGCTCGACGTCGACACCGGCGCGGACCTCGCCGCGCTGCGCGAGCGCCTCGCCGGCGCGCCGCTTCCCGCCGAGCGCACGCGCGCGGTGCTCGGCTCCGCCGAGGAGCTGCCCGCCGTCGCGATCGACCGCGCCGGCTGAGCGCCGCGCGAAGGCGCGAGCACGAGACGCAGACGTGGGCAGCCTGAACGTCAGAGCCGTACCCGGGCTGCCGGAGGTGCGCATCGGCGAGGATCTCGCCGCGCTGATCGCCGAGGCCGCCGTGCGCGCCGGGGCGCCGCTGGCCGACGGCGAGATCGTCGTGGTCGCGCACAAGGTCGTCTCCAAGGCCGAGGGCGCCGTCGTCGCGCTGGGCGATGTCGAGCCCGGCGAGCAGGCGCGCGAGCTGGCGGCCCGCTTCGCGGCCGAAACGGGCCAGCCCCGCGATCCGCGGGCCGTCCAGGTCGTGCTGGACCAGACGCGCGAGGTCGTGCGCGCCGAGCGCGGCGTGCTGATCTCGCGCACGCACCACGGCTTCGTCTGCGCGAACGCCGGCGTCGACGCCTCCAACGCCGCGGAGGACACGCTGGTGCTGCTGCCGCGCGACCCCGACGGCTCCGCGCGCCGGCTCCGCGCGGGGCTCGCGCAGTCCTGCGGCGTCGAGGTCGCCGTGCTGATCGCCGACAGCTTCGGGCGCGCCTGGCGGCACGGGCAGGTCGACGTCGCGATCGGGCTCGCGGGCCTCGACCCGCTACAGGACTGGCGCGGGCGCCACGACGCGCGCGGGATGCAGCTGCGGGCGACGTGGCTCGCGCTCGCCGACGCGCTCGCGGCGCTCGGCGAGCTGGTGCGGGCGAAGGACTCCGGCGAGCCCGTCGCCGTCGTCGCGGGCCTCGAGCGGCTGCTCACCGTCGAGGACGGGCCGGGGGCGGCGGCGCTGCTGCGCCCCGCGGAGGAGGACCTGTTCCTCTAGCCGGGACGCAGGCCTCGCGCATCTGTGAGGAACTGCACTGACAAGCCCCTCTTCGATCCAGGAGAATGCCCGCATGCTCGAAACCGCGACGCTCGGAAGCGACTTCGCCCACGCCCTGCAGCGCAAGGACGCCGAGCGGCTGAAGGAGCTGCTCGCGCCTGCCGTGGACTTCCGTGCGCTGACGCCGAAATACACCTGGGAGGCCTCCAGCCCGGAGGAGATGATCGCGATCGCCTTCGGTCACTGGTTCGAAGACAGCGACGAGATCCGCACGCTGGAGCACCTGGAGACCGACCGCTTCGCGGACCGCGAACGCGTGGGCTATCGCTTCGTCGTCGAGAATCCCGAAGGCCGGTTCCTCGTCGAGCAGCAGGCCTACCTGACCGAGCAGGACGGGCAGATCGCCTGGATGCGGGTGCTCTGCGCCGGGTACCGGCCGCTCTCCGCCGCGGACTGACCGCCCCACCGGCGCGGTCGCCGCCGGCGCCGGTTCACTCCTCCTCGGCGATGCGCGACCAGAAACGGATGAACTCGCGCTCGTGGCCAAGGCCGCACTCGAGCGCCAGGCGCTGGCCTTCCGGCAGGCCCTCCGCTCCCTCCGCTAGCTGCTCGTACTCCTGCAGCCGGCTCCTGTGGGCTTGCAGCTGTGACGCCGCCAGCCGCCGGGGGTCACCGCCGAAGAACAGCTTCAGGGTCGCGGCGTCGCGCAGTTCGTAGAGGTCGCTCGCCGGCTCGCTGCGCCACTCCTCCAGCGCCTCGCGCCCGCGCCCGGTCAGGCGATAGATGCGCCTGCGCCTGCCGGCCTCCTCCCGGCGCTCGTCGAGCAGCCCCTCGGCCGCCAGGCGCGCGCACTCGGTGTAGAGCTGCGTGTGCGGCACCGTCCAGAAGTTGTTGGTGCTCAGCTGCGCGAACTGCTTGAGGTCGTACGGCGTCGCGGGCTCGCCCTGCTCCAGCAGGCCCAGCACGATGTAGGAGGTCTCCGTGAGGCGCACGCCCGCGCCCCGGTCCGCGCTTGACATGCCTCGCAGACTAGCGTACGGTACGAATGGTTCGAGTCGAACCATTCAGGAGGCATTGTTATGGCCGGTCCCGCCACCCAGCCCGACGCACCCGAGCACCCTGCGACCCCTCGCGCCGACGGCCTTGCCGCGGTGCCGACGCTCGGCTTCACGACGCTGGAGCAGGAGATCGAAGTGGGAGAGCTGCCCGTCAGCGGCGAGCTGCCGCCGTGGCTGTCGGGCTCGCTGCTGCGCACCGGCCCCGCGAAATTCGAGGTCGGGGAGCGGCAGCTGCGCCACTGGTTCGACGGGCTGGCGATGCTGCACCGCTTCACGATCGCCGAGGGCAGGGCCTCCTACGGCAACCGCTATCTGCACAGCCGCAACTACCGCTCCGCGCAGGAGCAGGGACACATGGTCTACGGCGAGTTCGCCACCGACCCGTGCCGCTCGCTGTTCAAGCGCGTGCAGACGCTGTTCGCGCCCGGCAAGACGCTGCCGGACAACGCCAACGTCAACGTGACGCGGCTCGGCGAGCGCTTCATCTCGATGACCGAGACGCCGATGCCGGTGCAGTTTGACCCGCAGACGCTGCAGACCGCCGGCGTGCAGCCCTACGAGGTCCCGGGGCAGCTCACGACCGCGCACCCGCACCTGGACCGCGCCAGCGGCGGCATGCTCAACTACGCGGCGAAGCTCGGGCGCGTCAGCAGCTATCGCTTCTTCGCGGTCGACCCCGACGCCAGCGAGCCTCGCCTGCTCGGCTCACAGCCCGTCAAGGAGCCCGCCTACATGCACTCCTTCGGCCTGACCGAGCGCTGGCTCGTGCTGGCGGAGTTCCCGCTCCTCGTCAACCCGCTGGCGCTCGCGCTGTCGGGGCGGCCCTACATCGAGAACTACAAGTGGAAGCCCGAGCGCGGCACGCGCTTCACGCTCGTCGACCGCGCCACGGGCGAGTCGGTCGGCGGCTTCCGGGCCGACCCCTGCTTCGCCTTCCACCACGTCAACGCCTACGAGGACGGCGACGAGGTCGTCGTCGACCTGTGCGCCTTCGCGGACGCAGGCGTGATCGAGGACCTCTACCTGGACCGCCTGCGCGCGGGCAAGCCGATCCAGCCCGCCGAGCTGACCCGCTTCCGCCTGGGGCTGACCGACCGCTCGGTGCGGCGCGAACGGCTCTCCGAGACGGAGGTCGAGCTGCCGCGGATCAACTACGGGCGCTGCAACGAGCGCCCCTACCGCTACGTGTGGGGCAACGGCAACGGCCCCAGCGGCTGGCTCGAGCAGATCGTCAAGATCGACACGCACGACGGCTCCACGCTCTCCTGGGCCGAGCGCGGCTGCTACCCCGGCGAGCCGGTGTTCGTCGCGCGCCCCGAGGCGCAGGACGAGGACGACGGCGTGCTGCTCTCGGTGGTGCTGGACTCGGCCGCGGAAAGCTCGTTCCTGCTGGTGCTGGACGCCGCCGACCTCAGCGAGCTGGCGCGGGCGCGCGTGCCGCACCACATCCCGTTCAGCTTCCACGGGCAGTTCGCGCGCGGCTGACGGCAGTCGGGAAACGCGATCGCGGCCCGGCGGCGGCGCAGATAGGCTGCGCACGATGCCGGGGGGCACATAGATGCGCAGGTTCCTGAGGATCCTGCTCTGCGTCGTCGCGGCGCTGGCGCTCGCGATCGTCGTGCTGAACTGGACGTACGGGCGCCTGCCCGGCGAGCCGAAGCCGCGCGGCTCGTTCGTGACGGTGGACGGCGTGCGCATCCACTACATAGAAAGGCCCGGGGGCGGCACGCCGGTCGTGCTGCTGCACGGCCTTCCCGGCACCGCGGAAGACTGGAACGAGGTGACGCCGCTGCTGGCGGGCCGCCGCACGATCGCGATCGACCGGCCGGGGTTCGGCTGGTCCGGCGACGGCTACATGAAGTTCCACCGCCAGCTCGAAGTGCTGCGGGCGCTGATGCAGCGGCTGCACGTGCAGCGCCCGATCGTCGTCGGCCACTCCTACGGCGGGACGATGGCGCTGGGCTTCGCCGAGCGCTACCCCGGCCAGGCGCGGGGCCTGGTGCTCGTGGACGCGGCCGCGGCCGGCACCCACGTCGCCTCCTTCGAGCGCCTGCAATCGCACTTCGTGAACTTCCTGCAGCTGCCGGTGGTGCGCCCGATCGCGAACGCCACCTTCTCGCAGCTGCTCAGGACGATCACCGCGAACATCGTCGACGCCGAAGCCTTCGACCCGCAGCCGGTCGCCCCCGCGCATAAACACCGCGTGCTGGCGATCAACATGACGAGCGGCAACCTGAAGGCCTACGCGGGCGAGGAGCTGGAGGCGAACGGCGTGTTCGACCGGATCGACCCGCGGCTCGGCTCGATCGACGTTCCCGCGATCGTGATCCAGGGCGAGCACGACCAGCTCGTCAAGCCCGTCTACGGGAGGCGACTCGCCGCGGAGCTGCCCGACGCGCGGCTGGAGATGATCCACGGCGGCCACATGGCGCCGTACACGCACCCCTACACCGTGGCCGCCGCCGTGGGCGCCGTCGAACAAGCTTCCCGGCCGCGCACCGCGCAGCCGCCGAAGCGGCGCGCCTAGGCCGCGACGGGGACTTCGCCGCCGTCGCCGACGGCGTAGCGGCGCCTGATCTCGTACAGCGTCGTGCGCTCGGCGGCGGGCCGCCCCGCGCGATGCGCCGCGGCGACCAGCTCGGGCGGGTCGAGCTTCGTGCCGTGATAGCTGCCGGCGAGGCGGCTGATCGACTCCTCCATCAGCGTGCCGCCGAGATCGTTCACGCCCCAGCGCAGCGCCTCGGTCGCGGCGTCGAGGCCCATCTTCACCCACGAGGCCTGGAGATTGGGGATCGTGCGCCCCAGCGCGAGCCGGAACACCGCGGTGTGCTTGAGGTTCTCCTCGCGGGAGATCTCCTCGACGCCGTGCGTGCGGCCCAGCAGCGTCTGGAAGGGGATGAACGACAGCGGCACGAACTCCGTGATCCCGCCGGTGCGTTCCTGAAGCCCGCGCACGACGCGCATGTGCTCCGCCAGCTCCCAGGGCTCCTCGATGTGGCCGAACATCACCGTCGAGGTCGAGCGCAGCCCGGCGCGGTGCGACGCCTCGATGATCTCGACCCAGCGCGCGACCGGCAGCTTGTTCGGCGAGATGCGTTCGCGCACGCCGTCGTGCAGGACCTCCGCCGCGGTCCCGGGCGTCGAGCCGAGCCCCGCGTCGCGCAGCCGCGCGAACACCTCCGACGGCGGCAGGCCGGAGATGTCGCACATGTGCGCGATCTCCATCGGGCTGTAGGCGTGCAGGTGCAGCTGCGGCGCCAGCTCCTTCGCGAAGCGCAGCCAGCCCAGGTAGTCCTCCAGCGACCAGTCGGGATGGATGCCCGACTGGATGCACAGCTCGGTGGCGCCGTAGGCGACGGCCTCGTGCACGCGGCGGGCGAACTCCTCGCGGTCGTGCTCGTAGGCGTCGGGCGAGCGCTTGCCCTGGCCGAACCCGCAGAAGGCGCAGCCGACGGTGCAGACGTTCGAGACGTTGATGTTGCGGTTCACCACGAACGTCACGGTCTCCCCCGCGAGCTCGGCGCGCAGCTCGTCGGCGGCCTCGCGCATCGCCTCGATCGCCTCCGGGCGCGTCTCGGCGAACATCGCGGTCAGCTCCTCGGGGCCCAGCGCCCCACCCGCACGGGCACGCTCGATCGCGCGCGGCACGAGGTCGAGCCTGATCGGCGCCGGCGGCTCGGTGCGGCCCGAGCCGCGTCGCGGGATGAAGCTCCAGTACTTGACCTTGATCGTGTCCAGCACCGCGGGCGCGACCCACTCGGGGTCGATGTAGTCGGAGTAGACGCACAGCCGCTCGGTCAGCGCGTAGCCGTCGCGTTGCAGGCGCTTGCGCACCTGGTGCGGCGAGGGGAAGGGATGCTCCGGCGAGATGTGGTCGCCGTTCGCGGACAGGCCGCCAAGGTCGGTGGCGCCGGCGGCGACCAGCTCTCCCCACCAGTCCGCGAGGTTCGGCGGGATCTGGATGCCGACCTCGGGCATCAGGCGCCGGGCCTCGGCGACGAGGCGCTTCATGTCCTCGATCGTGACGGGACTGGCCCAGTCGGGCAGCGGCAGCTGCGGGCGGTGGTCGGCGACGCCGGTGCGCCAGTAGTCCCGCGCGGCGGCGTCGGCGATCTCCGCCGGCTCTTCGCCGTAGTAGCGCTGGTGGGGAACGAAATTCTGGAGGATCACCTCCTGGATGTGCCCGTGCTCGGCGTGCACCTGCGCGATCGCTTCCAGCGAGGCGACGCGCTCCTGCTCGGTCTCGCCGATCCCCACGAGCACGCCGCTCGTGAACGGGATCTTCAGCTCGCCCGCGGCGCGGATCGTCTCCAGGCGGCGGGCGGGGTGCTTGGTGGGCGAGCCCGCGTGGACCGTCTCCATCAGGCGCTCCGAGATCGACTCGAGCATCAGCCCCTGCGAGGCGGTCACCTCGCGCAGGCGGGCGAGATCCTCGGAGGAGAGCACCCCCAGGTTCGTGTGCGGCAGCAGGCCGCGCTCCAGCGCGCGCTCGCACGCCCAGACGACGTAGGCGGTGAAGTCCTCGTGCCCGTACTCGGCCAGACGGGCGGCGACGCCCGGGTTGACCTCCGGCTTCTCGCCCGTCAGCACCAGCAGCTCCTTGACGTTGCGGCGGGCGGCGCCGTCGAGGATCCCGAGCACCTCCTCGGGCGAGTGCAGATGCGCCTGGTGGGTCGCGAAGGCGCAGTACTTGCAGTAGCAGCGGCAGGTCCGCGAGAGCGACAGCGTCAGGTTGCGCGAGAAGGTCACCCGGCGGCGCATGGGCGCAGTCTATGACGCTTGCGCCGGCGCACCGGCGGCGCGCGGAGCCCGCCGTGGTCGCGTTAGAGTCGGCGGCGTGCCGACGCGGAGAGTGATGATCGACCACATCACCGTCGGCGTCAGCGACCTGCAGCGCAGCAAGGAGTTCTACCTGCGGGCGCTCGCGCCGCTCGGCTTCGACCAGACGAACACGAGCGAGGTCCTGCCGAGCGAGATCGAGTTCGGCAGCGCGGAGAAGATGGACTTCGCGATCTCGACCGACTACCGGGTCGGCGCGCCGGTCCACGTCGCCTTCGCGGCCGACACGATCGAGCAGGTGCACGCCTTTCACGAGGCGGCGCTCGCGGCCGGTGGCACCGAACACGGGCCCCCGGGCCCGCGCCCGCACTACGGCGAGGGCTACTACGGCGCCTTCGTGCTCGACCCCGACGGGCACAACGTCGAGGCCGTGTTTCACGGCTGAGCGCCTGGCGACCTGAAGTCGGCCTGTCCCGCCGCCCGCTGCTCGTCGGAAGAGCTACCGAGCAGCACAAGCAATGACAGACAGCCGTCTACAGCATGCGAATCGCATGCTACTCTTCAGGAGTTGTGCCGATGATCCAGATTCGCAACGTCCCGGACGATCTCCACAAGGAACTGAAGGCGCGCGCGGCGCAGAACGGAAAGACGCTTTCGGACTATTTGCTCGATGAGCTGCGGTTGCTGTCGCCTCGACCGACGATGCAGGAATGGGTGGCTCGCGCAGCCAAGCTGACGCCCGTCGAGCTCGACGAAACGCCCGCCGAAGCGATCGCGGCCGAGCGGGCGCGCAAGCCGATTTGATCGTCGCTGACTCCAGCGCGATCGCAGAGGTGCTGCTCGCCCAGCGACGCGCCGACGCCATCCTCGATGTGCTCTCGGTCAACAGCGAGTTGCACGTTCCAGCTCATTTTCACGCCGAGGTGCTGTCCGCCCTGCGCCGCTACTCGCTCCGCGGAATGCTGAATGAGGCGGTGGCGATCGAAGCAGTGAAGACCCTTACCGAACTGCGCACGCTGACGTACCCGATCCGCGAGTTGATACCGGCCATCTGGAAGCTCCGCTTCAACCTCACGACCTACGACGCCGCGTACCTGGCGCTGGCGCGCTGGCTTGACGCCGGCCTGATCACACTCGACGACGCGCTTGCGAAAGCCGCCGGCCGCGACGGGCGCTTGATCAGCGTGTAGTGGTAGGCAGAACTTCTCTCGCTCCGCCACCCGATCGCGCCCGCATCGATACCCTCGTCCTCGCCCATCGGATCGAGCAGAGAAAAGGACAGGAACGACATGACGAAGAGCGTCAGCGAGAGCGAGAACCCGGCGATCGCGAGCCCCAAGGTCAAGGCCCACCTCCCCAGGAGCAACCAGGACTGGTGGCCGGACCAGCTCGACCTGAGCGTGCTGCACCGCCACTCCTCGCTCTCGGACCCGCTGGGCGAGGGCTTCGACTACGCCAAGGAGTTCGCGACGCTCGACGTCGAGGCGCTGCGCCGGGACCTGATCGAGCTGATGACCACCTCGCAGGACTGGTGGCCCGCCGACTACGGCCACTATGGCCCGCTGTTCATCCGCATGAGCTGGCACGCCGCGGGCACCTACCGGATCGCCGACGGGCGCGGCGGCGGCGGCCAGGGAGCGCAGCGCTTCGCGCCGCTGAACAGCTGGCCCGACAACGCGAGCCTCGACAAGGCGCGGCGGCTGCTGTGGCCGATCAAGCAGAAGTACGGCCGTAAGCTCTCCTGGGCCGACCTGCTGGTCTATACCGGCAACGTCGCGATGGAGTCGATGGGCTTTCAGACCTTCGGCTTCGGCTTCGGCCGCGAGGACATCTGGGAGCCGGACGAGATCTTCTGGGGGCCGGAGGACACCTGGCTGGGCGACGAGCGCTACAGCGGCAAGCGCCAGCTGGCGAAACCGCTCGGCGCCGTGCAGATGGGCCTGATCTACGTCAACCCCGAGGGCCCGAACGGCGACCCCGACCCGCTCGCCGCCGCGGCGGACATCCGCGAGACGTTCGCCCGCATGGCGATGAACGACGAAGAGACGGTGGCGCTGATCGTCGGCGGGCATACCTTCGGCAAGACCCACGGCGCGGTCGACCCCGACAAGATCGGCCCCGAGCCCGAGGCGGCCCCGCTTGAGCAGCAGGGCCTTGGCTGGAAGAACAGCGAGGGCAGCGGCAACGGCGCGTTGACGTTGACGAGCGGCCTCGAGGGCGCGTGGACGAAGGACCCCGCGAAGTGGGACAACGGCTTTTTGGAGAACCTGTTCGAGTACGAGTGGGAGCTGACCGAGAGTCCCGCGGGCGCTAAGCAGTGGACGCCGAAGAACCCAGAGGCGCAGGACACGGTGCCGGACGCACACGACTCCTCCAAGCGCCACGCGCCGATGATGCTGACGACGGACCTGGCGCTGCGGGTCGACCCCGTCTACGAGCCGATCTCCCGGCGCTTCTACGAGAACCCCGACCAGCTCGCGGAGGCGTTCGCGAAGGCCTGGTACAAGCTCCTGCACCGCGACATGGGCCCCGTCTCGCGCTACCTGGGGCCCTCGATCCCCGAGCCGCAGCTGTGGCAGGACCCCGTGCCGGCGGTCGACCACGAGCTGATCGACGAGGCCGACGCCACGGCGCTGAAGCAGAAGCTGCTCGACTCGGGCCTGTCGATCTCGCGCCTGGTGGCGACGGCCTGGGCGGCCGCCTCCTCGTTCCGCGCCACCGACAAGCGCGGCGGCGCGAACGGCGCCCGCATCCGGCTCGCCCCGCAAAAGGACTGGGAGGTCAACGAGCCGGCCGAGCTGGCCGGCGCGCTACAGGCCCTGGAGCAGGTGCAGCGCGAGTTCAACGACGCCCAGCCAGGCGGCAAGCGGGTCTCGCTCGCGGACGTGATCGTGCTCGGCGGCTGCGCCGCGGTCGAGCAGGCCGCGAAGAACGCGGGCCTGGACGTCTCGGTCCCGTTCGCCCCCGGCCGCACCGACGCCTCCCAGGAGCAGACCGACGCCGACTCCTTCGCGGTGCTCGAGCCGCGGGCCGACGCGTTCCGCAGCTACCTCGGCAAGGGCGAGCCGCTGGTGCTGGAGCACGGCCTGCTGGAGCGCGCCTTCATGCTCGACCTCACGGCTCCCGAGATGACGGTCCTGCTCGGCGGCATGCGCGCCCTGGGCGCGAACGTCGGCGGCTCCGCCCACGGCGTCTTCGGCGGTCGGTCGGAAACGCTGAGCAACGACTTCTTCGTGAACCTGCTGGACATGGGCACGGAGTGGAAGGCGTCCAGCCCGAACGGCAACGGCTCGTCCGCGAACGTCTATCAGGGCACCGACCGGCGCAGCGGCGAGGCGAAGTGGACGGCGACCTCGTTCGACCTCGTGTTCGGCGCGAACTCCGTGCTGCGGGCGCTGGCGGAGGTCTACGCCGCCGACGACGCGAAGGAGAAGTTCGCGCGCGACTTCGTCGCCGCCTGGGACAAGGTCATGAACCTCGACCGGTTCGACCTCGCTTGAGCCGGGCCGAATCCTGAGCCGGGGCTGGTGGCAATGACCGACCGTTCCCCCGGCGGGATCTACCTTGCCCGCCACGGCCGCACTGCCTACAACCACGAGGGGCGCTTCCAGGGCCAGCAGGAAGTGCCGCTCGACGACCTCGGGCGCGAGCAGGCTGCGGAGCTGGCTGAGCGCGCCACCTCCTACGGCTTCGCCGCGCTGTGGTGCAGCCCGCTGCGGCGAGCCCGCGAAACCGCGGACGCCGTCGCGGCGGCGACGGGCCTCGAACCCCACGAGGACGCGCGCTTCATGGAGACCGACGCCGGCGACTGGACCAACCGCACGTTCGTCGACGTGCGCGGCGAAGCCCCCGAGCTGTTCGACGCCTTCGCGAACGCCGACCCCGACTTCGCCTTTCCGGGCGGCGAGTCCTTCCTGCAGCAGGAGGAGCGCGTCGGCGCAGCGCTGGACGACGTCGAAGCCGCGGGGGAGATGCCGACGCTCGTGGTCTGCCACGGAATGGTGATCCGTGCCGCGCTGTCGGTGCGGATCGGCCGCTGGCTGCCCTACGGCCAGCGCGTGCCGAACGGCGCGATCGTGCCGCTGGAACCGAGCGAGGAGGAACTGGCGGCGATCGGGCGCGCGCCCGCGCCGGAGGCCAGCTAGCGCAGGATCGCGCAGCCGGTGCTGCCGTGGGCGATCAACGTCCCGTCGGCCTCGGTGAGCAGGCGCCCCTCCGCGGTGGCGGTGCGCCGCCCGCCGTGCACGACCCGGCCCTCAGCCAGCACCCGCCCCGTGGCGCCGCCCATCGCGCGGTTGTAGCGGACCTGGACGTCGGTGGTGGTGTAGCCGACGCCAGCCGGCAGCGTGGTGTGCACGGCGCAGCCCATGCAGGAGTCGAGGATCGTCGCGGCGATCCCGCCGTGGACCATCCCGATCGGGTTGTACATCCACTCGGCGGGCGTCAGCGCGAACACGGCCCGGCCCTCTTCGGCCTCGACGATCTCCATCTCGAGCAGCCGCGCGATCGGCGGCGCGGGCAGCTCGCCCGCGGCGATCTTCAGGATGTAGTCGAGCCCCGCGAGCTTCAGGCCCTCCGCCGCCGTGGCGGCGGGGTCCTGCCAGGTGAAGGTGCGCGCGCGGGTCGCGGCGTCGATCTGCGTCTCGGCGCTCATGCGGCCTCCTCGATCAGCGGCTCGGCGATCAGCGGGTCCATCACGGGCTCGGAGATCACCGGCCGCGACGGGCCGTCCGCGTCCGCCGCATTCAGCGCGGGCGGCCCGATCGCGGCCAGTGCGAGGCCGGCGGCGAGGCCGCCGGCGACGGTTATCAGGGCGGTGGTGTGGAAGTCGGCGACGCTGGCCCCGTCGCCCAGCACCGCGACGAGCAGCGCGACGCCGAGCGCGGCGCCGATCTGCCGGCCCATCGTCAGCACCGCGGCGCCGGTGGCGAAGCGCTCGGGCGGCAGCGAGGAGGCGCCGGCGCCGGTGAGCGTCGGGATCATCAGGCCGACGCCCGCGCCGCCGATCATGAAGCCCGGGAGGAAGTCTGGGGCGTAGTTGGGCGTGGCGCCCGTGCGGGTGATGAACCACACGGAGCCCGCCGAGAACAGCAGCGCCCCGATCGTGCCGGGCACGCGGTAGCCGTAGCGGGCGCCGAGACGCGCGGAGGGGATCGAGAAGGCGGTGGCCATCGCGGGTCCGGGGAACAGCATCAGGCCGGCGCTCAGCACGCCCTCGTGCCACGGGCCGGTGAGGAACAGCACGCCCTGCAGCAGCATCGCCCCGAACCCGGCGAAGAACAGGACGGAGGCGCCGACGGCGAGGCCGAACGTGCGCACGCGCAGCATCGCGGGCTCGACGATCGGCGCGTCGTGGCGTTCGGAGCGCCACCAGATCGCCGGCAGCAACGCGACGCTCGCGGCGAGCAGCACGACCACCTGCGCGGAGTCCCAGCCCCATTCCTGGCCCTTGACGATCGCGACGACGAGCGCGCCCACGGCGAGGATCAGCCCGCCGGCGCCGACGAGGTCCGGGCGCAGCGCGCTCTGCTCGCGGCGCTCGACCAGCGTGCGCAGGCCGAAGGCCAGGCCGAGCAATCCGACGGGCACGTTCACGAGGAAGACCAGCCGCCAATCGGCCTGCACGAGCAGCCCGCCGAGCGGCGGTCCCGCCGCGGCGGCGATGCCTCCCGTGGCGGCCCAGGCCCCGATCGCGACGTGGCGCTCGTGCGGGCCGAACTCCGGCAGCATCAGGCCCAGCGAGGTGGGCAGCATCAGCGCGCCGCCCACCGCCTGCACGACGCGGGCGCCGATCAGGAAGCCGACCGAGGGCGCCAGCGCGCAGGCGGCGCTGGAGGCGACGAAGACCGCGAGGCCAAGCAGGAAGGCGCGCTTGCGCCCGAACGCGTCGGCCCAGCGGCCCGCGGGCACCAGCAGCGCCGCGAACACGATCGCGTAGCCCGAGAGGATCCACGACAGCGACCCCAGCGAGGCGCCGCCGAAGTGCCTGGAGATCGAGGGAAAGGCGATGTTGACGATGAACAGGTCGAGGCTCGCCATGAAGACCCCGACGCACACGATCAGCGATACCGCCCATTTCCGTTGCATGACCACCGCCCGTCTCGGTTGCTTGACGCAACGGACCCTAGCATAAGGTTGCGTGATGCAACTAACTCCTGTTATTTTTATAGGAAGGACGACCGTGAGGTCGTCCTTAATCGGAACATACGGCGGAGGATCGACACGGGATGCTGGGGAACGAGTACAAGACGCAGACGTGCAGCATCGCCGGCGCGCTGGAGATCGTCGGCGAGCGCTGGTCGCTGCTGATCCTGCGTGACGTGTTCCTGGGACTGCGGCGCTTCGACCAGATCCAGGCGAACCTCGGGATCGCCCGCAACGTGCTGCAATCGCGGCTGGAGCGGCTGGTCGAGCAGGGCGTGCTGGAGCGCAGCCTCTACCAGGAGCGTCCCCCCCGCCACGAGTACCGGCTCACCGAGAAGGGCGTCGACCTGTGGCCGATCGTCGTCTCGCTGATGCAGTGGGGCGACCGCCACGCCACGCCCCCGGGAGGCCCCGCCGTGCTGCTGGAACACCGCGGCTGCGGAGGCCGCGTCGACGAGCACCGCATCTGCGAGCGCTGCGGCGCGCGGGTCAGCGCGCGCGAGGCCAGCGCCCAGCCGGGGCCGGGCGCCTCGCCGAAGCACCCGCTCATGCAGCGGCGCGAGCGCGAGGCCGCCGCCGCGGGCTAGGCGGCTCCCGCGCGCTCGATCCGCTCCTCCTCCGCCTCCTCGACGACCTCCTCTTCCAGGCCGAGCCGGTGTGCCGCGAGCGCCCCGATCGCGATCAAGCCCGCGCCGACCCACCAAGGCGCGCCGCCGACGCAGAGCACCACGATCCCGACGGGGATCAGGTAGCCCGCCAGCGGGATCACCAGCTCGCGCACGGTCGGCGGCGGCTCGGTCGGCTCGCCGCGCTCCATCAGCTCGCGCGCGATCGCGTGGTCGGGGTACCACTCCGTGAAGCGCAGCGCCAGGATCAGCGCCGCGATCTGCACGATCCAGTTCGTCCAGATGTTGTCGGGCTGTTTCAGCGGGCCGTCGCCCAGGAAGCCGACGAGCGCCGTGAGCGCAAACGCCCCGACCCACACCCACGTGACGCGGTAGTTCAGGCGCCGGAACTGCTCGGTCTCCCAGTGCTCGGGCGCGATCGTCTCGTGCGCGTACTGGACCGTGAACGGCCTGCGAACGGCGATCGAGCCCAGCGCGATCAGCATGATCAGCACGTTCGAGAGGTCGCCGGACCAGCGCTCGAACCAATGCCGCGTGACGTCGTCGACCACGAGCCCCACGACGACGAGCGCCGCGAAGAAGGCCATCCCCACGTCGTCCATCACTTTCGGCTTCACCCCCAGCAGCCAGTTCGCCCCCGCGATCGCACAGGCGCACGCGGTGGCGAGCGAGACCGCCAGCACGAAGCGCTGCGGCCCCACGAACAGCGACATCACGATCCAGGGCGCGAAGTCGAAGAACGGGCTTTCCAGCGCCGTGCGCAGCCGCGTCCGTGCGTCCATCCCCGCCCCGCCCGCGCTCACCCGTCCCCGGCGAGGCGCGCGATCAGCTGCGGCCCTTCGCGCGCCATCCGCGAGCGCGGGACGACGAGGTCGAAGCCCGCGGCGCGGGCACGCTCGCCCGTCGCGGCGTCGACGTGCGAGTAGAAGGCCAGCGAGGGCACCCCTTCCAGCAGCCCCTCCGCCGCCAGCGCGCCGCGCACCGCGGCGCCGTCGAAGGAGTCATCGGTCATGTCGACCACCAGCACGCCCGCGGGCCCGGCCGCCAGCAGCTCGCGGGCGCGCCGCTCGTCGCCCACCATCTCCACCTCGTGGCCCGCGGCGCGCAGCGAGCCCTGGACGTTCGAGCCGAACAGCAGGTCCGGCACCAGCGCGAGCACGCGCGCCATCGCTACTGGGCCCGGATGCGGCGAAACTCCTCGCGAGCCGACTGCGGGCGGCCCCAGCCGTGGGTGATCTCCGCGCGGCCGCTGCGCGTCTCGCGCACGACCAGCTCCGCCTCGATCCCGGCTTCGTCCAGCAGCGCCAGCGTGCCGTGCACCGTCTGCGCCGAGGCGGCGTGACCGAAGCGGTGGGCGATGATCAGGCGCCAGTGCCAGTCGTGCTTGGAATAAGGGCGCGCGTTGCAGGTCGTGAGGTACAGCGAGGCCTCGACGTAGCGCGACTCGTCCGTCAGGCGCATGTCCAGCTCGAGGTCGGTCCAGTCGTCCGGCAGCGAGTCCACGACCTGCTGGAAGGTGTCGGCCAGGCCCATCGCCCGCAAGCCTAGCGTGGCTATGCTCGGATGCGTGGCCGCCACCAGCGATACAGCCACCCACGAGCTCGGGGTCCTGCGCGAGGGCTGCGGCCTGCTGGACCGCTCCGAGCGCGGCAAGCTCGCGCTGACCGGAGCGGGCGCCGTCGAGTTCCTGAACGGGCAGGTCACCAATGAGCTGGCAGGCCTGCGCGCCGGCGAAGGCCGCTACGCCGCCTTCCTGACGCACAAGGGCAAGATGCTCGGCGACCTGCGGATCCTGTCCGTCGCCGCGCCGGACGCCGACGGCGACGGCGAGGCCTCTCCGGTCGAACTGCTGCTCGACACCGAGCGCGTCGCGCTGCAGGAGCTGTTCGACATGATCCGCCGCTTCAAGATCGGCTACCAGGTCGAGCTGCACAAGCGCACGCTGGAGCGGGGGCTGCTGTCGCTGATCGGGCCGGAGTCCGAGCGGATCGCCGGGCTCGGCGAGGCCGGCCTCCCCTCCGATGAGCACTCCAGCACGCCGGCAGAAGTCGAGGGCGTGCACGCGCTGGCGGTTCGCACCGACGTGGGGGTCGACCTGCTGTGCGACTCCGCGGACACCGAGCGCCTGCAAGCCGCGCTGCTCGCGCGCGGGGCCGAGCCCGTCTCCGAGGCCGCCGCCGAGTGCCTGCGGGTGGAAGGGGGCCGCCCCCGCTTCGGCCTCGACATCGACGCCACGACGATCCCGCAGGAGGCCGGTCTGAACGAGCGCGCCGTCAACTTCACGAAGGGCTGCTACGTCGGCCAGGAGACCGTCGCCCGCCTGTTCTACAAGGGCAAGCCCAACCGCCACCTGCGGGGGCTGCGCCTGTCGGCGCCGGCCGAGCCCAGGGCGGAGCTGCGTCTAGGCGAGCGGGTCGTGGGGCGGCTTGGCACCGTCGCCCTCTCCCCCGCGCTCGGGCCGATCGCCCTCGCGCTCGTGCGGCGCGAGGCCGAGCCCGGGGCGAGCCTTCGCGTGGGCGCGGGCGGGGCCTCCGCCGAGGTCGTGGAGCTGCCCTTCGCCGACGCCGGCTGAGCGCGTCCGGCGCTTGCGTTTCAGGATCGTCCGCACGGCGAGCACGTCGCCGACGGCCATCGCCAGCAGGGCCACGACGATGAAGATTGCCGTGGCGCTCATCGAGCCAGCATAGGCGCGCCGGTGCCCGGCGCCACTGTGATCCAGCTCACAGATGGAATTGTTGCCTGACGATATAAAGTTGCTCTAATGCAATCGATTTCGCCCGTACCCACGGCCTTACGCGACGAGCTGACCCGCGACATGTATGCGCTGGCGAGCTTCCTGATGCGCAGCGCGAACGTCGGGATCTTCCAGAAGGTCGGCGAGCTCGACCTGTCCTTCACCCAGATCAAGGCGCTGTGCCTGCTGGAGTCCGAGGACGAGGGCGAGGGCCGTTCGGTGAAGGCGCTCGCCGAATCGCTCGGCGTCTCGCTGCCAGCGATGAGCCGAGCGGTCGACGGCCTGTTCGAGCGCGGCTACGTGCTGCGCGAAGAGGACTCCGCCGACCGCCGCATGAAGCGCGTCCGGCTCACCGACGCCGGCCACGCCGCGCCACGGGCGCTGAACGAGGCGCGCCTGTCCGCGCTGCACGAGCTGATGGACTCGCTCGACGACGAGCAGGCCCACGCGCTCGCTGCCGCGCTCGAGCTGATCCTCGCCCGGCGGGCCGAGATCGCCGCCTACCGCCCCACAGAGGAGGTCCCCACGCCATGACCCGACGGATCGAACTGCTGCGCCTGAGCGAGGAGAACCGCAAGTGGTGGACGCTCGCGGCGATGTGCTTCGCGCTGTTCATGATCATGCTCGACAACACCGTCGTGAACGTCGCGCTGCCTTCGATCCAGCGCGACCTGCACGCGACGACCTCCTCGCTGGAGTGGACCGTCAATGCCTACACGCTCTCCTTCGCGGTGCTGCTCGTCACCGCCGGGCGCCTTGGCGACCTGTTCGGCCGCCGGCGCATGTTCCTGCTCGGCGTCACGATCTTCGGCGCTTCGAGCTTCCTGATCGGCCTCGCGCAGAGCGACACCTGGCTCGTGGCCTTCCGTGCCGTGCAGGGCATCGGCTCCGGCTTCATGATGCCCGCGACGCTCTCGATCATCACGAACACGTTCCCGCCGCAGGAGCGCGGGCGGGCGATCGGGACGTGGGCAGGGGTCTCCGCGATGGCGCTCGCGATCGGGCCCGTCGTCGGCGGTGTGCTCGTGCAGGAAGTGAGCTGGCAGTCGATCTTCTTCCTGAACGTGCCCGTCGCCGCGATCGCGGTGCTCGTCACCTCCTTCGCCACGCACGAGTCGCGCGACGAGAAGGCGAAACGCGTGCTCGCCGAGGTCGACCTGCCCGGCGTCGCCGCGATCACCGTCGGGCTCGCCGCGCTCGTTCTTGGGCTCGTCGAGAGCAACTCGTGGGGCTGGGGCTCCACGCGCGTGCTGATCCTGTTCGCCGTCGCGCTCGTGGGCCTGTCGACGTTCGCTTGGGTCGAGCTGCACCGCCGCTTCCCGATGGTCGACTTCGCCTTCTTCCGCTCGCGCTCTTTCCTTGGCGCGAACCTCGTCGCCTTCGTCGTCTCCTTCGCGATGCTCGCGATGTTCTTCTACCTGGCCCTGTACATGCAGGACATCCTCGGCTACTCGCCGCTTCAGGCCGGGCTGCGCTTCCTGCCCTCGACGATCGTCGTGATGATCACCGGGCCGATCGCCGGGCGCATGGCGGACAAGGTCGGCTCGCGCCCGCTGATGACCGCCGGGCTGCTGCTGATCGCCTTCTCGATGTTCTGGCTCACCGGGATCACCACCGACTCCGGCTACGGCTTCCTGCTCGTCCCCTTCGTCGCGATGGGGCTCGGCATCGGCCTCGTGATGTCGCCGATGAGCACCGCGGCCATGAACTCCGTCGAGCAGGCCCGCGCCGGCGTCGCCTCCGGGATCCTGTCGATGACGCGGATGGTCGGCGGCACCTTCGGCGTCGCGCTGATCGGCGCGATCATCGCCACGCTTGGCCGCGACCGTCTCGCGACGCTGCTGCCGCACGTCAGCGCCGCCAAGCGCGGGCAGCTCGTCGACGCGCTGGGCTCCGGCGCCTCCGGCGCCCACCTGCCCGCGGCGATTCAGCAGGCCGCGAGCCACACCTACGTCTACGCGCTCTCGAACGCGCTGTTCGTCGCGGGCGGCATGGCGGTGCTGGGCTCGCTGGCCGCGTGGCTGCTCGTCAGGCCCTCCGCGCACCACCTCGCGCAGCCGGCGCCCGTCGTCGCCACGAACGAGGAGCCCGTCGAGATCGAGGCACCCCCGCGCGAGGCGACCGAGCCCGTGGCCGCGGCCTGACCGGCTCGTGGGCCTGACCGGCCCCGTGCCCTCGCCCGGTGACCGCCGCCCGGCTCAGCGAACGATCGTGAAGCCCAGCGTGGCCGTGCGCGAGCGCTGCCCGGCGTCGCTCGCGCTAACCAACAGCCGGTAGCTGCCGGGCTTCAGCTTCCTGCGCTTGGAGATCAGGCCCTGGAAGCGGACCTTGTTCGTGCCCGCGTGCGCCGAGAAGACCAGCGTGCCCGCGACGATGGTGCGCGCGCACCGGCGCTTGCCCCTGTTTCTGCGCGTCTGCGCCACGCAGCGCTTGCCGACCCTACGGCCCGCGACCGCGTGGGTGAACGCGAACGTCACCCGCGCCGCGCGGTCGAGCTTGAACGAGAAGGTCGTGCCGACGGGAACCTTCCGCCGGCCCTTCCCCTTCCCGCCGCTTGCGCTCAGCTGCGCCAGCGAGCTGCCCTCGCGCCAGGTCTTCGCTGTCTGCCCCAGGGCAGACAGCGCCGGCGCCAGCGGCGGCTGGGGATGCGAGGAGATGATCAGCGGCGGGCACACCGGAGCCGGGTAGGCGTACTCGAAGGCGCCGATGTCGACCACCGCCGGCGGGCTCGTGCCGCAGAAGACCGGTCCCAGCACGCGCGGGCCACCGAACACGTCGGTCGTCAGGCCCGCCGGGATCAGCCCGTTCGAGCCGCGCTCCAGCGTCGGGCTCGTCGCCGTCTCGCGCACGTCCGCGCTGTCCGGCCCGGGACCTGCCAGCAGCGGGTCCGCGCAGATGTTGCCCTCGCCCGCGAACGGCGCGTTGCCCGAGCAGACGTCGCTGTAGGTCGCGCTCGCACCCGACAGTCCCTGGAAGCCGCCCAGCTCAGGTCCGCCGCTGTCGCCGTAGACGATCGTGTTCGCAAGGGCGAGCACGTCGCGCGGGCCGCCGCTGATCCCCGCGACCGGACCGCTCGCGCCTGAGATCGCGTTGCCGGACACGGTCGAGTCGTTCAGCTGCAGCGTCGAATAGGAGATTTTGCAGACGATTCCCACATAGATGCCCGCGCCGCCCGCGCTCGGGCCGCTGAGCAGTGTGTTTCCGGCGACGACCGCGTCGCTGAGCGTCGAAACCACGTTCGCTTCGGATGGCGGTTCTTCCCCCAGATCGCCGCATTGGGCAATCGACAGGCCGGCGCCCCAGCCGAAGACTTTTTCGCCTTTTTCGCCTTTGGCTTCGCTTGGCGACTGCAGGGTGTTGTTCGTGAATTTGTCGCCCGTGCTCTGCAGGGCGACGCGGAACGCGGACTCGCCGCCCCCCCAAGCCATGACCGGCGCGGCTTTGAAGCTGACGCTGTTGCCATCGAACGTGTTCCCCCGCTGCACCGCGCTGGTCGCCTGGGCGCCTTGCCCGGCCAGCGCAAGCCCACCGCCCAGGTAGCCGCCGCTTTTGCTCACGCCGGCCGGATCGGAAACGCTGTTGTGGGAGAAGGTGTTGCCGATGAGCGTGAAGCCGGCCGCCTGACCCGGCGTCGCGAGCTCTGCGCCACCACCCACGCTGACCGCCGTGTTTTCGCTGAAACGCGAGTTCGACAGCGCAATCGGGCCTTCGTTCGTCTCCGCCAGCAGGCCGCCTGCGACGGAAGAGGCGCCCGTCGTGGCGTTGCCCGTGAACGTGTCGCCGCTCAGGCTCGCTTCGGACGCGAAGATCTCGAGCCCGCCGCCCGCTCCGGCCGCGCTGTCGCCGGTGAAGGTCGAGCCGCTCACGATCACCTTCGCTTCGGAGGTGTTGACGCGTGCGCCCCCGCCTTCGCCGCCGCTCGCAACGTCGTTCGTGAACGTGTCGCTCACGAGCGCGATCGTCGAGCCGTGCGGGGCCGCGTTGATCGTCAGGGCCCCGCCGGTGTTCGAGCCGGAGCTGTGCGCGTTCTCGAACACCAGGCCTTCGAGCGTCGGCGAGGCGCCGAGCCCTTCGAGCTGCACGGTGCTGCCGCCGTCGAAGCCCGCCCCCGGCGCGCCCCTGAGCGTCATCTGCACCGCCGGCAGTTTGTAGGGGAAGCCGCTTTTGCAGAGTTCGCCCAGCGTCACGACGTCGCCCGCGTTCGCGTTGTTGAGCGCGGTCTGCAAGCCGGCGCAGCCGACCGTCGTTTCCGCCGCGCTCGCCGACTGTGCCAGCAGCGCGAGCGCGAGCAGCGC
This sequence comes from Solirubrobacteraceae bacterium, assembly GCA_035508515.1. GTDB lineage: Bacteria > Actinomycetota > Thermoleophilia > Solirubrobacterales > Solirubrobacteraceae > Palsa-744. The sequence continues at coordinate 33,053 of DATJMW010000007.1, read as the reverse complement.
CCCGACCAACACCCCCGATCGCCTGGCCATCGTGCGCAACCTACAGCACGCTGCTTCGGCCGAGTAGGATGGCGGACGCATATCTGTCCCCTAACACGCGAGGTTCATCCGCCCGTGGCACTCGACCTTCAGCAAGTATCCGACGTCAGCACCGAGCCCGGCGAGCTGCCGAAGACGATGGCCGCCTGGGTGATCCGCCAGGAGCGCGAGGGCGAACCGAAGGACGCCTTCCAGGTCGAGGAGATCGAAGTGCCCGAGCCGGGCGCCTTCGAGGTGATCGTGCGCGTGATGGCGGCCGGCGTCAACTACAACAACGTGTGGGCCGCGCTGGGCGAGCCGATCGGCGTGTGGCGCTACGGCGACCACCCGGAGTACGGACACCACATCGGCGGCTCCGACGCCTCCGGCGTCGTGTGGAAGGTCGGCGCCGGAGTGACGCGCTGGAAGCCCGGCGACGAGGTCGTCGTGCACTGCAACCAGGCCTCCTACGAGGACCCGGAGGTGCACGGCCTGGACCCGATGGCCGCGCCCTCGCAGAAGATCTGGGGCTATGAGACGACCTGGGGCTCGTTCGCCCAGTTCACCAAGGTGCAGGCCCAGCAGCTGCTGCCCAAGCCGCACGCGCTGAACTGGGAGGAGGCGGCCTCGTACGGCCTCGTCTACTTCACCGCCTACCGCATGTTGATCACGCGCTGCAAGATCCAGGCCGGCGCCAACGTGCTGATCTGGGGCGCCGCGGGCGGCCTGGGCGTGTTCGCCACGCAGCTCTGCGCCGCCGCCGGCGCGCACTGCGTCGGCGTCGTCTCCTCGCCGGAGAAGGGCGAGCTGGTCAAGCGCCTCGGCGCCGTCGACTACATCGACCGCGCCGAGTTCAAGGGCATGATGCGCACCGGCACCGAGACGCCCGAGGAGGACAAGGCGCGCTTCGGCGTGTCGCGCGAATTCTCAAAGCGCGTCAAGAGCATCCTCGGTGACGCGCCCGACATCGTCTTCGAGCACGTCGGCAAGGCGACGTTCCCGACGTCCGTGTTCACGGTCAAGCCGTTCGGCAAGGTCGTCATCTGTGCCGGCACGACCGGCTACAACCTCGACTTCGACGTGCGCTACCTGTGGATGAAGCAGAAGGAGATCGTCGGCTCGCACTTCGCCAACGCGTATGAGTGCATGAAGGCCAACGAGCTGATCGAGTCCGGGCAGATCCGCCCGGTGCTATGGCGCACGCTCGGCTTCGACGGCGTCGCCGAAGCGCATCAGCTGATGCTCGAAAACAAGCACCTCGGCAAGATCTCGATCCTCGTGGGCGCCGAGAACGAGGGCGAAGGCAAGACCGGCGAGGGTCCCGGCGCGATCCACGCCGAGGTCGGAGCCTGATGGCCGGCACCGTGATCGTCCCGTGGTACGCCACGGGCTTTCGCGCCGACGACCTCGAGCGCGAGCTGGAGCACGTCGCCGCCGCGGCGCTGCGCTACGGGGCGACTTCGTACGCGGTCTACCGCTCCCAGGACGACCGCTACCGCTTCCAGCAGCTCGCGGAGTTCGAGCACAAACTGCAGTGGGAGCGCTACTGGACCGGCCCGGAGATGACCCACTTCCGCACGATTCGCTCAGGCTGGTATCAGGTGCCGGTGCTCTACGGCTGGTGGGACAAGACCGCCGTCGGCGAGATTCGCGCCGACGGCGACGGGCCAAACGGCAACGGCGGCAACGGCACGAACGGCTGGGCCAACGGCACCCACCGCGTCACCGAGGGCGAGTCGGCCTAACCCTGCTCCAAGGGCGCCATCGTCAACCCGGCGCCCTTCAGCTGCTCCCAATAGTGCTCCGCGGGCTCCTTCATGCCCGTGTAGACGATCGCCTGGCCCGAGTGGTGAATCACGTTCGCGATCTCGTGGCCGCGGGCCAGCGTGATCCCCGGGATGAAGCGCGCCAGCGTGCGCGCGACGTGCTCGAAGGTGTTGTGATCGTCGTTGCGCACGATCACCCGCCACGAGCCCCCGAGACCGCTTCCCGGTCCGCCGACGCGCGGCAGCTCGATCGTCTCTGACACGGGCCAGAGGATAAAGGGAGCGGCGCAACCGTACAATTGAGCGCATGAGCGGCGAGAACTCCCCGCGACTGCCCGAGCGCGACCGTCCCTGGATGATGCGCACGTACGCCGGGCACTCCACCGCGAAGGCCTCGAACGAGCTGTACCGGCGCAACCTGGCCAAGGGCCAGACGGGCCTGTCGGTGGCGTTCGACCTGCCGACGCAGACCGGCTACGACCCCGACGACGAGCTCGCGCGCGGCGAGGTGGGCAAGGTCGGCGTGCCGGTCTGCCACCGCGGCGACATGGAAACGCTGATGGACGGGATTCCGCTCGGCGAGATGAACACCTCGATGACGATCAACGCCACGGCGGCCTGGCTGCTGTCGCTCTACATCGTCGCCGCCGAGCAGCAGGGCGTCGCCCCCGAGCAGCTCCAGGGCACGACCCAGAACGACATCATCAAGGAGTTCCTGGCCCGCGGCACCTACGCCTTCCCGCCCGCGGCCTCGATGCGGCTGATCGCCGACATGATCGCCTACACCGTCGAGCACGTCCCGAAGTGGAACCCGATCAACATCTGCTCCTACCACCTGCAGGAGGCCGGCGCCACTCCCGTGCAGGAGATCGCCTACGCGATGAGCAACGCGATCGCCGTGCTCGACGCGGCGCGCGAACGCGTCACCGCCGCGCACGCAGGCGACGAGCAGGCCGCCGGGCAGCTGATGGAACAGGTCTTCGGGCGGATCTCCTTCTTCGTCAACGCCGGCGTGCGCTTCGTCGAGGAGCACGCGAAGCTGCGTGCGATGTCGACGCTCTGGTCCGAGCTGGGGCGCGAGCGCTACGGAGTCCAGAACGAGCGGCACCTGCGCTTCCGCTATGGCGTGCAGGTCAACTCGCTGGGCCTGACCGAGGCCCAGCCCGAGAACAATGTGCAGCGGATCGTGCTCGAGGCGCTGGCCGTCACGCTCGGCCGCGACGCGCGCGCACGGGCGATCCAGCTTCCCGCCTGGAACGAGGCGCTGGGGCTGCCCCGCCCGTGGGACCAGCAGTGGTCGCTGCGCATCCAGCAGGTGCTCGCCTACGAGACCGACATCCTCGAGTACCCCGACATCTTCGAGGGTTCGATCGTGATGGACGGGCTCGTCGCCGAGCTGCTGGAGGGCGCCCGCGCCGAGATGGCCGTCGTCGCCGAGCACGGCGGAGCCGTCGAGGCCGTCGCCTACATGAAGGCGGCGCTCGTCGACTCCCACCGCGAGCGGATCCGCCGGATCGAGGCCGGCGAGCAGGTCGTCGTCGGCCAGAACCGCTTCGCCGAGACCGAGGAGTCGCCGCTGACCGCCGACGCCGAGGGCGGCATCCTCGTGGTCGACCCCGCCGTCGAAGCCGAGCAGATCGAGGCGGTTCGCGCCTGGCGCGAGGGGCGCGACCAGGCCGCCGTCGACGCCGCGCTGTCCGAGCTGGCCGAGGCCGCCGCGGCGCAGGAGCAGATGCCGAACCTGATGCACGCGACGATCGCCGCCGCACGCGCCGGCGCGACCACCGGCGAGTGGGCGCGCACGCTGCGCGAGGTGTTCGGCAGCTACCGCGCCCCCACCGGCGTCGGCGAGACCGCCGCCGCGCCCGCCGACGGCGACCTTGGCGAGCTGCGCGAGCAGGTCGCCCAGCTGCAGGAGCGGCTCGGCCGCCGCCCGAAGATCCTCGTCGGCAAGCCCGGCCTCGACGGCCACTCCAACGGCGCCGAGCAGATCGCCGTGCGCGCCCGCGACGCCGGCATGGACGTCGTCTACGAGGGCATTCGCCTGACGCCCGCCCAGATCGCGGCCTCCGCGCTGCAGGAGGGCGTGCACGTGATCGGCCTCTCGATCCTCTCCGGCTCCCACCGCGAGCTGATCCCCGCCGTGATCGAGGCGCTGCGCGAGGCCGGCGTCAGCGCCCCCGTCGTCGTCGGCGGGATCATTCCCGAGCAGGACGTCGCGGGCCTGCGCTCGGCCGGCGTGGCGGCGGTCTACACGCCGAAGGACTTCGACATCACGCGCATCATGCGCGACATCGTCGAGCTGGTGGGCAACGGCGCGAACGGCTCGAACGGAGTCGCCGAGAGCGCCGCCAGCGGCGTGGCGTGAGCGGGGCGCCGCGGCCGACCCGGCCCGCCGGGCCGGGTGCCGACGGAGCCGGCGCCGCGCTGGGCGCGCGGCTGCGCGAGCGCGACCTGAGCGCCGCCCCCGCGACGCTGAACCTGCTCGAGAGCACGACGGCCGCCGATCGCGAAGCGGCCGCGGCGCTGCTACGCGAGATCTCGCCCGCGGCGCTCGGGCACGAGGCGCCCGGGCACGTAATCGGGATCACCGGGCCGCCCGGCGCCGGCAAGTCGACGCTGCTCTCCGCGCTGCTGAAAGCCTGGCGCGAGCGCGGGCAGACGGTCGCGATGCTCGCGGTCGACCCCAGCTCCAGGCGCTCGGGCGGCTCGCTGCTCGGCGACCGCGCCCGCGTCGAGTTCGATCCCGCCGACAGGGACGTCTTCATCCGCTCGACCTCCGCCGGCGAGCGCCTTGGCGGGCTCGCCTGGGCGACGCGGGCCGCGGCGCACGCGCTCGCCGCCGCCTTCGACGTCGTCGTGATCGAGACGGTCGGCGTCGGCCAGGCCGAGACCGAGATCGCCGACGTCGCCGACACCGTCGCCGTCGTCGTGCAGCCCGGCTCGGGCGACACGCTGCAATTCCTGAAGTCGGGGATCATGGAGATCCCCGACGTGCTCGTCGTCACGAAGTCGGACCTTGGGCAGGTCGCGATGCGCACCCGCCGCGACCTCAGCGCAGCGCTCAGGTCGCTGGGCTCGCGCGACACCGAGGTGGTGGCGGTCTCCTCGCTCTCGCCGCCACAGGGGATCGAGCAGCTGCTCGAAGCGCTGGCGAGCCATCGCGCCCGCGTTGACCTCGCCCAGCGGCGCCTGCGCGCGCGGCGGCTCGGCGCGCTGGCGGACTTCGAGCACGAGCACGGCGAGCGCGGGCTGCGCGGGCTGGGTGGCCGCCGCGCCGCCGAACGGCTGCTCGACCGGCAGGAGCCCGAGCTCGACATCGCCGCGCTCGTCGCGGCGCTCGAACGAGGAGCCGACGCATGAGCTGGCCGCGCCAGCTGCTGCTCGTGCTCGCCGCGTTCGTGCTCGCCAGCGCGCTCGCGGGCGCGCTCGGCGCCGTCAACCTGGGCACCGCGTTCTCGTTTGGGCAGATCGCCGTCGCGCTGGCGGTCGTCTACCTGCTGCTGCGCCGCTGAAAGACGCGCGGCACCCCTGCCGGGAGCCGCCGAGCGCTCGTCCTACCGCCCGGCTTCTTCGGCCTGCCGCTTCAGTTCTTCGTTTTCGCGTTCGAGCGTGCGCGTCTGCGCTTCGGCTTCGCGCCTGCGGGATTCGTTTTCGGCGTTCGCCGGCGCCTGCGTCTGTTCCACGGTCTTGGCCGTGACCGTGTGCACGACGACCTGCGGGCGCGTCGTGGTGTGCGTGACGGTATGCGTGATCGCGGGCCCGGCCCCGCGTGCCACGGTGGTGCGCTTGCCGTGATGGCCGATCAGGTAGCCCACGAGCCCGCCGACGATCAGCCCAAGGATCCCCAGCAGCACCACGGTCCCTGGGCTGGCCCACCCCTCTCGCGGGTCGGGCGGCACGCGTTCGACCACCTGCTCGGAGACGACGGGCGGGCGGGGCTGATGCGGCGGCACCGGGCCGCCGAGCGGCTCGGTCGGCGGAAGCGGAGGTCTGGGAGGGGGCTCTGGGCTGCTCATTCCTGCTCTTTATCCGCAACGGGAAAGCGACAAACTCATACGCGCGTGGCATGCGCACGCGCGTGGGCATACATACGCACGCGCGTGGGCATAAGCTCCCGCGCATGGGAACCGGCTGCTTCGTCTCCTCGGGCCGCTCGCTCGACACGGCGATCGAGCGCGTCAAGCTCGCGGAGTCGCTGGGCTACGAGGCCGCCTACGTGACCCACATCGCCGGGCGTGAGTCGCTCACGGTCGTGACGGCCTACGCGCTCGCGACCAGCAGCATCCGCCTCGGCCCCGGAGTCGTCCCGATCTACACGCGCACGCCCGCGACGATGGCGCAAACCGCCGCGACGATCGACGAGCTTTCGGGCGGGCGCCTGAACCTGGGGATGGGCGTCTCCCACCGCCCCGTGGTCGAGGGCTGGCACGGCCAGACGATCGACAAGCCCGTCGCCGAGATGCGCGAGTACACCTCGATCGTGCGCGCGATCCTGCGCGGCGAGAACTACGACAGCGGCGAGAAGTGGCAGACGGGCTTTCAGCTCGCGGGGATCGACACGCGGCCCGGGCTGCCGATCTACGTCGCGGCCCTGTCCCCCGCGATGCTGCGGCTGGCGGGAGAGATCGGCGACGGCGTGCTGCTGTGGCTGTGCTGCCCCCGGTACATCGAGGACGTCGTGATCCCCGAGCTGCGGACGGGCCGCGAACGGGCCGGCAAGACGCTCGACGGCTTCGACGTCGTGCCCGCGGTGCCGTCGGCGCTCACGGAGGACCGCGACGGCGCCTACGCGGCGATGCGGATGGAACTCATCCCCTACTTCGGCCTGCCCTTCTACCGCGCGATGATCGAGCGCTCCGGCTTCGGCGCCGACATCGAGCGCTACGACGCCGCCGCGGGCGATCTCGCGCAGATGCAGGCCGCGATCTCGGACGACTTCCTCGCGCAGCTGACCGCCGTCGGCGCGGAGGCCGACGTGCGCGACGGGCTCGACCGCTACCGCGCGGCCGGCGCCACGACGCCGTGCGTGGGGCCGATCTCGAAGACCGACTTCGAGGCCACGCTGCGCGTCGGAATCGGCGCCTGAGCGCCTTCCCGGCGCGGCATGACCGGCGCCTGAGCCCTGCCCGGCGGGGAACGACCGGCGCCTGAGCGCCCGAGCAGGACGTACGCTTAGACCTCGATGCTCGTACTGCTCGGCTTCGCCGTGCTCGCCGGGGCGGGCACCGCCCTGTCCCCCTGCGTGCTGCCCGTGCTGCCGGCGCTGCTGTCCGCCGGCGGCGTCGGCGGGCGCCGCCGGCCGCTCGGCATCGTGCTGGGGCTGTCGGTCACGTTCACCGTCACGATCGTCGGTATCGCGAAGGTGGTCGACGGCGTCGGCCTCGGCTCGGACCCGCTGCGCGACGTCGCGATCGTCGTGCTGCTGCTGTTCGGCGCCGCGCTGATCGTTCCCGACGTCGCGGCGCGAATCGAGGCGCCGCTCTCGCGCCTGGCCCGCTTCGGGCCACGCTCGCGCGGCGAGGGCTTCGGCTCGGGGCTGCTCGTCGGGGCGGCGCTCGGCTTCGTCTACACGCCCTGCGCCAGCCCGATCCTCGCCGCCGTGATCTCGGTCAGCGCCGCGACCGGCAGGACGATCGCGATCGCGATCGCCTACGCCCTCGGCTCGGCGGTCGTGCTGCTGGCGCTGACGCTCGGCGGAAGGCGCCTGTTCGACCGCGTGCGCAAAGCCGGGCGCGGCCCCACGCTGCAACGGGCGCTCGGCGCGATCATGATCCTCACCGCGGTAGCGATCCTCACGAACCTCGACGTCAACTTCGACCAGTTCGTCGCGCGGCACATCCCCGACGTCAACCTGACCGCGTCGCTCGAGTGCTCGGAAAGCGTCACGAGCCGCCTGCACCAGATCAGCGGCCATCAGCCGAAGTTCGCCCCCGCCAACGGCTCCTCCTCATGCAGCGGCTCGGCCTCGACCGTCAAGGCCGCGCCCGCGAACGCGAGCCAGGCGACGCTGCTGGCGGACGCGCGCGGCCTGCGCAACCTCGGCCCCGCCCCCGAATTCATGCAGACCCAGGACTGGTTCAACACGCCGGGCATGAAGCCGCTCTCGCTCGCCGCGCTGCGCGGGCACGTCACGCTGATCGACTTCTGGACCTACACCTGCATCAACTGCATCCGCACGCTCCCCTATCTGAAGGCGTGGGACGCCAGCTACCGCCACGACGGGTTGACGGTCGTCGGCGTGGAGACCCCGGAGTTCGCCTTCGAGCGCGACGCCGCGAACGTCAGGAACGCGATCGACCAGTTCGGCCTGCGCTACCCGGTCGTCCAGGACAACGAGATGGGCACCTGGAACGCCTACGGCAACGAGTACTGGCCCGCCGACTACCTGATCGACGCGCGCGGGCACGTGCGCTACGCGACGTTCGGCGAGGGCGACTACGACCAGACCGAAACCGCGATCCGGGCGCTGCTCGCCGAAGCCGGCCATCAGATCGGCGGGCGCAGCGCGCCCCGCGGGGTCGTCGTGCCCAGCCAGCTCGCGACTCCCGAGACCTACCTCGGCACCGAGCGCGCCGAAGGCTGGTTGCAGCGCCCCCGCGACGGCGTCCACGATTATGGCGCGCCCGCGAGCGGCGGGCTCGGCCTCAACCAGTTTGCCTACAGCGGCACCTGGAAGATCGGCGGCCAGCCCGCCGAAGCGCTCGCGGGCGCGGGCATCGACGTCGACTTCCAGGCAAAGCACGTGTACCTCGTGCTCAGCTCCGCGGGCGAAACGCCACGGCAGCTGCAGGTGCTGCTCGACGGCCGCCCGATCCCGGCCCGCTACGCCGGCTCGGACGTGCACGGCGGCGTCGTCACTGTCCGCGGCCAGCGGCTGTACACGCTCGTCTCGTTGCCGCACGACGAGCGCCGCCGGCTGAGCCTGCGCTTCGCGCCCGGGATCAGCGGGTTCGCGTTCACGTTCGGATGAGGCCGCGGACCGCACGCACGATCGAAACGCCGGGAACAGGCGGGCCGCACGAGCGAGCAATGGTCGTCCAGCCGGCACGAGGGGACTGCCCCGCCTTATAGCCTGCCGGGACGGCACCGCCGGGATCGGTCGCGTTGGTGTGTGCAAGCCGGACGTGTACTGGGACAGCACTACAGGAGGTAACTCGATGCATCGCAACGTCGACCATCGCCGCGGCGGGACGCAGCGCGGCGGCAGCCCACGAAGGCGGATCGGGAGCGCCGGGATCGGCGCCGCGCTGATCGCCGCCGCGCTCGCGCTCACCGCGCTGTTCGCGCTCGCCCCCAGCGCCGGCGCCGTCTCCGACGAAACGGCCGTCAGCCTCGGCGGTAACCCGCTGAGCGTGTACGTGGGGCCACGCGGGCAATGCCAGTCGAGCTACCTCGTCAACGGCGTCGTCAACAACAACTACTACCCCGGCGACTCGCAGGTCGGCGACTGCGGCTTCTTCCTCGCCTTCCCGAAAGCCGGCGCGGGCCAGCCGGCGAACCTGCAGGGCAAGACCTTCGGCTTCGAGGGCCACGCCGGCCCCGGCTCGATCGCCGGCGAAGGCCTCAGCGGGATCTACACCCCCGTGTCGCAGTCGCCCGTGACGGGTGACGGCTCCGCGGGCAACCCGCTCTCGCAGACGACCGTGTTCAAGGTGATCGACTCAGGCGCCAAAGAAGACGCCCTGGTCACCGAGACGACGACGTACGTCAACGGCGCGCCGCAGTTCACCTCGGTGTTCAACGTCAAGAACACCTCGGGCTCGACGCTTTACTTCCGCGCGATGTACGCCGGCGACCTGTACGTCAACGGCAACGACCGGGGCATCGGCTCGTTCCTCGCCGGCCCGCCGCGCTTCATCGGCGGCCAGAACACCGGCTCGGGAATCCTCGGCGGCTTCATCGAGGCCGGCGAACCGTTCCTGCCCTGGTCCTCCTTCCAGGAGGCCTTCTGGTCGAACCCGCTCGGGGCGTACTCGCCGACGGACGACGGCATCTGGAACGCGGTGGAAACGACCGTCGAAGACGAACGCGCCTTCAACGAAACGATCGAGCCGCAGGAAGTCGACGACGGGGCCGGGGTCGAGTGGGACCAGCTGCGCACGACGGGCCTCGCGAACGGAAAAGAACAGTCGTTCGCGATCATCAACCGCACGCAGATCCCGTCGAGCCTGGTCGTGCAGCCGGTCGCGCAGAACCGCACCGTCGGACAGACCGCGACGATCACCGTGACGGCCACCGACAACGTCGGCACGCCGTATGCGAACCGCCCGCTGGTCTACTCGATCGGCGGAGCGAACCCGAAAACCGGCAGCGTCACGACGAACGCCGCGGGGCAGGCCGTGATCAGCTACGTCGGCACCGCCGCCGGGATCGACACCCTGCAGATGTTCCTCGACCTGAACGCCAACGGCGGGCAGGACACCTCCGAGCCCAGCTCGGCGGCGCAGGTCATCTGGGTGCCGGCCCCGCCGACGCCGAACAGCAGCTACCGCATCCAGAGCATCAAGGCCAACTCCGACGGCACCGTCACGATCACGTTCGTGCCGACGCAGGACGGCACCGCGACGGTCGAAGTCACGGTTCCGACCGCGACGATCTCACGCAACGCCTCGGCCGCCAAGGCCAAGAAGTGCAAGCGGGGCCAGATCAAGATCCACGGCAAGTGCCGCCCGAAGAGCACGGTCTCCGGCAAGGTCACGGCCAAGGGCAAAGCGGGCGTGCCGCTGAAGATCACGGTCAAGCCCTCGCGCAAGGTCAAGCAGGCGCTGGCCAAGGGCAAGAAGGTGTCGCTGACCGCGAAGCTCACCTACAAGTCGGTGCTCGGCGGCGCACCGGTCGTGAAGACCTACCACTTCACGGTCAAGGCCAAGAAAAAGAAGAAGGGCAAGAAGAAGCACTGAGCCGCGAGAAGCCGCGCGCCACACGGCGCCGGCCCGGAACGCATGCGACGGGGCGCCCCAGGGCGCCCCGTCGTGCCGACCGGCCGGGCCGGGACGCCGAGCCCGCGCCGTGGCGCAGGGACGCGGCACCGCCGGCGGACCGTCGGAGCGGCTAAGGGGTCTCGCCGGGCAGCAGCTGCCTGATCCCGTTCCAGGCGAACGCCACTTGCAGCGCGATCACGCGCTCGCGCTCGACCCCGGGGTTGGCCCGCCACCACTTGGCGACCTGCTCGGAGGAGCCCGACACCGCGTGGGAGAACGCTTCGATCGTCTCGGCGTCGGCGCCGGGCGCGATCGCCGCAATCAGTTCCTGGATGCGCGCCACCGTCTCGAACCGCAGCCGCGCGATCTCCTCCGCGGCCGGCCCCGCCAGCTCGACACCGCCGAACAGCACCGCCCAGCGCTGCCCCCGGCGCTCGACGAACTCGAAGTAGGCGGCGGTCCCGGCCTCGATCATCTCGCGCGGGGTGCCGGCCTGCGCGACCGCCTGCAGGATCATCTCCTCCAGCTCGTGCCGCGCGCGGCGCAGGCAGGCGATGTAGATCCCCTCCTTGTCGCCGAAGTGGTCGTAGACGATCGGGCGCGAGACGCCCGCGACGCGGGCGATCACCTCGATCGAGGCGCCCCCGTAGCCGTTGGCCGCGAACTGCTCCTCCGCCACGTCGAGCAGTTGCTGCTCGCGCACGGCGCGCGGCACCCGGCCGTGCCGGTAACCGCTGATGAGCCCGCTGGTATCGGTCGAGTCCTCGAGCGTCAGATTTTCGAGTTTACAAGGCGTAGGTAACGGGAATTAGAGCTACGGGCTGTAAACCTACGGAGTGTCAACTTGGGGTGAGCCTTCCATCCGGCTCCCCCCTCGGGGATGGAGGGGCGACATGCGAGACGGGAGCGGCGGGGAATACCCGGTAGGGCCTGGGGAAGCAAGCGCGGGGCGCTTCCCCAGGCCACGGGTTGCCGGCATGCAGGCAATGGGCTCGCGCCGGGCGGCACGGCGAGCGCGGCGACGGGCCGCCGGGCCGAGACGGGCGCTCGCAAACAGGGCGCTCGGCCGGCTGATCCCGGGGCAGTTGCTCGCGCTGCTCGCGCTGGCGCTGCTCGTATTGGCGCTGTGCGCAGGCTCGGCGCTGGCCGCGTTCCCCTACCTCGGCACCGGCGCTCCGGGCAACCCCGCGAGCTGGAAGCTCGCTCCGGGACAGGTGCCGAGCAACCTCGGCAGCCTCGGCTGGAAGTTCGCCGCGACGCCCGCGCAGCCGTCGAGCAATCCCGCCGAAGCGGTGACAATCGCGAAAGACAACTCCCAGACCGACGAGCTGTGCGGCGTGACCGGCATGAGCCTGGTCGACGCCAACGCGACGATGCCGGCGGCGACCGGCTCGTGCATCGCGGCCGGCACGCCGATCCACACCGCCTTCCAGGTCAGCGTCGGGCGCCCCGACGTCTCGATCGGCGAGCTGGACTCGGGCATCAAGTGGGACAGCGCCGGCGACATGTCCCAGCTGCGCGCGAAGGTGATGCTGAACGTCGGCGAGCTGCCGGCGCCGAAGGCCGACCTCGCGACCACGTTCGACCCCTCGACCCACGTCAACTGCGCGACGGCGCGGGCCGCGACCGGCGGCGACTACGACGCCGACGGCGGCATGCCGGGCGGCAAACCCGGTGGCAGCGGCGCGATCCCCTACGACGTGCTCGAACAGGGCGTGTTCAACGTACTCGACTACGCCTGCGACTCGCGCGTGGCGCACGTCGTCGGCTACCCGCAGTGCACGAACCCGCCGACGACGCGTGAATGCCGCAACGGCCCCCCCGGCATGCTCACGCCGGAGGACCTGATCATCGCCTTCTCCGACGGCGTCGATGAGGACCACAACGGCTACGCCGACGACATCGCCGGCTGGAACTTCGTCGACAACAACAACGACGCCTACGACGAGGTCCAGTACGGCCACGGCACCGGCGAGGACGAGGACTCCACGGCCGAAGCGAACAACAGCTCCGGCGAGGTCGGCACCTGCCCGAACTGCGAGGTGCTGCCGCTGCGCGTGGGCGAGTCCTTCGTCGCGGAGGCCAACCGCTTCGGCGAGGCGACCGTCTACGCGACCGACCGCGGCGTCGACGTCGTCCAGGAGGCGCTCGGCAGCCTCAACGACCCGGTGTTCGCGCGTGAAGCGATCGACTACGCCTACGACCACGGCGTCGCCGTGATCGCCTCGGCGGCCGACGAGGCCGCCGAGCACCACAACCAGCCGGGCGCGCTGCCGCACACGATCGTCGTCAACGCCGTCGAAGGCCCCGCCAGCCTTGGCGGGGTGCCGGTCACGAACACGCCGCCCTCCTACCTGCAACTCGACGGCTGCACCAACTTCGGCACGCGGATCGACGTCTCCGTGCCCGCCACCTCGTGCTCCTCGGAGGCGACCGGCAAGAGCTCGGGCGTCGTCGGGCTGATCTACAGCGCGGCGCTGAACGCCTGCGGCGCGAGCCTTTACGGCGAATGCTCCAGCGGCCCCCAGACCAAGCTCAAACCGTCGAGCGACTGCAAACGGGTGGACGGCTCGCCCTGTCCGATCACCGCCGACGAGGTGCGCCAGCTGATGGCCTCCGGAAACATCGCGGGCACGACGGTCGACGGCTCCTCGACGCTCGGCGCCAACGCCCCGAGCAACGGCAAAGCCGCGGCTGACCAGGGCGAAGGCGGACAGGCCGACGACGTCGACACGGCGGCCTCGCCCGAAGGCGCGTGCAGCGTCGGCATGGCGCCGACGTGCACCGACCCCAACCTCAACTCGACGTTCGCCGCCGACGAGCTCGGCGGCGTGATCGGGCCGCTGCCCGACACGAGCCGCTATCCCTCGCGCAAGGGCTGGGACGAGTTCTTCGGCTACGGCAGGATCGACGCCTACAAGGCCGTGGAAGCCGCCGCGCAGGGCTGGATCCCACCCGAAGCCGACATCACTTCACCTGAATGGTTCCAGCAAATGGACCCCGGACAGGAATCGGTCGCGCTCGACGGCTCGGTCAGCGCGCGCAGCAAATACACCTGCCGCGTGGAAGTCGCTCCGGGAGCGCAACCCAACAACGCCTCGACCTCATCCAGCGGCGACTTCGCGAGCGTGCCCTCGAACTACTGCGACGGCAGCACCGTGCACGCCAAACCGTTCAGCGGCCTGCTCGCGAACGTCAGCACCGCGACGCTGGAGGCGCTGTTCCCCAAAGGCGCGCCGACGTCGTTCACCGGCAACGAGAACGGCGGCACCGCGCAGAGCTCGAACGGGCGCCCCAACACGCTGCCCTACGCGTTCACCGTGCGCGTCGTCGTCTCCACCGCCGCGGGTTCGCCCGGGCCGGCGATGACCGGCCAGGACCGCCGCCAGCTGTTCCTGCACCGCGACGCCGACATGCTCAAAGGCTTCCCGCTCGAAATGAAAGGCGACGGCGACGCCAGCCCGGTACTGGCCGACATAGCCGGAGAAGACGCCAACCAGCTGATCGTCGCCAACTCCGACGGCTGGATCCACGCCTACCGCTACGACCCGGCCGGGGGCGCGCTCAAAGACCTCCCCGGCTGGCCGGTGCACACCGACCCGCTGCCGCTGCACGGCGGCGAGCACGCCTTCAGTGGGGGTGGCCTGGACACGGCGCACTATGACCCCGTGATCGAGGCCCCGGCCGTCGGCGACCTGTCCGGCGACGGCGAACTGGCCGTCGTCGCCGACGACGTGCAGGGCAACGTCTACGCGTGGAACGCCAAGGGCGAACGCATCTTCCACGAGACCTCGGACCCGGCCTACTCGGGCGCGCCGCTGGCGGGAGACCCGGCGTGGGAGGCGCAGCGCTACGGCGTGCGCGAGCGCACGGAGGCCGGCTTCGTCACCTCGCCCGTGCTCGCCGACCTCGAACCGGAAAGCGGCTCGGGGCTCGACATAATCGCCGCCGGCGAGGACCGCCACCTCTACGCCTGGCACCCCGACGGCAAAGCCGTCAAAGGCTTCCCGGTGCTGGTCGAGGACCCCGAAAAGCTCGCCTCGGTCGACACGACCAGCAACCAGCCGAGCTTCAACGGCAACGTCCCGGCCGACCAGAACAAAGACGAAGACCAGGGCAAGATCGTCGACACGCCCGCCGTGGCGCAACTCGACGGGCCCGGCAAACCGCCGACGATCGTCGTCGGCAGCAACGAGGAGTACCTGGCCGGCAAGGGCAACGAAGGCGAACTCAACGCCAGCGGCGTCAACACGGCCTCGCTCGGCGTCGTCGGCGCCTCGGGCCTGCTGACGTTCGCCAACGGGCGCGTGTACGCGATCAAGGCGAGCGGCTGCTCCTCCGACCCGTCCTCCTGCGCGACCGGCGGGCTGAAGTGCGAAGGCGCCAAATGCACCTCGACGGCCTTCCGCGAAGGCTGGCCCTCGAAGGTCGGGATCATCGACGCGGGCCTGTTGCCGGACGTCGGCGAGGGCATCAACGGCTCGCCCGTCGTGGCGCCCGTGCTCTGCCCCGAAGGCGGCGAAAGCCTGAAGATCGGGGTCACGCCCGACGCCGGGCCGGGCTACGTGTTCAACCCCGACGGCAGCTCCTGCTACGGCTCGGCCGGCGGCAAGGACAACGCCCTGCAGACCGACGCGAGCGCCAGCGCGAGCAAAGTCGACACGCCGGCCTTCCCGACAGTCGGCGAGCCGGCGTTCGGCACGCTCGACGGCACGACGACCAGCATGTTCGCGCCGGCGGCGGGGCTCGTGCGCGCGCTCGACGTCGTCGCGCCGGACTACCAGAAGGGCGGGCAGGACTTCATCGCCGGCTGGAACGCCAACAGCGGCCAGTTCTCCCCCGGCTTCCCCGCGGTCGACAACGACCTCTCGTTCATCACCGGCGAGACGATCGGCGACGTCACCGGCCAGGCGCCGAAACAGGAGGTGCTGGCCGGGACGGCTTCGCAGGACCTCGAGGCCTACAACGGCGAAGGGCTACCCGCCAGCGGCGCCTGGCCGAAGCTGACCGGCGGCTGGATGGTGGCGACGCCGACGCTCGGCTCGCTGGGCACGCTCGACACGAGCCCGGACGCCAGGAAGGACGTGGTCTCGATCACGCGCGAAGGGACCGTGTCGGTGTACACGACGCCCGCCGCGGCCTGCTCCCCCAGCTCGTGGCCGAACTTCCACCACGACATCGCCAACTCCGGCGACTACACGCGCGACGCGGTGCCGCCGGGAGTGCCGCGCGAAGCGGGCGTCGCCGAAGGCGTGCTGCACTTCAGCGCGCCCGGCGACGACCTGATGTGCGGCAAAGCGACGCGCTACGAAGTCGTCACCTCCGAAAGCCCGATCGACGCCCGCAGCTTCGCGAGCGCCACGCCGCTCTCCGGCGCCCCCGAACCCGCGGCCGCGGGCACCGCCCAGAGCTACGCGCTGCCCGCCGGCGCGGAGCGCTACGTCGCGATCCGCGCGGTCGACGACCAGGGCAACCTCGGCCTGCCCGCCGTCGCCGAATTCAACGGCGGCGCGGCGCTGCCGTCGCTTGGCAGGTGCGTGAAATCGGCGAAGAAGGCCGGCGAATGGAAAGGCGCGCTGTGCGTGGTCGAAGCCGACGGCAAAGGCAACCACGACTGGCTGCCCGGCCCCGGGGCGAAACGGGGGCTGAGCGGCCAGCTCGGCGCGATCTCGCTCGAAACGACGGGTCACGCGAAGGTCACGTGCGGCTCCGGCTCGATCCAGGGCGAATACACCGGCGCGAAATCGCTGACGATGACGCTCACGCTGCAGGGTTGCGAACGACCCGCCACGCACGAGCCGTGCCAGAGCCTCGCCCAGCCGTCGGGTGAGATCGTGACGAACGCGCTCGAAGGCGGGATCGGCTTCATCGTCGGCGGGCAGAAGCCCACGGTGGGCGTCGATCTGAAGCGCGAACCGGCGCTGGCGAGCTTCGAATGCGCGAGCGCCGGCCTCGGCGGCAAAGAACTGCTCACGCTCGAAGGCTCGGTAATCGGGCCGGTGAAGCGGATCGACGAGATGACCACCAGCTTCACGATCTCCTTCAAGGCGGTCTCGGGCCAACAGCAGCCCGAACACTTCGAAGGGGCCCTGAAAGACACGCTCACCACGAGCGTCGTCGCGGGAACCGAAAAAACCTCCGAACAGACGGGCCTGACGGCGACGGCGACGATCTCGAACGAAGAACCGCTCGAGATCAAAGCCAAGACCCAGCGGCCGAAAGGGAGCGCGAAATGATCAGGCGATCGGCACGCATGGCACGCAGGAGGACGTGGGCGGCGTGGTGCGCGTGCACCGCGCTCGGGCTGCTCGCGCTGACGCCCGCGGGCGGGGCGAGCGCCGCCGAATGCGGCGGCTTCGAGCACCCCTGCTCCGGCGAAACCGCGCAGCAGTTCGCGCCGGGCAGCGTGCAGCGCGAAGACACGCCGAACGACCCGGACTACGACCAGGCCGAGCCCGACACGCAGCAGCCCGAAGCGAACCGCTCCTCGAACTTCTACGGCGAGCGCTTCGACCTGTTCGGCTTCCCCTCACAGCTGACGCCGAACGCGATCTACAAAGCCGGCCCGCACGCGGGCAAGCCGATGGTCGCGGGCTTCAACGCCGCCGGCGCCTGGAAGGCCGAGCGCGGGCGCAGCGACGTCACGATCGCGATCCTCGACGACGGCATCAACTGGTCCGAGCGCGGGCTGCGCGACCAGATCCACCTGAACACCGGCGAGCTGCCGCTCCCCGAGCACGCCGACGGCTCGCCGTGCGCCGCCTACGACTGCAACGGCGACGGCGTCGTCAACGTCGAGGACTACGCGCACGACCCGCGCGTCAGCCTGTCCTGGAGCGGCCGCCGCGGGCCGGCCGGGCTGATCACGGCGCAGGACCTGATCCAAGCCTTCTCGGACGGCGTCGACACGGACGGGAACGGCTACGTAGACGACATCGCCGGCTGGAACTTCTTCGACAACGACAACGAACCCGCCGACACCTCCAGCTACTTCGCCGCGCGCGGGCACGGCACCGACCGGGCGCTCGACGCCGCCGAGACGGGCAACGACGGCGAAGGCTCGATCGGCGTCTGCCCCCACTGCCAGATCATGCCGGTGCGCACGTGGGACACGTTCGTCTCCGACGCGAACGACTTCGCGCTGGGGATGGTCTACGCGACCGACAACGGCGCGAAGGTGCTGGAGGGCGCCAACGGCAGCCTGTACCACTCGGCGTTCGCCGAAGCCGCCTCGCAGTACGCCTACGACCACGGCGTGGTGCAGACGTTCTCCGGCGACGACCTGAACACCGGCGACCACAACTACCCCGCCAACTACGCGCACGCGATGCTGATCCAGGGCACGGTGCCCGACACGATGGGGCTCGGCGAAGAATCGAGCCAGTGGGTGCAGGCAGAGAAACTGTGCGGCGTCGCCGGGCTACAGGCCTGCCTCGGCTCGAACCTGCCCGTCAGCACGTTCTTCCGCGGGGCGAACACGACGCAGTACGGCGGCAAGAGCTCGATCTCGATGGAGGGCCCGACCGGCTCGGTCAACACGAGCAAGGCCTCCGGCGCCGCGGGCCTCGTCGTCAGCGCGGGGCTCGACCACGGCATCGCGCTGCGCCCCGACGAGACGCGCGAGCTGCTGGAGCAGACGGCCGAGCGCGTCGTCGCCGACAACACCGAAGGCGCGGGCGTCGCCGACCCCGGAGCCGAACCGACGCTCCCCGCCGACGAGCAGTGGACGACGCACTTCGGCTGGGGCCGGGCCGACGTCGGCGCGGCCGTCGGCGACGTCGTGCACGGCGACATCCCGCCTGAGGCGGCGATCGACTCGCCCGACTGGTACGCGCCGCTGACCGGCTCCAAGGTCGAGATCGAAGGGCTCGCCCGTGCGCGCTTCGCGAGCGGCGGCCAGTTCCACTGGAAGCTGATCTGGGGCGCCGGCGAGGCGCCGTCGAGCTGGAACACGCTGGGCGAAGGCGACTCCAGCGGAACCGTGACCGACTTTGGCTCGCTGAACCTCGAAACCGTGCGCCAGGCGCTGGCGAGCTACGTCGTGCCGCCCGACGCCGGCGGCCCCACGTTCGGCGCCGGCGAGCCCAACCCGTTCCAGAAGCAGTTCACGGTGCAGCTCGAGGTCAGCGGCCAGGGCATCCCGCTGACCGGCATCGACCGCCGCGTGTTCGAGACCTTCACCGATCCCTCGCTCGTCCCCGGCTTCCCGAAGCGCATGGGCGCGGGCGGCGAGGCCGCGACGCGCTACGCCGACCTCAACGGCGACAACGTGCAGGAGCTGATCGTCCCGACCGAGGACGGCACGATCCACGCGTACGAGCCCAATGGCTCGGAGCTGAAGGGCTGGCCGGTGCAGACCGAGACGCAGTCCTCCGCGCTCGGGCACTCGGGCTCGCCGGGCCTCGCGGCGCTCGGGCTGCCGCGCGAGGCGCCGCGGGCGCCGGTGATCGGCGACCTCGCGGGCAACGGCAGCGCCGACGTGATCTCGGCGGCCGGCACGCACGTCTACGCGTGGAAGGCCAACGGCAAGCCGGTACACGGCTTCCCGGTGTCGGAGAACCCGGCCTTCTGCGCGCCGTCGCTGGAGAGCTTCCAGAGCCACCCGAAGTGCGGCTTCCTCGCCTCGCCGGCGCTGGCCCACCTCGAAGGCTTCGCGAAGAAGCCCGACATCGTCGAGCCCGGCCTCGACGGCCACCTGTACGCGTGGAAGTCGAACGGCAAGCCGGTCAAGGGCTACCCGATCGCGCTGGTCGACCCGACGCAGCTCGCGGCGGGCACGCAGATGATCGCCGAGTCGATCAACGAGCCCGCGATCGCCGACCTGACGGGCGCTGGTCACGACGACGTCGTCGTGGCCAGCAACGAGGTCTACGGCGCCGTCAAAAACGGCGGCGACGTCAGCTTCGCCGGAGTGACCTCCGCGGCGGCCGGCACGAGCGGTCGCCTGTACGCGATCGACGGCGCGACCGGCAAGCCGCTGCCGGGCTGGCCGGTGGCGATGCCGGGGATCATCCAGGACACGCTGCCGTTCATCGGCCCCGGCCAGGACGCCTCGATCGCCAGGATCGGGGGTCAGACCGTGATCGTGGCGTCGGCGACGGGTGGCTCGCTGGAGGAGCTGAGCCCGAGCGGCGAAGTCGTGCGCACGCTGCAACAGGTCGGCCCGCAGGCGTTCGGCGCGGCTTCGGACGCGACCGACCGCAGCGGCGCCCTGAACCTGTTCGAGTCGGCCTCGATCGGAGACCTGCTCGGCACCGGCACCCCCGACGTCGTCAAGTACGAGCTGTCGCTCAGCCAGGCGGCGAACCTCCTGCTGGTCGGGCAGGACTTCCCCTACAACCACCTGATCGGCGCCTTCGACGGAGCGACCGGCGCGACGCTGCCGGCCTACCCGACGGTCACCGACGACTACCAGCTGCTGTCCTCGAACAACATCGCCAAGGTCGATCCCACGCTCCCGACGAACCAGATCGTCGGCGGCAGCGGCCTCGGCCTGCTGCACGCCTTCGACGGCGCGACCGGGAAAGACGTCAGCGGCTTCCCCAAGCAGACGGGCGGCTGGCTGTACGCGCCGCCCGCCCTCGCGGCGGACGGGCGCATGGCCGACATGACGCGCGAGGGCTACCTGTTCGAGTGGCAGACCGAAGCCCCCGCCTGCCAGCCACAGTGGCCGAGCTTCCGCCACGATCAGCAGGGCAGCGGCGACTACGACCGCGACGGCACGCCGCCGAACGCCCCCTCGAACGTGGCGCTCACCCCGCTCGGGGCGAACCGCTACCGGCTGACGTTCACCTCCCCGGGCGACGACGGCGCGTGCGGGACCGCGAGCGCCTACCGGGCGCGGGCCGGCAAAGCCGAAGTCCCGCTCGGAGCCCCCGTCGCCGGCGGAAGCAGCTTCAGCCGCGAAATCACGCTCCCGGCCGGCACGCGCAAGCTCTCGATCCAGGCGATCGACGACGCCGGCAACCTCGGCCCGGCGGTCTCGGCGAAGGTGCGCTAGCCCCTCCGCCGGCCCGTCTCGGGCCGGTTGCAGCGTATACGCATGCATACGTAGGCCCCCTGCGATCGGCGGGACGGCGCTCCCTGGGCGCCGTCACATTGACCTCTCTTACTCGCTACTCCGGGGGATTCCAATGCGTACCGAAGGATCTGCGCGCAGACGCAGGCTGCCGCGTCGTCTCTACAGCCTGCTCGCTGCAAGCGTCGCACTGATCGCCGTCGGCTATGGATCGGCCGCAGGCACCGCTTCGGCAGACACGCCGGCCCACACCGACGTGCTGTTCCTGTTCGACACCAGCGGCTCGATGACGAACGAGCTGAACGAAGCCAAGGAAAAAATCGCGGGCGTCATGGAATCCGTGAGCGGGCACCTGCCCGACGTGGCCTTTGGCGTCGCCTTCGTCGAAGACGTGCCGGGCTATGAAAACGGCACGTTCACCTTCTCGGAGAGCGAACAGGAATACGCGGCGGACCGTGAAAAAGCATGGGCGCTGACGCAGCCGATCACGACCGACCGCGAAAAAGTCACCGCGGCGATCAACGCGCTGACGATCGACTACGGCGGCGACGGGCCGGAAGCGTACGGCCGTGCGCTGTGGGAGTCCGACACGAACCCCACCGTCGGCTGGCGCGCCGGGGCGCGCCACGAGATCGTGCTGATCGCCGACAACGTCCCGCACGACCCGAACCTCAACGAAGGCCTGCCCGAAAGCGCCTGGGCCGAAAACCCGTTTGACACGCACGAAGAACCCGGGGGCAACTTCGGCATCGCGGGCACCACCTGGACGCCCGGCACGAACCTCCAGATCCGCAACGTCGCCGCGCAGCTCGCCGCCGACGGCAAGCCACTCGAGTCGATCGAGTACTTCGGCGGCAAAAACTACCTCCCGTACTGGGAATTCTGGGCTGCGCTGTCCGGCGGCCAAGCGCTCGACGGCGGCAGCG
The DNA here is from genome assembly GCA_035508515.1 of Solirubrobacteraceae bacterium. Taxonomy (GTDB): domain Bacteria; phylum Actinomycetota; class Thermoleophilia; order Solirubrobacterales; family Solirubrobacteraceae; genus Palsa-744. The sequence goes on along the minus strand of DATJMW010000007.1, from coordinate 11,401 downwards.
GCGAACTCGCGGCGACGCTGGTGAACATCATCGAAACCGGCGCGACGAAAGCGCTCGCGGGCTGCCCCGCGGGCCAGGTCCGCGTGGGCGAAGAAGCGTGCATCGTGCCGCCGAAACCCACGAGCCACCCGACCGTGACGCAGGTGATCTGCAACCTCGTGATCGCGACGGCTTCCGACACGTGCACGGCGACCATCGGCGACGCCGCGCCCTCGGACTCGACCAACCCGACCGGCACGGTCACGTTCGCGAGCGCCAACGGCGGGCTGTTCAGCTCGGGCAACATGTGCAGCCTCAAACCGACGCTGCCCGGCAACACATCGAGCTGCTCGGTGCAGTTCCTGCCGCCGGCCAAAGACAGCACGTTCCCCGCGATCACCGCGACCTACTCCGGTGACGCGACCCACAACTCGAGCGTCGGGCAGACCCACTACGGGCCGGCCAGCTCGCTCGCCGAGCACGTCGACCTCTCCGAAGCCGGCACCGTGGGGCCCGGCGGAGAAGTCGAAATCCCGATCGAATGCGGCTTCCCCTGTGAAGCGCTTGGCGAACTGTTCAGCGGCCCCGACTTCGCGAGCATCTCCTCGTTCGCGCCGCCGGGCGCCACCGAAGTGCTCGCCGAAGCGGCCGCGACGCACGGCAAGAAGCACGGCAAGAAGAAAAAGAAGAAGCCCGTGCTGCTCGGCAAAGGCAAGCTCAAGCTCAGCAAGCCCGGCAAGGGCAAGCTGATCCTGAAGCCGACCGCGAAGGGCAAGCACGCACTCGGCCACCTGTCAAAGGGCAAGTCGGTCCACCTGACGCTGTCGTTCACGATCCGCACGCTGAACGGCACGGTCGTGACAACCAAGAAGCAGCACGTCACGCTGCGGCCAAAGGCGAAGAAGAAGGGGCACAAGAAGAAGCGCCACTAGCCGGCGCACGCGCCGCCCCCCGTACCGCGCGCAGGCGCGGCGCGGGGGGCGCGTCCTACAATCTGCGCAATGGAGGGCTCGACCCCAGAGACCGGCGCGCGCAGCTGGCTGCGCTGCTACCGCTGCTGGTCGCAGGACCTGGAGGTGCAGGTCCACTACGAGGGGATCCACAAGATCGACCCCGACACCGGCGAGCGCGCCGAAGTCATCGACGAGCTGCAGGAGGCCGTCGTGCAGTGCCTTGACTGCATGCACGACCAGCCGCACCTGGGCTTCAACAACAGCCGCGTCGAGCCGATCGAGGACCGGTGGGAACGGATGATCGCCGGCACGCCCTGGGTCGCGTCCTGCACGGTGACCGTCGACGCCGACGAGGTCGAGAGCTGCTCGGGCCCGGAGGCCGGCGACGCCCTCTCCTACGCCGCCTTCGGCGATCACGGCGTGCGCGAGTTCTTCACGCACGTGCGCTTCCACAAGCACGAGGACGACTCGCGGATCATCGTGCACCTGCTGGTCGAGCTGTACGCGCGCTCGCTGGAGGAGGCGACGGAGGTGCTGGAGTCCTCCGCGCGCGGAGCGCTGACGATCACCTCGCTCGCCGAGGAGTCGCGCCCACCGGCGGCCGCCGGCGAGAGCCACGGCCACGAGTAGCGGCCCGCGCGGCGATTCCGCGGCCCGTCCGCCGGGCACGCCCGCGCTTCAGCTGGCGCCGGAGCCGTCCGATGTAGCTCTTGCAGCCGCGACGACGGGAGCCGATTTCGCATGGAGCAAGTCTTGAAAGTGCTGGTCGCCGACGATCACCCGTTGATCGTGCAGGGCCTGCGCAGGGCGCTGGAGGCCTGCGACGACATCGACGTCGTCGGCGAGGCCCGCTCCGGCGCCGAGGTGCTGCCGCTGGTCGAGCGCCGCAACCCCGACATCGTGCTGCTGGACCTGCGCATGCCAGAGATGGACGGCGTCGAATGCATCGCCGCGATCAAGCAGACCCGGCCGGAGGTGAAGGCGGTCGTGTTGTCGGGCTCCGACGACCGCGCCTCGATCGACGCCGCGATCGCCGCCGGCGCCAGCGCCTACGTGCTGAAGAGCGTCAGCTCGCTCGACGTGCCTGCGCTGCTGCGCCAGGTCGCCGCCGGCTACTCGCTGTTCCACGCGCCCAAGGACGGCGAGGACGCCCCCGGCGAGCAGGCGCAGGCGCCGGAGGCGCTGCTGACCGAGCGCGAGCTGACGATCCTCGCCGCGGTCGCCGGCGGGCTGACCACGAAGGCGATCAGCGCCGAGCTGTGGGTCAGCGAGCACACCGTCAAGTTCCACCTCACGAACATCTACCGCAAGCTCGGCGTCAGCAACCGCAGCGGCGCGGTGCGCTACGCCTACGAGCACGGGCTCGTGCCGGTCGCGGGCTGAGCCGCGGTAGCGACTAAACCGCGGCAGCGACTCAACCGCGGCAGCGACTAGCTGCCCGCGGAGACGAGCAGGCCCGCGGAGGGCTCCCAGCGCGGGAGCGTCAGCGACACCGCGGTAGGCCCCCCCGGCCTGCTCTCGACCACGCACTCGCCGCCGAGCAGGCGCACGCGCTCGTGGATGCCAGCGAGCCCGATGCGGCCGCGGTGCGCGGCCTCCAGCAGCGCGGCCTCGACGTCGAACCCGCACCCGTCGTCGCTCACCCGCGCCGTCACCCCCTCTTCGCCGATCGCGATCGCCAGCCCGACCCCGCGCACGCCGTCGGCATGCTCGCGGACGTTGTTCAGCGCCTCGCGCACCACGCTCAACAGCGCGATCCGCTGCGAAGGCGACATCCGCGCGGGGTCGCCCTCGACGCGCAGCGCCGGCACGATCCCGGTGCGCTGGGCGAAGGCGTCGGTCAGCTCCTGCACCGCCTGGGCAAATGGCCCCTCGGCGAGGAAGCTCCCGTGCACCGCCGTCGAGATCCGCCGCAGGCCCCGCTCGAGCGCCGCCAAGCGCGCGTCGAGGTCGTCGAGGCGGCCGCCGAGCAGCGCGGCGCGCTCGTGCTCACCCAGCACCGAGACGAGCTGCCCGCGGAACATGCGCAGGTCCTCCCCCAGCAGCAGCAGCTCCTGAAGCGGGCCGTCGTGCAGGTCGAAGCCGAGCCTCGTCAGGCGCCGGTCGCCCCCCTCCACCAGCGCCAGCAGCGTCTCGGCCCTGACGTCGGCGGGGCCGCCCTCCAGCTCCGTCGCCGCGAGCAGCGCCTCCGCCAGCTCGGCCCGCGTCACCGCCAGCTCCACGGCCAGGCGGTCGATCAGGCGCGCGATCAGGCCGGCGTCCCCGGCGATCGCGGGCGCCGCCAGCGCGAACAGCCCGCGCGCCAGCTCGACGCCGGCCCTGTCGCCGGCCTCAGTGGCCGCGTCGCGGGCGCGCTCGGACAGCGCGGGGCCCGGCAGCATGCCCAGCTCGGCAAAGGCGCGCTCGACGCGGTCGAGCTCGCGCGCGTGGCGTTCCTCTGCTGATTGTCGCGGTTGCATGAATGTTGTCGGCGGCCGCGCGCCGTCCGGCGGGCGCCGTGGCAGCGCAGGCGCCCACGCCGGGCGCCAAGGGCACTACGGCCTTATCGGCAGCCCGCGGCGGAAGCTCCACCGGCGCGAGGGCGGCGCGAGCGCTCAGTCGAGCGCGCGCGCCCCGCGCGCCCAGGGATGACCCGTGCGCTCGGCGTCGCGTGGCCGCATCGTCGCGCGGGCGCGGTCCGCCCGCTCGACCGCGGTGTACAGCTCCTCGAAGGAGGCCCACTTCGCGAGCGCCGGCTCGCCGTCGGGCGCCGGCTGCTCGTCCTCGCCCACGAGCACGATCGCCACCGGCGGCGCCGCCCCGGCGGTGATCGACAGCTCCTCGGCGAGCGCGCTGCGGCGGTCGGCGCCGTCGACCACGACGACGTCGATCCGTTCGCGCGCGACCAGCTCGGCCGCGGCATAGGGCGCCGTCAGGCTGAAGGCGCGGCAGCCGCGCCTGCTCAGCAGCATCGACGTCACGGCCCGGAACGGCTCGTCGGAGGAGACGACCAGCACGCGCAGCGGGCGCAGGCGGATTACGCGCGCGCCTTCCTCCTCCTCGTCCTGCCTGGTCGCTTCCCATCCCATGGCCGACAGCTTCGCTCGCGCCGGGCCCGCGGCCTACTGGACCTTGGTCTAGACCCAGCGGTGCCCGGGACGTCCGCGGCAGGCCCGCCGCCGCCCCCGCGCCCCGACCCGGAAGAAGGTCTAGGTGGGACTAGCCGAACTTCCGGCGAGATCGCTCCCGGCGGCGGGCACCATCTCCGCCACTGGAGCACTTGGCTCCAACCAAGGCAACCAATCAAGGAGGAGCCTGTGTTCCGCAAACTAGTCAAAAAGCGCACCGCACTGACGCTGAGCGTCGTGGCGGTCCTGGCCGTGGCCGGCCTCGCGATCGCGTACTGGACCACGACCGGCTCGGGCGAAGGCTCGGGCGCCGTCGCCTCCAGCAACGGCACGCTGACGCTGCACGGCACGATCTCGAACGAACTGACGCCGGGCGGCAGCTCGCCGGTGGCGTTCACCGCCGACAACGCCAACTCCTCGAGCGAGCAGGTCGGCACCGTGCACGCGGTGGTCTCGATCGACAAAGCGCACGCCGAAGCCGGCTGCGAAGCGTCTGACTTCACGATCGCCGACACGGCCGAGAACCAGACGATCGCCGCGGGCGGCAAAGCCGTCGCGCTGGCCAAAGAAGGCTCGATCGCCATGGCCGACACCAACTCCAACCAGGACGCCTGCAAGGGCGCAACGATCTCGCTCGCTCTCACGAGCTAGCGATGGGGGCCAGTGGAGGGGAGGCACGGACGCCTCCCCTCCACTTCTTCTTCCGCGCGGCGCGTAGCCCGCGGCCACGAACTTCACCGAAACCTTCACGAGGAGAGCGAGCGGGTAAGCGATGCGACTGCGACGGTTTGACAAGAGCGAGGAGCGCGCGGCAGGCGCCGCCGGCGAGGGGGATCGCCGGCCCACCGGCAGCCGCCGCCGCTTCCTCGTGCTCCCGGCGGCGCTGCTGCTGCTGCTCGTGGCGGGCGTCGCGCTCGCCGCGACGCGCCCGGAGCCGAAGCCGCCCGAGCCGCCGGCACCGCCGGCGCCCACGATCGCCGCGCGCCCGTCGGACCCGACGAGCCAGAACGCGGCCCACTTCACCTACGCCGACGCGCAGTCGGGCGTGAGCTTCCAGTGCCAGCTCGACAACGGCTCGTTCGCGAGCTGCCCCGCCTCCGGCGCCGGCTACGGCCCGCTGAGCGAGCGCTCGCACGCGTTCAAGGTCCGCGCGGTCGCGGGCTCGAAGACCAGCGCGGCGGCCTCCTACTCGTGGACGGTCGACACGACGCCGCCGAGCGCGTCGGTCTCCTACCCGTCCGCCATCACGCTCGGCGCCGCGGAATGGGGGGCGCGCTGCCCCGACCACACCGCGATCTGCGGGAGCGCCAAGGACGCGGGCGGCGTCGCCGGCGTGACGATCTCGATCCAGCGCGACGGCGGCCAATGGTGGGGCGGCAGCGCCTTCGACCAGGGCAGCGAGTCCTTCCGCGCCGCGGCGCTCGACCACCCCGGCCGCAACTCGACCCGCTGGAGCTACTCGCTGCGCCTGCCGGCCGACGGCTCGTACACGATCCACGTGCGCGCCACCGACGCCGCCGGCAACAAGACGAGCGCGGCCGCGCAGGCGGTGGCCCACTTCGCGGTCGACACGACACCGCCGCCGAAGCCGGCGATCACCTCGCACCCCGAATCTTCGACGACCTCGAAAAGCGCGAGCTTCGCCTTCACGGAGCCCGAGCACGGCGCGACGCTGCTGTGCCGGCGCGACGGCGGACGCTTCGCCCGCTGCACGAGCCCGATCTCCTACGGCGGCCTGTCGCTGGGCTCGCACAGCTTCGAAGTGCAGGCGCGCGACGCCGTCGGCAACACGAGCGCGCCGGCGAGCTTCTCGTGGGCCGTCGTCAAGGAAGTCAAAAAAGAAGAAGGCAAACCCTTCACGGTCGGCGGCGGCGCCTCGGCGCCGCTGGCCCCCGGCGTCAGCCGGCCGCTGGCGATCACGGTCACGAACCCGAACAACGTCGCGATCCTCGTCACGGCGCTGAGCGCCGCGGTCGCCCCCGGGTCGAGCAAGGCCGGCTGTGACGGCCCGGCGAACCTCGCGCTGACGCAGTCGAACGTCTCTGAAGCCAACCCGCTGACGATTCCGGCGAACGGCCACGTGACGCTGCCCTCCGGCGCCGTCAGCGCGCCGCAGGTGCTGATGAAGGACCTGCCGGTCAACCAGGACGCCTGCAAGGGCGCGACCTTCACGTTCACCTACAGCGGGAGCGCCCACTCATGAGAACCCTCATCTCCCACCTCACCCGCCGCCGCGCGCTGTTGCTGGCCTTCGGCGCCGCGCTCGCCGCGTGCACGACGGGCTGGGCTTTCTGGCACGCCTCCGGGAGCGGCGCCGCGAGCGGGCACGTCGGGACGCTCTCGGCCCCCGCGATCACAAGCGCCAAAGGCGGCGCCGAATCGGCGGCGATCGGCTGGTCGAGCGTGACGGCCCCCGGCTCCGGGACGGTCAGGTACTACGTCAGCCGCGACGGCTCGGCGGCGGAAGGCAACTGCCCGACGGCCTCGTCCCCGTCCACGGCGACGAGCTGCACGGACGCGGGCGTCTCGCCCGGCAACCACAGCTACACGGTCACGGCCGTGTGGAATTCGTGGACCGCGGCCAGCGCCGCGAAAGCGGTGGCGGCGATCTCGAAGCCGACCGTCGTCTCGGCGAGCCCCAGCGCGCGCATCCAGGGGGCGAGCAACCAGACGATCGCGATCACGGGCTCGCACTTCGCCAGCGGCGCGGCGGCGACGTTCTCCGGCACCGGCATCACCGTCAACTCGACGACGTTCAAATCCTCGACGGAAGTGACGGCGAACGTCACGATCTCCGCCGCCGCCGCCACGGGCGCGCGCAACGTCACGGTCACGAACCCCGACACCGGCGCGGGCACCGGCACGGCCATCTTCAGCGTCGACGCAGCGCTGACCGCCGAATCGATCAGCCCGAGCTCGCGCGGCCAGGGCGCCACCGAACAGAACCTGACGATCAAAGGCAAGAACTTCGCGAGCGGCGCGGCGGTGGCCTTCTCCGGAAGCGGCATCGCCGTCAACTCCACGACGGTCAAATCCTCGACGGAACTGGTGGCGAACGTCAGCGTCTCCGCCGGTGCCGCCACGGGCGCGCGCACGCTTACGGTCACGAACGCCGACGGCGGCTCGGACACGCTGAGCTTCACGGTGAACGCCGCCCCCACGGTCACGAGCGCCAGCCCGGGCTCGCGCGGCCAGGGCGCCTCGAGCCAGACGGTGACGATCAAAGGCAGCGGCTTCGTCAGCGGCGCCGTGGCGTCCTTCTCCGGGACGGGGATCGCGGTCAGCTCGACGACCTTCAAATCCTCGACCGAACTGCGGGCCAGCGTCAGCGTCGAAGCAGGCGCGAGCACCGGCGCCCGCACGGTCACGGTGACGAACCCAGACGCCGGCAACGGCTCGCTCGCCAACGGCTTCACGGTGAACGCGGCGCCGAACGTCGAATCGGTCAGCCCGAGCGCCCGCGCGAAGGGCACGGGCACCCAGAACGTGACGATCAAGGGCAGCGGCTTCGCCAGCGGCGCCGAAGTGTCCTTCTCGGGCTCGGGCGTCAGCGTCAACTCGACGAGCTTCAAATCCTCGACGGAACTGACGGCGAGCATCACGATCTCCTCGTTCGCCACGACCGGCGCGCGCACCGTGACGGTGACGAACGCCGACGGCGGCGCCGACTCGCTCGAAGGCGGCTTCACCGTGAACGCCGCGCCGAACGTCGAATCGGTCAGCCCGAGCGCGGGCGACAAGGGCGGCACGGAGACGGTGTCGATCAAGGGCACGGGCTTCGCCAGCGGCGCCACGGCGAGCTTCGGCTCGGGGGTCACGGTGAACTCGACCAGCTTGCAGTCCGCGACCGAACTGACGGTGAGCATCACGATCTCGACCTCGGCGACCACGGGCTCGCGCACGGTGACGGTGACGAACCCCGACGGCGGCTCGGACGAAGGCAGCTTCACGGTCAACAGCGCGCCGAGCATCGAATCGGTCAGCCCGGGCTCACGCGGTCAGGGCGCGAGCAACCAGACGATCGCGATCAAAGGCAAAAACTTCCTGAGCGGCACGGGCCTGGTGGCTTCGTTCTCCGGCACGGGCATCACGGTCAACTCGACGAGCTACGTCAACTCGGGCGAAGTGACGGCGAACGTGACGCTCGCCTCGAACGCGACGGTCGGATCGCGCAACGTGACGGTGACGAACCCGGACACGACCAGCGCCACCTCGACCAACGCCTTCACCGTGAACGCCGCGGCGACGGTGACCTCCGCGAGCCCCGGCTCGCGCGGTCAGGGCGCGAGCAAACAGGTGATCGCGATCAAAGGCACGGGCTTCGTGACGGGCGCCGTCGCCTCGTTCGGTGTGGGGATCGCGGTCGAATCGACGACGCGCAACTCCTCGACCGAACTGACGGCGACGATCTCGATCGAAACCGGCGCCACGGCCGGGACGCGCACCGTGACGGTGACGAACGGCGACGGCGGCGTGGCCACGCTGGCGAGCGGCTTCACGGTGAACGCCGCGCCCGGCGTCGAATCGACGAACCCCGCCTCGCGCAGCCAGGGAGCCGCCAAACAGACGATCCTCGTCAAGGGCAGCGGCTTCGCCAACGGCGCCACGGCCTCCTTCGGCTCGGGGATCACGGTGGAATCGACGAGCTTCGTCAGCTCGACGGAACTGTCGGTGAAAGCGACGGTCGAACAGGGCGCGAGCACCGGCGCCCGCACGGTCACGGTGACGAACCCCGACGGCGGCACGGGCTCGCTGGCGAACGGCTTCACGGTGACCGCCGGGCCGAACATCACCTCGCCGACCTCGGCGTTCGGCAGCCGGGTGAAAATCACCCACAACACCTCGGGTGAATTCAAAATCCTCGGCTCGGGCTTCGTCAGCGGCGCGACGGTCTCGGTCTCCGGCGGCTTCACGGTCAACCTCGTGACGTTCGTGAACGCGGGCGAACTGAAGGTGAAAGTCACCGCCGGGAACGGCTCGCAGACGGGCAAATACAACCTGACGGTGACAAACCCCGACGGCGGCTCGGACACCTCCGAAGGCGCGATCGAAAACACCTAGGGCGATGCGCCGCGGCTGCCACAAGAACGGATCGCCCGCCCCGCGCGGCCGCTCGCGCGCCTGCTTCTACTGGCGCGCCGCGGCCTGCAACCCGCAGCGCAAGCGCACGCGCTTCACCCCGCCGGCAGACGCGGACCCCTGTCTCGGCGGGCGCGGGCTACGCCGCGAAGCGGCGCGCCCGCAGCACGGCTACTAGCTAGGCGCCCAGGCGCTCGTGCAGCGCCTGCAGCTGCACGTTGAGCGCGTCGGGCAGGCGGTTGAACTGCGCGAGGTGGGCCTGGAACTGCGGCAGCTGCGCCTTCCACTCCTCGACGTCGACCCGCAGCAGCTCGGCCATGTCCTCCTCGGAGACGTCGACGCCGCGCGTGTCGATCCCCTCGTGGCCGACGGGCGGCATCATCCCGATCGGGGTCTCGGTCGCGGCGCCGTGGCCCGCGCAGCGGGCGAAGACCCACGCGAGCACGCGCGAGTTCTCGCCGAAGCCCGGCCACAAAAAGCGCCCGCCGGCGTCCTTGCGGAACCAGTTGACGTAGAAGATCTTCGGCAGCTGCGCGCCCTCGCGCCGGCCGATCTCCATCCAGTGGCCGAAGTAGTCGCCCATGTTGTAGCCGCAGAAGGGCAGCATCGCCATCGGGTCGAAGCGCAGTTCGCCGACGGTGCCGGCGGCGGCGGCGGTCTTCTCGGAGGACATCACCGCGCCCAGGAACACGCCGTGCTCCCAGTCGAAGGCCTCGGTCACGAGCGGCACGACCGTCGAGCGGCGGCCGCCGAACAGCATCGCGTCGATCGGGACGCCTTTCGGGTCCTCCCACTCCGGCGCCATCGCGGGGTCCTGCTCCGCGGGCGTGGTGAAGCGCGCGTTCGGGTGGGCGCTGGGCGTCTCGGACGCCGGCGTCCAGTCGTTGCCGTGCCAGTCGATCAGGTGCGCGGGGGGCTCCTTGGTCAGGCCCTCCCACCAGACGTCGCCGTCGTCGGTCTTGGCGCAGTTGGTGAAGATCGAGTTGCGCTCGATCGTGTGGATCGCGTTGGGGTTCGTCTCCTCGCCGGTGCCGGGGGCCACGCCGAAGAAGCCGTACTCCGGGTTGATCGCGTACAGCTTGCCGTCCTCGCCGAACTTCATCCAGGCGATGTCGTCGCCGATCGTCTCGACGGTCCAGCCCTCGAGCGTCGGGATCAGCATCGCGAGGTTCGTCTTGCCGCAGGCGCTGGGGAAGGCGGCGGTGATGTACTTCACCTCGCCCTCGGGCGATGTCAGCTTGAGGATCAGCATGTGCTCGGCCATCCAGCCCTCGTCGCGCGCCATCACGGAGGCGATCCGCAGCGCGAAGCACTTCTTCCCCAGCAGCGCGTTGCCGCCGTAGCCGGAGCCGAACGACCAGATCTCGCGCGTGTCGGGGTAGTGGACGATGTACTTGTTCTCGGCGTTGCAGGGCCAGGAGACGTCCTCGGCGCCGTCGGCGAGCGGGGCGCCCACGGAGTGCACGCAGGGCACGAACTCCCCTTCGGACCCGAGCGCGTCGAGCGCGCCCTGGCCCATGCGGGTCATGATCCGCATCGAGACCGCGACGTAGGTTGAGTCGGTGAGCTCGACGCCGACGTGGCTCTTGTCGGAGCCGAGCGGGCCCATCGAGAAGGGCACGACGTACATCGTGCGCCCGCGCATGCACCCGGCGAACAGCTCGTTCAGCGTCTCGCGCATCTCGGCGGGGTCGCGCCAGTTGTTCGTGGGGCCGGCTTCGTCCTCGTTGGCGGAGCAGATGAAGGTGCGATCCTCGACGCGCGCGACGTCCCCGGGGTCCGACAGCGCCAGGTAGGAGTTGGGACGCTTGGCGTCGGACAGGCGCTCGAAGGTGCCGGCGTCGACCAGGCGCTGGCAGAGCTGGTCGTACTCCTCCTTGGAGCCGTCGCACCAGTAGATGTCCTGCGGTTCGGTCAGCGCCGCGATCTTCTCGACCCAGGCCAGCAGGCGCTCGTTGGTGGTGGGCGGGGTGCTGAGCTCTGAAGCCGTGGTGTTCATGGGGAAAGCTGCTCCTCGATCGCGGTCATGATCGGCACGCCGGCTCGCGCTCCTGTCGGCCGGCGCCATCCGAGGGGCCGAGAGGCCCCCTGGGAATTGAAAAACGCCCGTACGGGCGACTCGGTAGAGCGTATCGCACGCCCGCACGGCGGTATCCGTGCCCTGGACGGTGTTTGGGGATGACCGGCGCATGCGCCGGTCGCACGGCCGCACATGTGCGGCCGTCGGGAGGGCCGCATGCGGCCCTCCCCCGACTGGACCGCATGCGGTCCAGTCCCGGCCGT
>DATJMW010000006.1:0-51967 GCA_035508515.1 Solirubrobacteraceae bacterium | reverse complement strand
CCCCCGCGCACAGCACCGCGAGGCCGATGCCGGCCCAGCCGCCGAGATGCCGACCGCGCATGCTCGCGAGCATGTTCTTCATCGTCGCCCGCCCCGCGGGCCGCCTCGAGCCCGGCGCGGGCCGGGTGGATGTCGCGCTCTCCATCTAGCCTTGGGCGTACCCGAGCCGGAACGGAGGCCCGTCCGCAACCCTTGGCGCCAAGGACCGACCTGCGCTCTGGGATACTGCCTGCAGGCAGTCTAGGCAAATCGACGGCTATGAAGCTCATCATCCAGATCCCCTGCTTCAACGAGGCGGAGCAGCTCCCGCAGACGCTCGCCGACCTCCCACGCGAGGTCGAGGGCTTCGACCGTGTGGAGTGGCTCGTGATCGACGACGGCTCGACCGACGAGACCGTGGCGGTGGCGCGCGCGCACGGAGTCGACCACCTCGTGCGGCTGACGAACAACAAGGGCCTGGCGGCGGGCTTCCAGGCGGGCATCGACACCGCGCTGAAGCTGGGCGCCGACGTGATCGTCAACACCGACGCCGACAACCAGTACTACGGGCCGGACATCCCGAAGCTCGTGCGCCCGATCGTCGAGGGCCGCGCGGACATGGTCGTCGGCGACCGCGAGGTCACGGGGATCGAGCACTTCTCCGGCCTGAAGAAGGCGCTCCAGCGCCTTGGCTCATGGGTCGTGCGCCAGGCCTCCTCGACCTCGGTGCCCGACACCACCTCGGGCTTCCGCGCCTACAACCGCGAGGCGGCGATCCAGATGCTGGTCGTCTCGAAATTCACCTACACGCTCGAGACGATCATCCAGGCGGGCAAGCTGCTCGTGGCGGTGGACCACGTCCCGATCCGCACGAACCCCAAGACCCGCGAGTCGCGCCTGTTCCCCTCGATGGGCGCCTACGTGCGCCGCAACGCGCTCTCGATCTTCCGCATCTACGCCCAGTACGAGCCGCTGCGCGTGTTCTGGAGCCTCGCGCTGCTGTTCGGGCTCGCGGCGATCGGGGTGTGGGTGCGCTTCGTGGTCGCCTACGCCGAAGGCAACGGCAAGGGCCACGTGCAGTCGCTGATCCTCGGCGCGGTGCTGTTCATCGCGGCGGTGGTGCTGTTCGCGCTCGGCGTGATCGGCGACCTGCTTGCGGCCCAGCGCGTGATGACGCAGAGGACCTTCGAGCGCGTGCGCCGGATCGAGCTGCAGCTAGGGGTCGAGCCCTCCCACTACGAACCGGGCGGCGAGGCGCGCGAGCAGCCGCGGCGCGAGGCGGTGCGGCTGTGAGCGGCGTGACCGTCTCGGAGGACGGGATCGTCACCGGCAACACCTACGACAAGTACGGCTCGACGAACCCGGTCGTGCGCAGGCTGATGGCGGGCTTCGAGCGCACGCTGCAGGAGCTGATGGAGCAGGCGGCCCCGAAGTCCCTGCTCGACGTCGGCTGCGGCGAGGGCGTGCTCGTGCACCAGTGGGCGCTGCAGATGCCGGACACCCGGATCGTGGGCATCGACCTCGAGGAGGAGTCGATCCAGGCCGGCTGGGCCGAGCGTCAGGCGCCGAACCTCGAATACCGCACGATGCTCGCCCAGGACCTGCCGTTCGCGCAGAACGAGTTCGAGCTGGCGTGCGCGATCGAGGTGCTGGAGCACGTCCCGGACCCCGAGCACACGGTCGCCGAGATGGCCCGTTGCGCCGAGCGCCACCTGCTGGTGTCGGTGCCGCGCGAGCCGCTGTGGCGGATGCTGAACATGGCCCGTGGCGCCTACCTGCCACAGCTCGGCAACACCCCGGGGCACCTGAACCACTGGTCCAGGCGCTCGTTCGCGCGGCTGCTCTCGCGGCACGGCGAGGTCGTCGAGCTGCGCTCGCCGTTCCCCTGGACGATGTTGCTTGTTCGGCTCTAGCGCGCCCGTGGCCGAGCCGACGGGCGCCGGCGGCAGCGGCGACAAACAGCGCTCCTACGGCAGCGGCGCTCGGATCCTCTCGATCGGCATCGCCTCGACGGGCCTGCTGACGTTCGCCTACTTCTCGATCGCGAGCCACGTCCTGGGCGAGTCCTCGGCGAAGCGGATCGACCTCTTGTGGTCGGTGATGTTCGTGATCATCTCGGTGATCTACCGGCCGATCGAACAGCTGCTCTCGCGCACGATCGCGCAGCGCAGGGCACGCGGCCACGCCGAGCACGCGATGCGGGTGCCGATGCTGATCCAGGGCACGTTCGCGCTGATCTTCCTGATCGTCGCGCTGGCGTTGCGCGGCACGCTGGTGGACGACGTCTTCGAACGCCAGGAAGCGCTGTACGTGGTGCTGGTGGTCGGCACGCTCGCCTACGCCGCGAGCTACTTCGCGCGCGGCTGGCTCGCGGGGCACGAGCGCTTCGCGCTGTTCGGCGGCCTCGTGCTGATGGAGTCGGTCTCGCGCGTCTGCTTCGCGCTCGCGGTGGCGATCGGGATCGCGAGCGGGCAGACGGCGGTCGCGCTGGGAATCGCGGCGGCGCCGTTCGTCTCGCTGGTGGTGGTGCCGCTGGCGTTCGCGCGCACGAGCGCCCCGCGCCGGCGCGAGGACGCTCCGATCACCGTCGACGAGGCCGACGCCGCGCTGGCGGGCCCGGGAACCGAGGGCGTCCAGGAGACCGCGGCGCACGAGGACCTGTCGCTGCGGCGCGGCGGCGGCTTCGCGGTGTGGGTCTCGGGGATCATGCTCTCCGAGCAGACGCTGCTGAACGCCGCGGTGCTGACGGTCGACGCGACCTCCGCGAACCGCGCGCTGGCGGGGATCGTGTTCAACGTGCTGCTGATCGCCCGCGCGCCGCTGCAGCTGTTCCAGGCGATCCAGACCTCGCTGCTGCCGCACCTGACGGGCCTGGAGGCGACCGCCGGCCACGAGGCCTTCGCGCGCGCGATCCGCACGACGGTGCTGGCGATCCTGGCCTTCGCGGGGACCGTCGCGCTCGGCCTGCTGCTGGTCGGCCCCTTCGCGCTGCGCCACGTCTTCTTCGGGCAGGACTTCCACTACAAAGGCTTCGGGCTCGCGCTGATCGGCATCGGCATGGGCCTGCACCTCTGCTCGGGCGCCCTGAACCAGGCCGCGCTCGCCCGCGACCGGGCTCGCGCCGCGGCGGGCTGCTGGCTGCTGGCCGCGGCGTTGTTCGTCGGCTGGATGGTGCTGCCGGCGGTCTCCGAACAGCTGCTGCGCGCCGAGATCGGCTACGCGGGCGCGACCGGCCTCCTGGCGCTGGCGCTGGCGCTGCTCTATCGCCGCGGGAACGCCGCCGTGGCTCAGGCGGCGCCGACGGAGTCGGCGATCGCGCGGTAGGCCGCGCCGGGATCGTCGGCGCCGAAGACCGCCGAGCCCGCGACGAACACGCTCGCGCCGCCGTCGCGGCACTTCGGCGCGGTCTGCGGGTCGATTCCCCCGTCCACCTCCAGCGCCACGCCCTCGCCCACGATCGCGTGCACGCGGGGAATCTTGTCGAGCGAGTGCTCGATGAACGCCTGCCCGCCCCAGCCGGGGTTCACGGTCATGCAGAGCGCCAGGTCGATCTTCCCGGCCACCTCGGCCAGCACCCCGACCGGCGTGCCGGGGTTGATCGCCACGCCGACGCAGGCGCCCTCACCGTGCGCGAGGTCCGCCGCGTAGGCGACATGCGGGGTCGCCTCGGCGTGGAACGTCACCGAGTCGGCCCCCGCCTTCACGAAGTCGGCGATGTGCCGCTCGGGACGCTCGATCATCAGGTGCACGTCGAGCATCGCCCCCGCCTCGCGCGCCTGCGCCGCGATCCCTTCGACCACCACCGGCCCGAGCGTGATCGGGGGCACGAAGTGGCCGTCCATCACGTCTACGTGGATCACGCGCGCGCCCGCCGCCAGCACCTCGCCCACCTGCTCGCGCAGGCGGCCGAAGTCCGCGGACAGGATCGACGGCGCGACGCGCACGTCGCGCAGGAGCTGCTTCGCGATTTCGCTCATATCGGCTGCAGCATGCTGTCGCCGCAGTGATTGCACTTGAGGATCGCGGTCGAGGACATGCGCACGATCGTCGAGTGCTCGCCGCAGTTCGGGCACACGGACGTCAGCTCGAAGCGGTGCAGGCAGTAGACGCAGCGGTAGCGCCCCGGCAGGTTCGTCGGGCGCAGCCACGGCTCGTTGCAGTTGGGGCAGCGCGGGCCGAGGTCGACGGGCGCCTTCGCCGCGGCGTTCTGCTCGCCCTCCACGCCGTCAGCTCCTGCGCAGCCGCGCGACGAAGAAGCCGGCGGTGTTATCCAGGTGGGGCAGGGTCACGACGGTCCCGGGCAGCGCGACCCGCGGCTCCCCGCGCGCGAACGCAGGCAGCTCGGAAGCGAGGTCGTCGAGGCTGAAGTCGGCGTGAGAATCGAGGAAGCTTTCGATCGCGTGCTCGTTCTCGATCGGTGAGATCGTGCACGTAGAGTAGACAAGCACGCCCCCCGGACGTAGGGCCTTGGCCGCGGAGGCGAGAATCGCGCGCTGCGTGCGGGCCATCTGCTCCACCTCCCGGGGGCCGACGCGCCAGCGCAGATCGGCCCGCGCCTGCAGCGTCCCGAGCCCCGAGCACGGCGGGTCGGCGAGCACGCGGTCGAAGCTTTCGCCCTCCACGCGCGGCTGCGCTGCGTCGCCCAGCTCGACGCGCACGCTGCTCGCGCGCAGGCGCCGCGCCGCGCGCTCCAGGGCCGCGGCGCGCTTGGCGTTACGCTCGACCGCCAGCACGCTCCCCTCGTCGCCCATCAGCGCCGCGATGTGCGTCGTCTTGCCGCCGGGCGCGGCGCACAGGTCGAGCACGCGCTCGCCGGGCCGCGGGCCCAGCACGCGCGCGACGAGCATCGCGGCGCGGGACTGCGCGACGAAGGCGCCCTCCTGCCACAGCGGCGTCTCGTGCTGGTCGAGCGCGCCGTCGAGCACCAGCGCCTCCGGGACCGCCTCGTCGCGGTGCACGTCCACCGAAGCCTGCGCCAGCGCCCGTGCGAGCGCGTCGGCGTCCGTGACGAGCGTGTTCGCCCGCAGCGCGACCTCGCCCGGCTCGTTGTCGCTCGCCATCAGCGCCCGCGCGTCCGCCGCCCCGAGTCGCTCCCACCACAGCCGCGCGACCCACTCCGGGTGCGAGTGCAGCAGCGCCGCCTGCTCGGGGGTGTCGTCGCGCAGCGAGCCCAGCAGCGCGCTCGGCCCTTCGCGCGCGGCGCGCCTCAGCACCGCGTTCACGAGCCCGTGCCCGCCGCGCCCGTGGCGCTTGGCCAGCTCGACGGCGTCGGCGACGACGGCGCGATCCGGCGCTCCCGACAGGTACAGCAGCTCGTACAGGCCGAGCCGCAGCGCCGCCAGCAGCGGTGCGTCCAGCCGCTCGGCGGGGCGTTCGGCCAGCTGCGAGGTCACGTGGTCCAGCGTGCCCCGGCGCTGCACCGCGCCGTAGGCCAGGCGCATCGCCAGCGCCCTGTCGCGGCGGTCGAGCCGCGCGCTGCGCGCTGCGCCTTCGAGCACGAGATCGGCGTAGGCGCCGCGCTCGAACACGCGCCGCAGCACCGCGTAAGCGCAGCTGCGCGCCGGGGCGATCGAGGCGCCGGCCATGCTCAGCCGGCGCGCGCGGCGCGGGCCGGCGCGCACACCTCGGCGACGTCGCGGGCCAGGCGCTCCGCCTCGCCCTCGCCCAGCGTCGCGATCGTGATGCGGATCGCGGGCGGCGCACCGTCGAGCCGGTAGGGGGCGCCCGGCGCCACGACCCAGCCGCGCTGCGCCAGCGCCGCGACGACCCCCGTCTCGTCCTCCACTCCCAGCCACACGTTCAGCCCCGACGCGGCCGTGGCCTCGACGCCGTGGCGCGCGAGCGCGCGCAGCAGGTGCCCGCGCCGCGCGGCATACGCCGCGCTTGCCCGCTCGGTCAGTTCGCGCACGTGCGGGTCCTGCCACAGCCCCAGCACGAGCCGCTGCAGGATGTAGCTGACCCAGCCCGGGCCGCACTGCTGGCGGCCTTCGACGCGCATGAGCGTGCGGCTGTCGCCCGCCAGCGCCGCCAGCCGCAGGTCCGGCCCCAGCGCCTTCGCCACCGAGCGCACCGCCGCCCAGCGCTTGCGGCCGGCGGCCACCGTGTGCAGCGGGCTGCCGGCGACCTCGCCCAGGTGGTCGTCCTCGATCACGAGCGCCTGCGGCGCCGACTCCAGCGCCGCCCGCAGCGCCGCCGCGCGCTCGGCGTCCAGCGCCGCGCCCGTGGGGTTCTGCCCGCGGGGCGTGAGGATCACGGCGCTCGCCCCGCGCGCCAGCGCCGCGCGCAGCGCCTCGGGGCGCATCCCGCGCTCGTCGACCGCCACCGGCTCCAGCGCCAGCCCGCGCGCCCGCAGCAGATCGAACAACGCCGCGTACCCCGGGTTCTCGACCGCGACACGGTCGCCCGCGCGCAAATGCACGTCGATCACGCGCTCGATCCCATCGAGCGCGCCATTAACGATGCAGACGCGGTCCGCCGCGATCCCGTCCGCGGCCAGGCGCTCGCGGGCCAGCGCGGCCAGTTCCGGCAGGGACGCGGCCTCGCCGTAGAGACGCAGCGGAAGGTTCGTGCCCGCGAGCGCACGCTTGAGATCGGGCAGCAATTCCGGATCGGGGTTGCCCTGCGCGAGGTCGCGCGCGCCCGGCGGGATCGGCAGCGGCGCGCGGCGGGAACCCAGCGGCGGGCGTTCGCCGATCCGCGAGCCACGGCGCGGCTCGCTGACGACGACGCCGCGGCGGCGCAGCTCCGCGATCGCCGCGGCCACCGTCACCGGGCTGAGCCCCACCTCGACCGCCAGCCGCCTGATCGAGGGCAGCGGCGCGCCCGGGGCCAGCGTTCCGTCCGAGACCGCCTCTTCGATGCTCTGGACCACCTCCGCCGCGCTGCCGCCCCTGATCCGGTACTGTATTGGTTCAGTCATCAATCTGTACTGTAACAGTATTGGAGGACAGCGTGCCCCCCGCTCCCGCAGACGCCACGGACACCACGACGACGCAGGCGCCTTCCGAGCGCGTGCGCCTGCTGCGCAAGCGCGAACGGGGCCGGCACGACCGCGCCACGATCGACGCGATCCTCGACGAGGCCCTGATCGCGCACCTCGGGATCGCCGACGAGCACGGCCAGCCGTTCGTGATCCCGACGCTGCACGCGCGCCGCGGCGACGTCGTCTACCTGCACGGGTCCACCGCCAGCCGCACGCTGCGCGCGCTCGCCACCGGCGCCCAGGTGTGCCTGACGGTTTCGCTGCTCGACGGCCTCGTGCTGGCGCGCTCGGTGATGCACCACTCCGCCAACTACCGCTCCGCGATGCTGCTCGGCCGCGCGCGGCTGCTCGTGGAGCGGGAGGAGCAGCTCGCCGCGATGGAGGCGATCGTCGAGCACATCGTGCCCGGCCGCTGGGCCGAAGCGCGCCAGCCCACCGAGAACGAGCTGAAGGCCACCGCCGTGCTCGAGCTGCCGATCGAGGAGGCCTCCGCGAAGGTTCGCACCGGCGGCCCGGAGGACGACGAGCCCGACTACGAGCTGCCCGTCTGGGCCGGCGTGCTGCCGATCGCCAGCGAGACGCGCGCGCCGCTGCCCGACCCGCGCCTGGCCCCGGGGATCGCCGTCCCGGCCGCCGTCGCGGGCTATGGCCGGCCGCCCGGCAGCCCGTGACCGCGTAGATAGGCGCCCGCCTCCATCGGGCGCCCCCCCGGCGGCTGCACGAGCGTCAGCTCCAGCGCCCCCTCGGCGCAGACGAGCAGCAGCCGCTCGCCGTCCACGAACACCCCCGGCTCCGCGGCCGCGGTCGGCACCTCGCCCGCGAGCGCCGCCTCGCGCACGCCCAGCAGCGTGCCGTCCGGCAGCTCGGCGCGGGCGCCTATGTGCGGGTGCAGCGCGCGCACGACGCGCTCCAGCTCGGCGGCGGGGCGCGCCGGGTCGAGCAGCCGGTCCGCGGCCTCGATCTTCTCCGCGTACGTGACGCCCCCCGCCTCGTCCTGCTCGACGAACTCCGGGGCGCTGCCCGCGGCGATCCCGTCGAGCACGCGCAGCAGCAGGTCGGCGCCCAGCGACTGCAGCCGCGGCGCGAGCGAGCCGTAGCTGTCCTGCGGCTCGATCGGCAGCTCTCCCGCCAGGCACACCGGCCCGCTGTCGAGCCCGGCGGTCAGGCGCATGATCGAGACGCCCGTGCGCTCGTCGCCCGCCATGATCGCCCGCTCCACCGGCGCGGCGCCGCGCCAGCGCGGCAGCAACGACGGGTGCACGTTCAGCAGCTCGTGCGCCGAGAGCAGCGGCTCCTTGATCAGCGCGCCGAACGCGCAGACCACGACGGCCCGCGGCTCGGCGGCGGCGATCCGGGCGACGCTCTGCTCGTCGTTGACGCTCTCCGGCTGCGCCAGCTCCAGCCCCAGCGCCCGCGCGCGCTCGGCCACCGGCGGCGCCGCCAGGCGGCGGCCGCGGCCACGGGGGCGATCCGGCCGGCTGACCACCAGCGCCGGGCGGTGCTCCGGGCGCTCGGCGAGGCGATCGAGGATCGCCGCCGCGAACTCGCTCGTGCCGATGAAGACCGTGCTCAAGCCGGCTGACCGGCGGCGTCGGCGGTCTCGCGCGCCTCGCGCATCGCGCGCATCGCCTGCTTGCGCGCATCGCGCGAGATGCGGTCGAGGATCAGGACGCCGTCGAGATGGTCGACCTCGTGCTGGATCACCCGCGCGTGCAGCCCCTCCGCCTCGACCTGGAGCCGCTCGCCGCGCTCGTCCTGCGCCGTGACCCGCACGCGCGCCGGGCGCTCGACCTCGACGTGCACGCCCGGCAGGCTCAGGCAGCCCTCTTCCGCCACCTCCAGCTCATCGCTGCGCCACTCGATCACCGGGTTCACCAGCGCGGTCAGCTCATCCTCGGCGTATGCGCGGTAGACCAGCACGCGGTGCAGCACGCCAAGTTGCGTCGCCGCCAGCCCGATGCCGAGCGCGTCGTGCATCAGCTGGCCCATCCGCTCCACCTCCTGCGCCAGCGTCGCGTCGAAGCGCTCCACCGGCAGCGCCTTCGCGCGCAGCACGGGGTCGCCCAGCTTGCGCACGCGCCGCAGCGCCGCGTCGCGCCGCGCGCGCGTCTCGGGATCGAGCTCTTCCGGCGCGTCCTGCTCGCGCTCGACCTCGACGTCCGCCTCCTCGGAGACGGGGGTCGGCGGCTCCTCCAGCGTAGGGGCCTCCGGCTGTTCGCGGGCTTCGTCCACGATCGCGAAGTTTAGGAGCCGCGGCCGCCGCGTCGCGCGGCCGCGGCTCCCCGATCAGTGGGCGTGGTGCGCCGCGCCCGCCGGGCGCAGCGTCACCGCGCTGCTCGTCGTATGCGCCGCGCCGCCCGCCGGATGCAGGACGATCGTCGCCAGCGCGTTCAGCCTGTGGCCCTTCGCCAGCAACGCGCGCGCCTTCGCCGAGAGACGGATCGTGACCGTCCCCGACTTGCCCGCCGCGATCGTGAAGGACCCGCTGCCGAGCACCAGCGGCTTCGACTTCGCGCCGCTCGCGTGAGCCGCGCTCGCCGTCAGCGTCACCGTGCCCGAGCAGGCCGCGCCCGACGCCGTGCAGGCGATCGCGAGCTTCACCTTGCCGGCGCTCACCTTCAGCGAGCTGCTCGACAGCCGCGCGCTCGGGGAGTGCGCGGCGTTCGACACCAGCAGGCCCGCGACGCCCTGGGCCGCGGACCCGGCGCCGGAGCCGGTAGAGCCGACGCCTGCCCCGCCGGAGCCTGAGCCGGAGCCCGGGCCTGGTTCGGAGCCGCCGGGCGCAGCCGGGGCGACCGAGACGATGCTCGACACCGGGGCGCTGTGCGCGCCGTAGCCGTCGGCGGCCGTGAGCGTCACCGTGTAGGAGCCCGGGGCGGCGTAGACGTGGCTCGCCGTGAGGCCGTTGCTGCTGCTGCCGTCGCCCCAGCTCCAGGAGGCCGAGGCGATCGAGGCGCCCGGGTAGGGGTCGCTGAAGCCCGTCGCCGCGAAGCTCGCGGGGCTGCCCACGGTGAGGGCGCCCGGCGCCGAGAGCGCGACCGTCGGCGGCTCCGGTTCGAACAGGCCGAGACCCTCTGGGGTGCCGACGCCGGAGGGGCCGTCGTAGCCGGGGGCCGCGTCGCACTCCCTCGTGCCTTCGCAGTCGATCCGCCCCAGGCCGATCGAGTTGATCCCTTCGCATTCGAACGCTTCGCCTTCGCACGCGCCGTTTCCGCCTTCGGTGACGTCGAAGCGGGCGGCGTGCCCGTACAGCGTCAGCGACGGGTAGGGAAGCCCGTGCCCGCCGCCGGCCAGCGCGTACAGCGAGCTGACGAGCGGCGACGACAGCGACGTGCCGCCGACCGTCACCCAGCCTTTGTCGAACTTTTCGCAGGACGTCCCGCAGTTGTAGGTGTCGTAGACGTCGAGGCCCGTGCTCGGGTCTCCCACCGCCGAGACGTCCGCGTCGAGCCGTCTGCCGCCGCATCCCGCGGCGCCGAAGCCCGCGGTGTCCTGCTGCCAGGACTGGCCTCCGAACAGCTGGCTGCAGCCGCCGCCCGATTCGGACCACACCGTCTCGCTTTTACGCGTGCCATCGGGGTTGAGCGTCAGGGTCGTCCCGCCGACGGCGATCACGTCGGGGAGCGAGGCCGGCGCGTTGGCCATCTGGAACTGCGGTTCGAAGAAGAGCCAGTCGTAGTAGCCGTCGTCCCCCGTCGAGGCCAGGATCGGGACGCCCGGGTGGTTGTAGGCGGAGCGTTCGAAGGATTCCGCGAGATCCTCCGGGCCGCCGTAGGAGTTGGAGACCACGCTCGCGCCGAGCGCCACCGCCTCGTTGGTCGCGCTCGCGAGGTTCGCCCCGCTGTTGTCGTTCGCCTCCACCAGCAGGATCTTGCAGTTCGGGCAGGCCGCGTGGACGGTCTCGACGTCGAGCGCGATCTCAAGCGACCAGCCTTTGGTGTCGGCCGAGGGCGGCGCGCCGCCCGACTGCCCGACCTTCGTCAGGCAGCCTTCACCCGTCGTGCAGGGCGGCAGGCCGTAGTGGCTGTCGAATTCCGCGAGGTCGGAGGCGATCGCGGGGTCGTCGAAGGCGTCGACGATCGCGACCGTCTCGCCCGAGCCCCCGGCCGCCGGCGAGTAGTCGTAGGCGCTGGCCAGGTCTTCGGGCGTGAGGCCGCCGGCCGGCCCGGCCGTCGCGGCTCCGGCGCCGACCACGAACGGGCGTACTCCCGGCTCCTGAGCACCCGCGGCGGGGCGCGCCACGGGCTTGCGCACGAGCGCGAAGCAGCGCTCGTAGCCGGGCGGGGCTTCGGGACAGGCATTCAACGCTTCGGCGTAGCCGCTCGCGGGCGCGTGCGGAAGCCGGCCGGCGAGCGCCGACACGGGCAGCAGCAGCGCCGCTAGCGCCGCGAGCGCCAAGACGATCCGGCCGCGGGAGACCGGCCCGCGAGAGACCGGCCCGCGAAGGCGGGCGGAGAACGTCGGTCCAACCAGCTTTCCCGTCACGCGGCCGCGCACGACCGCCACGCCTGAGCCTTCGCCTTCCATGACACCCCCGGAGATTCGATTTTGAGAATCCGAAAGGTAGCGGCTAATCGACTGCTATGGAAGCGCGCTCACTGCGGGTCGACGTCGACGCTGAAGTGGACGCCGCGATGCTCGCGCGCCCCGGCGACGCGCTCCACCGCCTCGCCGATCGCCCGCACCGCGGGCAGCCGCTCGCCCGCCTTGACCACCAGCGACTCGCGCTCGCGCCCGCGCAGGCGGAACAGCGCCGCGGGTCCCAGCACGTTCAGCCGGCCGTCGTGGGCGGCGGGGCTCGCCGCGATCGCCTCGCGGACCGCCATCGCCGCCGCGCGCGCGGGGGCGGAGCGCTCGGCCGAGCAGACCACGCGCACGAGATAGGAGAACGGCGGGTAGCCCAGCGCATCGCGGCGCTGCAACTCGCCACGCAGGAAGCCCGCGCTGTCGTGCCGGGCCGCGTGCACGATCGCACGCGCCTGCGGCGCGATCGTCTGCACGAGCACGCGGCCCTCGCGGCCACGCCCGACGCGGCCCGCGAGCTGCGCGATCAGCGCGAACGTCCGCTCCTCGGCGCGAAAGTCCGGAAAGCGCAGGGTCGCGTCGGCGTCGAGCACGACGCCGAGCGCGACGTCCGGGAAGTCGTGTCCCTTGGCGACCATCTGCGTGCCGATCAGCACGCCGCAGTCGGCGGCCTCGAAGCGGCGCAGCAGCGCGCTGACCGCGCTCTCGTCGCCCGCCTCCTGCGCCGTTGCCCCGGCGGGCGCCGCGCCCGCGGCCACGTCGGCGTCGAGCCGGAAGATCGGGAAGCCGCCGTCGTCGAGCACCGCCGCCAGCTCGTGCTGGAGCCGCTCGGTGCCGGCGCCGTGGCGCGCGACCGACGTCGAGGAGCAGGCGTCGCAGCGCTCGGGCGCCCGCTCGCGGTGCCCGCAGTGATGACATGCCACGAAGCCGCCGGCGCGGTGCAGCACCAGCGCGACGTCGCAGGACGGGCAGCTCCAGACCTGCCCGCAGGAGCGGCACGACAGGAAGTTCGACCACCCGCGCCGGTTCAGCAGCACGATCGCCTTCGCGCGCTCGTCGCGCACCTGTGCGAGCGCCGCGACGGTGGCGGCGTGCAGGCCCTGGGACTGCTCGCGCATGTCGAGCACCTCGACTTGCGGCAGCGGGCGCCCGTCGACACGGCTGGGGAGCAGCGAGGCGTCCACCCGGTGCTCGCTCTCCGCGCGCGGCGTGGCGCTGCCCAGCAGCAGCACGGCGTCGCTGCGGCGCGCGCGCTCCGCGGCCACGTCGCGCGCGTCGTAGCGCGGGTCCCCTTCGTGCTTGTAGGAGGACTCGTGCTCCTCGTCCAGCACGATCAGCCCGAGATCCTCGATCGGCGCGAACACCGCGGAGCGCGGGCCGACGCAGATGCGCGCCTCGCCTTCGCGCAGCCGCCGCCACTCCGCGTAGCGCTCGCCGGGGCGCAGCTGCGAGTGCAGCACCGCGACCGTGTCGCCGAAGCGATCGACGAAGCGCCCCACGGTCTGCGGCGTCAGCGCGATCTCCGGCACGAGCACGATCACCCCGCGTCCCTGCGCCAGGGCGATCTCCGCGGCGCGCAGGTAGACCTCGGTCTTGCCCGAGCCCGTCACGCCGTGCAGCAGGCGCTCCGCCGCGGAGCGCTCCTCGAGCGCGGCCCGCAGCGAGTCGAGCGCCGCCTGCTGGTCCCCGTTCAGCCTCAGCGAGCGCGGCGCACGGGCGCCGACCGCGGGGTGGCTGCTGCGCTTCACGGCGCGCCGCCTGCGCCCGCCGAGCCTGCGCGTCGCCCCCGGCGGCAGCACCAGCGTCAGGGCGCGGGCGAGCGTCGAGCAGTACTCGGCGGCGACCCATTCCGCCAGCGCCACCATCTCCGCGGGCACGCCCAGCTCGAGCGCGCGCAGCGGCGCGAGCAGCTTCTCGGCGGCGACCTCGCTGGACTCGGCGAGGCCCACGACCACGCCGAGCACCTGGCGGCGCCCGAACGGGACGACGAGCATCGAGCCGACGTCGATGCCGCCGTCGCTCAGCTCCTGCGGCAGCCGGTAGTCGAACGGCCCGCGCAGCGCGCGGGCAGTCGTCATCGGCTCGACCTGGGCGATCGAAGGCATCGCCCAGGACGTTAGAGCCGCGCCCGGACTACGCGCCGGCGGCGGACTTCAGCGCCTGCACCTTGTCGGTGCGCTCCCACGTGAAGTCTTGGTCCTCGCGGCCGAAGTGGCCGTAGGCGGCGGTCTTCTGGTAGATCGGGCGGTGCAGTTGCAGCTCCTCGCGGAAGGCGCCGGGGCGCAGGTCGAAGACCTCGTCCACGGCTTTCGCGATCTGCGCGCGGCCGACCTTCTCGGTGCCGAACGTCTCGACCATCACCGACACCGGGTGCGCGACGCCGATCGCGTAGGCGACCTGCACCTCGGCACGGTCGGCGAGCCCCGCCGCGACGATGTTCTTCGCGACCCAGCGCGCGGCGTAGGCCGCGGAGCGGTCGACCTTGGAGGGGTCCTTGCCCGAGAACGCGCCGCCCCCGTGGCGCGCCATCCCGCCGTAGGTGTCGACGATGATCTTGCGCCCCGTCAGGCCCGCGTCGCCCACGGGCCCGCCGATCACGAAGCGGCCCGTCGGGTTCACGAGGAAGTTCTTGCGCAGCTTCGCCGCGTCGTACAGGTCCGTCGGCAGGATCGGCCCGACGACGTGCTGCCAGAGATCGTCGGCGATCCGCGACTCGACCCCCTCGGCGTGCTGCGTGGAGATCAAGAGCTTTTCGATCTCGGCCGGCTTACCGTCGGCGTAGCGGACGCTCACCTGCGTCTTACCGTCCGGGCGCAGGTAGTCGAGCGTGCCGTCCTTGCGCACAGCCGTCAGGCGCTCGGCGAGCCTGTGGGCGAGCGAGATCGGCAGCGGCATCAGCTCGGGCGTCTCGTTCGTCGCGTAGCCGAACATCATCCCCTGGTCACCCGCGCCGGCGACGTCCAGCTCGTCGTCGTCGTCCGCGTCCGTGCGCTTCTCGAGCGCCGTGTCGACGCCCTGGGCGATGTCGGGGGACTGCTTGTCGATCGCGTTCAGCACCGCGCACGAGTCCGCGGAGAAGCCGAGCTCCGCATCGGTGTAGCCGATTTTGCGCACGGTCTCGCGGGCGATCTCCTGGATGTCCACGTAGGTGTCGGTGGAGATCTCGCCCGAGACGACGATCAGGCCCGTGTTCACAAGCGTCTCGCAGGCGACGCGGCCGTAGGGATCGTCCTTCAGCACGGCGTCGAGCACGCCGTCTGAGATCTGGTCGGCGACCTTGTCGGGGTGCCCCTCCGTGACGGACTCTGACGTGAACAGGAATTCGTTGTCGGAATACTGGGTCATGGCAGCAGCGGCACGCTCCGGGATCGTCGTTCGGCCCGGCCGGGCCGGGCGAGGGCGGGGACAGTCTAGGCGAATGCCGACGCCTTGACCTGGCGCCCGCGCTGACCGCGTTCGACGAAGTCGATCACCAGCGGCACGCCCTCCATCCCGTAGCGGGCGCGCAGCCGGTTCTCGATGAAGTAGGCGTAGTCGCGCGTGACGCGCGAGCGCGAGTTGACCTGGATCGCAAAGCGCGGCGGGCGCTCGCCGATCTGCGCCATGTAGATCAGCTTCAGGCGGTGCTGGGAGGACCCGCGCCGCGTGCCGACCGGCGGCTGGCGCGCCTGCACCGCCTCCCCCAGGAAGCGGTTCAGCTCCGCGGTCGGGATGCGTCCCGTCATGCGATCGCCCAGCGCAATCGCCTCGGTCAGCAGCCGCGTCACGTGCCGGCCGGACTTCGCGCTGGCGGTCAGCACGCGCGGGCGCAGGCGCAGCTTGCCCGCGACGCGCGCGCGCTCGTGCTCCAACAGCTCCTCCGCGGACACGTCGGAGGCTTTCGTGAGGTCCCACTTGTTCAGCACGATCGCCGTCGCGCAGCCCGCCTTCATCGCCAGCTCGGCGATCCGCAGGTCCTGCGCGGTGACGCCGTCGGCGGCGTCGCAGACCACCAGCGCCACGTCGGCCCGCTCGGCGGCGCGCTGCGAGCGCAGCGCGGTGTAGTACTCGACCGAGTCCGACACCTTCGACTGGCGGCGCATGCCCGCGGTGTCGACCAGCGTCAGGCGGCGCTCCCCGACCATCAGCGGCATGTCGATCGCGTCGCGGGTCGTCCCCGCGTGCTCTGAGACGATCACCCGCTCCTCGCCCAGGAAGCGGTTCACCAGCGAGGACTTGCCGACGTTCGGGCGTCCGATCACCGCGAGGCGGATCGTGCCGTCGGCCGCGTCCTGCTCCCCCGCCGGCAACAGCTCGGCGATGCGGTCGAGCAGGTCGCCCGAGCCCAGGCCCTGCGCGGCGGACACCGGGATCGGCTCGCCCAGCCCGAGGCCGTTGAACTCGGCGGCCAGCGGCAGCTCGGCGACCGCGTCGCACTTGTTCGCCGCGACGATCACCGGCAGCGGAGCGCGCCGCAGCAGGTCCGCCATCTCCTCGTCGCCCGGGCGCAGCCCGGCGCGGGCGTCGACGACCAGCACCGCCACCTGCGCGTCGGCGAGCCCCGCCCGCGCCTGGTCGCGGATCGAGCCCGCCAGCGGGTCCTCGTCGCGGAAGTCGACGCCGCCGGTGTCGATCAGCTTGAACTGGCGCCCGTTCCACTCGCAGTCGATCTCGTTGCGGTCGCGCGTCACGCCCGGGCGCTCGTGCACCACCGCCTCGCGCGTGCCCGAGAGGCGGTTGATCAACGAGGACTTGCCCACGTTCGGGTAGCCGACGATCGCGACCTTCATGGGAGCAGTATGGCTAAGGGCTCCGGAGACGCCGAAATGTGCATCGCCACGCTCAGGCGCTCGCGGCGCCAGGGTCCGGACGACTCCACCTGAGCTCGGCGAACCGCGCGAAGTCCCGGTCGAACGAAACGAGCTCACACGCGTGCTCGAGCGCGATCGCCGCCAGCTGGGCGTCGGCGATCAAGTCGCCCGACGCTTCGGCGCCGCTGCACACCTGCTCCAGCAGGTCGAGATGACCTGGCCCGGGCGCGAGCTGCACGTGCGCCGGCTGGGCGCGCAGCGCCCTCAGATAGCCGAAGGCCTCGTCGACCGGCGTCGGGATCGCGAAGATCCTTCTGTTCGTGGCGATCCGCAGGAATGCACCCGCGACCAGATCGACGACGGCGAACGGCGTCCGCCGTGCGAGGGCGCGGTCGAGCCACGCCCTGGCCACCGAGAAATCGGGGTGATCGTCACGATGGGCCGCGAGGATGACGTTGACGTCGAGCAGCTTCAACGCAGCCCGGTGATCTCGGCGTCGCGGTCGAGCAGCTCGCCGAGCGCCCGGTTTGACCGCAGGTCGACACCGGGCAACGG
The DNA here is from genome assembly GCA_035508515.1 of Solirubrobacteraceae bacterium. GTDB lineage: Bacteria > Actinomycetota > Thermoleophilia > Solirubrobacterales > Solirubrobacteraceae > Palsa-744. The sequence goes on along the minus strand of DATJMW010000006.1, from coordinate 35,137 downwards.
ACCGTCGCCACCGCGGAACACCGGCACCTCGATCGGCTCACCTTGCGAGGAGCCGGCCAGCTCCCGGCGCAGGGCGTCCTCCACGACCTGCCCGAGCGTCTGCCCACGCTCACGCGCTCGCCGCTTCGCCGCCAGCAGCAGGTGATCGTCAACCGTGACTGTGGTGCGCATGATGCTTAAGATATCGCATCACGCGCATCACCCATCTCCATTCGGGCTCTCCACGCGGCTAACTACGCCCGCATCACGGGCGAGCGCGGCGATCTTCGCGACGACTTCGGCTATGACCAGCCCCGTCGTATCGACCGCGACCGCGTCGGGCGCCTCCCGCAGCGGGCTGTGGCTGCGGGTGGAGTCGCGCTCGTCGCGGGTCTCGATCTCCGCGAGCACCTGCTCCTGATCGGCGCCCAGCTCCTGCGCGCGTCGGCGCGCGCGCTCCTGCGGGCTGGCGGTGAGGAACACCTTCAGCTCGGCGTCCGGCGCCACGACCGTGCCGATGTCACGGCCCTCCGCGACCCAGTCGCCGGCGCCGATCAGCTCGCGCTGCTTGGCGACGAGCGCCTTGCGCACGCCGGGGTCGCTCGCGACGAGCGAGGACCCCTCGGAGACCTCGGGCGTGCGAATCGCCTCGCTCACGTCCTCGCCGTCGAGCAGCACGACCTGCGAGCCCTCGCGGTCTGAGAACTCGATGTGGGCGGCGCTCGCGAGCTCGGCGGGCAGCTTCCCCGGAGAACGCAGCGAAAGCAGCGCCACGCAGCGGTACATCGCGCCGCTGTCCAGGTAGGTGAAGCCCAGCTCGCGCGCGAGCGCACGCGCGACGGTCGACTTGCCCGCGCCCGCGGGGCCGTCGATCGCTACGAGCAAAGTCTCGCGAGGTCGTCTACGAAGCCCGGGTAGGAGACCGCCGCGGCCTCCATGCCGACTACCTCGACGCCCTCCTTCGAGGCCAGGCCCGCGATCGCGCCCAACATCGCCATGCGATGATCGCCGTGCGCGTCGATCGTGCCGCCACGCAGGCCACCCGTGCCCGTGACCACGAAGCCGTCCTCCGTCGCCTCGATCTCGCCCCCGAGGCCGCGCAGGCCGTCGACGACCACCGCGATCCGGTCGGACTCCTTCAAGCGCAGCTCCTGCGCCCCGCGCACGATCGTCTCGCCCTCGGCGAAGCAGCCCAGCAGCGCGACCAGCGGCAGCTCGTCGATCGCGAGCGGCACCTCGTCCGGCTCGACGACCGTGCCCTCCAGCGCGCCGTGCGCGACGTCGAGGTCGCTGACGGGCTCCTCCGGCACCAGCTCGCCCGTCTCCTCCTCCAGATCGCCCAGGACGATTCCCCGCATGCGCCGGACGATCCGCATGAAGCCCGCGCGCGTCCAGTTGACGCCGACGTCGCTGAGCAACAGGCGCGAACCCGGCACAAGCACGCCCGCCGCGACGAAGAACGCCGCGGAGCTGGGGTCGCCCGGCACGCGCACGCGGTCCAGCAGCAGCTCGTCGGCGTTGACGACCGTGACGTGGCGACCGTTGCGATGGATCCCCACACCGGCTCGCAGCAGCATCCGCTCGGTGTGGTCGCGGCTGCGCGCAGGCTCCGAGATGGTCGTCGCGCCGTCGGCGGCGAGCGCCGCGATCAGCACGCACGACTTGACCTGCGCGCTCGCCACGTTCATGTCGTAGGAGATCGCCCGCAGGTGGCTGCCGTGAACGAGCAGCGGCGGGAAGCGCCCGTCGCGCGCGGTCAGCTCCGCCCCCATCAGCCGCAGCGGCTCCGCGACCCGGTCGACGGGGCGGCGGCGGATCGACTCGTCGCCGTCCAGCGTGAACGAGCGCCCCTCCTGCGCCGCGAGCCAGCCCGGCAGCAGCCGCAGCAGCGTGCCGGCGTTGCCGACGTCGATCGGGCCATCCGGCTCGCGCGCCTCGCGCAGGCCCGTGCCGCGCACGACCACCTCGTCGCCGTCGCGCAGCTCGACCAGCGCCCCCAGCGCGCGCACCGCCTCCAGCGTCGAGTCGGTGTCCGCGGCGTGCAGGTAGTGCTCGATCCGCACCGGCTCGGAGGCCATCGCCCCGAGCAGCGCGGCGCGGTGTGAGATCGACTTGTCGGCCGGCGTGCGCAGCTCGCCGCTCAGCCCGCGCGCGGGCTCGAAGCGCACGTTCATGCGCGCGCCACCGGGATCCCCTGCTCGCCGATCAGCTCCAGCGCCCGCGTCGCCTCCCGCTCGCCGTCGACCCACAGCGCCACGACCCCCTGGCGGTTGTCCTCTGAGGGCGCCAGCGCCATGTCCAGGATGTTGACGCCCGCGCCGCCGAGCGCCAGCGCGATCTCGGCGATCACGCCGGGCCGGTTGGGCACCGAGGCGCGCAGCTCGACCACCGCCGGCTCGTCGCCGCCGCGGCCCAGGAGCTTCTCGCGGTCGGCGCGGGCAGCCTCGTTCCACACCGTGATCGCCGGGCCCTCGCCGGCCGCGAGCGTCCGCCGAGCCTCGTCCAGGCGCGCCGAGAAGTCGTCGATCGCCGCGAGCAGCGCGTCGCGGTTGGAGATGTAGATGTCGGTCCAGATCGCGCTGTTGGCGCCCGCGACGCGCGTCGCGTCGCGGAAGCTCGGCCCGACCGCCGGCACACGCCCCTGTGCGGCGTCGCCGAGCGTCTCGGCGGCCTGCGCGACGAGCACGTTCGCGAGCACGTGCGGCAGGTGCGAGACCGCGGCGAGCAGCCGGTCGTGGGTGTCGGCGTCGATCGCCGTCGGCTGGGCGCCGATCGCCGCCAGCAGACGGTGCAGGCGCTCGTATAAGACGCCGGCCGTGCTGCCGCTGGCCGGCGTCAGGTACCAGACGGCGCCGTCGAACAGGTCCTCGCGCGCGTGCTCGACGCCCGCGGTCTCCGCCCCCGCCAATGGGTGGCCGCCGACGAAGCGCTCGTCCGCGCCCGCCGCGGCGAGCACACGCTTGGTCGAGCCGACGTCGCTGACCACGCAGTCGCTCCCGGCGCTCGCCAGCGCCTGGCCCACCGTCTCGGCCAGCGCCCCGACCGGGGCGGCGACGAACACCGCGTCGGCGTCCTGCACGGCGCCGGCGACGTCGCTCGCAGCGCTGTCGATCGCGCCGAGCGACAAGGCTCTTGCCAGCACCTGCTCGTCCGGGTCATAGCCGGTCACGTGCGCTTGCGTGCGCCGGGAAGCGGCCAAGCCGATCGAGCCGCCGATCAGTCCGACCCCGAGGATCGCGATCCGCATCCGATCAGTCTTGCGCCGCGTGCGTCTGGGTGGCTTTGCGGTCGCGCACGGATTGGGCCAGGCCCTCCAGCACCTCGACCGTCGCGTCCCAGCCAAGGCACCCGTCGGTGATCGACTGGCCGTAGACCAGCTCGGCGCCGGGCCGCAGATCCTGCCGGCCCGCGACGAGGAAGGACTCCAGCATCACGCCTACGATCGCCTCGCTGCCCTGCGCGATCTGCCCGCCCACATCCGCCGCGACAGCCGGCTGGCGCTCGGGGTCCTTGCCGCTGTTGTCGTGGCTGAGGTCGATCATCGCGCGCGGCGGCAGCCCGGCGCCCGCCAGCAGCTCCAGCGCCGCCGCCACGCCGGAAGCCTGGTAGTTCGGTTGCCCTTTGCCCCCGCGCAGGATCACGTGACAGTCGGCGTTGCCGCTCGTATAGAGGATCGCGGGGCTGCCGTTGGGGTCGATGCCCGCAAAGGCGTGCTGCGCCGCGGCGGCGCGCACGGCGTCCACGGCCACCTGCACGTTGCCGTCGGTGCGGTTCTTGAAGCCGACCGGCATCGACAGGCCGGAGCCCAGCTGGCGGTGGATCTGGCTCTCGGTCGTGCGCGCCCCGATCGCGCCCCAGGAGACGGCGTCGGCGATGTACTGCGGCGTGATCGGGTCCAGGAACTCGCAGCCGACCGGAAGCCCGCTGTCCAGCACGCCCAGCAGCACGCGACGGGCGAGGTGCAGGCCGGCGTTGACGTCGCCCGAGCCGTCCAGGTGCGGGTCGTTGATCAGGCCCTTCCAGCCCGTCGTCGTGCGCGGCTTCTCGAAGTAGACCCGCATCGCGATCAGCAGCTCGCCGCTCAGCTCGCGCGCGTGCTGCGCCAGCCGCGACGCGTACTCCAGCGTCGCGTCGGGGTCGTGCACGCTGCAAGGGCCGGTGACGACCAGCAGCCGGTCGTCGGCGCCGTCCAGGACGGCCTGGACCTCGCGGCGGCCGCGCACGACCACGGCCGCCTGCTCGTCGCTCAGCGGCAGCTCCTCGAGCAGCGCGTCGGGCGCCAGCAGCGGGACGACCTTTTCGATCCGCCTGTCGCGAACGTAGTCGGCCGGGCGCAGCTCGGCGCCGGGTAGCTCAGGCAAGGGCCGGCTCCTTCGCGAGCGCTTTCCCGGCCAGTGCCGCCGCGCTCTGGACCGCGGCCGCGTACTGCGCGAACTCCTCCGCTCGCAGCGCCTGTGGCCCGTCGCAGATCGCCTCGTCCGGGTTCGGGTGCACCTCGACGATGATGCCGTCGGCGCCCACGGCGGCGGCCGCCAGCGACAGCGGCAGCACGAGGTCGCGCCGTCCCGCGGCGTGGCTTGGGTCAACGATCACCGGCAGGTGCGAAAGCTCCTTCAGCACCGGCACCGCCATCAGGTCCAGCGTGAAGCGGTAGGCGTTCTCGAACGTGCGGATGCCGCGCTCGCAGAGCATCACGTTCGGGTTGCCCTCCTTGAGGATGTACTCCGCGGCCATCAGCAGCTCATCCAGCGTCGAGGACAGCCCGCGCTTGAGCAGCGCCGGGCGACCGGAGCGTCCGATCTCGGCCAGCAGCGGGTAGTTCTGCATGTTGCGCGCGCCGATCTGCACGACGTCGGCCACCTCCAGCACCGCGTCGATGTCGCGCATGTCCATCAGCTCCGTCACGATCGGCAGGCCCGTCTCCGACTTCGCCTCGGCCAGCAGCCGCAGGCCCTCCCGCCCGAGCCCCTGGAAGGCGTAGGGTGAGGTGCGGGGCTTGTAGGCGCCGCCGCGCAGGAACGTCGCGCCGGCGTCGCGGACGACGCGCGCGGTCTGCAGCGTCTGCTCGCGCGACTCGACCGTGCACGGCCCCGCGATCAGCGCGAAGTGCTCGCCGCCGAGCTTGCGCCCCTCGATCTCGATCACGGTTCGTTCGCCGTGCGTGATCTGCGAGGAGGCCAGCTTGTACGGCTTGAGGATCGGCATCACGCGGTCCACCCCCGGCTGGCCCTCCAGGCCGAGCCCCTCGACGCTGACGTCCTGCTCGACGTCGCCGATCGCGCCGATCACCGTCAGGCGCGCGCCGACGATGCGGTGCGCCAGCGCCCCTGCGCTCTGGATCTTCTCGACGACGGCCTCGACCTGCTCGTCGGTCGCCGTCTCCTTCATGACGATCATCATCGATTCATCCTTTCAAAGTCGTAGTGCGAACACCTGCCTTGGCCGACGGCTGTTCGGCCATGTGAACCGGGACGCGAAGCCCCGTCTGAAAGGCGCTCGGTCCCCTGCTTCGGGGACCCCGTGCGACCCGTGCTCCCGCCGCTCACGGGGCGGGCAAGGGTCGAAGCGCCTAGCTAAATCGCCAGGTGCAGGCGAGATACGACCAGGAGGCGGCGGCGCGCGGCGCGCGGCCGGCGAGTGCACAGCTTGAGATTTGCGAGCCGGGCGTCTGCATGGTCGATCGCAAACGGTTGTAGCACCTTCAGAGGACCTCGGCAAGCGCCGTCAGGAAGCGCTCGTTCTCCTCGCTCGTCCCGTACGTGACGCGCAGCGCCCCCTCGCCGCCCAGCGCCGTCCCCGCGCGCACGAGCACGCCGCGCTCCTGCAGCCCCTTCAGGACCTGCTGCTCGTCGCGGCCCTCGCCCAGGTGAAACCAGCAGAAGTTCGCCTGCGACTGCGCGGGGTCCAGGCCGAGCGCGTGCAGGCGCTCGTCGACCGAGATGCGCTCCGCGACGTTGCGCGCGACGCGATCGATCACCGCGTCCTGGTGCGCGAGCGCCTCGACCGCCGCGGCCTGGGCGAGCGCGTTGCAGAAGAACGGCTGGCGGACCTGGTCGAGCGCCCGCGGCAGCGCGTCGGAGCCGCACAGGCCGAAGCCGACGCGCAGGCCACAGAGGCCGTGGACCTTCGAGAAGGTGCGCAGCAGCATCAGGTTCGGGTGACGCTCCAGCAGCTCGACCGAGGCGTCGGGGTCGTCGAGCAGGTTGAACTCGCAGTAGGCCTCGTCGACGATCGCGCAGACGTGCGGCGGCACCTCCTCCAGGAACGCGGCGATCTGCGCCAGCGGCAGCGCCGTGCTGGTGGGGTTGTTGGGGTTGCAGACGATCACCATCCGCGTCGCGACCGTGATCTCGCGCAGCATCGCCGGCAGGTCGTGGCATTCGCGCTCGTCCAGCGGGACCGTGATCGCGCGCGCTCCCGAGGCCGCGCTCAGGTGCGGGTAGACCGAGAACGACGGCCACGCGTAGACCAGCTCCGCGCCGGGCTCCAGCAGCGCCTCGCCCGCCGCGAGCAGCACGTCGCAGGAGCCGTTGCCGATCGCGATCCGCGACTGCGGCACGCCGTAGCGCTCGCTGAGGCGCCTGCGCAGCAGCGAGCTCGACGGGTCCGGGTAGCGGTTGAGCGTCCCGAGCGCGCGCTCGACCGCCTCGCGCACCTCCGGCAGCGGCGGATAGGGGGACTCGTTGCTGGCCAGACGTACGAGCTTCAGATCCTCGCCGTAGCCGCCGGCGGCCGGATAGGAGGGCAGCCGGGCGATCCGCTCTGAGAACTCCAGTGGCATCGGCCTATTGTGCCGCGCCCGCTACTGCGCGGCGGCGAGGTCGCGGCGCAGCGTCCTGGCCTCGCGCAGGTAGACGTGCTGCGGGGCGTGGCCCTCCTCGGCGTAGTAATGGATCAGCACGCGGATCACGCGCGGCAGCGAGCCCTCGACGTCGATCTCCCGCGCGCACAGCAGCGGCACCGACTCGAACCCCAGCGCGCGCGCCGCCGCCGCCGGGAACGCCGCGTCGAGGTCGTCGGTGGCCGTGAAGATGCAGCTGACCACGTGCTCCGGGACCAGCCCGTTGCGCTCCATCAGCGCCTGCATCAGCTCGGTCGTGCCGTCGAGGATCGGCTGGCGCTCGTTGCGCTCGACGGTGATCGCACCACGTAAGGCGAACAGTCGCATCGGGCGATTCTGTCAGAGCGCCCGCAGCAGCCCGAGCTCGCGCTCGCTCAGCAGCCGGTGCTCGCCCTCGCCGAGCCCGTCGAGCGCCAACGGGCCGAAGCGCACGCGCCGCAGCTCCTGGACCGGGCGCCCCAGCGCCGCGCACATGCGCCGCACCTGGCGGTTGCGACCCTCGTGGATCGTCAGCTCCAGTTCGTGCGCCGCCAGCCGGCGCGCCTGCGCCGGCGCGGTCAGGCCGTCCTCCAGCTCGACGCCGTCGCACAGCCGCGCCAGCGCCTGCGCGTCGAGCGGTGGCCCGCCGAGCTTCGCGCGGTAGGTCTTCGGCACCTCGAAGCGGGGGTGCGTCAGGCGGTTGGCCAGCTCGCCGTCGTTCGTCAGCAGCAGCAGGCCGCTGCTGTCGGCGTCCAGGCGCCCCACCGGGTAGAGGCGCAGCCCTGGCGCCGGGACCAGCTCGACCACCGTCGGGCGCCCGTGCGTGTCGCGTGCCGTCGAGACGACGCCGACGGGCTTGTGCAGCGCGTAGGTGACGCGCCGCTCCGCGCCCACGAGCGGCTGCCCGTCCACGGCGATGCCGCTGTCCTCGCCGACCTCACGCGCCGGGTCGGTGACCGTCGCGCCGTCGAGGCTCACGCGCCCTTCGGCGATCAGGCGCTCGGCGGCGCGCCGCGAGGCGACGCCCGCATGGGCTAGGTACTTCGCCAGGCGCATGGGCACGGGATCGGGCCGGGGAGCTGGAGCATCGGCTGCCACCATTACAGCCATGGACCTCGCCCTGCTCGAAGAGACGCTCGCCAAGCACGAACAGCCGCGCTTTCGCGCGCGCCAGGTCTGGGCCTGGGCGGCCCGCGGCGTCGACGGCTACGAGCAGATGACCGACCTGCCCGCCGAGCTGCGCGAGGCGCTGGCGCGCGAGCTGCCGTTTTCGAGCCTTGAGCTCCGCGGCGAGGCGCGCGCGAGCGACGGCACCGTCAAGGCGCTGTTCGACACCGCCGATGGGCGCGCCCTCGAGGCGGTGCTGATGCGCTACCGCGACGGCCGGCGCTCGATCTGCCTGTCCTCGCAATCGGGCTGCCCGCTGACCTGCACCTTCTGCGCCACCGGGCAGATGAAGTTCGCGCGCAACCTGACCGCCTCGGAGATCCTCGACCAGGCGCTGCACTTCCATCGCCTGCTCGGCGGCCCGCGCGGGCAGGACAAGCGCGCGGAGGGCCTCACGAACTGCGTCTTCATGGGCATGGGCGAGCCGATGCTCAACCTGGAGAACGTGCTCGCCGCCTGCGAACGGCTGCCCGACCTTGGCATCGGCCACCGTCACACGACGATCTCGACCGTCGGCTGGATCCCCGGGATCGAAGCGCTCGCCGAGCAGCCGATGCCCCTGCGGCTGGCGCTGTCGCTGCACGCCGCGGACGAAGCGCTGCGCTCGGAGCTGATGCCCGTCAACGAGCGCTACCCGCTGCGCGAGGTGGTGGAGGCCTGCCACGCCTTCTACGCGCGAAAGCGGCGCCGCGTGTTCGTCGAGTACGTGATGCTGCGCGGCGTCAATGACCGCTACGAGCAGGCGCTGGCGCTCGCGCGGCTGCTCGGCGACAACAGCAACGACCCCGACAGGGGTCGTTCCATCTTCAAGGTCAACCTGATCCCCTACAACCCCACCGACTCGCCCTACGCCGGCTCGACCAGGGCCTCGATCGCCGCTTTCCGCGACGCGCTCACCGCCCATGGCGTCCCCGCCACGATCCGCCTCACGCGCGGGCAAGACATCGCCGCTGCGTGCGGGCAGCTCGCCGCGCAGGCGTCCTAGCTCGCGCGGGCCTCTCCGGCCTTCAGCAGGCGCTCCCTGAGCTCAGCCTGCTCCTCGGGCGTCGGGTCCCACTGCGCGACGTCCGGCAGCTCCTGCAGCGAGCGCAGCCCGAACAGCTTCAGGAACTGCGTCGTCGTGCGGTACTGCACCGCGCCGAACTGCGAGTGGCCCGCCTCCTCGATCATGCCGCGGTCCAGCAGCGTCGCCACGGCGGAGTCGGCGCTGACGCCGCGGATGCGGGCGATCTCCGGGCGCGAGACCGGCTGCAGATAGGCGACGATCGCCAGCGTCTCGGCCTGCGCCGGCGTCAGCGTCGCGGCGCGCGGGCGGCTGAACAGGCGGCGCGCCGCCGCCTCGGAGCTGGGGTCGGTCGCGAACGTGAAGCCGCCGCCCAGCTCGCGCAGCGTGATCCCCGACTTGCCGGGCGCGTGCAGCTCGCCGAGCAACGCCAGGGCCGCGGCGATCGCCCCCTCCCCCACCTCGGCCGCCTCGGCCAGCTCCGCGGCGCTCAGCGGGTCGCTCGAGAGGAACAGCAGCGCCTCGACCGTCCGCGCCAGCGCGGGCAGCTCCTCCTCGGAGGGCTGCTCCCCGCCTACCGCGGGCGCGACCTCGGCGGGCGCCTCGCTCACGCCGCGGACCCCGGGCCGGCGGCCCCGGCGACGGCGAATCCGGCCGGCGAGGCGGCGGCCTCGGCGGAACGCGCGCGCACGGCGATCTCGCCGAAGCTCTCTTCCTGGCGCCAGTCGGCCTCGCCGCGTTTGTAGAGCTCCAGCAGCGCGAACAGCGTCACCGCCACGGTCATGCGATCGGCGCCGCGCACCGCCTCCTCGAAGCTGAAGGCGCCCCGGCGCAGCAGCCCGCGCAGCACGGCCAGCCGCTCGGAGACCGCGACGCGCGGGACCGAGACGTGGCGCATGCTGATCTCGGGGGGCATCAGCAGCAACCGGCCCATCGCCTCGCCGAGCACGTCCGGGTTCTGCGAGCCCGCCGCCGGCTCGAGCACGGTGCTGCGCAGGTGCGCCGGCAGCGGCGCCGAGCGGAAGCGCACGCCGTCTTCGGCCTCGAGCAGCTTCGCGAGGTGCGCCGCCGCGGAGCGGTAGCGGCGCGCGTCGAGCATCCGCGCCAGCAGCTCCTCCGCCGCCTCCTCGGGCTCGATGTCGAGCGCTTCCTCCTCCTCGCCCAGCAGCATCAGCCGCGACTTCAGTTCCAGCAGCGCGGCGATCAGCACGATGAACTCCGTCGCCGTCTCCAGGTCCAGCTCGCCGCGCGCTTCGAGATGATCGAGATAGGCGAGCACGACCTCCGCCAGCGACAGCTCCAGCAGGTCGACCTCTTCGCGCAGGACGAGCGTCAGCAGCAGGTCGAACGGCCCCGTGAAGACCTCGAGGTCCAGCTCCAGCGTCGCAAGGCTCATCGCCTCACCGTACTGTTCGCGCCCGACGGGGGACGCCGACGCCCATCAGCTCGCGCACGTCGGCGAGCGTCTCGGCCGCGATCGCCCGCGCCTGCGCGGCACCCCCCTCCAGGATCGCCTCGAGCCTGTCCTCGTCGGAGCGCAACTCCCGGTAGCGCTCGCGCACCGGCGTCAGGTAGCCGACCACCGCCTCGGCCACCGCGACCTTGAATTCCCCGTAGCGCGCCTGCGCGAACTCGTCTTCGATCGCCGCGGGCTCGACACCGCGGACCGCGGCGAGGATTTCGATCAGGTTGCCAATCCCCGGCTTCTCGGCGCCGCGGCGCACCTCGCTGCCCGAGTCCGTCACAGCGCTCTTGAGCTTCTTCTCGACAGCCTTCGGCTCATCCAGCACGTACACCGTCCCCTGCTCGGAGCCGCCGGTCGTCGACATCTTCCGCGTCGGCTCCTGCAGGTCCATGATCCGCGCGCCGACCCCGGGGATCCGCAGCTCCGGCACGACCAGCACCTCCTCGCCGCCGCCGAAGCGGCGGTTGAAGTTCGCCGCGACGTCGCGCATCAGCTCGACGTGCTCGCGCTGGTCCTCGCCCACCGGCACCTCGTGCGCGCGGTAGGCGAGCACGTCGGCCGCCATCAGCACCGGGTAGAACAGCAGCCCCGCGCGGACCATCTCGCGCTGCGCCTGGGACTTGTCGCGGAACTGGTGCATGCGGTCCAGCCGGCCGAGTTCGGTCACGCTGGAGAGCAGCCAGGTCAGCTCGGTGTGCTCGCGCACGTCGGACTGGCGGAAGAGGATGCAGCGCTCCGGGTCGAGCCCCGCCGCCAGCAGGATCGCCGTCGTGTCGTAAAAGCGCTCGCGCAGCTCGGCGGGGTCGTAGGAGACCGTCAGCGCGTGCAGGTCCACGATGCAGAAGATGCCCTCGCCGCGGTCCTGGCTCGAGACGTACTGGGCGATCGCCCCGATGTAGTTGCCCAGGTGCTTGCGCCCCGTCGGCTGGATGCCGGAGAAGATCCGCATCGGCTGGACGCTACCGGCGACGCTGGGCGCTGTCGGCGAGCCACGGCGGGTCCCAGCCGCGCTCGTCGGCTTTGACGTTCACGCCGGGGGGCACGATCTCGTCGATCGCGTCGAGCACGTCGGGCGCGAGCGTCGGGCGCTCCAGCACCGGCAGCTGATCCTCCAGCTGCTCGATCGTGCGCGGGCCGATGATCGCGGCGGTCACGGCGCGGTGGCTCGTGACGAACGCCAGCGCCAGCTCGATCAGGCTCATGCCCGACCGCTCGGCCAGCTCGCTGAGCGCCCGCACTTTCTCGAGCTTCGCCTGGTTCTCGGGCAGCGACATGTCAAAGCGCGTCGGCATCGCCTGAGCGCGCCTGCTCGACCCCGGCGTGCCGCCGCCGTCGGTGTATTTGCCCGACAGCCAGCCGCCCGCCAGCGGGCTCCAGGGGATCACGCCCATGCCGTAGCGGTCGCACACCGGCAGCACCTCCGCCTCGACGCCGCGGTGCAGCAGCGAATAGGGAGGCTGCTCGCAGACGAAGCGCTCGCGCCCGCGGCGCTGCGCGACCCACTGCGCCTCGACGATCTGCGAGGGCTGGAACGTCGAGCTGCCGATGTAGCGGACCTTGCCGGCGCGAACGAGGTCCGTGAGCGCGCCGAGCGTCTCGTCGATGTCGGTCTCCGGCTCGGGGCGGTGGATCTGGTAGAGGTCGATCCAGTCCGTTTTCAGGCGGCGCAGGCTGTTCTCGACCTCCCGCACGATCCAGCGGCGCGTGTTGCCGAACTGGTTCGGGTCCTCGTCGTGCATACGGCCGTGGACCTTCGTCGCCAGCACCACCCGCTCGCGCTTGCCGCCGCTCGCCAGCGCTTTGCCCACGATCTCCTCCGACTCGCCACGGGCATAGACGTCGGCGGTGTCGATGAAGTTGATCCCCGCGTCGAGCGCGCGGTCGATGATCTGCACGCACTCCTCGTGGTCGGTGTTGCCCCAGGCGCCGAACATCATCGCGCCGAGGCACAGCGGGCTGACCTGGACCCCGGTCGCGCCTAGCTGACGGTGCTCGCTCGCCATCGCCGCCGAGCCTAGTCGAGCGCCTGGCTGATCACCGGCGCCTTCGCCGCCGCCACCTCGTCCAGGCGGCGCACCGGCGTCGTGTAGGGCGCGTCGAGCGCGATCTGCGGGTCGCGCCCGGCCTCCGCGAGGATCGCCGCGATCGCATCCGCGAAGGCGTCCAGCGTCTCGCGCGTCTCGGTCTCCGTCGGCTCCACCATCAGCGCCTCGTCGACCAGCAGCGGGAAGTAGACCGTCGGCGGGTGAAAGCCGAAGTCCAGTAGCCGCTTCGCGAGGTCAAGCGTCTTGATCTTCAGCTGCCGCTTCATCGGGCCGCCGGAGAGCACGAACTCGTGCATGCACAGCTCGCCGTAGGCGAGCGGCAGCTGCTCGGCGATCCCTTTGCGCTTCAGCCGTGCGAGCAGGTAGTTGGCGTTCAGCACCGCGACCTCGGAGGCGTCCTTCAGCCCGTCGGCGCCGAGCGAGCAGATGTAGGCGTAGGCGCGCACGAAGCAGCCGTAGTTGCCGTGGAAGCCGCGCAGGCGGCCGATCGACTTCGGCCGCTCGTGGTCCAGCGCGAACGTCCCGTCACCGTCGCGGCGTACAACCGGGACCGGCAGGTAGGGCGCGACGCGGTCGGACACCGCGATCGGGCCGGAGCCCGGGCCACCGCCGCCGTGCGGCTGCGTGAACGACTTGTGGAGGTTGAAGTGGACGATGTCGAAGCCCATGTCGCCCGGGCGCGAGATGCCCATCACCGCGTTGAGGTTCGCGCCGTCGTAGTAGAGCGTCGCGCCGACACCGTGCACGATCTCGGCGATCTCCGCGATGTTGCGGTCGAACACGCCCAGCGTGTTCGGGTTCGTCAGCATCAGGCAGGCGACGTCCTCGTCGGCCTTCGCGCGCAGGTCCTCGACGTCGATCCCGCCGTCGTCGTTCGTCGCCACCTTGACGACCTGGAAGCCCGCCATCGTCACGGTCGCGGGGTTCGTGCCGTGCGCGGTGTCGGGCGTCAGCACCTTGTGGCGCGTCTCGCCGCGATCCTCGTGGTAGGCCCGCGTCAGCAGCACGCCCGCGAGCTCGCCGTGCGAGCCGGCCGATGGCTGCAGCGAGACGTGCGGCAGCCCGGAGACCTCGCCCAGCGCCTCCTGCAGGTTCCACATCAGCTCCAGCGCGCCCTGCGCGCGCTCGCCGTCCTGCAGCGGGTGCAGCCGCGCGTGGCCCGGCAGCGCCGCGACGCGCTCGTGCAGGCGCGGGTTGTGCTTCATCGTGCAGGAGCCGAGCGGGTAGAAGCCCGAGTCCAGGTCGAAGTTGCGCTTGGAGATGCCGACGTAGTGGCGCACGATCTCCGGCTCGGAGACCTCCGGCAGCCGCGCGGGCTCGGCGCGGCGCAGGCGCGCCGGCAGCAGCGCCTCGTGGTCCTGCGGCAGCGGCACGTCGAGCTCGGGACAGACGAACGCGCGGCGGCCGGGGGCGCCCTTCTGGAAGATCGTCGTGGCCCGCTCGCGTTGCAACGGGCTCTCGCCCGGGCCGCCGACCGCCACGGCGAGGCCGTGATGCGGGTGGTTCGCCTCGATCCCGGGGTCCGCGTGCAAGTGGTTCTCGTCGATCTCGCTCACCTGTGCCCCGCCATGGGGTACGCCACTCCCGCCTTCTGCGGCTCGGCCGACCCACCGTCTCCGCCGGGCGCTCCGGGCCGTTCAGTCGCCACCGCCGCGCGGAGCACGTCCGCGAGGCGGTCGATGTCCGCGCGCGAGCGCCGCTCGGTCAGCGCGACGAGCAGCACGCCCTCGTCCTGCTCGCGCCCGCTCAGCGCCCGGGCGTCGACGCCGGGGTTGACGCCCGCGGCGATGCAGCGCCTGCGCACGGCGTCGAGGTCGCCGTCGACCCGGACCGCGAACTCGCGCACGACGGGCTGGGCGTGAAGCGGCTCGACGCCCTCGATCGCCGACAACGCTTCGCGCGCGTAGTGGGTGCGCGCGAGCAGCAGATCGCCCAGCTCGACCAGCCCGCGGCGACCCAGCCAGGAGAGGTAGACGACGCCCGCGAGCGCGTTCAACGCCTGGGCCGTGCAGATGTTCGAAGTGGCCTTCTCGCGGCGGATGTGCTGCTCGCGGGTCTGCAAAGTCAGCACGAAGCCGCGGCGCCCGTCGACGTCGACCGTCTCGCCCGCGATCCGCCCCGGCATCCGGCGCAGGTACTGCTCGCGCGCGGCGAAGAAGCCGAAGGATGGGCCGCCGAAGTCCAGGCGGTTGCCGAGCGGCTGGCCCTCGCCGACGCACACGTCCACGCCGCATTCGCCCGGCGTCGCGAGCACGCCGAGCGCGATCGGGTCCGCCTGGGCGATCACGACGGCGTCCCCGGCGGTGGCCTTGGCGGCGGCGCTGAGCGCCGCCGCGTCCTCGACCGCGCCGTAGAAGTTGGGCTGCGCGAACAGGGCGGCGCTGGTGTCGTCGCCGATCGCCGCCGACCACGCCTCCAGGTCGGTGACGCCGTCGCGCAGGGGAACCTCGACGACCTCCATCTCGTAGCCGTGCGCGAGCGTCCGCAGCGTCCCGGCGGTGTGCGGGTGCAGCCCGGCGCTGATCACGATCCGGCGGCGGCCGTTGTGCAGCTTGGCCATGTAGGCCGCGGCGGCGGCGGCCGAAGGCCCCTCGTAGACGGAGGCGTTCGAGACTGGCAGCCCCGTCAGCTCGCAGATCGCGGTCTGGTACTCGAACATCACCTGCAGCCCGCCCTGGGAGATCTCCGGCTGGTAGGGCGTGTAGGGGGTCAGGAACTCCGAGCGCTCCATCAGCATGTCGACGAGCGCCGGCACGTAGTGGTCGTACATGCCGGCCCCCAGGAAGCTCAGCTCCTGCTCGGCGCTGACGTTGCGGGCCGCGAGCTCGGACAGGTGCGAGAACACCTCCTGCTCGGTCCTGCCCTGCGGCAGGTCCAGCTCGCGACCAAGGCGCACAGCCTGCGGGATCTGGCGCTCGAAGATCTCCTCCACGGAGGCGACGCCGATCTCGGCGAGCATCGCCTCAAGGTCGGCGGGGGTGATGGCGGTGTAGCGACTCAAGCTGCGATCAGCCTAGCCACCGAGCGTGGCGGCGTAGGCGCTCGCGTCCATCAACGCCTCGCGCTCGGAGGGCTCGGCGAGCCGCACCTTCACGAGCCAGCCCGCGCCGTAGGGGTCCTCGTTGATCGTCTGCGGCGCGTCGGTGAGCGTCTCGTTGACCTCGACGATCTCACCGGACAGCGGCGCGATCACGTCGGAGACCGCCTTCACGGACTCGACCTCGGCGTAGGACTCGTCCTTCTTCACGGCGGCGCCGACCGCCGGCAGGTCGAAGAACACGACCTCACCGAGCGAGTCCTGCGCGTACCAGGTGATCCCGAGCGTCGCGAGATCGCCGTCGATCCGCGCCCAGTCGTGCTCGGCGTGGTAGAGCAGATCCTCTGGGTAGCTTGCCTCGGCCATTCACGAGCCCTTTCGGTAGAGCGGCTTCTGCTTGACGACGGCGGGGCGCATCTTGCCACGAACGTCTATCCGGAGCGCACTGCCGATCTCGGCCTGCGCGGCGGGGACGTAGGCCATGCCGATGCCGACGCCCAGGCCCGGCGACATCGTGCCGCTGGTGACGACGCCGCCGCCCTCGACCGGGTTGCCCTGGCGGGCGATCCCCTGGCCGTCGATCTCGAAGGCCACCAGCCGCTCGGCGGGACCGGCCTCGCGCACGGAGCGCACGGCCTCGGCGCCGATGAAGCCGGTGTCCTCCTTGCAGCACCAGCCCAAGCCGGCTTCGATCGGCCCGCGCTCGACCATCAGGTCGTTGCCGTAGAGGTGGAAGCAGACCTCAAGGCGCAGCGTGTCGCGCGCCGCGAGGCCCGCCGGCGTCGCGCCGCGGCGCACCAGCTCGTCCCACAACGCCGGCGCCTGCTCGGGCGCGCACAGGATCTCGACGCCGTCCTCGCCGGTGTAGCCGGTGCCGCAGACGAGCGCCTCATGCCCCGCCAGCCGCCTCCTGGCGGCGCGCATCCGCGGGGGCAGGGGCCGGTCGGAGATCGCCTGCACGACCCCGCGCGCGACCGGGCCCTGGACCGCAAGCATCGCGTAGTCCTCGAGCCTGTCGGCCACAACGACGTCGGGGAAATCGCCGGCGTGCAAGCGAAACCACTCCAGGTCGCGCTCGTGATTCGCGGCGTTCGTCACGGTCAGGTAGCGGTCCGTGTCGAGCCGGTAGGTGAAGAGGTCGTCGAGCACGCCGCCGTCCTCGCGGCAGAGCACGCTGTACTGCGCGCCGCCGCCGTCGACGTCCACGCCGATCTGCGCGACGTCGTTCGAGAGCAACCGCTGGAGCAATTCGAGCGCCTGCCGCCCGGTGATCTCGACCTCGCCCATGTGCGAGACGTCGAAGATCCCGCAGCGCTCACGGACCGCGGCGTGCTCGGCGCCAACGCCCTCGTACTGCACCGGCATCTCCCAGCCCGCGAACTCGACCATCTTGCCCCCGGCCTCGACGTGCTTGTCGTAGAGCGGGGTGCGGCGGAGGGCGGCGGGCACGTAGCGCAGGCTAGCGAGCAGCAGGCACAGCACGGCTCAACGCGACCCGGTCGGTCGCGGGAGGGCAAGCCGCCGGCAGATTTTGCGGACTACGACGAAGTCGATCTCGCGATGTCTTGGAATGACCGACTGGGCGCCCGCCGGGCTGGTCCAGCGACTGTGATTACCCCCCTCGCAGGTCTGACGGCACCCATGAGCGCGAAGATGGCGCTCGAGATCGCGGCGCTTCACGCAGCGATGGTCAGATGCAGTGCCTCGCGCTCGCGGTGATCGTCGTCGGACTGTGGATCCGGAGAAGAAAGCATCAAACGCAACGCGTCGATGACGTTCTCGCGAGCCTCCTCACGAGTTCGCCCCTGGCTAAAAACGCCAGGGATCTCGGGAACCGAGACCACGATCCAGCCATCCTCGCCGGGCTCGTAGACGATCGTCAGATCAAGCTGCTCAGGCACTAGGGACAAGATACCTCCTAGTCCGACTCAGCTCGCCAGCCGGGACGGGTAATTCAGTCCCACCCAAGAGGCATTGACGTCTCCATCAGCGGATAGGCGCGCTTCTCGGCAGCCGGCACCGCTCCGTTGCCGGCGCCACGACAGCCGTCAGCGCTCGTACTTCTCTTCGCCACGATGAATCGACGGCAGCTTCGAGGCCTCTGGCGGAGCAGGTGGCTCAAAGCTTCGCTCGTCGGCATGCTCAACGCACAGAATCAGGTAACCCCGGCGATGAGCATTTGGTGACTCGGGGTCGTAGGCCACGATCCCCTCGTCTACGCCTACCGCGACGCCACAGACGCTGCAATGCCCGGCATAGGGATTCCGTTTTGCCATGCCGTTCCGAAGATTAGATCACCCCCGGATGAGCGGCAAGTGCTACCGCAGGAACGGCGGGACGTCGATGTCGTCGTCGGAGATCTCCAGCGAGCTGCGCTGGCGGTCGTCGATCGACGGTTTGCGGTCGCGGCCGCGCTGGCGGCTCTCGCGGCGGGCCGAGCGGCCCGGGCGGTGGTCGAAGCCGGTGCCGATCACCGTCACGCGGACCTCGTCGGACATGCTCTCGTCGATCACGGCCCCGAAGATGATGTTCGCGTTCGGGTCCGCCGCGTTCTGGATCGCCTCCGCGGCGTCGTTCACCTCGAACAGGCCGAGGTCCTTGCCGCCCGTGATGTTCAGCAGGATCCCCGTCGCGCCGTCGACCGACTCCTCCAGCAGCGGCGAGGAGATCGCGGCCTTCGCCGCGTCCGCCGCGCGGCTCTCGCCGCCCGCGGTGCCGATCCCCATCAGCGCCGAGCCCGCGTCCGCCATGATCGTGCGCACGTCCGCGAAGTCGAGGTTGATCAGGCCCGGGATCGTGATCAGGTCCGTGATCCCCTGCACGCCCTGGCGCAGCACGTTGTCGGCCTCGCGGAAGGCGTCCAGCATCGAGGTACGGCGCTCCACCACCGTCAGCAGCTTCTCGTTCGGGATCACGATCAGCGTGTCCACCACCTCGCGCAGGCGCTCGATTCCCTCCGTCGCCTGCCGGCCCCGCTGGGAGCCCTCGAAGTCGAAGGGGCGCGTCACCACGCCCACCGTCAGCGCGCCGATCTCGTTCTTCGCGATCTCCGCGATCACCGGCGCCGCGCCGGTGCCCGTGCCGCCACCCTCGCCCGCCGTGACGAACACCATGTCCGCGCCCTTCAGCGCCTCCTTGATGTCGTCGCGCGACTCCGAGGCCGCCGCCAGGCCCACGTCGGGGTTCGCGCCCGCGCCGAGGCCCTTCGTCGAGTCGTGACCGATGTTCAGCTTCACGTCGGCGTCGCACATCGCGAGCGCCTGGGCGTCGGT
Source organism: Solirubrobacteraceae bacterium (assembly GCA_035508515.1). Lineage (GTDB taxonomy): Bacteria > Actinomycetota > Thermoleophilia > Solirubrobacterales > Solirubrobacteraceae > Palsa-744. The sequence continues at coordinate 16,349 of DATJMW010000006.1, read as the reverse complement.
GTTCGCCGCGATGAACTCCACGCCGCGCAGGCCCGCGTCGACCATGCGGCTGACCGCGTTCGTGCCGCCGCCGCCGACGCCCACGACCTTGATCACCGCCAGATAGCTGCTGCTGCTCTCCATGATGGTTCTGTCCGAACCCTTCAGTAGAAAATTAGGGTTCGCAGCTTACAAGAGCGCGAACCGCCGAGATCGGCACGTTATGCAGGGATCTTCGCCCTGTCAACGACGGGGGCCACTCTCGCAACGTTCGTTGCAGATCGCGCGTGTCTCGACCGCAGCCTGAGGATCGGCCCTCATCAACACTGAAGCTGAAGTAGAGCCCTAGCCTTCTGGCGCGGCGGCGACGGCCCCCTGGGGTTCGCCCTGCGACGCGCCCTCGGCAACGCCGTCCGGCGCTTCCGCGGAGCCCGGCTGGGCTTCGCCTGCGCCGCCCGCACCCGTTTCGCCGGACGTCGTGGAAGGCGTCGCCGAAGCCGTTTCCGAGGCGGCGCCCGGCTGCGGTTCCGTGCCCGCCGCGGAGTCGCCGCCGGACATCGCTTCCGCCAGCGCCGCAACCGTGTCTTCCGAGCTCCCCACGCCTTCGCCGGAGCTCGCGCCGGCGTCCGCTTCAGCGCCCGCCTGCGGCGGCGTCACGCCCGCGGGGAAGCCCGCCGCGGGGTGCGTCGGCAGGCGCACGTCCACGTAGGAGGCGCCGGCGGAGCCGGGGTCGCTCAGCACGCGCGCCAGCGACAGCCACTTGGCCAGCGCTTCGCCGCCGTCGCCGAAGTACACCAGCAGGCCGTTGCGCATCGCCACCGTCAGCCCCTTCGCGCCCGTGAAGACCCTTTCCACGTGCCTGGCCAGCAGCGCCGGCGCCGCGCCCAGCACGGCCAGCTCGGCGCGCAAGCGCGGGCCGTGCACGCTGCGGCCGGGGGCGGGGACGCGGTAGCCGCTCACCGTGGGCAGCGACCTCGACAGGAACGAGGCTCCCAGGGCGACGCCGTCGCCCGCCACCGCGGTGCGCATGCCGTCCACGCTCAGCGCCGCCACCGGCAGCTGCTCGCTCACCTCGATGCGCAGGCCGTGCGGCGGGCTCGGCACCACGCGCACGGAGCGCACCACGTGCAGCGGCGCCACCGCCGCGCGCAAGGCCGCCTCGTCGACGTCCAGCGTGCTCATCGCCCGCGCCGCGTCCGTCAGCGCCGAACGCACCGCCTGCGCGTCGGGGCCGCTCACGCCCGTGATCCGCACGCGCTGCACCGACACGAACGGAGACTGGCGCAGCCACAGCCAGCCGCCGCCGAGGATCGGGATCGCCGCCACCGTCACCGCCATCGCGATCCGCATCCGCGGCCGGCGCCAGCCGGCCCGCCAGGCCCGCGCCAGCGCCGTCGCCGGCAGCGCCAGCGCGCGCGGCAGCGCCGGCTCGACGGGCAGCCGCGAGCGCGCGCGGCGCGGGCGTGCGCGGACGGCGCCCTGCCGGGGCGCGCGGCGGACGCCCCCCGTCGTCGCGGCGATCGATCGAGCCATCGCCGCGGTCTTCGACCTCGCCGCGCGAACCCCTACCAGGGGAAGCGCACGTCGCCCAGCGTCTGCACCTCCGGCTCGAGCGCCACGCCAAAGCGCTCGAGCACGCGCCTGCGGCCCTCGGCCATCAGCGCGATCACCTCCGCGGTGCTCGCCCCGCCCGTGTTCTCGATGAAGTTGGCGTGCTTGGGGGCGAAGCGGGCGCCGCCCACGGCGAGCGCGCCCGCGCCCGCCTCGGCCAGCAGCAGCCCCGCGGTGCGCCCGCCGGCTTGCGGATCGTCCGGGTTCTTGAAGGTCGAGCCGAACGTCCTGATGCCCTGCGGCTGGGCCTCGTGGCGCCGGCGGCGCATCTCCGCCAGCGTCGCCTTCACCTCCGCAGCCGGCGCGGGGGCGAGCAGCAGCGAAGCGCACGCCACGATCTCGCCGGCGCCCAGGCTCGAGCTGCGGTAGGCGAGGCCGAGCTGCTGCGGGCGGCGGCGCTCGACGCCGGCAGCCGTGACGATCCGCACCCACTCCAGCACCCGCCCGAGCTGCCCGCCATAGGCGTTGGCGTTCATGCGCACCGCACCGCCCACGGTGCCGGGGATGTTGACGCCGAACTCGATGCCCGACAGGCCGGCGCGCGCGGCGGCGCTCGCCACCGCCGGCAGCCGCGCGCCGCCGCCGCAGCGGACGCGCTCGCCGTCGACCTCGATGCCGGTGAGCGCGCCTGCGAGCTTCACCACCAGCCCGCGCACGCCCTCGTCGGCCACCAGCAGGTTCGAGCCGGAGCCCACCACGCTCACCGCAAGCGCCTCGCGCTCGGCCCAGGCCAGCAGCTCCAGCAGCTCCTCCTCCCCGCCCGCGCGCGCGAACCACTGCGCCGGGCCGCCCGTCTTCACCGTCGTCAGGCGCGCCAGCGGCACGTCCGCGCGCACGCCCCGCGGGGGCTCGCCGCCGCGCCGGCCCGCACCGGCGCCGCCGGTCGCGCCGCCGCCGGTCGCGCCGCCCGCCGCGCCCGCGCTCACGCGCCCACCAGCGCGTGCGCCAGCTCGTCCACATCGCCCGCGCCCATCACCACGCACACGTCGCCCTCGCCGAGCAGCGTCGCGAGCGCCGCCTGCGCCTGCGCGAACGTCGGCGTCCAGCACACCTGGCGCCCGCGCGCCGCGTCCGCCGCAGCCCGCGCGATCGTGAGGCCGCTGACGCCGGGGTGCTCCTGGGCGCGCTCGCGCGCCGGGTACACGTCCAGCACCACCGCCGCGTCCGCGTCCGCCAGCGCCGCGCCGAACTCGCGCGCGAGCAGCGCCGTGCGCGAGAACAAGTGCGGCTGGAACACCGCCACCAGGCGGCGGTGGGGGAGCGTGCGCGCGCCCGCCAGCGTGGCTGCGATCTCCGTGGGGTGGTGCGCGTAGTCCTCGAACACCTCCGCGCCGGCATGCGAGCGCCCGAGACGCTGGAAGCGGCGGCCGGCGCCGGGGAAGGCCCGCAGCGCGTCGATCGCGAGCTCCGCGTCCGCGCCCGCGAGCCGCGCCGCCTCCAGCGCCGCCGCCGCGTCCAGCGCGTTGTGCAGGCCCGGCACCGCCAGCGTCACCTCGTGCCCGCGCCAGCCAAAGCTCGAGCCGCCCGCGGTCAGCTGCGGCGCATCCGCGTCGAACGGCACGATCTCCGCCGCCGCCGCGCCCGTGCCGCCCGCGCCGGCCGGAGCGCTGAAGTCCACCGGCGCCGGCCAACCCGCGAGCTCGAGCAGCGCCCGGCGGTCCGGCACCACCACCGCGCGCGAGGCCAGCGCGAGGAAGGCCGCGAACGCCTCGCGCAGCTCGCCGAGCGAGGAGAACGCGGTGTGGTGGTCGAGCTCCACGTTCGTCAGCACCGCCACCTCCGCGCTCAGGCTCAGCATCGAGCGGTCGGACTCGTCGGCCTCCACCACCAGCCACTCGCCCTCGCTCCAGTGCGCGTTCGCCAGGCCGCCGCCGATCGGCGCGCCCACCAGCCAGCCTGGGTCCAGGCCGGCGCCGCGCAGCGCGTGCGCGAGCATCGCCGCGGTCGTGGTCTTGCCGTGCGTGCCCGCCACCGCGATCGTGCGGCGCATCGCGGTCAGCTCGCCCAGCAGCTGCGCGCGGGAGAGCTCCGGCACCCCGCGCGCGCGGGCCGCCGCGCGCTCGGGGTTCTCCGCCGGCACCGCGGAGGAGTACACCAGCTCCACCCCCTCCCCCTGCGGCAGGTTCTCCGCGCGGTGCCCCACGTGCGCCTCCAGCACCCCGTCGGCCGCGAGCGCGCGCAGGTACGGGCCGTCCGCCGCGTCCGAGCCGCTCAGCTCGGCGCCCAGCGCGTGCGCCGCGCGCGCGTACGCGCTCATGCCGGCGCCGCCTACCCCGACGAGATGCAGCCGCCGACCGCTCCAGGGTCCCGCCGAGCCACTCACGCCGCCGCGCTCCCCGCCGCGCCCCCCGCCGCGCCCCCACGCGCGCCAGGGCTCACGCCCCCGCTCTTCCCGCCGCTCACGCCCCCGCGCTCCCCGCCGCCAGCAGCTCGGCCGCGACCTCCCGTGCCGCCTGCGGCCGCGCCAGCGAGCGCGCCGCCGCCGCCATCGCCGCCAGGCGCTCGCGGTCGCCCAGCAGCGCCTGCGCCTGCGCCAGCAAGCGCGCGGGGGTCAGCCGCGCGTCCTCGATCACCACCGCCGCGCCCGCGTCCGCCATCCAGCGCGCGTTCTCGGCCTGGTGGTCGGCGGCGGCGTGCGGGTAGGGCACGAGGATCGCCGGCAGGCCGGCCGCAGCCAGCTCGAACACCGAGCCGCCCGCCCGCGCCACCGCCAGGTCCGCCGCCGCCAGCGCCTGCGCGAAGTCGTCGAGCTCCAGGTACTCGCGCAGGTCATAGCCCGGACGCGCGCCGCGGGCGCGCAGCTCCGCGTAGTCGCGCCGGCCGCTCACGTGCAGCACGCGGAAGCCCGCGCCGGCGAACGCCTCGAGCGCCGCGAGGTTGATCGAGCGCGCCCCCAGCGAGCCCCCGAACACCAGCACGCAGGTCGTCGCGGGCTCGATCTCGAAGCGCGCCCGCGCCCGCTCGCGGTCGCCCGCCGGCGGCGGGATCGGCCGGCCGGTCACGCGGTAGCGCTCGCCGTCGCGTCCCGGCAGCGCGAAAGCGAGGCACACGCGTCGCGCGAAGCGCGCCAGCAGCCTGTTGGTGAGCCCGAGGTGGCTGTCGGCCTCGGTCAGCACCAGCGGCAGGCGCAGGCTCAGCGCCGCCACCCCCACCGGGCCCGCCGCGTAGCCGCCGCCGCCCATCACCGCGTCCGGCGCCAGCCGCCTCAGCAGCGCGCGGGCGCGCGGCACCGCCAGCGCCGCGCGCGCCAGCGCGCGGGCCGCCGCCAGCGGGTCGCCGCGGCTCATCCCTTCCACGGCGATGCGATGGAAGGGGAAGCCCGCCGCCGGCACCAGCTGCGCCTCGGCCCGGTCGCCGCCTATGAACGAGACCTCCGCGCCCTCAGCCCGCAGCGCGTCCGCCACCGCCAGCGCCGGCACCACGTGCCCCGCGGTCCCGCCCGTCGCGATCACGATCTTCCGCGCGCCTGCCATCACCGCCCCATCGTGCCGGTTCGCGCGGGCCCGCGAAGCGCGCCGCCCCGCCCGCGACCGCTGCCGCCGGCCCCCGCGCGGCGCCCGCACGGGCGGCTGCCGGCGCGATCGGCGCACGCCGCGCCGGGCGCTGCGTCGGCGCCACCGCGCGCACGTGGCCGGTCGCGCCCGAGGCCACGTTCAGCAGCAGCCCCATCGCCGCCAGCATCACGATCAGGCTGCTCGAGCCGTATGACACGAACGGCAGCGGCACGCCCGTCAGCGGCGCGAGCCCCAGCACCGCGAACGCGTTCAGCACCGCCTGCGAGAGCACCAGCGCCGTCACCCCCACCGCGATCAGCGCGCTGTACAGGCTGCGCGCCGCTTTGGCCGCGCGCAGGCCCGCGTAGGCGATCAGCCCGTACAGGAACAGCAGCGCGAACACGCCCACCATGCCCAGCTCCTCCGCGATCACCGCCAGGATGAAGTCGGTCTGCGCCTCCGGCAGGTAGAAGATCTTCTGCACCGACTGCCCCGGCCCCACGCCGAACAGGCCGCCCGAGCCGATCGCGATCTGTCCCTGCACCGCCTGGAAGCCGCTGCCGGAGGCGTGCGCCCAGGGGTCGATGAACGACGTCAGCCGCGCGCGCGCGTAGGGGCGCACGAGCGCGTACAGCAGCACCAGCGTGAGCACGCCGCCGGCGACCAGCGCCAGCTTGCGCGGCGCCATGCCGGCCGCGATCAGCATCGCGCCCACGGTGAAGGCGATCACCATCGCCGTGCCCAGGTCCGGCTGCGTGAACACCAGCAGGCAGGCCGCGCCCACCACGCTCAGCAGCGGCCGCGCCAGCTCGCGCAGGTCGTGCACGCTGTGCGGGCGCTTCGCCAGCAGCGTCGCCGCGTACAGCACCAGCGCCAGCTTCATCAGCTCGGAGGGCTCGAACTGCAGCGCGCCCGGCCCGATCCAGCGGCGCGCGCCGTTCACGCTCACGCCGAGATGCGGGACGTGCACCGCCGCCACCAGCACGAACGAGATCGCCAGCAGCGGCGCCGTGATCGCGTGCACTTTGGCCACCCCGTCGCGTGCCAGCACGCGCATCGCCACCAGGCCCACCGCGCCGTAGACCAGGAACTTCACCAGGTAGCCGTCGCCGTAGCCGCCGCCCGTCAGCAGCGTGGTCGCCGAGGACGCGCTGTAGACCATCACCGCGCCGAACGCCAGCAGGCACATGGTGGCCGTCAGCAGCATGCGGTGCTCGAGCGTCTGCCCGGCGACGGCCGCCGGCGCGCCGCCGCGCGCAGGCGAGCGCGGCGCGCGCCCGCCACGGCCGCTCTTCGCGCGCGAGCGTCCGCGGGCGCCCGGTCCTTGCGCTGCTGACATCCAAGGTCACTTCGACGGCCTCGCGCGGAAGCCTGCCGCTACAGCCCGCGGCTCTGGCGGTAGATCGTGAAGCCGATCGCGCCGCAGATCGAGGCCACGATCCAGAAGCGCAGGATGATCTTCGTCTCCGACCACCCCTTCAGCTCGAAGTGGTGGTGGATCGGCGCCATCAGGAACACCCGCCTGCGGGTGCTCTGGAAGGAGATCACCTGGATCAGCACCGACAGCGCCTCGATCACGAAGATGCCACCCAGCAGGATCAGCAGCACCTCCGTCTTGGTCATCACCGCCAGTCCCGCGATCGCGCCGCCCAGCCCCAGCGAGCCCGTGTCGCCCATGAAGATCGTCGCCGGGAACGCGTTGAACCACAAAAAGCCGATGCAGGCGCCCACCAGGCAGCCCGCCAGCATCGCCAGGTCGTACTCGCCGGCGAGGAAGGTGATGCCGATGTAGGCCAGCAGCACGATCGCCGCGCAGCCCGCCGCCAGGCCGTCGAGGCCGTCCGTCAGGTTGACCGCGCTGGTGGTGCCCGCCACCACCAGGTAGATCAGCAGCGGGTAGGCCCAGCCCAGTTCCACGTGGTAGTCCACGAAGCGCAGCTCGAGCGTCGGCGCCAGGTGCGCCTGGTAGCGCGCCACGTACCACAGCGCCAGCGAGATCGCGATCGTCACCGCCAGCTTGGTGCGGGCGCGCAGGCCCAGCGAGCGGCGCCGCACCAGCTTGGTGTAGTCGTCCGCGAAGCCCAGCGCCGCGCACGCGATCGCGGCGCCGAACACGCCCAGCGAGCGCGCTTCGTAGTCGCTCAGAATCAGGAACGAGATCGCCACCGCCAGGAAGATCAGCAGGCCCCCCATCGTCGGCGTGCCCGCCTTCTGGTGGTGGCCCTCCGGGCCGTCCTCGCGGATGTGCTGGCCGAACTCGCGCTCGCGCAGGAACTCGATGAACCTGGGGCTGAGGAAGATGCAGATCAGCAGCGCCGCCGTGCCGCCGAAGAGGATGCGCCCCATTCAGCTCCGCCCCGCCGCGAGCGCGCTCGCGCCACCGTGGCGGGCGCGCAGGCGCTCGCTCACGCGCTCCATGCGCATCCCCCGCGAGCCCTTCACCAGCACCGTGTCGCCCTCGCGCAGCAGCTCCTCCAGCAGCTCCGCGGCCTCATCCGCGTCAGCCGCCGCGCGCGTCTCGCGCACCGCCGCGCGCGCGCCAGCCGCGCCCGCCCCGGCCACGATGCCGGTCCCGTCCGAGCCGGCTGCCGCCGCGCCGGCCCCGTCCGGGCCGGCCGCCGCCGCCGCGAAGGCGCTGCCGACCTGCGCCGCCAGCGGCCCCACCGTCACCAGCAGCTGCACGCCGCGCTCGGCCGCGTGCACGCCGATCTCGCGGTGCAGCTCGCGCGCCTGGGCGCCCAGCTCGAGCATGTCGCCCAGCACCGCCACGCGCCGCCCGTGCGCGCTCCGCGCGAGCTCGTCGAGGGCGGCGCGCATTGACATCGGGTTGGCGTTGTAGCAGTCGTCGATCAGCGTCAGCTCGCCCGCCAGCCGCTCGCGCTGCCCGCGCATCGCGCCGAAGCGCACCTGCACGGGGCCGCGCGGGGTGTAGCCGAGCGCGCGCGCCGCCGCCACCGCCGCCAGCAGGTTGCGCAGGTTGTGCGCCTGCGAGAACGACGGCGTCAGCGCCATCCGCTGCGTGCCGTGCGCGATCAGCACCGAGCCGTCCGCGCGCCGCTGCAGCAGCCGCACGTCCCCGCCCTCGCCGAACGTGATCGTGCGCAGCTGCTCGCGCAGGTGCCGCTCGAGCAGCCGCTCGCCCGCCGGCACCACCAGGCTCGCCCCCGGCGCGAGGCCCGCGATCAGCTCCGCCTTGGCCGCCGCAATCGCCTCCAGCGAGCCCAGCAGCTCCAGGTGCGCCGGCCCCACGTTCACGATCACGCCCACGTCCGGCTCCGCGATCGCCGTCAGCTCCGCGATCTGGCCGGGCCCGCGCATCGCCAGCTCCAGCACCACCAGCTCGCTCTCGCTGCCCGCGCCCAGCAGCGCCAGCGGCAGGCCGATCTCGGTGTTGAGGTTCGCCGGGCTCGCCCACACCCGCAGCTGGCGCTCCAGCAGCGCCGCCAGGATGTCCTTCGTCGAGGTCTTGCCGGTCGAGCCGGTGATCCCCACCACCATCGCGCCGCGCGCGCGCAGCTCGCGCCGCCACGCGCGCGCCAGCCGCTGCAGCGCCGCCAGCGGGTCCTCGTGCGCCAGCACCGCGCCCGGCGCCTGCGACGCCGCCGCCGCCTGCGCGTGGCGCTCGCCCACCAGCACCCCCCACGCCCCCGCAGCCAGCGCCTCGGCGGCGTGCGCGCCGCCGTCCACGCGCTCGCCCGGCAGGCCCACGAACAGCTCCCCCGGCGCCAGCGTGCGCGAGTCCACGCCCGCGCCGGTCGGGCCCACCGGGGAGGGCCGATCGTCCGGCGCAACAGCGCCCTCCAGGGAGACCGCGCCCGCGGCGGGCGCCGGGCCGAGCGGGAGGGCCGCGCCGGCGGCGGGCGCCGGGCCGGCCGGGAGCGCCGCGCCGTCCGCGGGCGCCGGCGGGCGGCGCACCAGCCTCGCGCCCGCCGCCGCGGCCAGGTGGCGAGCGTCCCAGTCCCTCATCGCGCGCCCCTCCCCGGCGCCAGCTCCTGCTCGCCACGGCGCGCCCGCAGCGCCTCGCGCGCCACCTGCACGTCGTCGAAGGGGAGCCTGCGTCCCCCGGCGAACTCCTGGCCCTGCTCGTGGCCCTTGCCCGCGATCACCACCACGTCGCCCGCGCGCGCCGCCGAGATCGCCTGCTCGATCGCGCTCCTGCGATCGCCCACCGCGCGCACGCCAGCCCGCCCCGGCCCGCCGCCGGCGGCGGCGCGCAGGGCCACGCCGTTCCCGCCGCCCGCGCCGGCGACCCCCTCCATGATCTCCTCGATGATCCGCTCCGGGTCCTCCGAGCGCGGGTTGTCGGAGGTCACGATCGTCACGTCCGCCAGGCGCGCCGCGATCTCGCCCATCAGCGGGCGCTTGCCGCGGTCGCGGTCGCCGCCCGCGCCGAACACGCACAGCACGCGCCCGCCGCCCTCGCCGGCCAGCTCGCGCGCCGCCGCCAGCACGTTCTCCAGCGAGTCGGGCGTGTGCGCGTAGTCCACCAGCACCGCGAAGCCCTGGCCCTCCTCCACCGGCTCGAAGCGCCCCGGCACGCGCACGCCGCCTTCCAGCGCCGCCGCCAGCGCGTCCAGGCCGAGTGCGTCATCGGCGCGCTCGCAGCCCAGCGCGTGCACCGCCGCCAGCGCCCCCAGCGCGTTGGCCACGTTGAAGCGCCCCGGCATCGGCAGCCACAGCTCGCGCTCGCCCTCCGGCGTGCGCAGCGCGAAGCGCGCGCCCTCCAGCGACCAGCGCACGTCCCTCGCGCTGTAGTCCGCGTCGCGCTCCACCGCGAACGTGCGCGCGTCGGGGAGCTCCGCCGCCAGCCGCCTGCCGTAGGCGTCGCCCACGTTCACCACGCTCACCCGCGGCGGCGGCGGCGGCGCGCCGTCCGCGCCCGCGGCCGCGCCCCGCCGCGCGTCGGGCACGAACAGCCTGCGCTTGGCCAGGAAGTAGTCCTCCATGCTCGCGTGGAAGTCCAGGTGGTCCTGGGTCAGGTTCGTGAACACCGCCGCCGCGAACGGGATCGCCGCCACCCGCTCCAGCGCCAGCGCGTGCGAGGACACCTCCATCGCGCACGCCACGTCGCCGCCGTCCAGCATCGCGCGCAGGTCCGCCTGCAGGTCGATCGCCTCCGGCGTGGTGCGCTCCACCGCGCGCTCGCGGCCGCCGATCACCGACTTCACCGTCCCCAGCAGCCCGCAGCGGCGGCCCGCCGCCTCCAGCAGCGCCCGCACCAGGTAGGCGGTGGTGGTCTTGCCGTTCGTGCCCGTCACCCCCACCACCTGCAGCTCGCGCGCCGGCTCGCCGTAGAAGCGCGCCGCCGCCGGCGCCATCGCCGCGCGCGCCGAGCCCACCAGCACCTCCGGCACGCCCAGCCCCAGCGGCCGCTCCACCACCAGCGCCACCGCGCCCGCCTGCACCGCTCGCGCCGCGAAGTCGTGCCCGTCGCTGCGAAAGCCGGGCACGCAGAAGAACAGCGTGCCCGGCGTCACCCTGCGGCTGTCGTACGCCAGCGCCGTGACCTCCGTGGCGGCGGCCTCCCCCGCCAGATCGGCGGCGATCAGCCGGTCCAGTCGCATGCGCTGATGCTACTCAAGGGGCAGGAGGCCCCCGCGGCGTCGCGGCGGCGCGCCGGACCTAACATCCAGGGCGAATGGGCGCGACCGTCGAACACCTCGCCCCCGCCGACGTCGCCGGGCTCGGCGCGCGCGTGGCCGCCAACGTGGCCGCCGCCGTGAAGGTGCCCGAGCAGATCCTGCGACAGGCGCTGGTCGCGCTCGTCGCCGACGGGCACGTGCTGATCGAGGACTACCCCGGCGTCGGCAAGACCGCGCTCGCGCGTGCGCTCGCGCGCTCGATCGACGGCGACTACGCGCGCGTGCAGTGCACATCCGACCTGCTGCCCTCCGACCTCGTCGGCGCCAACGTGTTCAACCAGCGCGAGGCGCGCTTCGAGTTCCGCCCAGGCCCCGTGTTCGCGCACGTGCTGCTGGTCGACGAGATCAACCGCGCCTCCCCGAAGACGCAGTCGGGGCTGCTCGAGTGCATGCAGGAGGGCCACGTCACCGTCGACGGCGCCAGCCACCCGCTGGCGCGGCCGTTCATCGTCATCGCCACCCAGAACCCGGTCGAGTACGAGGGCACCTACCCGCTGCCCGAGGCGCAGCTCGACCGCTTCATGGTGCGCGTGTCGCTCGGCTACCCGGCGCCGGCGCAGGAGGTCGAGATGCTGACCGCGCACGCCGGCGGCGACCGCGTGCTCGACGTAGCGCCGGTCGCCACCCTCGAGCAGATCCTGCTCGCGCAGCGCGCCGCCGTCGAGGTGCACGCCAGCCCGGCGCTGCTCGAGTACGTGGTCGCGCTGCTCGCGCACACGCGCAACGACCCGCGCCTGGAGCTCGGCGCCAGCCCGCGCGCCGGGCTGATGCTGCTGAAGGCAGCCAAGGCCGCCGCCGCGCTCGACGGGCGCGACCACGCGCTCCCCGACGACGTCAAGGCGCTCGCGCCGGCGGTGCTCGCCCACCGGCTGCTGCTCGCGCCCACGGCCGTCGGCACCACGCGCGCAGAGGTCGTGCGCGACACGCTCGCAGCGGTCTGGGCGCTATGAGCCGGGCGCGCGCGCTCGCCCTCGCCGGGGCGGCGCTGTGCGCGCTCGCCGCCGTGCTCGCCGTCCCCGCGCTGTACGTGCCCGGCCTCGCCGCGCTCGCGCTGGCCACGCTCGCCAGCGGCTGGGTCGCGCTGTCGAGCGCCGGCGCCAGCGTGCAGCTGCGCGCCCCCGCCGGCACCGTCCACGAGGGCGAGCGCATACGGCTGGCCGTCACCGTGCGGCGCGGGCTGCTCCCCTTCCCCGGCGCCGAGCTCGTGCCATGGCCCGGCGCGCAGCCGCTCGCGCTCTCACAGCCGCGCCGCCGCCGCTGCGAGCTCACGGTCGAAGCCGCCGCCGCGCGGCGCGGGCGCTGCCAGCTCGGCCCCGCCCGCGTGCGCGTCGGCGACCCGCTCGGCATCAGCCAGCGCGAGCTGCGCTCCCAGCCCGGCGAGCTGCTGGTGCTGCCGCGCGTCTACCCGCTGCGCGCGCTGCCCTCCCCGCCCCCGCAGGCGCAGCCGCGCTCGCAGCCCGGCGGCGCGTTCGAGCTCGACTCGCTGCGCGCGCACCCGCAGGGCGCGCCGGCCGCGCGCATCCACTGGCCCACCGTCGCCAGGACCGGCACGCTGATGGAGCGCAGCTTCACCGTCGAGGCGCCCGCGCAGGCGCTGGTGATGCTCGACGCGCACCTGCCCGACTCCGAGGACGCGCTCGACCGCGCGCTGCGGGCCACCGCCTCCCTGTGCGCGCACCTGATGCGACGAGGAGGCTGCCTGGTGGCGCTGCCCGGCGAGCCGCGAGCGATCGTGCTCGACGGCGAGAGCCGCGCGTGGGCCGCCCTGCACGCGCGCCTCGCGCTGGTTGCGCCCGGCGGCGGGCGCCCACCCGCCACGGCCGCCTCGCGCGCGCGCACCGTGCTCTACGTGACCGCGTCCGCACGCGCCGGGCCCGGCGAGAGCGGCAACGGCTACCGCGTGAGCCCCTGCCCGCTGCCGGCGCTGCCGGTCGCCTTCACGCTGGCGGGCTGCGTCGCGCAGCCGCTACCGCCGTCCGCGCGAGCGCGCGGGGCCGCATGAGCGCCGCCGCCACGCTGCCGCGACCGGCGGCGCTCGCCGCGCCGGCGAGGGGGGCGCGCGCGACCGCCACGCAGTCCCTGCCGGGGCGCTCGCAGCTCGCGCTCGCCGCCGGCGCCTTCTTCGCGCTCGCGCTGCTGGCCGCGCTGCGCTTCGCCGCGCTGCTCGAGCACCCGCTGCTGCTGCGCGCGCTGGCGGTGGCCGCCACCGCCAGCGCCGTGGGCGCCGCGATCGCCCGCACCGGGGCCGGCGGCGCCTCTGCGGCGCGACGCGCGCCGGCCACCGCCGCGCGCGGCGCGATCCTGCTGGGCGGCGGCTGGCTTTCGCTGCGCGCCGCCGGCGTGGGCGCGTCGCTCGCCTGGCCCGGCGGCTGGCCCGCGCTGGCGCGCGAGCTCGCCCGCGGCGCCAGGGCGCTGGACGGCCTGTGGCCCTACCGCGGCGGCGCTCCGCCGGCGCGGCTGGCGGTGATGGCGGTGCTGCCCGCCACGACGCTGCCGGCCGCCGCGCTCGCCTTCTGGCCCGGCCACCGGCATGCGACGGCACGGCGCACGCTCGCCATGGCCACGTTGCTGTGCGTGTACCTGCTGGCCGCCGTCAACGAGCCCGGCCGCGGCTGGCAGACGCAGGGCACGCTGCTCGCCGCGTCGCTGTTCGCGTGGGGCTGGGCGTGGCGCGCGCAGCGCCCGCGCCAGCTCGCGCGCGGGCTCGTGTGGGCGCTGGCGGCCGGGGCCGCCGCGCTCGCCGCCGCGAGCCCGCTGGCGGGCTCCACGCCGCTCTTGGACTATCGCGCCTGGAACCCCTTCGGGCCCGCCTACGCGCCGCAGGGCTTCGACTGGGACCAGACCTACGGACCCCTGGCGTGGCCGCAGACGAGCGAGCCGATGGTCTCCGTCACGAGCGCCAGCAGGGAGCCGCTGCGCGCCGCCGCGCTCGCCCGCTTCGACGGCTACGGGTTCGTGCGCTCCACCGCGCAGCCCGTGCGCGGGCGCAGCACGCCGCAGGCCGCGCGCCATCCGCGCTGGGTCACGCACGCGCGCATCACCGTGCTCGCCCTCAGCAGCTCGCAGCTGCTCAGCCCCGGCGAGGTGCTGCACGCGAGCATCGCCGGCTCCTCTCCGCCGCGGCTCGGTCCCGTCGCGCCCGACGGCACCGTCGGCCTCGCCGCCGGCACGCTCGCCGGCGGCACGCGCTACACCGTCACCGCCTACGCGCCGCGCCCCAGCGCCGCCGAAATGCGCCGCGCGCCGCGCGCGCTGCCCGCCGCCTACCTGCCCTACACCGAGCTCGAACTGCCCGGCGACCCGCACGCGCAGCTGTCCGCCGCCACCGCCGCCGGGGCCGCGCGCATCGAGCGCTCTCCCTACGGCGGCGTCTACGCGCTCGCGCGCCGGCTCGCCGCCGGCGCCGCCGGCGCCTACGAAGTGGTCGCGCGCGTGGACGCCTTCCTGCACCACGGCTTCAGCTACTACGCGCGGCCGCCGCGCACCACCTACCCGCTCGTCTCCTTCCTGCTGCGCGAACGCAGCGGCTACTGCCAGCAGTTCTCCGGCGCGATGGCGCTGATGCTGCGCATGGACGGCATCCCCGCGCGCGTCGCCGCCGGCTTCCTGCCGGGCCCGCGCGACGGCGCCAGCCACAGCTTCCAGGTCACCGCCGCGGACGCGCACGACTGGGTCGAGGTGCACTTCGCCGGCATCGGCTGGGTGCCGTTCGACCCCACCCCCGCCCGCGCCGCCGGCGGCGGCTTCGACCTGCCCGCGCGGCCACGGGGCTCCGCCGCGCCGGCGCGGCACGCGCACGCGCACGCGGCGCCGGCGGGGGCGGCGGGCGGGGCCGCGCGCGCATCCGCGCACGGCGGCGGCGGCTTCGCGCTCGCGCCGGCGGCGCTGCTGCCGGCGGGCGCGCTGGCGCTGGCGCTGGCCGGCGCCGCCGCGACGCTGCTGGTCAGGGCCCGGCGGGCGGCCAGCCGCGTCGATCGCCGCCGCGCCGGGCCCGGCGATGGCGTGGAGCGCGACACGCGCGAGCTGGCGCGCACGCTCGCGCGCCTCGGCGTGCCGCTCGCCGCCGGCGTCACGCTGTACGAGCTCGAGCGCCAGCTGCTGCGCTCGCACGGGCCCGACGCGGGCGCCTACGCGCGGCTGCTGCGCGAACGCCGCTACGGCCCGCCAGCGCACGCGGCCCACGCGAGCGGCGGCGCGGGCGAGCGCCGCCGGCTGCGCCGGGCGCTGGCGCGCGGGCGCGGGCCGCTGGGACGCGTGCGCGCGCTGCTCGCGCTGCCGCCGAAGCGCGCGCGAAGGGCATGAGCGCAGTACGCAGGGCGCGCTCGCGCGGGGCGCAGCCGTCGCTCGCGCCGGCGCCCGCCGCCGGGACGCCGGGATGCCGGGATGCCGGGACGCCGGCCAGCGCTACTGCCCCGGAGCGATCCCCAGGTAGGGCAGCGCGAAGCTCATGATCTGGCCGAACGCCGGCGCCGCCACCGTGCCGCCGTAGATCGAGCCGCTCTGCGGTTCGTTGACGACGACCGCGCACAGCAGCTTCGGGTCTGAGGCGGGCGCGAAGCCGATGAACGAGGCGATGTATTTGCTGTGGGAGTATTCGCCCGTTTCCGGGTTGATCTTGCTCGCCGTGCCGGTCTTGCCCGCCAGCACGTAGCCGGGGATCGAGACCTCGCTGGCCGTGCCTTCCGGCCCCAGCACGCCTTCCAGCATGTGGCGCAGCTCGGCCGCGGTGCGCCTGGAGATCACGCGACGGCCCGCCGGCGCGGGCAGCGCGCGCCCGCCGATCGCGCTGACCACGTGCGGCGGGCGCAGGATGCCGCCGTCGGCGATCGCCGCGTAGGCGCTCGCCATCTGCATCGGCGTCACCAGCTCCCCCTGACCGATCGGCAGGTTGCCCATCGACGAGCCCGAGTACTGCCAGTAGCGCCGCACGATGCCCTCGTTCTCGCCCGGCAGGTCGACGCCCGTCTGCGCGCCGAAGCCGAACCGGTGCACCCAGCGATTGAAGGTGTCCGGGCCCTCCAGTTTCGCGATCGTGATCGCGCCCACGTTGCTCGAGCGCGCCAGGATCTCCCCGGCGGTGAGCATCTCTTCGGGGTGTTCGGTGTCGTCGTGGATCGTCTTTTCGGCGACCTGGATCTGGTCGGGCACGTTGAACGTCGAGCTCGGCGTGATCAGGCGTTCCTGGAGCGCGCCCGCGACGGTCACGATCTTGAACGTCGACCCCGGTTCGTAGGCGAAGCCGACGGCGCGATCCTCGAGGTCTTCCTGCGGAGACGCGCTCGGATCGTTCGCGTTCACCTGCGGCCAGTTCGCGACAGCGAGGACCGCGCCGCTGCGTGGGTCCATCACGATCGCGGTGGCGTTCTTCGGTTCATACAGGTGCCCGACCGCAGCGAGCACGTCTTCGACGCGCTGCTGGATGTTGGCATCGAGCGTCAGCGTCAGCGACTTGCCCGGCGCCACCTCGCGGGATTCGCTGATCGACACGGGCTGGCCGCGCGCATCGCTGACCACCCGCCGCTCGCCCGAGCGCCCGGCGAGCTGCGCATTGCGCGAGTACTCGAGCCCCGCCAGGCCGACTCCTTCGGTCCCGACCAGGCCGAGCACCTGCGCGGCCAGGGCG
>DATJMW010000005.1:0-48494 GCA_035508515.1 Solirubrobacteraceae bacterium | reverse complement strand
CGAACCGCTCGGGATCGAAGTTCGGCCGCGCCGCCGAGCGTCGCGTCGCATCGGCGTTGTAGGCAGCGAGCACGCCTGCGGTCGCCGAGAAAATCGAGGAGCGCTCGCGCCCGTCGGTCTTCGCGATCCCTACGAGGACGTCCTTGGCGATCATCGCTTCGTGATCCTCGAGCGTCAGACCAGCCGGCTCGAGGTCTTGGCGCAGGACCCAGCGCAGCACCTCTGAGATCGGCAGCTCGGCGAGGTTCGCAGCGTGCAGCAGCGGCGCGAGCAGCGCCGTCGAGCGCTCGCGCCAGTGTCCCTCGTTGCTCGTCCCAGCTCCCGGGGAGGTGCAAGCGGCCATCGCGCGCGCCATCAAGAGCGCCCCGTCCCACGTGGAGGCGGCGCTGACCGGCGACCACGACAGCCGCCTGATCTCGCGCGGCAGCCGATCGTGCTCTCCGAGCGGATCGAACAGCCACACCTGCCCGATCTCAGAGCGCGCTCGCCAGGTCGCCTGCAGCACATCGCGCTTGGTCGCCGTCGACACAGCCGCCCCCGGCGCGGAGAGCATCGCGGGGATCACGACCGAGCTGGTCTTGCCCGAGCGCGGCGGGCCCAGCACCATCACCGCGTGCTCGGGGTCGGCCGTCACCCAGCTGCCGCCCGGCGCGAGACCGAGGAACGCCCCGCCGCCTTTGCCTCGCACGTACTCGCGGATCGCCTCGCCCGGGTCCTCGGCTTCCGCGAAGCGATCGGCGAGCTTCTCCGCCGGCGAGCGCCTGTGGGGTGCCGGGAGCTTCAGCCGCCCGCTTCGCAGCGCGCGGTACAGGAGCCAGAGCGCCGCGAGGATCAGCGCGTCGCGCCCCATCGTGGCGAGCGTCGAGCTCGCCGCTCCTTTCGCGCCTTGTGAGAGCAGGCGGTGCGTGAACAGCTCGCCCGCGATGAAGAGGAGCCCGAGCGCGCCAAGTTTCCACTTCCAGCGGTTGCTGCGCGGAGGCGAGCGGTACTGGTGGGAGGGACCCCAGGAGCGCGTTGGTGGTCTGCTTGACATCAGACTGACATCGTATATGATGATCCTGTGATGGCAAGCGAGTCCGAGCGAGGGGAGACAGGCATGGCTAAGCCCAAGGCGGGAGCGCAGCGCGGCGCGCTGGGCGTCGTGCGAGAGATCGATGCACAGCTGAAGCGCATCGATCAGGGACTCTCCGGCTATGAGCCGCTGGTTCGCGAACGCGAGCGCCTGCTTGCCGCGCGCGCCGCTCTGACCGGGGAGCCGGCGCCGAGCGGCGCGAAGGCGCGGACCTCGCAGGACGAGGTCGCCGCCTATTTGGCTGAGCACCCTGACTCGCTGCCCGCTGAGATCGCCGCGGCGCTCGGCGTGCCGGTTACAAACGTCTCGGCCCACCTGTACCGGGGCAAGGCCACGCGCTTCGAGCGAAGCGAGCGGGGCTGGCGCCTGCGTTTGCAGGGGGAGTCAGACGGCCCCTGACTACGACATGCAGATGTATGCCGAGAAAACCATCACTCCACGCCTATCTGATCGACATCCGCGAGTTGGCGCCGTCGTGGCTTCTGCTCTACGCGACGAGCGTCGCGATTCAGGCGTTCCTCGCGCCGCTGCGTGCCTTGGTCGCCTACGCCCTGCTGTGGCTTGCGCTCTCGGTCTTCGGCCAGCCCACCAGCTCGGCCCATGTGCTCGCCTGGATCGTGGGCTACGGCCCCCTGGTGCTCTCGCTGGCGACGCTCACGCTGCCGCTCGGCGGCTGGCTCTGGCAGCAGCGAAGCGGCGGTCGCACGCCCTCAGAGCGCGAGCGCCTGCTATTCGAGGACGCGTTCTCGGTGCTGTCTCAGGCAGACCCGCAGCTGCGCCCGCCCCAGCGCTGGTTCGTGCTGGACGAGCAGGCGCCGAACGCGGCCGCCTATGCGGACACGCTGATGCTCACGCGGGGTCTGATCGAGAGTGGGCACCTGCAGGGCGTGCTCGCGCACGAGCTCGGGCACATGAACAGCGCCGATGCGAGGCTCACCGCGGCGCTGTATCGGCTGACCACGCCGCCGCGGAGACCTCTGCACTTCCCGCTGCGAACGCTTGGCTTTCTCGTAAGCGGAGAGGCCGGCATCTGGCTGATGCGCCTGCCGTGGTCTGCCTATTGGCGCGGGCGCGAGTTCGCGGCAGATCGCTACGCGGCTTCGCTCGGGCAGGGCGAGGCGCTGTCGCGCTTTCTCGAGCAGCACGCGCTGCTCTACGACCTGCCGGTCCCCTTCCCCTGGCTCGGCGAGCACTCGCATCCCTCTACCGAGCACAGGCTCGACCGGCTGATGCAACTGGAGGGCGAGGAGTGAATCTGCTGGCCGGTGCCTCGTGGGTAGCTCCGGGCCCGGAACCCGTCAAGGCCGCCCTTCGGGCCGCCTTCGGCGGGGCCTGTCGGCCCGGCCTTGACAGAACCCGGTCCCGGAGCTGTGGGGCACTCAGGTCGGCAGGCAGGGGCCTGCCGACCTTTTCGACGACTACTGACGATTGGAGAAGCTGATGAGAGCGCTGGTGATGAACCATGTAGGTCCCGGAGGGCGCGAGGCGCGGCGGGCCTTGATCCGCGCTCGGCGCTCGCGCGCTGGGTGCGGGCTCGGCGTCGCCGGGCAGGTTGGCGGCGGCGCGCCGCGGGTCGGACCTGATCCGTTGCTGACCGCCGGTGAGGTCGCGGAGCTATTGCAGGTGACGAAGGCGTGGGTGTACGCGCAGACGCGTGCGCAGCGGATTCCGCACGTGCCGCTCGGGCGCTACGTGCGCTACCGGCGCTCGGCGGTGCTGCAATGGGTTGCCGCGCTCGAGCGCCAGGCTTCCCGCGGGCTGCGCGTGCCGGTCGGCGAGGAGTAGGCGATGGCTCGGAGGCGATCAGCTGGCACGGGCCACGTCTACGAGAAGTGGGGCTCCTACTACGGCCGCTGGCGCACGACGGATGGGCGGCTGCTGAACCGCAAGGTCGGGAGAGTCAGAAGCGTCGGCGAGCGCGATGGCCTCACGCGCACACAGGCCGAGCGCGAGTTCCGCCGGCTGCAGGAAGCGGAGGAGCGTGCGCCGCGCCCGCGGCACGACGCGGAGATCCCGACCGTCGACACGGTCGCGGACTCGTTGCGGCAGAAGCTCGCTCTCGCCGGCGCGCGTCGCTCCTATCTGGAGAACTGCGCGTCGATGCAGCGTGTGCACGTCGGGCCGTTGCTCGGGGCGATGCGCGTGAGCGAGGTGACGACCGCCGACGTAGAAGTGCTCGCGGGCGCGATGCTCAAGAAGGGACGCTCGCCGAAGACGGTGCGTAACACGCTCACGTTCACGCATTCGATCTTTGAGCACGCGATCGATCGCGGCTGGGCGCGGGAGAACCCCGTGCGTCGCGCGACGCGGCCGGGGCGGCGCAGGCGCGGCGACGCCGAGCCCGACCTGCAGTTCCTGACGCTCGACGAGCTCGAGGCCGTGCTGCGCGCGATCCCCGACGAAGTCGTCGTTCGGGCACCGGCGCCGACGCGTAAGGGCCGGCGCGGACCGGCTCCACCGCCGCCCTCGGACGTCCTCGGGCCGGTGCTGCGGGTGCTCGTCCTCGCCGCGGCGGTGACCGGCCTGCGCCAGTCGGAGCTGCTCGGGCTGCGTTGGCGCGACGTCGACTGGACGGTGCAGCGCATCCGCGTGCGCAACACGTTCGTGCGCGGCGAGCACTCGACCGAGGGGAAGTCCGACCTGTCGACACGCCGCTCGGTGCCGATGGCCGACCGCCTCGCCGCCGAGCTCGACCGCTGGTCCAAGCGCACGCTGTACAACGCCGACGACGATCTCGTCTTCGCCCACCCGCAGAAGGGCACGCCGATCGACCGCTCGAAGGTGACCAAGCGCTTCCAGGCCGCCTGTCGCGATGCAGGTGTACGTGTGGTCAAGTTCCACGACCTGCGGCACACGTTCGCGACGCGGTTGGCCGCATCCGGGCGGCCGCTGCGAACGATCCAGGAGTTCCTCGGTCACGCGGACAGCAAGACGACCCAGATCTACGCGCACTACGCCCCTTCCGAGCACGAGGTCCAGATGGTCAACGAGGCATTCGACGGAGGTGCCGAGGTCGGAGTGACGCGGGCAACCTGACGCAAGGGATGTATCAATCTGCATCTAGCTATCGTATTTCGCTATATTGGTGCAGATGCCGTCAACGACAGATGCTCCGCTGCGGGACGTCCCGATTCGCGATCTGCCTGAGGCGCTGATTGCTCGCGGGCGCTACGGCGTTTCGCTGCAGGAGATCCGCGAGCTGACGGGGTTGAGCGACGCCGCGATCGCGAGCGGTCTGCAGCGCCTGCGTCGCCAGGGTCGTGTCTTCTCCCCGACGCGTGGACTCTACGGCGTGATCCCGCCGGAGTTTCGCTCGTGGGGAGTGACGCCGGCGGACTGGTTCGTCGACGATCTCATGCGCCATCTCGGGCGGCGCTACTACGTCGCCCTGCTGTCCGCTGCCGCCCACTACGGCGCCTCCCACCAGGCGCCCCAGGTCTTCCAGGTGATGGTCGACGAGCGCGTGCTCGATCGGGCGATCGGGCGGGTGCGCCTGCGCTTCTACGTCAACGAGCACACGGCAGATACGCCGACCGAGACTGTGACTGTGCACACCGGCGCCATGCTCGTGTCATCGCGCGAGGCCACCATCGTCGACCTCGTCCGCGAGCCGCGAGCTAGCGGCGGGATCAGCAACGTGGCGACGATCCTCGCGGAGATCGGCGAGCTCGACGGCCCGATGCTGGCGACGCTCGCGGCGCGTCACAGCCGGACGCTCGTGCGGCGCACCGGCTGGATGGTGGAGCGCTTCGGTTCGTGCGACGATCTCCAGCCGCTGCGCGCTGCCGCGAGACCTGGCTCGGGAGACCCCGTCCTGTTGAGTCCCTCGGGACCGCGCCGGGGACACACCGATCAGGCGTGGGGGATACGCGAGAACGTCTCGGTGGAGCCCGACCTGTGATCGCACAGGCCTATCTGAACGAGTGGGCGTCGCATGCTCCGTGGCCTCAGCAGGTTCAGGTCGAGCAGGATTTGATCCTTTCGCGGCTGATCGTCGAGATCGCGCGGCACGAGCTGCTCAGGGACGAGCTGGCGTTCCGTGGCGGTACCTGCCTGCACAAGCTCCACCTACCCGCACCGCTGCGCTATTCCGAGGATCTCGACTACGTGCGCCGCACGCACTCGGGCATCAAGCCGTACCTGACGGCGATACGCGAGATCGCTCTCGGTGTCGGCCTCGTCGAGCGCGGCACCGACCGCAGCGGTCAGATGGTGCACATCGTCTTCGATGGCGAGCCGACGAACGCGCCCGGGCGCATCCGCATCAAGATCGAGACGAACATCGCCGAGACCGAGTCGTTTCTGCCGCGCGTGACGCGTCCGTACTCGGTCGAGTCTCGCTGGTGGTTAGGAGAGGCCGACGTGAGCACGTTCGAGCCCGACGAGCTGATGGCCACCAAGCTCCGGGCGCTGTACCAGCGGCGCAAGGGACGCGACCTCTTCGACCTCTGGCTGGTGCTCACTGAGCTGGGCCTCGACGGGCAGCGAGTCGTCGACGGTCTCGCGCACTACATGCGAGACGAGCTCTTCAGCTACAGCGAGTTCGCGAGCAATCTCGCGGCCAAGCTCGAGCGCCCCGAGTTCGTCGCCGACATCGAGCAGCTGACCGCCGATGTCGCGCAGCGCTACGACGTCACCGCGGCCGCGGACCTCGTTATGGAGCAGCTTGGCAGCAGGCTGCCGGGGGCTCCCGGGCTCGACGGGGTGCGCGGCGGTCGCTGGCGCTCGGCTGATGCGTGACGCTTCGAGCCGTCCGCCGCCGAGTGCCGGTTGTCGAGACGGGAGAGGCCAGGATGGCCGATGCGAACGTATGTCCGGGGAACAAAACGGGGAACAAAATGAGCAAAACCGAGGAGAACTGAGGACCAGAAAGGTCAATAAATCCGGGCCTTTATGCCCCAGCGGCACCATGATCTTCGCGCTGGGGGCCGGGCGGTCGCAGGTTCAAATCCTGTCTCCCCGACTAGGTTGTCGTTGGATGCTGGCGGGGGCTGGAGATCGCCTGAGCATCGAAGGATTGGCTTGGGAGTCAGGAATCTGGAGTGTGCAGGTACCGAGTACTCGCTGGGTGCCGCGAGACAACTTCGGGCGTGACCGCCCACGAAACCGCCCACGCGGATGGTCGTGGGCGGTTCGACTAACGACCAACACATGGCGAACCGGCAAGCAGCCGATTCGAGGCGCTGCCATAGCGCTCGGCCGGCTCCTCGGTGACGGCTGTGGGCGGTCGTCACCGCTGAGGCACCCGCGCCATGCTCACGCTGGGCGTGGAGATGTAGGATGCCAATATGCGGAACGGTGTCGAAACTCTTGACTTGGTCGTTCGCATGGGAGATGGCCTATCCTTGACGCTCGGAGCCGCGTCCATCGATAGCGAGCGGATGCTGCTGGTGGGCGCGCTGATCGACCGGGAGGTGCCGATGCAGATCGGCATGACGATCAGCGTCGTAGCTACTGGGGAGTTGCTGGAGGGGGCCCATATCGAGCGCGAGACCGAGGTCGCGCTCGAGTTCGACGGTGAGGAGACCGGCTTCTCTTGGCTCGTAAGCGCGCACGACCTTGGCGATGGCTTCGCGCTCCAGGACGCTCGGGTCGAGACCGAGGCCGGACCGCTGCGCGCGTTCGCGATCGAGGATCTTGCGTTCCTAGCGGGCGCTGGCCTGGCAGTCGCGGTCGGCGCGGGGCTCTGGTGGGACAAACGGAAGCGTGAAGGCCGCATACGGGAGGACTTCGGAGCGAAATGGCGGGACTGCCTGGAGCGCGGCTGGCAACCCAAGCTCGACTGTGCGATCGAGGATGTCATCGGGCTCGAAGCGAACGGGACGCCACGCATTAGATCTGGCGCCGGCTACAGCATGAGCTGTGTACCCCCGCCCGACCGCGGATAGCGCGTCGACGGGCACGGGGAGATCGCGGAGGGGCGGCCCGCCGGTGCGGGCGGGCACTCCCCGACGATTCGCGGATGTCGCGGGGCGCGATCAGTTCCCCTCTCCCGCTCTACAGGGTCGTTGGACGTGGGAGGGCGCGGCAGCCGCTGTGTCGGGCATGGGGCGCTGGCAGCCGGCACCATCGACAACCGGCGTCCTGAACGTGGCGCGTGATCCGCGGTGTAGACGCATTGGAGGCACGAAACGTCCCGCCACTGATCCAGGAGAGCCATATGCACGAGACCGCACACCCCGTGAAGACGGTCGAGGTGACCGTCACCTTCCCACTCTCCACAAGAGAGCCCTACCACCACAAGGCCCACGAGACCGAGACGATCGGCCAGATCCGCGAGCACGCCATGCACCACTTCCACGTCCAGGAGGAACCGGGCAGCGAGTACTACCTCACCAACGATGCCAACCACGACGCCCGCCTGCCGGACTCCGACACAGTTCACGATGTCGCCGGCGAAAAGGACGTTCTCGAGCTGACGCTCGTCAAGGACCTCGTCCAGGGATGAGCCTCGACCGCGAAAGCGAACTCGCGCTCGCCGCAGATAACCCCGCCGCGGCCGACTTCCTGGCCGGCCGCGGCGGCGCCCTGCATCCGCCCATAGAGACCGACCCGGGTGCCTGGTGGGCCGAGATGCATCCCGCCGCCGACCTGGCCGAGACCTACTACGCACGGATCGCCTGGAGCCGCTACCCGACTTCCCCGCCATCGGTCAAGTTCGCACACGCAGTCGGCGCCAGCCTCGTCGACCCCACTGCCTGGCCGCTGATCCCCGGCTACCGCCCAGGAAGCCTCGACATCTGCAAGCCCTTCACCGCGGAGGGGTTCGGACTACACCCCGACTGGGCCAACACCAACCAGGCCTGGAGTGGAACCGGCAACCCGTTCCTCGCCGTCATCCGCGAACTGCAACGAAACCTCAATAGCTCGAGCTACCAAGGCCGCCACCGATGAGCACACGCGCCATACCCCAGGGGCTCCTTCACCGCATCCACGCTGACGTCGCCTGCCACGGCGCCCGCGACCGCGAGACCGGCATGTTCCTGCTCGCATCCCGCGGCGCACCCACGATCACCACCCTCGCACTCGTCGGGACCGTCGGTGTGACCCGGCGCCGGGGGCACTTCGCCGTCAGCGGCAAAGCGCTCGCCCGCCTCTTCGCGCACGCTCGCACCAACGACGTCGTCGTGCTCGCGCAGATCCACTCCCACGGTGGCGCGGCATTCCTCTCCGAGGTCGACCTCCGCCACGGGTTCGCCGTGGAGGGGTTCACGACCTCCGTCATTCCCGACTACCGGCGCCCACCAATCGACCCCGCCGCCTGGGGCTGGTGGCAGCACGACGGACACGGCTGGAAGAGCACCGCACCCTACACCGCCATCCCCGGTGACGGGCACACGATCACCTTCGACGAGGCCACGCTGCATGCGTCCTGATGCTTCCCGCACGATTCGCCTCGCCGCCCGCGCCGCACGCGCGAGCGAAAGCGAGCTCGAGCACGCTCTCGCTCGGGCCACCACGCACCTCCGCGTCCAGCATGACCTAGCTGGTGCCCTGCCCTGCGCCGAGCTGCTTGCCGCCACACTCCTGCGCGGTCCCGGCCGGCTCATCATCGACCCCACCGGCATCCCCGCATCCTCTCTCGCACGCTTCCAGCATCTCGCGCTCGCGATCAGGCCGGGGCACCCGCTCGAGCTCGGCCCGCCGGCCGAGAACGCCACCCAGATTGCGATCGGCGAGCGCGACGCCGAGATCGCGGTGATTCCTGACAACCACGGGGCTCGGGTCACCCGCGGCACGAGGCCGGCCCAGCAGCGCCCGCCGAGCATCCTCGGAGTGCTGTTCGCCGCCGCGCTCGCGGCCGGGGAGGCATTCAAGGACGCGGCCCGGATCAGCGACGAGCACGCCGTCCGCCACCAGAACCTCGCGTTCTGCCCCGTCACCCTCACCACCGACCTCACAACCGCGGCCGCCGTCCCGACCGGCTGGCGGCCCGAGATCACGCTCGCCGGGATCGGCGCGATCGGCAGCGCCCACGCCATTTTGCTCGCCGGCCTCACCGGTCCCGGCGGCATAGTCCTGATCGACCGCCAAGGTTACGCGGCGGAGAACCTCGGCACCTACACGCTCGGCGAGCACGCCGACGTCGAAGCCGCCACGCCGAAGGTCAGGCTCGCCGAACGGGCACTCACCGGCTGGCGCCACCACCCCCACGACGGCGACATCGCGACCGCCCTCACCGCCGTCGATGCGGGCCGACTGCCATGGACGCCCATCGTGCTCGCGGGCCTCGACAACCACGACGCGCGCCGCGAGACCCAAGGCCTGCAGCCCGACCGCCTGCTCGACGCCGCAACCGGCGACACCGCCGTCGGGCTACGTGACACACGCCCCGATGGGCCATGTCTTCACTGCATGCTCAAGACGCCTGCGGCCCGGCCCTCGCCTACCAAGGCCCTGACCGACCTCGGGATCCCCTTGGCACTTGCCAAGGAACCCGGGGAGGCCGTCGTGACCGATCAGATCATCGCGCACGCCTCCAGCGAGCGCGCCCGCGACCTTCTTCGCTCGCAGCGGGGTACCCCGATCTGCGGGCTGCTGCGCGCCGCTGGCCTCACCGACGTCGACGATGACGACTACATGCCCTCAGTTCCGTTCGTGAGCCAACAGGCCGCATGCTTGACCGTCGGGCGACTGCTCGCAATCCAACTGGGCATCGACGCCGGCCTCCCGAACTTCTTTCAGTACGACACGCTGATAGGCCCGCACCGCGCGATCGCCCAGCACCGCCACGCCGACCCCGCCTGCGCCTGCCAGCAACGGGCGGAGATCATTAGCGTCGTCCGCGACGAGCGCCGACGAGGACCGCGGGCATGAGTACCGCCAATCCGACACGGGCCCAACGCCCATGAGCGCGGCGCTCACAGACCGCGACCTCCGCCGCCTGAAGCTAGCCGGTGCCGAGGGCGCCTGCGGGGACCCGAGCGTGCTCGCGCTCCTCGCCGATGTGATCGCCCGCCACCCCAGACACAAGATCCACTGGCTACCCGACGATACCGACGAAGTCCTCGCGGGCTGGATCGCCGCCCGCCTGTTTCACGGCAGACTCGCTGAGCTGATCGACCGCTCCTCAAGCATCAAGGGTCTGCGCGCCGACCTCGTAAGAGATCTCCAGCAATATGCCAACGACGAGCGTGCCGGCGAGCTGCCAACCCGCCTCTTTAAGCGCCTCGAGGCGCTGCTGCCCGGAGACCCCGCTCGCTACACGATCATGATCCCCTCGACATCGCCGGGCTCCACCTACTGGACGCTGACCCTGCGGCCTGCCGTCGCGATCTTCTCGCCGCGCGAGAAAGAGCTGCGCGCCCACGTCCACGCCCTGAACCTCAAGATCCTGCCGCAAAAACCGATGGCAAAGAAGCAAACCCAGTTCCTCACCCCCCGGGAACTTGACCGCTACGCCCACGGAATGCTCGAGCGTACCGCCCGCGGCCTCTCACTCGACCAGCTTGTGCTCGGCCTGACTGAGGCGTTCGCGCTGAAGCCGACCAGTGAGCCCCTGCCCGAGGAGGACCTGCTCGGGCGGCACCCCTTCGAAGCAGAGCGCCACGGCATCGCGACCGCCGATCCACCCGGCCTGCCCGACGACCCGGCGGCGGGCTCCGCCGCCCAAGCTCTGCTCGACATGCTCACCGACCGCCAGCGCGACGTGCTCGCAGCGCTTCCGGCGCTAGGCGGCAAGGAGCTCACCCAGCGCGCGCTCGCCGAGCGCCTTGGATGCTCGCCGCCGAGTATCGACAACGATCGCCACGCGATCGCCTCCGCGCTCGCCAGCTGCGCCGAGCCCGAGCAAGAGATACAAGTCCTACGCAAAGCCCTCGATCTGATCGACGGGAGCACGACATGAGCGAACACGCACCCAGCCAACCCGCCGCACCCGACAGCGCCACCGGACAGACGAGCTGGCGTACCGCTAGCAGCGCCTACCACGCTCTTTTTGCCGACCGGCAACCCCAAGGCCCGGTTGCTGGCGAGATCTGGACGCTCGCAGCCACGACCCCCACACCCGATCAGCCGCTCGTGATCGCGATCGTCACCCGCGCCGACAGCGACGCCGTCACGGTCGTTCCGCTTAGCGCGCAGACCCTCAGGGCCACAGAATGGGATCTCGAGATCCCCGGTGCCGTGCTCGGATATGCGACCGTCGCGCAGGTCAAGCTCGCCGGCACTATCACCGAGGCACAGCTGCGCGAGCGGCTCAGTTCGCTGCCGCCCGCCATCCTCGGCCAGCTGCACGAGCTATGGGACTGCGCCGAGCAGGGCGCCTCGATCCCGCCCGAGCACCTGTCGGTCGGCCCGTGGGTGCTCGACGAGGCCGACGAGCGCCTGCGGGCCCGTGCCGAGGACGCCCGGAGCCTCGCCCGCTACCTGCACCCGAGCTTCGAGAGCCCGTTCTCGCAATGGGAGACGTTCGGCTCGATCCTGCTGCGCCACTCCCGCGCGATCGGGGTCGACCTCGAGCGGCTGATCGACCCTGCCTGGGCCCTCAAGCTGGCAGCCGACCGGCTCGACCTGTACAGCAATGTCCCCGCGCGGCGGCTGGCAGCGCTGCTCGCAGACCTTCACATCGGCTGGAGTGAATGCGTCAAAGACGCGTTGTACCGGGTGACAATCGAGCGCTACACCGGATCTGAGGTTCTGCGTGGCGCCGCGCTCGGCCGACGGCAGGGAAAGCGTCGGGCAGGGGCCCGGGCTAAACCCTCTGGGGAGCAGCGCGAGGAAGCCGCCGGTGAATACGTTGACGCAGTTGAAAAGGCTCTCTCGGAGCTGTGAGCGTCGCGGTCTGCAGCGAGTGCGGCGCCCGAAGCGTGCTGCGCAGCCGCTTCGAACTCGAGGGCGAGTGCCCGGAGTGTGGCGCCGACGAGGCACTGCACGCCGAGGACGCCTATGACCCCGAGCCGCTGGAGCTGATCTGCACTGACTGCCGCGCGCGCGTGGATGGTGGTCCCGCCGGCACCGGCGCCAGGGGCGTCGAGCACGAGGGCCGGCACACCGTCGAGGATCCCTGCCCATACTGCAGCACCGAGGAGGAACCCGGCGAGCTCGTGCCGCTGGAGACCTACAACACACCGCGCGAGCTGCCCGAGGCGCCTCTGGCGAGAGCCGTCGCACGTAAGCTTCGCGCGGCTCACGGCCCGGAGATCCCCGTCGACGTGATCGCGATCGCCCGCGTCGCCGGGCTGCAGGTCGTGTTTGGACCCTTCGATCACGCTGGGATGTTGATCGACGGCACCACGATCGAGGTGCCCGAGAGCGACCCCAAGACCCGCCAGCGCTTCACAGTCGCCCACGAGCTCGGACACGCAACTCTGCGCCACCGCGTCCCGGCCGAGAAGCTGGAGGTCGAGGCGAACGCTTTCGCCTCCGAGCTCCTACTGCCTCGTGAGGAAGTGCGTACGGCGGTTCGAGACGGTCTGGGCTTCACCGCGGTCGCATCAAGGTTCCAAGCTAGCCGGCACGCCACCCTGCTCGCCCTTTCTTCCGCTGGACTGCTCGGCAAGCTCGCGGGCTAGCCGAAGCCTCCCGTCGCGATCCCAAGGACCGCGCGACCCCGCCCCCGTCTCGCGGCCGCTGCTCACCGGTCGTGCGTCGTCGAAGCTTCTCACCCCGCTGTCGGGACGGCGCGCCCTCTACAAGTCATCGACAAAGCGGTCTTATGGAAGAACGAACGATCTCGACGGACTAGATGGACAGGACCGTGCGGCGGGATCGGTGCCCCATGGGGTCGCTCATGCCTTCAAGGACACAGCAATTGCTGTGTCCTGGCACCCCCGTGCATCTAGTCTGTGCAGACCTCGGTAGCTCTGCGACGGCACGGCAGGGGCGGTGCCGCTATGTGGTTCAGCGTCGGTAGGACGACGATCAGCGAGACGCGCGCAGCAGCTTCTCTGACCGCGCGAAGATCGCGGAAGCGGGCACTTCGAGCGCGTCGGCGATCTTGAGGATGTTTGCGAGCGAGACGTTCCGCTCGCCGCGCTCGACGTCGCCGTAGTACCCCCGGTTCAGCCCGCTCTTGAGCGCGAGCCGTTCTTGAGCGATGCCCTTCTCCTTGCGAACCTCGCGGATTGCCGCACCGAAAGCCGCGTGAGATGGCGAGAGCGCTGGCACCACACAAGTCTGTCTGCTTCGCCCGCTATAAGTCTACACGTTATACGAGTCAATAAGTGCCCCGGCGCGGCGGCAACCGCCCGGGGCTGGCACGGAAAGGACGGACCTTCCCATGCAGCATGAGCGTATTCCAGCTGAGCAGCGCGGCACCGGGCTCTCTGAGGACGAGCTCGACAACACCGTGGTTAGCTTCCTGCTCGACAAGCCCTGGTGGCCTTGGAGCCTCGAGGAGATCGGGCGCGAACTCGGTGATCGGCCAGATGCCGAGGACGCCGTGGCCCGACTGGCGGGCGCTGGTCTGATTCATCGGCTCGGGGACTTCGCGTTCCCGACACGGAGCCTTCGACGCGCCAGCAAGCTGCGCCTGGACACGGTCGATTGAGCCGGGCTGTAAGTCGTTGGCCGCTGTGATCGCTTCGCGGTCTATAGCCCATGTGAGGACACGTCTCGCCGTTCATGCGCCGATCGCAGCTTCGCCTACGCAGGTCGTCGAGCGATACGTCTCGCGAGCGGAGCTGGCTCGGATCATGGGCGTGAGCACGGCGACTGTGGACCGCCTCGTCTCAGAAGTATGCCGTCGGTGACGTGGGGACGGCGTACGAGGCGATTCCGCGCATCGACTGCGATCGCGTGGGCCGGCGAGAGGCGACGCATCGCATGAGCCTGACGAAGCTCCCCTCGGGTCGCTGGCGCGCGCAGGTCTACGACCCAGCTCGGGGCCACAACGTGAGCGTCTCGCGCGTGCTGGGCGTGTCTGGAACATTCGCGACAAGGGCCGAGGCAAAGCGAGCGCGTGAGCTGGCGCGGGCGCATCTGGGCGAGGATCTCGCGAAGCCCGTCACGCTCGCGGACTTCTGGGAGCGATGGACGACCGATCCGCTATTCGCGCGGCCGAAGGAGTCGACCAACATCCACAACCGCGAGCGAACGAAGAGGTTCGTGGCTCGATATGGCGCACGGCCGATCGACGCGATCGACGACAGCGTGGTCGCGAAGTGGCTCGCCGGCGGCTCGCGCAACGGCACAGTCCCGGCGCTGCGAGCGATGTTCAATGACGCGGCCTCGGCGAAGGCGGGGCGAGTCGCTCGCAGCAACCCGTTTGCGCGGCTGGGGATTTCTCGCGGCCCTGGCCGGCGGCACGAGCAGCCACCGAGCGAGGAGCAGGTCTGGAAGATCATCCGTTGCGCTCGCGAGCTGGCAACGCCGTCGTTTGCCGCATGGCTGCAGGTCGCCGCGTTCACAGGTCTCCGACCCGGCGAGCTGGACGCGCTGCGACGCGTGAACGTCGACCTGGCGCGCTCGCGCATCCGCGTCGTCGAGCAGTTCAGCGCCGCTACGCGCACGTTCACGCTGCCGAAGAACGGACAGACACGAGAGGCGCCCCTCACCGACCCTGCCCGCGAGGCGCTCGTGTCGCTGCCGATCGAAAGCGAGTTCTGCTTCGCACCGATCCGAGGCGAACACTGGACTGCTTCGGCGCGTGCCTATCACTGGAAGGCCGTAAGGGCAGCGGCAAGATGGGCGGGCAGCCTGTACCTCGCCACCAGGCACTTCGCCGGCTGGTACATGGTCAACGTCCTGGAGTTGCCGTCAGAGGACGTCGCGATCGCGCTCGGTCACACAGACGGCGGCGAGTTGGTGCGACGGCTTTACGGGCACCGCGACCACGATCGCGCTCTTGATCGCGTGGCGAACGCCTACCGGCAAACGGCGAGCCAAACACAGCTGAGGCTGGTCTGAGCGCCCGAATCAGACGGAAGAGTCCGCAACATGTCCGATGATCTGAGAATGCCAAGAAGGGCGCGTCTCGTCTGGGAGCACGGCGCAAGGGTCAAGTTCCACTACACCGAGCCCGACCACGCCGCGAGAATGCTCGCCGAGCAGGTATTCCGCGTGCCCGAGCGACCGGGGAGTGCGGGGCCTGGGTTGTACGTGACGACCGTGCAGCCGCGCTCGATGGCCGATGAGAAGCTCTTGGATCTGCTGTTTGCGCGAGGTCGACCCGTGGTCGCCATCGAAGGTGTCGTGGTGCTGCGCGACGATACCTTTGCATGGACGCGCTACTCGCATAGGAGCTATGTCCACGGTGCCTCTCCCGGGGAGATTCTGGACTTGTCGCTCGCACTGGTTGGGGTCGGGGTACGCCGTCGCGGCAATTGGCTTTGGTCGGATGGCATTTATCTACCGCCTACATGAATGTCTGCTAATCTGACATGCAAAAGTTAGATTGAGCAAAAATGAACTCTTCGCTGCAAAGCCCGATGCCCCTGGTCCGCGCCGATGGCGAGGGTTATACGTATGCCGGCGAGTGGCTCGACGGCTTCGCTGATCGGCCGGAGCTACCGCTGCCGGTCCGCGTACGCCTGGCGCGTTTGGGTGAGCGCTACGCCCCTAGGAAGCTCTCGGCGACTCAGCGAGACCTGCTGGCATCCCCAATGGCAGAGCGAGACGCGACACGCCGGCCGTCGGCGGAGCTGGATGGCTTCCAGGCGAACGTACAGGAGATGGAGCGGGCTTTCGAGGACGGCGTTTACGCCGAGCTGAGCCTGAAACAGCAAGCGTGGGTCGCGGACCCCGGCTCGCACCCTGGGCTCGCGAAAGACGTTAGGTATCCGCTCACCCTCGGCCAGCTCCACGTTCTGACAAAAGCGAGCGAGCGTCAGCTTCGGCATTGGAGCGATGAGGATCTGATCCCATCTCATCGGGCCGGTGCACATCGTCGCTACTACAGCGCAGCCGTCGCCCGAGCACTGCTTTTGGCAGAAACCGCTCCGCAGCAAGTCGCGACGCTCATCGCGCTCCGCCGGGGTGGGAGCCCCGCCCGTCGCCTCTGGGCGTTGATCGGCGGTGTTGACGGAAGTCTCGCCGACGTCGCGTCCTAGCGCCGATGAGACATCGCTACGCGACGTCGCTCGCCGCGGACGTGTCGCTCGGCGCTTGCGTGGTCTCGGGTGGAGGAGTGACCTCGACTTGCGCTTCTCCAGCTGATTTTTCCTCGGGCTGGGTCCAGTCCTCGGGTGGTTCGATCTTGGCCGTGATTCCCGCGTGCTCCTCGAGGAGGTAGAGCAGGTTGCTTCCGCTGAGCAGCTCTAGCGGCTTGTTCTGAGCGAATTCGAACGATGCTTTGCCGTATCCGCTTGTTGTCACGAGGATTCCCTTACTTGCCCCCTCGTTTTGCATAGTCCCGAACAGATCTCGGACAGCGCTCACACCAACTGTGTGCTTGTAGCGCTTGGCTTGAATAACAACCTTGCCGCCGAAGATGGGGCGCGGATCGTATGCGACGCAGTCAACTCCGCCGTCTCGGGAAGGCTGCGTTAGCCGCGTCTCGAGGCCCATCTTCTCGAACAGATTCGTGATCAAGGTCTCGAACTCCCCAGGTGTTAGCTCCATCAGGTTGGGCCTGTGGTCAATCGAAGCCAGGACGTCGGTCTCCTCCACGAAACGAGGGTCAACCATGCTGAACTCCAGGACGGGACGCACGGGGGCAAGCTCCGCCGGATTGCGGGAGACCGACGCACTGAGCCCTTGCAGGCATGCGCCGGGCTCGACCAGGGCGAGGTCAAGGCTCCCGAAGAGTTCACCTGTCGTGCGGAGTGTGATCAAGCAGGGATGGATTGGCTGCCCTGTCCGAGGGTCGATCGTCTGAACGTGACCGTTGAAAACGATCGACTCGACATGACCGGCGCGATCTGCTTGGAGCGCCTCATGCACGGATCGCAGCGTGACTTGCGCAACGACGTTGGCGTAGAGCGTCCTACGTTGAGACGCTGGCCGGGCTTTGGCCGTGATCTCGTCTTTGGCTTTGACATAGCGGTACTCAGCCACGTCTGGCACCACGTCGAAGGTCGGCAGGTCCAGCTCGATTACAAGCTGTCGAGACTCTGGCACGTAGGCAATCTTGTGCTGCTGCGGAAACCCCTCCGGATACGGGCTCGCGGCGAGCACCATCGAGCTGTAGCTGACGACCGCGTCAGGATGGCCTGCCTCGTAGGCGGCCTTGAAGGTGTCAACCTCCCTGTTGTGCCTCGCAACGCGCTCGGCCTCCGCTTCGACGCGCTTCTTGTGCTCGTCTTCGGCGGCGGCAAGAGCTACCTGCCGGGTTCGCTCGGCCTCGACGGCCTCGGCAAGCTCGTCGGCATAGCTGGCCTCGGCATCTGACGTAGCCTGTTCGTGCTTTGCCTTCGCTCCGGGTAGGAGTTTCGCGAATATCGACGGAGCTGCTGGCAGCGTCTTGACAGGAGGATCGATCGGCGTCGCAAGGTCGCCGGGATCGAACGGAATCGTGGCTGGCTGCTCCTTGAGCGCTTCGATGTTCAAGGAGTGCTCGGTCGACAAGGAGGCTCTGAGGAGTCCTTCCAGCTGCTCGATGCGATCGGCGATTTCGCGGGTCATCTGCTCGGCTTCGTATGTCCGTTGCTCGGCATACAGGCGCTTCTGCTCTTTCTCGTCGTAAGCCCGCTGACGGGCCGCTTCTTTCGCTCGACGCTGCCGCTCCCTCTCGAGCGCACGGGCCGCGCGCTCGGCTTCACGCCGGCGACGCTCGGCTTCACGCTGCATCTGTACCCAAACGCTACGGCGCGCCATATCCATGACTCCTTGCGAAGTGGCCGCGACAGCCCGAACGCCGCGATCCTAGTGGCTGGAACTATTGAAAGAACGAGCAACGGTACAAGAAGCCGTGGTGTTGACAGAGTGGACTCCAAACGCGTGCGGCGATCGTGCGCGATAAGCCATGACCTATCATGCGGCCTATGGTCGAGACTCCGAGCAACTGGCCGAAGGGCATCAAGACGCACGAGGAGCTTCTCGCGGCCGAGATGGCCGCGGACCCAGGGTTCGCGGCCGAATGGGAGCGCTTGGCGCTGGCGCGCATGGTGGCCAGCAGCTTGGCCGGCTACCGATTCGATCATGGGCTCTCGCAGCGTGATCTAGCCGAGCGCCTCGGGGTGAGCCAACCGCGGGTGGTCGAGCTCGAGTCGGGCGAGAAGAACCCGCAGATCGAGACCCTCGTGAAGATCGCGGCGGCGACCGGCTTGGAGTTCGCAATCGACATAGTGGCCATCGGCCGAGAGCCCAAGCTCGTCCGCAAGGCCGTCACGGATACGCAGGCGCATGTCTATGAGGGTGCGTCGTTGCTCGTCGCTGCTGGTTGAGCTGCCCCACCAGGCGCACCCACGTCCGGTGGCGGCGCGATCCTGATTGCAGCATGAGTCCTACAGAGAGGAATCAAGACCCCGCACGTTCCGTGCCGATGATCGCGCGTCGCGCGTGGCGACAGAAGGAGCTGATCGAAGCTCGGTTGTTTGGTGCTCTGAACAGTCGGGTTGATCGCCGAGTCACGGTGTCGGTTGGAAGCGCATTGCTGATCTGGGGCATGGGTGCGGTCACGGCGCGAGTTCATGTGCGCAGCAGCTTCTACGACGTCGTAGCCCAGATACTGCCGGTGCTGCTGCTTGTCGGAGCAGTCAACGGACGCTACTTCCAAGGTCTGGACGCAAAGGAGCCGTTCGCTCGCTTCTTTCTCAGAGGCTTCTGGATCGGCGGCGTGGTCGGGGAGGTGGCGGCATTGGTCGTCATCGCGCGCGGGCACGACTCAATACTCCTGCGCGGTTGCGTGATCTACGGTCTGTTGCTCTGCGGGATGATTGCCACCGTGTATGCGCTGGACGGACCCGCTCGCTCTCATGCACCTCTTCCCACCCGGTCGGCCGGCGTTGTGGAGGAGCCAGGCGACCCGTCATAGCGTCGCCGCCCACGAAGCCGCCCACGCTTAGCGATCCGGCCCATGTTCGCGGGCTCCAACCTCTGTCTCCCCGATAGAGAAGGCGCTGCAATCGGGGATTTCAGAGGGGTACAGGCTTGGCGCCCGGGGTGCGGCGCCTGTGTTCCATTTGTTCTATCGCCCGTCGTCGTGTGGTAGCCGCCCAGCCTTAAGCGAAGTGCCTCGCTATGTCTACCCGGATCCGTTCCGTCAACCGGCGGCATCGAGAGCGAGTGCTTGCGCCGGGAGACGCTGCGCTCATCGCGCGGACGGGTTCCGCGAGGGATAATGAAGGCATGCAGGGTCAGGAGCCGTGGGATGCGCGCTTGCTCAAATGGATGTCGAAGGACTCGGGCACGGTGCGAGCTGTACATCGTCCGCCCCGCTTCTGGGTTGGGCTTGCGGCGGCGTGGGGAGTACTTGCGCTTGCCTCGGCGCTCTGGAGCTCCCGCGACTGGATTTGGTGGACGGGGATCGCAGGCGCATATGCGGTGATCGCGCTCGCGCGCTGGCTACGAGTGCGAGGGCGCGGCGAGTCTACGTAAATGGTTTAGCGCTCCAATTTGCGCTCTGGCCGGCGCCGCAGCGGCACTGCTAAGCCGTCGACCAGCTCCTGCACGGAGACTTCGAGGACATCGGAGAGGACCACAGGGGATCGGCGCTGTGAACGCTTGCGCACGAGCCTCGCGTGATGGTCGAGAAGGTCTCTAGCGTGCGGGGACGCTGGGGTGGTGCTAGCGGCCCCGACGAATACTTCGCATCCACGACACGGTTCGTCCTCAGTTAGCGTTTCTCGCATGCACGGCGAGTTCGCGACATACGTTGGCCCCTTCGCTTGTCGGCTCGGACTCTCGTCTGGCTGGTCGCACTGTTGGTCACGACGGCGGTTGGTGTGGGTGTCGGCTACGAGGTCTACCGCGTTGAGCGAGATGAAGCCGCGGAACGGGCTGCCCGGGCGACCGCTTATGCCTACCTTCTCGGATTTGCCGAAGTGCAGCGTGGGCTCAAGGAAATCCGCCGATGCCACGAGAAGCTCAATCCGTTTGCGACGGGCTCTTACACTCGCGTTGACTTTGACGGACTGGTCAGGCTCAGCCCGGTAATGAGCCAGCGCGATCTTCAGGCGCTGGTTGCCGCAAACGGTGCCGTCGAAGCGATGTATCCGCCCGGATACCTAGCGCCTCGCAACGGCGTAGCTGCAAGACGTGCATATTCCAGGCGCATCGGTCAGAAGGCGGCAAACGCCGAGGGCTACCTGGCGGCTGCCCTTTCAGGACTAAGCGCCGCCGCGAAACGAGCGATACCCAGCGGCCCAGCTTTCAATTGCGGCGGACTCGGGCCGCCTGCCGCCTGAAGGTGGCCAAGCGCCGTCAGCCCGAGTCGTGCGCTTAGCGACTCGCTTGCGTGAGTGTGAGTGAAACGCCCGAGAACCGGTGTGCGAGTGCTGGCGCTAAGCCCCGGCCCCCGCCTGATCCACCCGCACCATGTTCCCCGACGGATCCCGCACCGCCATATCCCGAGCCCCCCAGGGCTGATCCGTCGGCTCCTGCACAATCTCAGCCCCAGCCGCCTTCAACTTCTCAAAGGCGTCGTCCAGGTCGTCGCTGTGAAAGTGCACCCCGTTCAGCGCCCCCTTGGCCAGCAGCCCTTCAAGCGCGTCAAGATCGGCAGGGCTCCCGTTCAGGTAGTTGGTGAGGACAATCGAGACGTCGGGCTGCGAAGCGGCCCCGACGGTGATCCAGCGGAACTGCTCGCGAGCGACGTCGTTGCGCAGGTCGAGCCCAAGCGTGTCGCGGTAAAAGCCCAGCGCGACGTCCGGGTCATGCACGAGTACGAAGCAAGTGGAAAGTGTGAGGTTCATGCCGGCCAGGCTAGGGGGCCGGCGCCGCCTGCGTTTCTCGAATCCTGCTCGGTTCGCGGCTGGGCCGCGTGACGTCCTTTGCGACGCACCCCGGCACTCCGGCAAGCGCCCCGTGATCACGCCTCCTGTAGGCCGTCGGCGTCTCCCCGACCAGCTCGGTGAACCGAGCGCTGAACGACCCAAGCGAGGTACACCCGACCTCCCAGCAGACCTCGGACACCGACAGCCCACCCCCGCGCAGCAGCGCCTTCGCCCGCTCGATCCGCCGCGTCATCAAGTAGGTGTAGGGCGTCTCCCCGTAAGCAGCACGGAACTGCCGCGAGAAGTGCGCCGTTGACATCAGCGCGGCCCGCGCGAGCGCGGCGACGTCGAGCGGCCGCGCGTACTCGCGGTCCATCAGATCGCGAGCGCGGCGCAGGTGGGCGAGGTTCTGGCGTTCCTCCGGAGACATCGACGCGAGCGTAGCGGCGCGCCGCCCCAGCCGCCGCCCGCCCGCTCGACCTTCCGGCGCCGCGCGCCCTAAGCCTCCCGCCGCTTGATCAGCAGCCACTGCGCCTTCTCCACGCGCCCCCGCGTCCGCTGCAAGGCGAACCCGCCCTGCAGCTTCTTCCCGTGCAGCACGAACACGGCATGCCCCCGTTCGAGCGCCTCGGGCCAGGCGACCCGCCCGCCCTGCTCATACCGCCCCCGATCCCAGATCTTCACCCAGCCGCCCCCGCCGGTCTCGCCCTCGAACTCGTTGTGCCCCATCGAGTGATCCTCGACCTGCACGGCGAGCCGCTTCACGGCGGGGTCCATGGAGGGCCCCTTGGGCACGGCCCACGAGCGCATGACGCCGTCGACCTCCAGGCGAAAGTCGAAGTGGTGCGTGCTGGCCTGGTGCTCCTGCACGACGAAGACGCCGGCGCTGACGCCGCGGATGGCGAACTGCTCGTGCCCCTCGACGGGCACGTCCTCGACGGCGACGTCGCCGACCCGCGCCCCGCGCGGTCCCTTGCCGAGATAGGCGATCAGCAGCTCGACGGCGTCGGGCGCCCCCTCGGCGTGCACCAGGACGGTGCCGTCGTCGGCGTTGCGTACCCAGCCGAGCAACCCGAGCTTCAGCGCGCGCCGGCGGGTCATCTCGCGAAAGCCGACGCCCTGCACGTGGCCGCTGACGACAGCCCGAATCGCCCTCATGCCGACTTCGTCTCTCCTTCAAGCATGTGCGCAAGCGAAGAATGCGCGACGAGACCGGGCAGCGTCGGCACGAGGTAGTTCACGACGCGATACGCCACCACGGACAGCAGCGCCCGCGGCGCGGGCACGTGCACCCAGATGAGCGCGAGCGTCAGCAGCGCCTCGGTGATCCCGGCGCCGCCGAGCGGCAGCGAGCGGCGGCTGGCGGCGTACCCGGTGGCGTAGGCGACGACGAGCGCGGGCACCGAGAGCACGACGTCGAAGCAGCGCAGCGCGAAGGCGAGGCAGGCGATCTCGGCGGCCCAGTAGATCCCCATGCCGACGACGGTGCCGGGCTGCTCCATCGGCCGCTGCACGATCGAGCGCAGCACGCTGGCCCCGGAGAGCACGTCGCCGACGAAGTTCCGGAAGCGCCCGTCCCCGTCGCGGAAGCGCTTGACGATCCGCGGCTGCGTGACCCACCACGCCAGGGCGAACCCCGGCGGCACGGCGAACACCCAGGGCAAGGTCAGCACGAGCGAGGCCTTGCCGCTTTCGAGCAGCAGCAGCAAAGCGCAGACGCAGGCGGCGGGGGCGAGCAGCAGGTACTCGATCACGCCCAGCGCCAGCACCTGCCGGCGGGCCTCGCGCCGACTGCGGTGCACGGCTCCGAGCGCGGCGCGGTCGAAGGAGAAGCCGCCAAGCGGCACGAAGGGTCCGAACCCCGCGACGACGAGCCGCACGGTGAGCATCAGCGACAGGCGCTCCTTGCGGCCGTCGAGCACGGTGGAGCGGTAGGCGAGCACGTAGCCGACGTAGGACAGCAGCTCGAAGCCGAAGGCCACGGCGAGCCACTGCGGCTGCATCTGCTCGAAGGTCCGCCACAGCCCGCGCGGGCTGTCGGATGCGGCGATGGCGACGACGGTCCCCGCGGCGATCAGCGCCGAGAGCAGCAGCGAGACCCGGGGGCGGGAGTGGAGCGACTTCATCGCGCCGGGTTAATGCCCGCGCGCGGGATTCCCTACGCCCACGAGACCAGGAGGGCGCGCGCGGCGCGGCCTACGCCCAGGCCTAAGCCGGCGCGGGCACCCACCCGGCGGGATAGGCCCCCGCCGGCACGCCCCCGGGGTACTCGGGGAACCACCGCAGTGCGATCCGCTCACCGGCGGTCCCGGAGAGCAGCGGCTGCAGGTCGCCGACGGGCAGCAGCACCCTGATCGTGGCGCCGATCTGCAGGTCGGCGGCGTTGGGCTGCTCGCCGCCGATGACGCCGTCCTGGGCGAGCTGCTCGATGTGGGCGAGCTTCGCGGGCAGCCCGGCGAGGTCGTCGTGCAGGCGCGCGGCGGTGATCTCGTGGTAGCGCCAGGTGGCACGGACGAATT
Organism: Solirubrobacteraceae bacterium; assembly: GCA_035508515.1. Taxonomy (GTDB): domain Bacteria; phylum Actinomycetota; class Thermoleophilia; order Solirubrobacterales; family Solirubrobacteraceae; genus Palsa-744. The sequence goes on along the minus strand of DATJMW010000005.1, from coordinate 25,149 downwards.
TGATGGCGAAGTCGGTCCCGGGGCCGTCGAGCGGCTGGCCGGTGGCGAACACCCCCATGCACTCCGGGCGGAAGTGCAGCGCCCCCCAGGGCAGCCGCCGCCCCAGGTCCTGGAGCTCCTCGTCGCCCCAGCGCTCGGCCTCGCGGACCTCCTCGGAGGGGTAGAGCTCCGGCTCGGGTTCGAGCTCCTCCAGGCGCGCGAGGATGGCGCGCGAGCCGCGCACGGGCTCCTCGTCGACGAGCATGGCCGGCACGCGCGAGTTGCCCTCGCCGTAGATCTCTTCCATGAGCTGGATCCGTTCGGTCATCGGCAGATCGACGCGCTCGTACTCGAGCCCCTTCAGCTCCAGCGCCGCGACCGCAGTCATGCAGGGATGCGAGGGCGGGACTGTGTGCAGCTTGATCGTCGGAGCCATGGCGCGAACCCTACCCGTGTCCGCCGTGTGAAGGGTTTGTGTGTTTAATCCGCCGATGCGCAGGCCCGCCCTCAGACCGGCCGATCACCGAGAACCTGCCGATCGCCGAGCAGCCGCCGCGTGAGCTACGTCCCGCCGCAGCAGATCCTCGAGCGCTACGCCTCGGTGCTGGTGAACTTCGCCCTGGGCGGCGGGCGCGGCGTGCTTCCGGAGGAGGTCGTGCGGATCGCGGCGCCGGAGAGCGCGAAGCCGCTGTACGCCGAGCTGGCGAAGGCGGTGTGGCGCGCGGGCGGGCACGTGATCAGCGCCTACCGCCCCGACGACGACGACGAGATCAACCTGGCGCGCGACTTCTACGAGCTGGCGAGCGACGCCCAGCTGGACCACTTCTCGGCGGCCTACATGCACGGCCTGGTGGAGCAGATGGACCACCAGATCACGGTGCTGGCGGAGGCGGACCCGCACGCGCTGGACTCGGTGGACCCGGCGAAGATCATGCGCCAGGGCGCGGCGATGCGCCCGCTGCTGGACTGGCGCGGGGAGAAGGAGAACGCGGGGCGCTTCAGCTGGACGCTGGGCCTGTACGGCACGCCGGCGATGGCGGCGGAGGCGGGCATGAGCCTGGAGGACTACTGGGAGCAGATCGTCCACGCCTGCTTCCTGGACGCGGAGGACCCGATCGCGCGCTGGCGCGAGGTGGGCGAGGAAGTCACCCGCACGCGCGACTGGCTTGACTCGCTTCGGATCGAGCGCCTGCACGTCCAGGGCGATGACGTGGACCTGCGCGTGCTGCTGGGCGAGCAGCGCCGCTGGCTGGGCGGGCGCGGGCGCAACATCCCGAGCTTCGAGCTGTTCACGAGCCCGGACTGGCGCGGCACGGAGGGCTGGATCTACTGCAACCAGCCGCTCTACCGCTACGGCAACCTCGTGAAGGGCATCCGCCTGACGTTCGCGGAGGGGCGCGTGACCGAGGCTAGCGCCGAGGAGAACGAGACGGTCCTCACGGAGATGATCGCCACCGAGGGCGCCGACCGCATCGGCGAGTTCTCGCTGACGGACCGCCGTCTGTCGCGGATCACGCGCTTCATGGCGCACACGCTCTACGACGAGAACGTCGGCGGGCGCTTCGGCAACACGCACATCGCGCTGGGCCGCTCCTACCAGGACGCCTACGACGGCGACCCCAGCGAGGTCTCGGCGGAGCGCTGGGCGGAGCTGGGCTTCAACGACTCGACGGTCCACACCGACATCGTCTCCACGGCGGACCGCGTCGTGACGGCGACGCTGCGTGGGGGGCAGGAGCGCGAGATCTACCGCGACGGCGAGTTCCTGCTGGACGAGGACTGAACGTTCACGACTCCCGCGGACGCCGCCGGTAGTGTGATCGCCGGTGTCCGAGCGCCCACCTTTGGAGGAGCCGCCCGACGAGGTCTTCGACGCCTCGCGGCGCACGCACCTGGCGAGCGAGCGCACGTACCTGGCGTGGTGGCGCACCGGGCTGACGGCGCTGACGGTGGGTATCGGCGCCGGGCGCGTGGTGCCGGCGCTGACGAACGGCACCACCTGGCCCTACACGGTGGCGGGCGCGGGCTACGCGCTGCTGGGGGTGACCTGCATCGTCTACGCGGCGGTTCGCCGGAGGGAAATAGACCGTGCGCTGGAACGCGGGGAGTTCATCAGGACTGATGAACGCTTTATCGCGTTCATGACCGTGATCGGCGCGCTGCTGGGGCTGTTCCTGCTGGCGATCGTCCTCGCGGAGAGCTGAGCGCCCACGGTCGAGGACCCGGCGCCCGCGCGCCCCGTCAGTCGCCCTGTTTCGGGGGCAGCTTGACGATCCCGATGAAGAAGTCGTCGATCTGGTGGACGATCTCGCCGAAGCGGTCGAAGTCGACGGGCTTGGTGATGAAGGCGTTGGCGTGGTTCTTGTAGGAGCGGAGCACGTCCTCCTCTGACTGGGAGGTCGTCAGCACGACGACGGGGATCGTCGAGAGCTTGGGGTCGCTCTTGATCTCGGCCAGCACCTCGGCGCCGCTCTTGCGGGGCAGGTTGAGGTCGAGCAGGATCAGGTCGGGGCGTGTGCGCCCGGCGTGCTCGCCTTCGCCGCGCACGTATTCCATCGCTTCGACCCCGTCGCTGACGACCGACAGCCCGTTGCCGACCTTGTGGTCGGAGAAGGCCTCGCGGATCAGCAGCACGTCGCCGGGGTCGTCCTCGACCAGCAGCACCGAGATCAGCTCCGCGTTCATCCCATCCCCCGTTCCTCTCAACCCTCTTCTTCGACAGGAAGGGTAAACCGAAAACGGGCACCGTTTGAAAACTCGCTGTCAAGCCAGATGTGGCCGCCGTGGTACTCGACGATCTTGCGGCACAGGGCGAGCCCGATGCCGCTGCCCTCGTAGGCGTCGCGCGAGTGCAGGCGCTGGAAGATCAGGAAGATCCGCTCGGCGTACTCCTGCTCGACGCCGATCCCGTTGTCGGTGCAGCTGAGCTCCCAGGTGGCGCCCATCTTCCGCGCGGCGATCCGCACGTGCGGCGGCTCGGGGCCGCGAAACTTCAGTGCGTTGGAGATCAGGTTCTGGAACAGCGAGACGAGCTGGGCGCGGTCGCCGCGGACAGTCGGCAGCTCGCCGGCGCTGACGCGCCCGCCGGCCTGTTCGAGCTGGCCGGCGAGCGCCCGCTCGGCCTCCTCGACCACCTTGCCGAGCGGGACCGGCGTCCGGTCGCGCCCGCCGCGGCCGACGCGCGAGAAGGCGAGCAGGTCGTTGATCAGCACCTGCATCCGCTTCGCGCCGTCGACGGCGAAGTCGATGTACTGCTCGCCGCGCTCGTCGAGCTGGTCGCCGTAGCGCTGCTTCAGCGCCTGGCAGAAGCTGGCGATCTTGCGCAACGGCTCCTGCAGGTCGTGCGAGGCGACGTAGGCGAACTGCTCTAGCTCGGAGTTCGAGCGCGTCAGCTCGACGGCCTGCTCCTCAAGCTGGGCGCGCGCCTGCTCGACCGCGGCGAGCTCGCTGACGATCCGTTCCCGCATCGCGTCGATCTCCCCGCCGACCTGCACCAGCTCGCGCGGCCCCTGCTCGACGCTGAGCGGCGTCTCGAACTCGCCCGCGGCGACGCGGCGCGCTTCGGAGCCCAGGCGCGCGAGCGGGCGCGTCACGGTGCGGCGCAGGATCACGCCGGCGGCGAGCACCGCGCCCAGGATCAGGATGCCCGCCACGATCAGCAGCGTCTGCAGGCTGTCGGCGGCGCTTTCGAGCGCGTCGCGGGCGCGCACGTCGCGCGCGTCGAGCGTCTGCTCCAGCCGCGTCAGCGATGAGCGCACGCGGTCGAAGACGCGCTTGCCGCGCAGGTCGATCGCGACCTCCTGAGCGCGCGAGAGGTTGGGCTCGATCAGCGTCGGCGCCACGTAGGTCGCCCGCCACGCGTCGGCGGCGGAGCGCACGCGGGCGATGTCGGCCGCCAACGGCGGCCCGACGGTGTGCGCCCGCATTTCCAGCTCCCGGTAGGCGTCGCGCTCGGCGCGCCGCCCGGTGTCGTAGGGCTGCAGGAAGCTGGCCTCGCCGCTGAGGGCGAATCCGCGCAGGCCGGTCTCCTCGTTGACGAGCGCGTTTTCGAGCGCGAGCGCGTTGCGCCGCGCGGGGCCGACCTGGTCGAGCAGCAGGTGGCGGTTGCGGGTGAGGGCGCCGTTGGCGATCAGCGCCAGCGCGACGCCGACGGCGGCGAGCACGAGCACGAGCCCGATCGTCAGCCCGAGCAGCCTGCCGACGCCGGTGCGCGCGACCCAGCGGCCCGCGGGCCTGGCCTGCCCGGGGGCGTTCACGCCGCGCTCATCGTGCCGGGCCGGCGCCGTCGGAGCGCTCGCGGGCGCCGACGAGCAGCATCGCGACGTCGTCGCTGAGCGCGCCGCCGTTCAGGCGCTCGGCCTCGGCGATCAGCTCGTCGAGCAGCGCGGCGGGGCGCTCGCGCCAGTCGGGCCGCGATGCGATCCGCTCGGCGACCAGGCGGCGAAATGCCTCTTCGCCCAGGCGCTGGACGCCGCCGTCGACGCGGCCCTCGATGATCCCGTCGGTGTAGAGCAGGATCGTCCAGCCCTGCGGCAGCGTCACCCGCTCGGGCGCCCAGCTGCCGCGGTTGATGCCGACGGCGCCGTCGCCGATCGCCTGGCACAGCGCGGCGGTCGAGGAGCCGTCAATGAGCATCGGGGCGGGGTGCCCGGCGCGGATCACGGTGGCGTCGTCTCCGCGGGGATCGATCTCGATCGTGCAGAGCGTTGCGAACAGGCCCTGGACGTGGCGCTCGTGCTCGAACACCCGCTGCATCGTCCGCAACGTCACCTGTGGCTCGTTGCCGGCGAGCGCCAGCGCGCGCCAGGCGACGCGCAGGCTGACGCCGATCGCGGCTTCGTCGGGGCCGTGCCCGCAGACGTCTCCGACCAGCGCGTGCAACAGCCCGTCCTCGGTCTGCACGAGGTCGAAGAAGTCGCCGCCCAGCAGCGCGCGGCTGCGCCCGGCGCGGTAGCAGGAGGCGACCCAGATCGCGGGGTCCTCGACCGACAGGCTGGGGGCGAGGCCTTTTTCGAGCCGGCCCACCTCACGCGCCTGCGCCTCGGCGAGCAGCAGCTCGCGCTCGGCCTCCTCGGCGCGGCGGCGGCCGATCGCGTAATGGATCGAACGCGCGAGCTGCTCGCCGTCGACGCGGCCCTTGACGAGGTAGTCCTGCGCGCCGGCTTCGACCGCCGCGACGCCGGCGGCCTGGTCGTCCAGGCCCGTGAGCACGATCAGCGGCGTCCCGGGGCCGCGGGCGCGCAGCTGGGCGACGGCGTCCAGGCCGGAGGTGTCGGGCAGCCCCAGGTCGAGCAGCACGCAGTCGATCTCCGGCCCCAGCGCCGTCAGGGCGTCCTTCAGCGAGCGGCTGCGGGCGATCTTCGCGAGCGGCAGCCGTTCGGCCAGCTCGTCCTCGACCAGGCGCGCATCGCCTTCGTCGTCCTCGACCAGCAGCACGCCGATCGGTTCGCGTGTCACGGCGCGCTCGGCGACCGGCGTCACGATCGCACCGCCCGCCACAGGGGCCGTTCGGCACGCTGGATCATCGGCGGCCATCTTATAGGCGCCGCTCCGGCCGTCCATCGAAGCCTGGGCGAGTTCGTGCAGGACTGGGGTGCTTGCCGGCCAAGGCCGTCGCCAGCCACATGGCGCCGTCGGCAAGCACGCATATGTTTCAAACGATGATCGCCCTCGAAAAGCTCCGTGACCGCATGTCGGAGCTGTCCGATCTGACGGCGACGGAGATGCTCGCGGCGTGGGACCAGCTGGTGATGATGCCCGCGGAGGGGGCGGCCGCCCGCGCGCAGCAGCTCGGCACGCTGGCGCGCCTGACCCACGAACGCGCGACGGGCGAGGAGGTGGGCGAGTGGCTGGCGGAGCTGGACGGGACGCCGCTGGACGGGATCGACGGCGACGTCGTGCGCCTCGCCAGGCGCGACTGGGAGCGCGCGCGGCGCGTGCCGACGGAGCTGGCGGCGGAAATCGCGCAGGCGGGGGCCCAGGGCCAGGAGAGCTGGCGCGCCGCCCGAGAGGGAGACGACTTCGCGGCGTTCGCCCCGGCGCTGGCGCGCAACGTCGAGCTGGCCCGTGCCTACGGCGAATGCGTCGCCGAACCGGGGGAGAGCCCCTACGACGCGCTGCTGGGCGACTACGACTTCGGGCTCTCCAGCGAGGACTTGCGGCGCGTGTTCTCGGCGCTGGCGCAGCAGCTGGCGCCGCTGGTGGGCGACGCGGCCCGGTACTCGCCGCGGCGCTCGCTCGCGGTCCCGGTGGCGGCGCAGGAAGTGGCGGTCGCGGGCATCCTGCGGCGCGTCGGCGTCGACGAGGCGAGCTGGCGCGTGGACGTCTCGGCGCACCCGTTCACCGCCTGGGTCGGCGCCCGCGACAGCCGCGTCACGACCCGCTACGGCGACGGCGAGGTGGAGTCGCTGCTGAGCTCGCTGCACGAGTTCGGGCACGCGCTGTACGAGCGCCAGATCGACCCGGCGCTGGACCGCACGAACCTTGGGCGCGGCACCTCGATGTCGATCCATGAGTCCCAGAGCAAGCTGTGGGAGAACCACGTGGCCCGCAGCCCCGCCTTCGCGGAGGTGCTGGCGGGCGAACTGACCGACAGCGGCTTCCCGGTGAGCCCGGCGGCGCTGCACGCGACGCTCGTGGGCGTCGAGCCGTCGCTGATCCGCGTCTCCGCCGACCCGCTGACCTACCCGCTGCACATCATCCTGCGCTTCGAGCTGGAGCACGCGATGATCGAAGGCGGGTTGGCCGTCGCCGACCTGCCTGAGGCGTGGCGCGAGGGCATGCGCCGCCTGCTCGGGGTCGAGGTGCCCTCCGACGCGCTGGGCTGCCTGCAGGACGTGCACTGGGGCGGCGGCAGCTTCGGTTACTTCCCCAGCTACGCGCTCGGCTGCCTGATCGCGGCGCAGCTGTGGGAGGCGATGGAGCGCGAGCTGGGCTCGCGCGAGGAAGATCTTCGGCGCGGCGAGGTCGACGCGATCCGCGTGTGGCTGGCGGAGCGCGTCCATCGCCACGGCCGGCGGCTGGACACGCTACCGCTGATCGAGCAGGCCACGGGCGAAGGGATCTCGGTGGAGCCGTTCCTGCGCTACGTGCGCCCGCTGGCGGGTCCCTGAGCCGGGCCCGCTCACGTCTCGCCTCCCCGCCGAGCCGAGCAACCGGCGCTCGCTCGCACCTCGCGCACCGCTCTCGCCCCCTGCGGACGCGGGCTCGCTACTCGCCGCCGCCGGTGGTCGTCGCGACGATCTCGGCCATCAGCTCGCGCAGGTCGTGGTTGGCCTCGTAGACCATCCGCTGCCGCGCGGCGCCGTTGCCGGCCTCGAGCAGGTCGCGCACTCCCTCCAGCTCGCGCTCGCAGCCAAGCTCCTGCGCGTGCGGCTTCAGCGCTTCGAGCAGCTGCTCGCCCAGCTCGCGCACCCCGCGGCGCTCGCCATCGGCCTGGTCGTACAGCTCGGCGGCGAGCCCGTGGCGCGCGGCGAGCCAGCGGTTCTCGTCGAGGATCTCCCAGTGCGGCTCGGGCTGGCGGACGTCCTGGTGGAAGCTCTCGACGAGCAGCCTGACGAGCGAGACGACGAGCGCGCTGAGCGCCACGGTGTGCTCGACGCGCGTCTGCGAGTCCATCGCGCGGACCTCTACGGTGCCGAGCCGCGGGTGCGGGCGCACGTCGTACCAGAGGTATGTGTAGTCCTCGATCAGGCCGCTCGAGCTCATCGCCTCGACACGCCGCTCGAAGTCCGCCCAGCCCTCGAAGCGCGGCGGCAGCCCGACGCGGGGGAAGGCGCGGAAGATCGGCACCCGGCTCGACATCAGCCCCGTCAGCTCGCCGCGCCACAGCGGTGAGTTCGCCGACAGCGCGATCAGCAGCGGCACGAAGGGGCGCAGCCCGTTCGCGACGTAGATCGTCTCCTCGGGGTCGGCCATGCCGACGTGCACGTGCATCCCGAACACCAGCTCCTGGCGGGCGACGAAGCCGAGCGAGCGGATCAGGCCGCGGTAGCGGTCGTCGCCGACGACGCGCTGGTCCTCCCACTTCGCGAAGGGGTGGGTGCCGGCGGAGCCGATCTCCAGGCCTTTCTCCTGCGCGCGCTGGCGGGCGAGGGCGCGCAGCGAGCGCAGCTCCTCACCGGCGGCGCGCACGTTCGCGCAGGGCGAGGTCGCGATCTCCAGCACCGACTCCAGCAGCTCGGGCTGGATCTGGCCCGACGGCGGGTCCTCGCCGACGATCGAGTCGATCGCGTTGACGAGGTCGAGCGAGGAGGAGTCGACGATCATCAGCTCCTCCTCGATGCCCACGGTGTAGCGGGGACCGTCGAAGCGGTGCTCCATGGCGGCACCCTACCCGCCGCTCGCGGCGGAGCAAACGACGCTTAGCGCTCCTGCAGCACGGAGAGGACGTTGCCGGCGGGGTCCTTGAACCAGGCGATGTAGGGGCCTCCCTCGCGCATGATCCCGCGCTCGTCCTGCTTGAAGCCCTCGTAGCGCTCGAAGCGCACGCCTTTCGCGGTCAGCTCGTCGACCGCGGCGTCGATCTCCTCTACCGGGAAGTTGAGGATCGTGAAGTCGGCGGGCCTGTGGCCCGGCTTGGGGTAGACGATCGTCGGCCGTGCCCCGCCTTCGAGCTGCAGCGTGAGGATGCCGTGCTCGACGGAGGTGCCGATCCCCAGCGTCTCGCCGTAGAACGCCTGCGCCTTCTCAACGTCGTCGACGGAGAAGCCGCTGAATGCCTTGGTCTGGCCGAACATCGTGGGCCCTTTCTCGCTGGCGCCAGGCGTCGCTGGCGCGGTTGCTAGAACTGTCCTTCAGACGGATCGCACCGGCAAACCTCATCGCTCGCCGGCGCGCCGATGATTTTCACGCGCATGTCTCGTCTGAGCCTGTAGGAAAGGCGACGACGAAGGAGACCCGAGAACGATGAGTACGACGACAGACCGAAACCGCTGGCTTGCGCTGTACGTGCTGTGCGCGGGCGTGCTGATGATCGTGCTCGATGTCACGGTCGTAAACGTGGCGCTGCCGTCGATTCAGACGGACCTCGGCTTCTCGAACTCTGGCTTGGCGTGGGTCGTGAACGCTTACCTGATCGCGTTCGGCGGGCTGCTGCTGTTGGCGGGACGCCTCGGCGATCTCGTCGGCCACAAGCGCGTATTCCTCGGAGGACTCGTGGTGTTCACGCTGGCCTCGCTGCTCTGCGGCCTGTCCGACGATCAGACGCTGCTCGTGATCGCCCGCTTCGTGCAGGGCGCGGGCGGCGCGGCGACCTCGGCGGTGGTGCTGGGGATGATCGTGACGATGTTCCCCGAGCCCGCGGAGCAGGCGAAGGCGATCGGCGTCTACGGCTTCGTGGCCTCGGCGGGCGGCTCGATCGGCCTGCTCGCGGGTGGCGTGCTGACGCAGGCGATCGACTGGCACTGGATCTTCTTCATCAACGTGCCGATCGGCCTCGCGACCGGTTTCGCAGCGCTACGGCTGCTGGACGACATCCATCTGCCCGCGGCCTCGAAGAGCATCGACCTGCCGGGCGCGACGCTGATCGTGGCGGCGCTGATGCTCGGCGTCTACACGATCGTCTCGCCCGCGGCGGAGAAAGGCTGGGGCTCGGCGACGACGCTCGCGTTCGCGGCGGGCTCGCTCGTGCTGATGGCGCTGTTCATCGTGCGCGAGGCCACCGCCCGCGAGCCGCTGATGCCGCTTCGGGTGTTCCGCTCGCGCGATACCGCGGGCGCGAACGCGATCCAGGCGCTCGAGGTCGCGGGGATGTTCGGCACGTTCTTCCTGGGCTCTCTCTATCTGCAGCGCGTGCAGCACTACGACCCGCTGAAGATCGGCCTTGCCTTCCTGCCGGTCACGATCGTGATGGGCACGCTGTCGCTGCGCTACTCGGAAAGGCTCATAATGCGCTTCGGCGCTCGCAACACGCTGCTGCCAGGGATGGTGCTGGTTACCGCCGGCCTGCTGCTGTTTGCGCGCGTGCCGGTGCATGGAAACTACGTAACTGACGTGCTGCCGGTGCTGCTGCTGCTGGGCGCCGGCGTCGGGTCCAGCTTCCCGGCGCTGATGACGCTCGCCATGGCAGACGTCGAGCCGCAGGACGCGGGCCTGGCCTCTGGCCTGGTGAACACCTCTGCGCAAGTCGGCGGCGCGCTCGGTCTGGCGGTCCTCGCGACGAGCGCCGCGACCCACACGAACTCGCTGAAATCCGCGGGCAAGCCACTGGCGGATGCGCTCACGGGGGGCTATCACCTCGCCTTCCTGATCGGCGCGGGGTTGGTCGTGTTGGCGATCGTGATCAGCCTGCTGCTGTCGGCGCCCAGGCGCGCCGTCGTGGGTGAGGAGGAGGCGATCGCGGAGGCCTCCGAGGCGAGCGGCGGCATCGCGCCGCAGTCCTCGCAGCGCGCTCCCGGCCGACCCCAGGGATCGATGGAGGCGGGCTAGCCGAGCGGTTCGGGCGGGGGGCGCCGGCGTGGCGGCGGGGCGGCAGACGGCTGAGGTGGTCGTGCCATGCCCGCTCACGCGCGCGGAGCTCCCGGCCCTGTTCGAGCGCACCTGCGAGCTGCTGGCGCGCGAGCGCTGCGAGCTGCTGGTGTGCGAGGTCGGCGGCGTGGCCGCGGACGCCGTCGCGGTCGACGCGCTCGCGCTCCTGGCGCTGGCAGCCCGCCGCCGTGGCTGCGAGGTTCGCCTGCGCTCCCCGTCGCGCGAGCTGCTGGCGCTCGTGGAGCTGATCGGCCTGGCGAGGGTGCTGCGCGTGCTGGAGGCCGGCGCCTAAGCGCTCTCGGCCTGGAGCTGCTCGTAATCGAGCGGCATCTCGAACAGCGGGAACAGCGTGTCGGTCGAGAGGAAGAAGGTCATCTCCACGATCTTGCCGTCCTTGATCTCGAGCACCTGGATCGCCCACGGTTCGTAGCCCTCGCCACCGTCCTCGCGCGGCTTGTACTGCGCGAAGGCGGGCGAGCCGTTCGCGGTCTGCACCGGCACGACGCGCGAGCCGCGGCAACCGGCGCCGGGGCCGAACCACCAGCCGAAGATGTCCTTGCGGCCGCGGAGCCACAGCTCATACGGCGGCATCGACTGCGTGGCGTCCTCGTGGATCAGGCTCGTCAGCGCGTCGAGGTCGTAGCGCTGGAAGGCGTCGACGTAGCGGCCGAGCAGCTGCTGGTCCTGCTCGGAGAGGGCGCCCCGCGTGGGGTCGTGCGTCTCGGTGTCCTGGAGCGTCGCGCGGGCGCGCTGCAGGGCGCTGTTGATCGCGGGCGTGCTCGTTTCGAGCAGCTCCGCGACCTCGGAGGCCTTCCAGTGCAGCACCTCGCAGAGGATCAGCGCCGCGCGCTGGCGCGGCGGCAGGTGCTGCAACGCGGCGACGAAGGCGAGGCGGATCGTCTCGCGCGACTCCGCCACCGCGGCGGGATCGCCGGCCTCGGCGGTGACAAGCCCGTCGGGCACCGGCTCGATCCAGGTGGTCTCCGGCAGGATCTCGCCGATCGGGCCCTCGGGCGAGCGCGCCTCGCCAAGGTCCATCGGTCGCGCGCGGCGCTGCTTGGCGTCGAGCATGTCGAGGCAGACGTTCGTCGCGATCTTGTACAGCCAGGAGCGCACGGAGGAGCGCCCCTCGAAGCGGTCCATCGAGCGCCACGCCTTCAGCAGCGTCTCCTGCACGGCGTCCTCGGCCTCGAAGGGCGAGCCGAGCATCCGGTAGCAGTGGGCCGTCAGCTCACGGCGGTGTCGCTCCAGGTCGCCGAAGCTCCCGGTCGCGGTGGCGGTGGGGCTCTCCACGTGCCCATCGTAGGGGCTCGCCGGGTGCGTCGCCCCGGCGAGCCCCCGTGCGCCCTCGGGCCGCCGGTGCGGGCGCGTCTGCTAAGCAGGGGGCGTGAGCGAGCCCGAGCTGATCGACGTGATGCACCTTGGCCGAGCCCACGTGATCGGGGCCTGGCGCGTGGGCGACGTGATCGTGGACCCCGGACCATCCAGTGCGCTGGAGTCGTGGCTGGCGGACCTGGAGAAGCGCCCGCCGCGGGCGCTGGCGCTGACGCACATCCACCTCGATCACGCCGGCGCCGCCGGCACGCTGGCGCGCCGCTTCCCGGAGCTGGAAGTGTGGGTGCACGAGCGCGGCGCGCCGCACCTCGCTGACCCCTCGAAGCTGCTGCACAGCGCGGGGCGGCTGTACGGCGATGCGATGCAGCGGCTGTGGGGCGAGGTGCTGCCGGTCCCGAGCGAGCGCCTGCGCGTGCTGCGCGGCGGCGAGCGGCTGGACGACTTCGCGGTGGCCTACACACCCGGGCACGCCTCCCATCACGTCGCCTACATGCACGAGCCGAGCGGCTACGCCTTCGCGGGCGACGTCGCGGGCGTGCGGATCGAGGGCGGCGCCGTGCTGGCGCCGACGCCTCCGCCCGACATCGATCTCGAGGCCTGGCGCGACTCGCTGGCGCTGCTCGAAGGCTGGCAGCCGCGGCGGCTGGCGGTCACCCACTTCGGCGCCTACGACGACGTCGTCGAGCAGCTCGGAGGGCTGCGCGCGCATCTGGACGAGGTCGAGCGCTGGGCGGCGGAGCTGGACGAGCAGGCCTTCACCGAGAAGGTCCGCGAGCGCGCGCTGGCGCCGGGTCACGACGGCAATCCGGGCTCCTACGCGCAGGCGCTGCCGCCCGGGCAGAGCTACGCCGGGCTGCGCCGCTACCTGTCCAAGCGCGGCGACCTCTAGGCTGGCGGCATGAGCGCGATCGACGAGCTGCTGCAAAACAACGACGCCTTCGCGGCGGGCACGCCGCCCGAGTCGCTGGAGGTCAGCCCGAAACGCCAGCTGGCGATCGTCACTTGCATGGACTCGCGCCTGGACGTGTTCGCGGCCTTGGGCCTGCAGCACGGCGAGGCCCACATCCTGCGCAACGCCGGCGGCGTGATCACCGACGACGTGATCCGCTCGCTGTCGGTCTCCCAGCGCAAGCTTGGCACGCGCGAGGTGATGTTGATCCACCACACCGACTGCGGGCTGATGAAGGTCACCGACGACGGGTTTCGCGCGGAGCTGCAGGAGGCGAGCGGCATGGCGCCCTCGTTCGCGATCGAGTCCTTCACGGATCTCGACGCCGACGTGCGCCAGTCGATCCGGCGCGTGCGCAGCTCGCCCTTCCTGCTGCACCGCGACGTCGTGCGCGGCTTCGTCTACGACGTCGACTCCCACCGGCTCTACGAGGTCGAGGCGGGCGATGACGAATAGGGCCCGCGCATGAGCGCCCCGGATGACATCGCGGCCGCGGCGCCGCTGTCGCCGGAGGACTACGCCAGCTTCCAGTACCAGATCTACGCCGGTGGGCTGATCGACCAGACACCGGCGCTGCCGGTCTCCTACGCCGGCTGGGAGCGGGCCGCGCGCGAGAAGCTCGGCGCCGGGCCGCACGGCTACGTCGCGGGAGGCGCGGGCGCCGAGCGCACGATGCAGGCGAACCTCGACGCGTTCGAGCGCCGGCGGATCGTGCCGCGGATGCTGCGCGACGTGTCCGCGCGCGACCTGTCCACGACGGTGCTCGGCACCGCGATGCCGGCGCCGCTGCTGCTGTCGCCGGTCGGCGTGCAGACGATCGTCCACCCAGAGGGCGAGCTGGCGAGCGCGCGGGCCGCCGCGGCGCTGGGGCTGACCTACATCCACTCGACGGCCGCCTCGCACTCGATCGAGCAGGCGGCCGAGGCGGTGGGCGACGGCCCGCGCTGGTACCAGCTGTACTGGCCGCGCGAGCGCGAGCTGGCCGCGAGCTTCGTCTCGCGAGCGGAGCGCGCCGGCTACGAAGCCGTGGTGCTGACGCTCGACACGTGGTTTCTCGGCTGGCGCCCGCGCGACCTCTCGAACGCCTACCTGCCGTTCCTGAAGGGGGAAGGGGTCGCGAACTACTTCAGCGACCCCGTCTTCCGCGCGGCGCTGGAGCGCCCACCGGAGGAGGACATCGGCCCCGCGATCGGGCACTGGGCCTACCAGTTCGCGAACCCCACCGTGAACTGGGACGACCTCGCCTGGCTGAAACAGCAGACCTCGCTGCCGGTGGTGCTGAAGGGGATCGTCCACGCCGAGGACGCCAGTCGCGCCCAGGATCTGGGCGTCGACGGGATCGTGGTCTCCAACCACGGAGGCCGCCAGGTCGACGGCGCGCTCGGCGCGCTGGAGGCGCTGCCCGCGATCCGCGAGGCCGTCGGCGAGCTGCCGTTGCTGTTCGACAGCGGCGTGCGCACCGGCGCCGACGTGTTCAAGGCGCTGGCGCTGGGGGCCGACGCCGTGTGCGTCGGGCGCCCCTTCGTCTGGGGGCTGGCGCTCGCGGGACAGGCCGGGGTCGAACACGTGCTGCGCTGCCTGCTCGGCGAGTTCGACCTGACGCTGGCGCTCAGCGGATACACCTCGCCGGCGCAGGTGGAGCGCTCCTCGCTCGCGTGAAAATCTCCGTCTAGCAGGGGTTTAAGGGCGATCCGAGGCGCGGCGTAAGGTCCGCGCCGATGACGACGCTCGTCTCGATCTGGCTCGCGCTCGTGCTCCTGGCCGGCGCGGCGCTGAAGGCCTGGCGCCGCGAGGGCGCGGCGACGGCGTTCGCGACGTACGGCGTCCGCGGCGCCGCGCGGCAGGCGGCGGCGCTGGCGCTGCTGGTCGGCTGCGAGCTGGCGGTGGCGGGCGCGCTGCTGGCCGGCGCCGGCTGGGCGGACGCCGCGGCGGCGGCGCTGTTCGCGCTGTTCGCGCTCGCGACCACGGCGGCGCTGGCGGTGGGGCGCGGCGGGCGCCCGTGCGCCTGCTTCGGAGCCTCCTCGCGGCTGACGGCGCTCGCGCCGGCGCGAGCGGCGGCGCTGGCGGCTGTCGCCGGTGTCGTCGCCGCGGGCTTGTTGCCCACGGCGCCGAGCGGCTATGACCGCTGGCTGACGCTGGGCCTGTCGCTGGCCCTGCTCGCGATCGTGGCGCTCGCCGTCGCGCTGCTGGCGCTCGCGCGCGAGGTCGGGGTCCTGCGGCTGGCGGTGGGGAGCGGCCGCGGCGCGCTGGAGATCGAGTCCGAGGGCCCCGAGCTGGGCGAGGCGCAGGCGTGGGCAACCGAGATCGAGCCGGGGCCGCGGGCGATGGTGCTGCTGGCGGTGTTCACCTCCGAGGGCTGTCCGCTGTGCCGCCAGGTCGAGCCCGCGGTCGCACACCTCGCGGGCGACCCGCTGATCGGGGTGCGCAGCTTCGACGAGCGGCTCGACGCCTCCGTGTGGGCGCAGGCCGCGGTGCCGGGGAGCCCCTACGCGGTCGCGCTGGGCCTCGACGGCGTCGCGCTCGCGAAGGGCACGTTCAACGGCCTCGCACAACTGGAAAGCGTGCTCGCGACGGCGCGCTCCCGCGAACGAGGGCTGGCGCTTGCGGCCTGAGCAGGAGCGGCTCTCCGACGCGGTGCTTCGCCGCAGCAGCCGCCGCGGGTTTTTGGAGTGGGCGGGGGCCGCGGTGATCGCGCTGGCGGGAGGGCGCGCCGTCGCGAACGGCCTGTTGCAGGACGACGCCGAGGCGGCCTACACGAACTTCTGCGGCCACACCTACACGACCGGCAACTGCCCGCATCCGACGGGCCTGCCGCGCGTGGACCGCCACGACTACCCGCTGCGCGCCTCCGACGGGCATCCCGTCGATGACCTTGGCCGGCCGATCGATTCGCAGGGCTACCCCGTCAATGCGCAGGGGCAGGTGCTGCGCGACGCCAACGGCGAGCCGCTGGCGCCGGCGCCCCGCTCGAAGGTCTGCCCGGCGGCGGGCCGGGCGCACGGCCTGGAGCTGCGCACCGACGGCTCCTGGTACCGCTGCTGCGGCGGGCGCGTGCGGCGGCTGATGGACTGCTGCGGCTACACGAACGTGCGCGTCAACGGCGACGAAGCGCTCGTCGGCTACTGCTACGCGGGCCGGCACGTGTTCTGCGTGCAGTACTACGAAACGATGGTGCCGTGCTAGGCGGGCTCGCGGCCGCGGCGGCGATCACCGCGCTGATCGCCGGCATCGCGGGGGCGTGGTCGCCGTGCGGCTTCTCGATGGTCGACACGATCGGCGGCGCGCTCGGCAACGCCCGCCGCGGTGCGACGCTCGTGGCGTGTGCGACGTTCGCGCTGGGCACGCTCGCGGGAGGCGCGCTGACGTTCGGCAGCCTCGCGCTGCTGGGCTCGCTGGCGGGGCACGGCGTCGCGGGCCTGCGCGAGGGGCTCGGCGCCGCGCTCGCGCTCGCGGCGGCGATCGCCGACTGGCGCGGGGTGCGGATCGCGCCGCAGATCCGCCGCCAGGTACCCGAGCGCTGGCGCTGGACGCTGCCGCTGCCGCTGGCGTGCGCGCTGTACGGGGTGCTGCTGGGTCTCGGCTTCACGACCTTCGTGCTGGCGTTCGCGGTGTGGGCGCTGGCGGGGATCAGCTTCGCCGCGGGCGACCCGCTGCTGGGCGTGCTGGTCGGCCTCGCGTTCGGCGCCGGGCGCGCGTTGCCGGTGCTGTGGATGGCGCCCGGCCTGCGCGAGGACGGCTCGGGCGCGCGCCGCCTGGAGGAGATGGCCCGCGAGCCGCGCCTGTGGCTCGGGCTGCGCCGGCTCGACGCGCTGGGCCTTGGCCTGTGCGCGCTCGCGCTCGCGGGCGTGAGCGCCGGCGCGCAGCCGCTGGCGCCGGCGACGGACCCCTCCGCGGCGGCAGGCGCGCTGGCCTGGCAGCAGCCCGGCGGCTCCGGGCTGCTGTCGCAGGGCGGCTCGGCGCCGCTCGCGCTGCCGGGCTCGCATCCCGCGCTCGGCGGCGCGAACGTGGCGTGGGCGACCCCGGCGCAGGTCGTCGTCGCCGATCGCGCGACGCTCCAGCCGAAGCTCGCGCTGGCGGTCGCGGGCGTCAGCGCGCTGGCGGTCTCCGACGGCTGGGTCGTCTATCGCGACGATGACGCCCAGGGCGAGCGCCTGATCGCGGTGTCGCTCGCCGACCCGGCGCAGCGCCGCTACCTGGCGGGCTCGCGGCTGGCGGGGCAGGTCAGCCGCCCGGCGCTCGACTCCAGCAGCGTCGTGTTCGCGCTCGACACGCCGCGGCGCAGCGAGCTCGTGCTCGTCGACCTCGCCACCGGGCGGCGCCGCGTGCTGCGGCAGGCGCGCCGCGACGCCGCCTACTTCAACCCGTCGCTGCTCGGCGGGCAGGTGCTGTTCGAGCGCGTCACGCGCTGCGTGCAGCAGCTGCGGATCGCCGGGCTCGGGCGTCGCGGCGGGCGCGTGCTGCTGAGCCTGCCCTCGACCGTCGCGCGCGACCCCGGCTACCAGCGCGGCTACACGCACGCCTACAACAGCGCCAGCGGTTGTCGCAACCGGCGCCCGGGGCGCGGGGGGTCGACGCTGCTGGGGGCCACGGCGCTGTCGGCGTCCGGCGCCTACGTGACGAAGCTCGGGCCGGGACCGGGCGATGCCGCGATCGTCAGCGTCGCGCGCTGAGCGTCGAACACCGCGGGCCGTGCCTGCGCTCGGCGTGCTGCTGTGCCTCGCCGTCGCGTCGTGGTCCGCTTGCCTCGCGGCTCCCACGCCCGCCGCGTCGCTCGACGCATCCGCGCCCGCGGCGCCGCCCGCCCGCGCCTGGCAGCCGGGCGTTCGCGCGGCGATCGCCTACGCGCACACGCGCGCGGGCGAAGTCAGCTTCGCGGTCCGCACGGCGCACCGCGCCTGGGGCTGGCGCGTACAGCGGACGGTGCCCTCCGCGAGCGTGCTGAAGGCGATGCTGCTCGTCGCCTACCTCGACGACCCGCGCGTGCGCGCTCGTGCGCTGGGCCCGGCGGACCACCGGCTGATCGATCCGATGATCGAGCGCTCCGACAACGAAGCCGCGACCCGCGTGCTCCAGTTCGTCGGCGCGCGCGGCGTCTACGGCGTCGCCTCGCGCGCGGGGATGCGCCGCTTCTCGCTCGACCCCGACGTCTGGGGGCTGAGCCGGATCGACGCCGCGGACCAGGCGCGCTTCTTCCTGCACGTCGACAGCCACGTTGTGGCGCGTCATCGCGCGGAGGCGATGCACCTGCTCGCGAGCGTGATCCCCGCCCAGCGCTGGGGGATCGGGCGCCTGCGCCTGCCGGGCTGGCAGCTCTACTTCAAGGGCGGCTGGGGGTCGGGCACCGGCGAAGTCGAGCACCAGGTCGTGCTGCTGCGCCACGGCCCGGTGCGCGTGTCGCTCGCGGTGCTGATCACCGACAGCCCGAGCCACGCCTACGCCAAGCGCACGCTCCAGGGCGTGTTCGAACGCCTGCTGCGGCATCTGGGGACGCTGATCGCGCCGGGCTGACGCCGGCCGCCGCGAGCGGCCGGCCTAGCGCCCGAGCGTGCGCACCAGCTCGCGCGAGCGGGCGCCCAGCTCGCCGAGCAGCTCGCGCACTTCGCGCAGGCCGTCGCGCAGCTCGGCGTCGCCGACCTCGATCGGCGCGAGCGAGTCCTGCAGCTCCGCGAGCGTCGCGTCCGCCGCCGCGACGGATTCGGCCGCGCCGTCGATCAGCGCCTTCGTGCCGGTCGAGGGCGCCGCCGCGGGGGCCTGCGCGAGCGACGGCGCCACGATCCCGTGGCGCGCCGCGAACGCGGTGCTCGTGCGCTGGGCGCGTCCGTAGGCGAGCTGCACCGGGCCGAACAGCTCGCGCTCGAGCCGGTCGGCGGTCTGCTCGTCGAGGTGCTCGTAGGCCTCGCCCAGCGCCGCCAGCGCCAGCCCGAGCTGGGCGGTGGCGCTCGCTACGGTATCGAGCAGCCCCTGTCGTGCGTCCGCGGTCGTGTAGGGCACCCGATCCAGACTAGTGACGCAGGCCCGATGTAGCGGAGGTTCGGCTGTGTCCAGACAAAACGAGCGCGTTCGTCGTTATGCCACGATGGGCAAGCTCGGTCGTACACCCGCCTTCTGGCTGCTGGCGGTGACGCTCGCGGCGTTCCTGTTCGCCTCCAGCGCGCCGTCGCCGCTGTACGTGGTCTACCAGCAGAAATGGGGCTTCTCCGCGATCGTCCTGACCGCGGTGTTCGCGACCTACGCGCTGGGTTTGCTGGCGGCGCTGGTCGTGGCGGGCTCGGTCTCCGACCATCTCGGCAGGCGCCCGACGCTGCTGTTCTCGCTGGCGGTCGAGATCGTCGCGATGCTGCTGTTCGCGGAGGCGCGCAGCGTCGCCTGGCTGTTCGCGGCGCGGCTGCTGCAAGGCTTTGCCACCGGGGTCGCCACCGCCGGGGTCAGCGCCGCGCTGATCGACCTCCAGCCCGGGCACCGGCCACGGCTGGGGGCGCTGCTCGCGGCCTCGGCGCCGATGACGGGGCTCGCGGCGGGCGCGCTGGGCAGCGGCCTGCTGGTCGAATACGCGCCCGAGCCCACGCGGCTGGTGTACTGGCTGCTTGCAGGCGTCTTCCTGCTCGCGGCGCTGTCCTGCTGGGCGATCCCCGAGACCGTCGCGCGCCGCCCGAGCTGGCGGCAGTCGCTGCGACCGACGGCGGGCGTGCCCCCGCACCTGCGGGCCGACTTCCTGGCGACGATCCCCTGCCTGACCGCGACGTGGGCGCTGGGTGGGCTGATCCTGTCGCTGGGGCCGTCGCTCACGGCGAGAGTGCTGCAGGACCCCAGCCACGTCGCGGGCGGCCTGTCGATCTTCATCATGGCCGGCGTCAGCTCCGCGACCTCGATCGTGCTGCGCGACGCGCACGCGCGGATCGCCGCCCGCGGCGGGCTCAGCGCGCTGATCGTCGGCGTGGCGCTGGCGCTCGTGGCGCTGAACGACGGCTCGACGGCGCTGTTCCTCGTCGCGACCGGCGTCGCCGGTCTCGGCTTCGGCCCCGCGTTCGCGGGCGCGTTCCGCGCGATCACCAACCGCGCGCCGATCGACCAGCGCGCCGAGCTGGTGGCCTCGGTCTACGTGGCCTCCTACCTCGCCTACAGCCTGCCGGCGCTCGCGGCGGGGATCGCCGTGACGCAGTACGGGCTGCACGACACCGCCAACGTCTACGGCGTCGCGCTGATCGTGCTGGCGCTGCTGGCGCTGGCGCTCTCGCACCGCCTGCAGGACCCCGAGTCCCCGGCGAGCGCGCGTGCGCGGCGGGAGGGAGACGGGGCGATCGCGGTGCTCGACATGCCCGCGCCGATCCCCGGCGACCCCGCCTGCACGCCCGAGCAGATCCAATAGGGTTCGCGGCTCACCGCGTCCAGGGGGGTTCACGACGATGGCAGGCGAGCTGAAGCTGGGGCTGAACACGGGCTACTGGGCCGGCGGCCCGCCGCCCGGGGCGGCGGAGGCCGTGGCGGAGGCCGAGCGCCTGGGGGTCGACTCGATCTGGACCGCCGAGGCCTACGGCTCGGACTGCCTGACGCCGCTGGCGTGGTGGGGCGCCTCGACCGAGCGGCTGAAGCTCGGCACCGCGATCGTGCAGATGTCGGCGCGCCAGCCGGCGGCGACGGCGATGGCGGCGATGACGATGGACCACCTCTCGATCGGGCGCTTCATCCTGGGGCTCGGCGTCTCGGGCCCGCAGGTGGTCGAGGGCTGGTACGGGATGCCGTTCGCGAAGCCGCTCGCGCGCACCCGCGAGTACATCGGGATCCTGCGCGACATCTGGGCGCGCAAGGGGCCGGTGACCGCCGACGGCGAGCACTACAAGCTGCCGCTGCCGGGTGGCACGGGGCTGGCGAAGCCGCTGAAGTCCTCGATCCACCCGCTGCGCGAGGACATCCCGATTTATCTGGGCGCGGAGGGGCCGAAGAACGTCGCGCTTTGTGCGGAGCTGTGCGACGGCTGGCTGGCGATGCTGTTCTCGCCGACCCACCAGGACGCGAACAAGGCGGCGCTCCAGGAAGGCTTCTCGCGGCCGGGCGCGCGGCGCAAGCCAGAGGAGTTCGAGGTCTGCGCGACGGTCCCGTTCATCGTCTCCGACGACGTCGACGGCTCGATCGACGCGCTGCGCCCGTTCTACGCGCTGTATTTCGGCGGCATGGGCGCGAAAGGCACGAACTTCCACGCGAACGTCGCGATCCGGATGGGCTACGAGCGCGAGGTGGAAGAGATCCAGGAGCTGTATCTCGGCGGCAGGAAGGACGAGGCCGGGGCGAAGATCCCCCGCCGGCTGATCGAGGAGCTGTCGCTCGTCGGGCCGCCCGAGAAGATCCGCGAGGACCTGGAGAAGTGGCGCGAGTCGATCGTCACGACGCTGCTGGTCTCGGCCGATGCCACGGCGCTGCGGACGATCGCCGAGCTGGTCCTCGGCTAGCTCGTACGTTGGTCGAGACGCGCGCCGGGGCCGCTGCGCCGCGCGCCGCCGGGCCGCGCCGGCGCGAGCCGACCTCGTAAGGTTCCGCGGGTGCGCTCGGTGCTCGCAGCGGCCGCGGCCGCGCTTCTGACGACAGCCCTGGTGGCGTGCGGCTCCGGCGGCACGCTCGCCGCGGCCCAGATCCACAACCCGCTTGAGCTGTTCGCCCCGATCGAGGGGTCGGCCCCGAAGCCGGCGGGGCGCCTGTACCGCGTCGTCGGTTGCCGCAGCCACGGCGACGTCCTCTACCGCAACGGCCCCGGCCGGCGCGAAGTGGCGATCGGCTTCGACGACGGGCCATACCCCGACACGCCGGCGTTCGTGCGGATGCTCGAACGCAGCCACGCCACCGCGACCTTCTTCATGATCGGCCGCCAGGTCACATCGGCCTACCGCGAAACGATGCTGCACGAGCTGCGCGCCGGCGACGTGCTCGGCGACCACACCTACACCCACCCCGACATGACCCGCACGAGCGACCCGCGCGGGCAGCTGTCACGCACCCGCTCGGTGATCCGCGCGCTGACCGGCTACACGCCGTGCGTGTGGCGGCCGCCCTACGGCGACGTGAACGCCTCGGTGATCGGGATCGCCTCCTCGCTGGGGATGGCGACCGTCGGCTGGAACGTCGACCCCAGCGACTACACCCAGCCGGGGACCGGCGCGATCGTGGAGCGCGTGCTCTCGCAGGTGCGCCCGGGCTCGATCATCATCTCCCACGACGGCGGCGGCCCCCGCGGGCAGACGCTCGCCGCCTACCCAAGGATCATCGGGGCGCTGCACCGCCGCGGCTATCGCATCGTGACGATCCCGCAGCTGCTGGGCTTTCGCCCGGTGTACGAGCCCTGCGTGAAGCTCTGCGACGGGATCGGCGTGCCGCGCAGCGCCGTGCCGCGAGGTGCGATCTTCCAGCAGGCGCCCTAGCGCGTCGCGGCCGGGGCGGGCCGCGAGCGGGCTACTCGAACTCCGGCTCCGACCACCAGGGCATGATCTCCGGCAGGCCGTCGCTGACGCGGTCTGAGAACTGCGCGGGGCGCTTCTCCAAGAACGAGGTGATCCCCTCCGCCGCGTCGGCCGACTGGCCGCGCGCGAGCATCGCGCGCGAGTCCGCGCGGTGCGCCACCATCGGGTGCTCGGCCCCCAGCATCCGCCACATCATCTGCCGCGCCAATGCCACCGAGACCGGCGCGGCGTTCTCGACGATCTCCTTCGCCAGCGCGCGCGCCGCGGGCAGCAGCTCCTCGGGGGAGTGCAGGCTGCGCAGCAGGCCCGCGTCGAGGCCCTCCTGCGCGGAGAAGACGCGGCCCGTCGCGACCCACTCCATCGCGCGGCTGATGCCGACGACGCGGGGCAAGAACCAGCTCGAACAGGCCTCCGGGACGATCCCGCGGCGCGCGAACACGAAGCCCATGCGGGCCTCGTCGCTGGCGATGCGGACGTCCATCGGCAGCGTCATCGTCGCGCCGACCCCGACGGCGGGGCCGTTGATCGCGCCGATCACCGGCTTCTTGCAGGCGAAGATCCGCAGCGTGAACTGGCCGCCGTTGTCGCGCGGCACGCCGTCGACCCCCTCCGTCAGCAGCGAAGCCTCCTTCGCGCGCGCCTTGTAGTCGAAGGTCTCGCCCCCCGCCGCGAGGTCCGCGCCCGCGCAGTAGCCGCGCCCCGCGCCGGTCATCACGATCGCCCGGACCTCGTCGTTCGCGTCGGCCTCGTCGAACGCTTCGATCAGCTCGCGACCCATCGTCGCGGTCCAGGCGTTCAGCCGCTCGGGGCGATTGAGCGTGATCGTGAGGACGTTCTCCGACAGGTCGGTCGTGATCTGCTCGTAGGCCATGCTCTCTCCCTCGGTTGGGTGCTACGCCGCGGCGGCCGGCGCCGGCCGCCGGTCGGCCCACGGCAGCGCCTGCTCCAGTTGCGCGGAGAGCCCGATCAGCGTCGCCTCCTCCCACGGCCCCGCCGTGAGCTGGATGCCGACCGGGACGCCCTCGTCGGTCCAGTGCAGCGGCAGGCTCGCCGCCGGCAGGCCCGTGACGTTCCCGAACGCCGTGAACGAGACGCTCGCCACGACGTCGGCGACGGGCGCCTCGGGCGTCGCGTGCGCCGCCTCCATGATCGAGCCCGCCGCCGGGGGCAGGATCGCGGAGGTGGGCGTCAGGAGCACGTCGAAGTCCCGGCCCCAGCGTGCGACCTCCTGGCGGCTCAGCAGCTCCAGCGTGCGCGCCGCCAGCACGTAGTCGTAGGCGCCCGTCTCGCTCGCGAGCCGGCGCTGGTGGGCGATGTGCGGCTCGACCGCGGACCAGTCCATGCCCTCGTAGTCGGCGAGGCCGCCCTGCGTCAGCACGATGAACGAGGGGATCATCTCCGCGGAGATCGTCGGCACCTCGACCTCCTCGACCGAGTGGCCGAGACCCTCCAGGGCGCTCGCTGCCGCGCGCGCGGCGGCGGTGCAGGCGGGGTCGGTGGGAATCCCGAGCGGCGCCTGCGCCATCAGGCCGACGCGCAGCCGCCGGGGCTCCTGCTCGGCGTCCTGCGCGAACGGGTGCTCCGGCGCGGGCGCGTTGTACCAGGCGAGCCGATCGAAGCGGGCGATCGAGTCCAGCACCGCCGCGGAGTCCGCGACCGTGTGCGAGACGACGCCCTCCACCACCGCGCCGAGCCAGGACTGCGCCAGGCGCGGCACGCGCCCGCGGCTCGGCTTCAGGCCGACGAGGCCGCAGTAGGAGGCGGGGATGCGGATCGAGCCGCCGCCGTCGTTGGCGTGCGCGATCGGGAACATGCCGCCGGCCACCGCCGCCGCCGCGCCGCCGCTCGAGCCTCCCGGCGAGCGGTTCGTGTCCCAGGGGTTGCGGCTGATCCCGTGGCGCAGGTTCTCCGCCGCGGTGATCACGCCGAAGGCGGGCGTGTTCGTGCGCCCGCACAGCACGAAGCCCGCCTGCGTGAACGCGTCGACCACCAGCTCGGACTCCGCGCTCGGCGCCTCGGGCGCCCCGTGCGAGCCGTACGTCACCGGCCAGCCCGCGACCGGCGTCAGGTCCTTGACCGGAATCGGCACGCCCAGGAAGGGGGAGGCGTCGCCGCCCTCCGCCAGGCGCTTGTCGGCAGCCGCTGCGCCGGCGCGCGCCTGCTCGTCGTTGCGCCAGGTGACGGCGTTCAGGTCGCCGTTGCGCGCGTCAACCGCCGCGAGGCAGGCGTCCAGCAGCTCGACCGCCGACAGCTCGCGTGCGCGCAGCGCCGCGGCCAGCTCCAGCGCGGAGGAGGTGGGCCCGAGTGCCATGCGGCGACCTTACCAGCGCCTTGGGTAGTGGTAGCTTCTCGGGGCCGCACGGCGCGCTCAGAGGGAAGGGCGAGCGTTGCGGCGCCGTGTCGAGGGCGCGGCAAACGACATCTATGAATTGGGGGGGACTCATGTTGCGCAGAGCACTGCGCGCCTGCTTGCCGTTGCTGGCACTTGGCGCGCTGATCACGGCATCGCCCGCGGCGGCGACGCCCGCGAAGGTGGGGCCGTCGACTTCGATCGACGCGCTCGGCGACTCGATCACGCGGGGCTATGACTCGCAGGGGACCGGCTGCGGCACGCTCGCGGACTGCCCCGCGAACTCGTGGGCAACCGGGACGAACTCGGGCGTCAACAGCTACTACACGCGTCTGAAAGCGATCAACCCCACGGTGCTGCTCGCGCAGCCCGTGAAAACCTCGACCACCGGCGGCAACGACGCGGTTACCGGCGCGAAAATGGGCGACCTGCCGGGCCAGGCGAAAAACGCCGTCAGCGCCCCGAACACGCCCGATCAGGTGCTGATCCTGATGGGGGCCAACGACGTCTGCACCTCCACCGAAGCGTCGATGACCTCGGTTGCGAGCTTCCGCGCGAGCCTGAAATCGGGCCTCGAAACGCTCAGCAAAGGGCTGCCCGACGCGCGCATCGACGTCTCCTCG
>DATJMW010000004.1:0-95241 GCA_035508515.1 Solirubrobacteraceae bacterium | reverse complement strand
GCAAACAGCGGATTGCCGCCTTCGGAAGGGTCTTGAGCCCCGGTGTCGAAGGCGAGGAATGAGCAGGTTTGAGCGAGCCCAGAGGGGGTATAAGAGGCGATTATTTTGCGCGTTTGCAGGCAAAAGGACCGCTCCGACGCCAACCTGGTGCAAGCGTCATTGCAGTTTGCTAGCCTGCCGCGATCACATGCCGAGTCCTTGACTAGAGGTCAGGGACCGGGGGACCCGAGTTGTTGGGGCGAATCCCGCGATTTCGCAGGAAGCGCAGGCTCTTTCAGCGCTAGCCCGTCAGCTAACCCCGGAGGCCGACGAAAGAGGTTGTTGTTTTGCGGGTGCGAACCCTCAGCAGTTTCCTAGGCAGTTTCATGATCATGGCCATCGCGGCCACCCCGGGATTCGCCGCCAGCACGGGCGGCGCAGCCGCGGCTACCGAAGCCCCGGCGGCCCCGACGTCGGCCCCCGCGCCGGCGATCCACCTTTCCCCAATCGTCGCGAAGTCGCGCAAGCTCACGTACAAGGGCCCGATCTACGAAAAGAACGCCGCCGGCGAAGTGATCCCCTACGTGCCGGCCGCCGCGACGACGCCCGCGTCCACGACGACGACCGCCACCGGCGGCAGCGCCGTGACCCCGGCCACCGCCACCACTTCGGCGGCGAGCCTCACGGAAGTCACCGAGACCGCCGCGACGCCGCGCCCGCAGCTGTTGGTGCCGGGTTCGCTGGCGCGCTACGTCAACGGCTTCGCCGCGGCGCCGATGAACGCACCGGCGTCGGTGCAGCAGGTGATCTGGACGGCGAACGAGATCATCGGCCTGCCCTACATCTACGGCGGCGGCCACGCCTCCTTCACGGCCTCCGGCTACGACTGCTCGGGCACGGTCTCCTTTGCACTGCATGGCGGCAGCTTCCTGAAGACGCCGATGGACTCTTCGGAATTCATGAGCTGGGGCTCGCACGGCGCCGGCCGCTGGATCGCGGTCTTCGGGAACGCCGGCCACGCCTACATGGACGTCGCCGGGCTGCGCCTGGACACGAGCGCCGCGGACGACCCCTCCGACCAGCAGGGGCCGCGCTGGCGCCCGCTGCGCGCGAACAACTCCGGCTACGCGGTTCGTCACCCGCTGGGCCTGTAGGCGCGTACGGAATCGCGGCCCAGGGTCCTCGCTCGGAATCGTCTTTGCGACCGTTCGCGGTCGGCTAGGCTAAGGACAGCCGGCCGATCGGCGATCGGCCGCCCCCGCGGAAAGCAATAGGAGGATCAGATGGCCGGTCTGACCGGGCGCATGTCAACCGTCGTGAAGGCGAAGATCTCGCAGCTGTTGGATCGCGCCGAAGACCCGGCGGAGACGCTCGACTACAGCTACCAGAAGCAGGTCGAACAGCTCCAGAACGTGAAGAAGGGCATCGCCGACGTCGTGACGGCGAAGAAGCGCCTGCAAATGCAGGAAAAGACCCTCCAGCAGAGCGTGGTCAAGCTCGACACGCAGGCGCGCCAGGCGCTGTCGTCGGGGAACGAGGAGCTGGCGCGGACGGCGCTGGAGCGCAAGAACGTCGCCCAGACCGAGCTTCAGGGCCTCGACACGCAGGTGACCGAACTCGAAGCCCAGCAGGAGAAGCTGACCGACTCCGAGCAGAAACTGCGCGCGAAGATCGAGGCCTTCCGCACCAAGAAGGAGGTCATCAAGGCGCAGTACTCCGCCGCTGAGGCGCAGGTGCGGATCTCCGAGGCGGCCACGGGTGTCGGCGAGCAGATGGCCGACGTCGGGCTGGCGATGCAGCGCGCGGTGGACAAGACCGAAAACATGAAAGCCCGCGCCGACGCGGTCTCCGAGCTGGAAGCCGCGGGCACCTTCGACGACATCACCCAGCTCGGCTCGGGCGAAGACGACATCGACCGCCAGCTCAAGGAGCTGTCGAGCACGTCTGCCGTGGACGACGACCTCGCGAAGATGAAGGCCGAACTGGGCAAGGGCGGCGGCGAGGGCGCGCCTCAGATCGCCCAAGGCGGCGACGGCGACGCGGGCGCGGCGCCGGGCGGCGGCTCCCAGCCGAGCGACGGCGGCCAGGCATGATCGTCCGCATCTCCGGCGAGGACCAGTACCGCCTCGCCGACGACACGAAGGACGAGCTGAACCAGCTCGACAACGCCGTCGTCGCGGCCTGCGAGGGAGGCGACGAGGCCGGCTACCAGAAAAGCTTCGCGGCGCTGCTGGACTACGTGCGGACGAAGGGCGAGCGGGTCGGCGACGACGAGCTGGAGGGCTCGGACTTCATCTTGCCGCCCGCTGACCTCAGCTTCGAGGAGGCGGGGACGGCGTTCACGGGCGAGGGGCTGATCCCGGACTAGCGGGACGGGGCCTTTGCCTCGGCCTCCGATCCTTCGGGGGCGGGGCACGGGGAAAGACCTTCAGGAGGGCGGGGACGGGGATCCGGTTTTCAGGTGGTGATGGCAATTGCCATCACCACTTTCAAAACGAGTCCCAGCCTCTCTCGCCGCGGCCGTTGGCCGTGGTCTTGGAACGCCCTGGATCGGGAGCGCCCTAGATCGGGAGCGCCCTAGATCGGTATCCCCCACAAGGGGAACCACCGCTCGATTTCGCCCTCGAGCGGCAGCTCGCTCCCGACCTGCGCCTTGAGCTGCAGCTCGCGCTCGGTGGAGCGCTCCTGCTCCCCGCCGGGGGCGGGCACGAACGGGTACCAGGCCCCGCGCTTGTAGTTGTAGATGAAGTAGATCCGCTGGCCCTTGCCGTCGAGGAAGGCGAACACGGCGCAGAGCAGCCGCTCGCCGAAGCCGGCGGTCTCGATCGAGCCGGAGACGGCGTTGATGCCGACGGCGAGGTCTTCGACGCTGGGGGCGCCCTCGGGGCTGCGCAGGATCATCCAGCGGTAGCCGTATTCGTCGTCCTGGGTGGTGACGGTGGTGCCGTTGTCGCCACCGGTGGCGGTGACGACTTCTTCCATGTCCTTCAGCGTGGATTCGAATTCGCTGGTGGCGAGCGCCTGGAAGACGATGGCGGCGCTGCCCGCGGGCTGCACCTGGTGCTCGGCCTGCAGGTCGACGTAGGCGGTGGTGATCGCGAACAGGCGGTCGGGCGCGGGGCCCTTGACCTGGTGGCGGCCGGTGAGGATGTCGCGTAGACCCAAGGCTCAGAGCCTATCCCGGCGGGCTGGCGCTGGCACCGCGGAGACTCAGGCGCGGGCAGCGACGGGCGTGAGGCCGCCCTGCAGCTGCGACTCCAGGCGCTCGAGCGCGGCGAGGCGCTGCTCCAGCGGCGGGTGGTCGGCGAACAGGTTCATCAGCGACTGCTTGGCGCGGGGCGGGATGATGAAGAAGGCGCTGCTCTGTTCGACGCGGCGCAGGTCCTGGCTGGGGGTGCGTTCGATCGTGCCGCTGATCTTGATGAGCGCGGAGGCGAGCGCGCTGGGCCGGCCGGTGAGCACGGCGGAGCCGCGGTCGGCGGCGAACTCGCGGTAGCGCGAGAGCGTGCGCAGCAGCAGGAACGAGACGACGTAGACGACGACGGAGACGAGGATCACGAGCATGATGTCGCGCTCCTCTTCGTCGGAGCCGTAGCCGCCGCCGAAGAAGAAGGCGAACTGCACGATCATCGAGGCGAGCGAGGCGAAGAAGCTCGCGAGCGTCATGACCATGACGTCGCGGTTGATGACGTGCGTGAGCTCGTGCGCCATGACGCCTTCGAGCTCGGCGGGGGAGAGCATGTCGAGGATGCCGCGCGTGGCGCAGACGGTGGCGGACTTCTGCGAGCGCCCCATCGCGAGCGCGTTGGGCATCTGGGTCTCCATCACGCAGACGCGCGGTTTGGGCAGGTCGGCCTGCACGCAGAGGCGGTCGATGATCCCGTGCAGCTCGGGCTCTTCCTCGGGGGAGACCTCTTTCAGGCCCATCGCGGCCATGGCGAGCTTGTCGGAGCCGAACAGCTGCACGAGCAGCAGTACGACGGCGACGACGACGATCACGCCGGTGGCGGCGCCGGCGGCGAACAGCACGCCGACGAACACGGCGTAGAGCAGCCCGAGCAGGAACAGCGTGAGGAGCATCCGTGCCTGCAGGCCGGTGTCCTTACCGAAGGTGCGACGGTTCGCGGCCATGGGCAGATTGTCGCAGACCGAGATACAGGTGCCCTAAAGTTGCGCGCGCCCGATGAAGCCGGAAATACACCTCCTCGGCATCTCGATCAAGACCTTCGGGGTCACCTTCGCGCTCGGCTTCATCGCCTGCGGCGCGGTGGTGGCGCGGCGCCTGCGCGAGCTGGGCAAGCCGGTGGACTGGGCTTATGAGATCACGTTCGCGGCGCTGGTGGGCGGCGTGGTGGGAGCCCGCGCCTACTATCTGATCCAGCACTGGGACACGGCGAAGCACGACCTGCTGGGCAGCATCTTCAGCGGCTCGGGGCTCGTCTGGTACGGCGGGGCGATCGGCGGGGCGATCGGCGTGATCGGCTGGCTGCGCTGGCGCCGGGTGCTGAACCTGCAGATGCTGGACATGTGCGCGACGGCGCTGGCGCTGGGCTACGCGATCGGGCGGATCGGCTGTCAGGTCTCGGGCGACGGCGACTACGGCATCCGTTCGAGCCTGCCGTGGGCGATGGGCTATCCGCACGGCACGCTGCCGACGCCGCCGGGGGTGAAGGTGCAGCCGACGCCGATCTACGAGACGGTGGCGATGTGCCTGGTGGCGTGGTTTCTGTGGCAGATACGGGACCGGGTCAGGCCGGGCGTGGTGTTCGCGACGTATTTGCTGCTGAGCGGCTTCGAGCGCTTCCTGGTGGAGTTCATCCGCCGCAACACGGAGGTGGTGGCGGGGCTGACGGCGCCGCAGCTGGAGTCGCTGGGGCTGATGGCGATCGGCCTGCTCTGGCTGGCGTTGATGGCGCGCCGCGGAGGCGCCGCCTCGTTGCGAGCCTCACCCGCCTGAGCGGGCTCGTTCGCGGCGCGCGAGCGTCCTCTCGCCGTGGCACGCGATAATCCGCCTCGATGGCGAGCGCGCAGACGACACTCTCGGACGTCTATCCCCTCGGCAGCCGGCTGAACGAGTCGGGCCGCCTGGAGGTGGGCGGCTGCGACACGATCGAGCTGGCGCGCGAGTTCGGCACGCCGGCGTACGTCGTGGCGGAGGACGACCTGCGTGCCCGCGCCCGCGCGTTCTTGCAGGCGGGTGCCGCGCACGCCGACTTCAACGTGGTGTTCGCCTCGAAGGCATTCCCCTGCACGGCGGTGCTGTCGCTGTTCGCGCAGGAGGGGCTGTGGTGCGACGTCGCGTCCGGCGGCGAGCTGCACCTGGCGCTGAACGCGGGCTTCGCCCCGGGGCGGATCGTGCTGCACGGCAACGCGAAGTCGGAGGCGGAGTTGCGCACGGCGCTCGACGTGGGCGTGGCCTACATCGTGCTCGACAACCTCGACGAGCTGGAGCGCTTGGCGGGGATTATCGAGAGTGGGCCAGGAGTGGCCCACTCTCCCTCGATCCTGATCAGGGTCACCCCCGACGTCCGCGGCGAGACGCACGAGAAGATCTCGACGGGCCAGGCGGACTCGAAGTTCGGCTTCTCGATCGCCGAAGCGCCCGGGGCGATCGCGCGCGTCCAGGCCACGGAGGGATTGACGCTGGCGGGGCTGCACGCGCACATCGGCTCGCAGCTGTTGGACCTCGACCCGTTTCGCCGCGAGGTGGCGGAGCTGGCGAAGCTGGGCGACTTCCCGGTCTGGGACCTGGGCGGCGGGCTGGGCGTCCGCTACACGGCCGACCAGCCGCAGCCGCCGCCGGTGGAGGACTACGTCTCGGCGGT
The DNA here is from genome assembly GCA_035508515.1 of Solirubrobacteraceae bacterium. Classification (GTDB taxonomy): domain Bacteria; phylum Actinomycetota; class Thermoleophilia; order Solirubrobacterales; family Solirubrobacteraceae; genus Palsa-744. The sequence goes on along the minus strand of DATJMW010000004.1, from coordinate 89,437 downwards.
GCTCGACGCCGCGAGGGCGAACGGCATGGGGGAGCCGGGCAGGCGCCTGCTGATCGAGCCGGGCCGCTCGCTGTGCGCGAACGCGTGCGTGACGCTCTACAGCGTGGAGTCGGTGAAGCAGAACGTCTCGCGCTGGGTGGCGGTGGACGGCGGCATGTCGGACAACCTGCGCCCGATGATGTACGGGGCGCGCTACGAAGCGCAGGTGGCGGACCGCTTCGACGGTGAGACGCCCTGCCGCCTGGCGGGCAAGCACTGCGAGTCGGGCGACGTGATCGTGCGCGAGGCGCTGCTCGACGACCCGCGCCCGGGCGACGTGATCGTGACGCCGGCGACGGGCGCGTACGGTTACGCGATGGCGAACAACTACAACGGCGTGCCGCGGCCGCCGGTGATCTTCTGCAAGGACGGGGACGCGCGCGTGGTGGTCAGGCGCGAGCGCTTCGAGGATTTGACGGCGCGCGATGTCGGCTGAGGCGAGCGCGCAGGCGGCGCCGGCGCCGGGGGCGACGCGACCGTTCCAGGTGGGCCTGCTGGGCCACGGCACGGTGGGCGGCGCGTTCGCGCAGCTGCTTGACGAGCGCGCGGACGAGATCGAGCGCTTCAACGGCCGCCGGCCGGTGATCTGCGGCGTACTGACGCGCTCGCGCGGCGACGTCGAGCAGATCCTCGCGGACGCGGACCTGCTGGTCGAGGTGATGGGGGGGATCGAACCGGCGCGCGAATATCTGCTGCGGGCGCTGAAGGCAGGCAAACACGTGGTGACGGCGAACAAGCAGCTGCTGTCCCAGCACGGCGAGGAGCTGTTCGAGTGCGCGCGCGAGCACGACGTGCGGCTGCGCTTCGAGGCGGCGGTGGCGGGGGCGGTGCCGGTGGTGCGCGTGCTGGAGGAATCGCTCTCGGCGACCCCGATCGAGCGCATCCACGGGATCGTGAACGGGACGACGAACTTCATCCTCTCGGAGATGGCGGGCGGCAAGAGCTACGCCGAGGCCCTGGCGGAGGCCCAGCGCGTCGGCTACGCGGAGGCGGACCCGAGCGACGACGTCTCGGGGCGCGACGCGGCGGCGAAGATGGCGATCCTGGCGCGGCTTGCGTTCGGCTCGCCGGTGCACCTGGAGGACGTCCGCTACGAGGGCATCGAGCACCTGGACACCGACGACCTGGAGTACGCCCGCGAGCTGGGGCTGGGTCTGAAGCTGGTGGGCACGGCGGAGCGCCGTAGCGGTGGCCTGTCGGTGCACGTGCACCCGACGTTCCTGTACTCGGGGCACCCGCTGGCGTCGGTGTCGGGGCCGTTCAACGCGGTGACGGTGGAGTCGGACACGATCACGGAGATAACGCTCTCGGGGCCGGGCGCGGGCGGCCGTCAGACGGCGAGCGCGGTGCTGGGCGACGTCGTGAGCGTGATGACGGGGGGCGCCCGCCCGCCGGCGCCGCCGTTGCGCCTGGAGCTGGTCCAGGACGTGGACAGCGCCTTCTATCTGCACCTGGACGTCGAAGACGTGCCGGGGGTGCTGGCGTCGGTGACGAAGGTGCTGGGCGAGCACGAGGTGTCGATCAAGTCGGTGGTCCAGCGCGGCCTGGCGGAGCACGCGCGGCTGGTGATGGTGACCCACCCGGTGCTGGAGTCGAGCCTGCGCGCGGCGGTGGCGGAGGTCGACGAATTTGACTTCATCCGCGCCCCCACCCGAGCGATCCGCGTGATCGAAGAGGAGTTCGGCTGATGGCTGGTAAGACGGATGGCGAGATGAGCCTCAAGGAGCGAGTCGAAAACCTGCCGCCGGTGCCGCTGCCGCGGGTGGAAGGGGCGGCCTTTCAGGGCACGCACGTGCCGCTGATCGAGCGCTACCACGAGCGGTTGCCGTTCGAGCCGGGCGACAAGCTCGTGAGCCTGCAGGAGGGCTCGACGCCGCTGCTGCGTGCGCCGGTGCTCTCGGAGCTGGTGGGCGCCACGGTGCGCCTGAAGCTGGAGGGGGCGAACCCGACGGGCTCGTTCAAGGATCGCGGGATGACGTGCGCGGTCTCGGCGGCGGCGCGCGACGGCGCGAAGGCGGTGATCTGTGCCTCGACGGGCAACACGGCCGCGAGCGCCGCGGCGTATGCGGCGCGCGCGGGGATCACCTGCGCGGTGATCGTGCCGGAGGGCAAGATCGCGCAGGGCAAGATGGCGCAGACGCTGGTGCACGGGGCGCGGGTGATCTCGCTGAAAGGGAACTTCGACCAGGCGCTGACGCTGGTGCGCGAGCTGACGGACTCACACCCGATCGTGCTGGTGAACTCGGTGAACGAATACCGCGTCGAAGGCCAGAAGACGGCGGCGTTCGAGGTCCACGAGGCGCTGGACGGGGGCTGCGAAGCGCTCTGCATCCCGGTGGGCAACGCCGGCAACATCACCTCCTACTGGCGCGGCTTCCGCGAGATGGGGGCGGCGCCGAGGATGCTGGGCTTCCAGGCGGAGGGCGCGGCGCCGCTGGTGGAGGGGCATCCGATCGAGCACCCGGAAACGGTGGCCAGCGCGATCCGCATCGGCAACCCGGTGCGCTGGGAGGACGCGATGGCGGCCGCGACCGACTCGCGCGGGGCGATTCGCGTCGTCAGCGACGAGGAGATCCTGACGGCCTACCGGCTGCTCGCCTACAGGGAAGGCATGTTCTGCGAGCCGGCCTCCGCGGCGTCGGTGGCGGGCCTTTTGAAGTACGGCGCCGAAGGCGCGGAGCAGATCGTCTGCGTGCTGACGGGCCGCGGGCTGAAGGACCCCGAGACGGCGATCGCCAACAACGACGGGCTGATCATCCAGTGCGCCGCGGAGATGGCGGCGATCGAGGAGGCGGTGCTGGGGGAGCGTCCTTGACGCAGTCGCGGCGGAGGCTCGTGCGCGTGCCGGCCTCCTCGGCGAACCTGGGACCGGGCTTCGACTGCATGGCGGCGGCGCTGTCGCTGCACGTCGAGCTCGAGGTGGTGGAGACGGGGCAGTTCGCGGTCGAGACCGAGCTGCCGATCGCTCGCGGGCGGGAGAACCTGTGCGTGCGGGCCTTCGAGCGCCTGCATCCCGCGGACGACTTCACGTTCAGGATCTCCTCGCAGGTGCCGCTGTCGGGCGGGCTGGGATCGAGTGCCGCGGCGATCGTCGCGGGGCTGATGGCGGCGGACCACCTGTTCGAGATGGACGCCGACCTGCTGGCGCTGGCCAGCGAGCTGGAGGGCCATCCCGACAACGTGGCGGCCTCGCTGCAGGGCGGCTTCGTGATCTGCGCCGACGGGGAGGCGACGCGCTTTGAGCCGCCGACGGGCCTTGAGGCGCTGGCGGTCGTCCCGGGGGAGGCGGTGCGCACGAGCGAGGCGCGGGCCGCGCTCGCCGCGGAGGTGCCGCTGGGCGACGCGGTCTTCAACGTGGCGCACGTGGCGCTGCTGACGCTGGGCCTCGCCCGGGGGGACTGGGACATGCTCGGCCGCGGCCTGCAGGACCGGCTGCACCAGCAGCGGCGCTCGCACCTGTTTCCCCGCTCCTACGAGCTGGCATCGCGCGCCCGCGAGCTCGGTGCGCTGGGGGCGACGATCTCCGGCGCGGGGCCGACGGTGCTGATCTGGTGCTTCTACGAGCAGACCGGCGCCGTGGCGGAGGCGTTGCGCGGCGAGCTCGACGGCTGGGCGACGCTGCTGCGCACGCCGTTCGAGCCGCAGGGCGCCTACGTCAGCGAGCTGTAGCCCGGGCGCGCCTCAGCGCAGTTGCGCCAGGCGCTTTGAGACGCCGCCCATGTCGGGCAGGCGCTCCAGCACTTCGCCCGCCAGATCGAGGTAGTCGCCGCCAAGGTCGGGGCGGTGGTCGATGATCGAGCGGGCTCGCTCGGCGGACTCGGCATAGGCGATCGAGGAGCGGATCGTCGTCTCGAACACCAGCTCGCCGAAGCGCTCCTTCAGCGAGGCCAGCGCCTCGCGCGAGTGGATCGTGCGCATGTCGGCGAGGTTCAGCAGCACGCCGACGACGCTCAGCTCGGGGTTCAGCCCGTCGCGCGCCAGCTCCACGACCTCCATCGCCTGCTCGACCCCCTGCAAAGCGAAGTACTGCGCCTCCGCGGTGACGAGCGCGCGGTCGGCGGCGACGAGCGCGTTGACGGTCAGCAGGCCCAGCGAGGGCGGGCAGTCGATCAGGATCAGCTCGTAGTCCTCCGGCAGCTTCGCCAGCGCCCGCCGCAGCGTCAGCTCGCGGCCCATCTTGCCGCCGAGCATCAGCTCCGCCTCGGCGAGCGTCAGGTTCGCGGGGATGATGTCCTCGTGGATCGCCTCGGCGGCGGTCGCGCGGCCCGAGAGCACGTCGGCGATCGTCGGCTCGGCGTCGGGCGGGACGTCGAAGTAGTCGGACAGGTTTCCCTGTGGGTCGAGGTCGACCGCCAGCGTGCGCACGCCGCTACGCCGGAAGGCGTCGCTCAGCGTGCGAACCGTCGTGGTCTTGCCCGTCCCGCCCTTTTGCGAGAGCACCGCGATCGTCTCGGTCATCGGCCGATACTACGCGACCGACGGCCGAGTCGATGGCACGGGCTAGGCGGCGAGCAGGTAGCCCAGGCGGTAGCGGCCGACGACGATCTCGTCGCCGTCTCGCAGCAGCTTGCCCTCGACGCGCTCGCCGTTCACGAACACGCCGTTGAGGCTGCGGTCGTCGAGCACGCGGACGCCGTCGGGCTGGCGTACCAGCAGGGCGTGGCGGCGCGAGACGGTGGGGTCGTCGAAGCGCAGGTCCGCCGCGAGGCTGCGCCCGATCCGCGTCCACTCGCGGGCGAGCGGCACGATCCGCGTCTCCTCGCCGTCCTCGTAGCAGAGGTACTCCCCGGGCTGCCCGATCCGCCTCCGCGCCTCGGCGAGCATCGCCTCGTGATCGCGCGGGGCGGGCTCCGACAGGACGCCGCCATGGCGCGCGGTCTCCTCGGCGCTGCCGCCGGCGTGGGCGGTGAACAGCGAGGCGCGGGCGAAGTCGGCGCCGCCGCAACCCGGGCAGTCGCCGAGCGTTTCCTCGGCGTTCAGCGTCAGCACGTAGCCGCAGTTCGTGCAGCAGAACGAGCCTCCGCCGACGAAGCTCCGGGCTGCTGACCCGCTTCCGGGCACGGCCCCGTTCCCCGCGAGGGCTGGCTTGCTCATCAGGTCCATCTCCTCTCCTTCCTCTTGCTCGGCGCTCCGCTGGGCGCTGCGGTCATGCTTCCGTCGAGGGAAAGATCGTGGCGATCATAACAAGCTCACCAACCCGGCCGATTCCGGATTTCCCGCATTTTCCGGGAAGGACAACAGCTTCGCTGCCAACCCCTGCGCTGGACCCTGCTCCTCGCTACTCGTGAAATTACCCTTGGTCCAGATATGCGAAACGACCGCGCCGGAACGGTCGCCGGCTGGCGGCCACCGGCGGCGCCGTACCGGCCGTACCAGCCGGTGGCCACCTGCGCGAGCCCCTCCGCCGCGAGCAGGAAGCGCGTGCATCGCGGCGAAAGCCGAGCGCATGGCATCGGAGGCGAAGGACGTCGAACAGCTGGAGCGCTTTCTGCTGCGCCGCGGCGTCGGGGCGCTGGAGGCGGACCGCGCCAACTGCGTGGACTGCGGGCGCACGCCGCTGACCGGCGAGCACGTCCACCTTTACGACGGCCGCGGCGGCGGCGTCGTCTGCGAGCTGTGCCGGATGCTGCGGCGCGAGCCGCCCGTGGCGAGCGAGCTGGTGCGCCACTGCGAGCACGGCCACACCGTGCGCCTGACGGCCCGCGCCGCCTGAGCGCTTTGGCGCGAGCGTCCCGGCGCACCGGCGTCGGGCAGCCCCGGCGCCCACGGGCGCTCTAGACTGGCGTGCGCCATGGATCCGGTGACGGTCTCGACGGTGATCTCCGCTCCGCGCGAGCAGGTGTTCGACTACCTGCAGGACATCGCCAACCACAGCGAGTTCACCGACCACTTCATGGTCGACTGGCACCTGACGCGAATCGATTCCGTCGGCACCGGGGCGGGGGCGCGCTTTCGCGTGAAGGCGCCCGGCAACCGCTTCAGCTGGGGCGATGCGACGTTCGTCGAGGTCGAGCGCCCGCACCGGATCGTCGAGCACGGCCGTACCGGCAAGAACAACCGCGTCCGCACGATCGGCGTCTACGAGCTGGCCCCCGGCGCCTCGGGCACGACGCGCGTCAGCTTCACGCTCGAGACGGCCCCCGCGACGCTCTCGGACCGGCTGATGGAGTCGCTTGGCGCGCGCGGCTGGCTGAAGCGCAAGAACGCGCGGGCGATGCGCCGTCTCCAGGCGATCCTCGAGCGCGACGAGCAGCGCGGGCGTCGCGTCACGGTCGCCGCCGGATAGACTGCCGCGTCGCATGTCCAGCCGCCTGCGCAAGCTCCCGCTCCTCGGGCTCGTCCTGCTCGCGGTCGTCGCCTTCTCCGCCTGCGGCGACTCGCACACGAAGGTCACGACCGGCACCTACGCAGGCGAGTCGGGGCAGAACGCGCCCTACCTGGACGTAGGCCCGCTCGTCTACGAGGTCCAGCTCTCGCGCGAGCTGAACCCCTACGACGTCGAGGACGCCGCCTACCTGGAAGGGCTCTCGCCCGAACAGCGCAAGCTCGCCCCCGGCCAGGAGTGGTTCGCGGTCTTCGTCCAGGTCTACAACAACCACGACGCCACGCACCCCGCCTCGACGGAGATGAAGATCAGCGACACGCAGGGCAACACCTACTACCCGATCGCGCCAACGGGCCGTAACTCCTTCGCCTACAAGGGCGGCACCGTCGAAGGCAACGGGCGGCTGCCGGTGCTCGACTCCGTCGCCTCCGACGGCCCGACACAGGGCACGATGCTGCTGTTCAAGATCCAGACCGTCTCGCTGGACAACCGCCCGCTGACGCTGTCGATCGTCGACCCGCTGGATTCCGCCGAGCGCGCCTCGGCCGAGCTCGACGTCTAGCCTCGGCGGCTCGCCCGAGCCGAGCGAGCTTCGCTCGGGCTCCTGTCGCTAGTGGCCGGCCTGGAGGCCGGCCTCGAGCACTTCGCGCGCCACCGGCGCCGCGGTGTCGCCGCCGGCGCCGTCTTTCACCAGCAGCACCCCGACGACGATCCGCGGCCGCAGCGCGGGCGCGAACGCCGCGAACCAGGCGTCGGTGTTGCTGGCTTCGCTGTCCGCGCCCACGCAGCCCGAGCTCGATTCTTCGGAGCCCTGTTCGCTCGATTCGCCTTCGCCCGAGCCGCTGCACTCGCTCTTCAGTTCGGCGGTCCCGGTCTTGCCGGCGACGGTGACGCCGGAGATCGCCGCGGAGGTGCCGGTCCCTTCTTTGACGACGCCGATCATCAGCCGTCGCACGGTGCGCGCGACCGCGGCGCTCGTCACCGGCGGGCCGGGCGGGGGGTGCTCGATGGAGAACGTCGGCTGCGGGCGGCGCCCGCCGTCGGCGATCGTCGCCGCGACGACCGCCATCTGCAGCGCGCTGGCCTGGACCTGGCCCTGGCCGATGGCGGTCGAGCCCACGTCGAGTTCGCCCTGGATCTCCGACGCCGCGGGCAGCGTGCTTTCGGCGGCGCCCGGGACGCCGGGCGAGTGGTTGAAGCCGAACCGTTCCGCCGTGGCCACGAGCCGCGGCGCGCCGAGCTTCACGCCCAGCGGGGCGAACACCGAGTTGCAGGAGACGGCGAAGGCCAGCGCGAGCGAGCCGCCGCATTCCTCGCCGTTGGCGTTGCTGAGCTTGACGCCGTCGAGCGTCGCGTACGTCGCGTAGGGGTAGGTCGTCTTCGGCGTCGCCACGTGCGCCGCGAGCGCGCCGGTCAGCGTGACCATCTTGAACGTCGAGCCCGGGGGCTGCACGCTGTCCAGGGCGATCCCGGCCACGCCAAGGATCTGCCCGGTCGAGGGCTGTAGCGCGATCACGCCGCCCAGCCGGGAGCCGAGCGCGGCCACGGCGGCTTTCTGCACCGCGGTCGAGACGCTCGTGCGCACCGCGCGCGCGGCGTGCGGGGTGGCGCTCGCGAGCACGCGCTCGCCCGCCAGCAGCTCGCCCCCCGGGGTCCCGCGCAGGCGCGCGTCGAGCGCCCGCTCCAGGCCGCTGGTCCCGACGATCGCGTCGCCGGGGACGCCCTGTGCTTCGAGCGCCGCGCGCTCGGAGCTGGGGATCGGGCCGACTTCGCCGATCACGGCGCTGGCGGTTTCGCCGAGCGGCGAGGCGCGCGGGCCGGTCGTGTCCGCCGGCCCTTCCGCCAGCACGCTGCCGTCGCGAGCCAGCAGCTTCGCGCGGTCGGGCAGCGTCGTGCGGCGCGAGAGCTGCTCGCCCTGGAGCACGCCGGGGAACGTCAGCGAGCGCGTCCAGGCCACCTTCTTCGCCCCTTCGGCGTCGCTTGAGACCCGTATCTCCGCTTCGAGCGCGAGCGTGCCGAACAGGCGCGTGGCGACCTTGACCGGCACCGCGATCAGGCCGTCGGCGCCGGGGCGCGCCCTGCCGGCGACGCGGATGCCCGTCGCGGTCGCCGTCCGCATCGCTTCGTGGTAGGCGGAGGCGAACCCCTCAGCCGTCAGCGAGCGCTGCGAGGCACGGTCGATCTCGCCGTACATCGCCGCGTACCGGCCCTTGGCCCACTGCCCGACGAACTTCTCGGCGAGCGCGTCGGACGGCGAGGCGCCGCTGTTGGCGCCGACGATCGCACCGATCGCGAAGGCGACGACCGCCAGCGCGATCACCGGGCGCGCGCGCCTGACCCTAAGCGTCTGCTCTTCGCTGAGCGCGCGGTAGAACATGGCGGGTGACGGGGCTCGACTGGATCATCGTCGCGTTCGCGGCAATCCTCGCTGCTTTCGGCTTCAGGCGGGGCTTCATCGTCGGGGCGCTGTCCTTCGGAGGCTTCGCCCTAGGAGCATTCATCGGAACTCGCCTGGCTCCTCTTCTGCTGTCGCAGGGTTCCGCCTCGCCCTACGCCCCGGCGTTCGGCCTGTTCGGGGCGCTGCTCGCGGGCGCGATCCTCGCCAGCGGGGCCGAGGGGCTGGCCTTCATGCTCAGGCGTTCGCTGCCGTTCCCGGGCCTGGGGGCGCTCGACGGGGCGCTCGGCGCCGCCCTGGGTGCCGCGCTGGCGCTGGGCGTCGTGTGGATCGCAGCCGCCGTCGTGGCGCAGGCTCCGGGCCAGGAACAGCTGCGCCGCGACGTGCAGCGCTCGGTGATCCTGCGCGAGCTGAACGCGCTGCTGCCGCCGTCCGGTCCGATCCTGAACGCGCTCGCTCGCCTGGACCCGCTGCCTTCGATCTCCGGGCCTTCGCCCGACGTCTCCGCGCCGCCGCCGCAGATCGCGCAGGCGCCCGGCGTCCACGCCGCGGCGCGCAGCGTCGTGCGCGTGCTCGGCACGGCGTGCGGCCTCGCGATCGAGGGCTCCGGCTGGGTGGCCGCCCCCGGCGAGGTCGTCACGAACGCGCACGTGATCGCCGGCGAGCGCGACACCACCGTCGAGGTCGGCGGCCGCGGCCCGACACTGCCGGCGCAGCCGCTGCTGTTCGACGCGCACGACGACGTCGCGGTGCTCATCGTGCCGGGCCTCGATGAGCCGGCGCTGCGGCTGGCCACGAACCCGGCGGCCGGCACGCCCGGGGCGATCCTTGGCTACCCCGAGGACGGCCCCTACGACGTCCGCGCCGCCCGCATCGGCCACACGCAGACGGTCTCCACCGACGACGCCTACGGCAACGGCCCCGTCGACCGGCTGCTGACGCCGTTGCGCGGCCTCGTGCGGCCGGGCAACTCGGGCGGCCCGGTGGTCGGCCGCGAAGGCGAAGTGCTGACGACCGTGTTCGCCGGCACCGTCGGCGGCGGCCCGCGCGGCGGCTACGGCGTCGCGAACGCGACCGTCGCGCAGTCCCTCGAACGGGCCGCGGGGCGGGCGAGCGCGGGCGAGCGCGTCTCGACCGAGGGCTGCTCCGCGCGCTGAGGCAGCGCCGGCGCGGCTGCCGGTGCGGGTGTAACTTGGCGGGTCGGAGATGGGCGAACGATCCGCACCCGCAGAAGGGAGCTTGTCGCTGGCGGCGCGGCGGGCGGGGCTGGCGCTGCTCGCGGCGCTCGTGACCGTCAACGTCTGGACCGGCTGCCCGCTGCTGGCGCTGTGGATCGGGTCGCAGGCAACGGGCGGGCATGAGCTGAGCATGACCGCGGTCGTCGTCACGATCGTGGCGCTCGGCGGGCTGGAGTTCGCGATGCTGCTCGTGCTCGCCGGGCTGACCGGGCTGTATGACGAGCTGATCGGGATCGTGCACCCCGCCCCCGCGGCGACGTGGACGCGGCGCATCTGCGCCCCCGAGTCCGCGGGGCTGAACCGCAGGCTGCGGCTCTCCTCGCTCGAGGGCATCGTCGTGATCAACGTCTACGTCGCGGTGATCACCCTGATCGTCTGGTACCTGTTCTTCGCCTCGCACCCCGCGCCGCTTCTCTGCGCGGTCTCCTGCTGAGCGGCCTGCGTCTCGGCCGCGCCGGCTTCGGCGACGTGCTCGTCGATCGCGATCTGCACGACGGTCAGGCGGCGGATCAGGCCCGCGCGCACGTGCTCCAGCTCCTCGACCGTCAGCAGCGTCGGGCCGATCCCGCGGCGCGCCCGGCTCGGCGCGGGAACGACGCCCGGGTGCTCCGATTCCAGCTCGGCCACGGTCCGCTCGAGCGTCGCGATCTGGTCCCGCAGCGCCCGGCGACGATCGGCCCGCGCCCGCTCGGCGGAGCTCTCGGCCGCCGTCTCGCCGCCGCCGGAGGGCTGCTCGCGCGTCACGTACAGCGCCGCGGCGACGTCGCGGGGGTCGACGCCCGTGGCGCGCGCTTCGTCCGCGGCGTGCGCGGCGATCGAGCTGAGCTCGGCGGCGCGGGTGGGGGCCGCGGCCACGAACGTGCCGCTGCCCTGCTGGGTTTCGATCAGTCCCCGCTGCTCCAGGCGCCGGTAGACGGCTCGCACCGTGTTGGCGTTCAGCCCCGTCGACTCGGCCAGCTCGCGCAGCGTCGGCAGCTGCTGTCCGGCCAGCAGCGCGCCCTCGCGGATCTGCGCGCACAGCGCCCAGTCGAGCTGCACTCCCACCGGCACGTCGGCCTTGCGGTCGATCGCGATCGGCGCCACGAGAGCGTTGTCAATTGAGCGAGCCACGTCTCTACGGTAGCCAACGAAGCCGTCGTTGCATAGTGTGCTAGTCAACTAGTACACTCATCCAATGGCGGCGGCGGGTGGAGAGGCCAGCGGACACGGGTCCACGGCGGGACCCGCCGCCGCTGCGCGAGATCGGGGCAAGCGGCTCGTGGAGCCGTTCCGCTCGACGCTCGAGGAATTCGGCGACGTCGTGCTGTTGACGGGGCGGACGCTCGGATCTGCCGTCCGGCCGCCCTACCCCTACGGCGGTGAGCTCGTCTCGCAGTTCCTGTTCGCGTTGCGGCTCGTGTGGTTCCCGCTGCTGGTTACCACCGTGGCGATCAGCTACGGCGCGCCGGGCCTGCAGGCGGCGAACTTCCTGTCGCTGTTCGGCGCGCTCGATCGCGTCGGCGGCATCTTCGTGCTGGCGGCCGTGCGCGAAATCGGCCCGCTGATCACCTCGGTCGTCGTAGCCGGAATCGCCGGCACCGCCATCACCGCCGACCTCGGTGCCCGCAAGGTGCGCGAGGAGCTCGACGCGCTGCAGGTGCTGGGGGTCGACCCCGTCAAGAACCTCGTCGTGCCGCGCTTCCTCGCGCTGGTCGTCGTCACGGGCCTGTTCGACATCTATGCGCTCTTGTTCGGGATCTTCGGCGGGATCGCGGCGGAGCTCGTGAACGGGCAGCCCCTCGGGCCGTTCTGGGGCACGTTCTTCGCCAACGCCTCGACCACCGACCTGTGGGGCTCGGTGCTGAAGTCGAGCTGCTTCGGGGCGATCATCGCGATCGTCTGCTGTTACAAGGGCATGTCCGCCTCCGGCGGGGCGGAGGGCGTCGGCCGCGCCGTGAACCAGGCCGTCGTCGTCTCGTTCCTGGGGATCGGCGCGTTCAACTACGTCTTCACGCAGACGCTGCTGGCGACGCACCCGAACATCCTCGTGATCAAGTGAACGAGCTGCTGTTCGTCCCGCGCGAATGGCTCACCCAGACGGGCGAGATCGCGCGCTTCGCCGGGCGCGTCGTCGGCGACGTCTACGGCCTGCGGGTGTTCCGCTTCTTCGGCGAGTCGCTGCGCCAGGCCGGCATCCTGATCGTCGGCTCGACGCTCGTCATCTGGTCGCTCGTGTTCCTGATGGGAATCGGCGTTTGCGGCATCTCCGGCGCCTACTTCACGCTCTCGACCGGCGCCCCCTCCTACGCCGGCGTGTTCGCGGCGTGGTGCGACCTGCGCGAGGCGGTGCCCTACGCCTTCGGCTACATGATGGCCGCGAAGGTCGGCACCGGGATCGTCGCCGAGCTCGGCGCGATGCGGATCTCGGAGGAGGTCGACGCGCTGGAGGTGATGGGGATCGACTCGATGGTGTTCCTCTGCGCGACGCGCCTGCTGGCGTCCTGGATCGTGCTGCCCTTCATGTACGTGGGCGGGATCGGCGTCGCCTACCTCGGCTCCTACATCGGCGTCGTGCAGCAGCTCGGCTTCGTCTCCTCCGGCGGCTACCTGCTGATCTTCTGGCAGTTCCAGAACGCGCCCGATCTCCTGTTCAGCGTGATCAAGGGCATGGCGATGGCGACGGTGATCGTGCTCGTGGCCTGTTACTACGGCTACAACGCCAGCGGCGGGCCCGTCGGCGTCGGCACCGCGACCGCGAAGTCGATGGTGCTGAACCTCGTGTTCGTGACGCTGATCGGGATGCTCGGCACGCAGGTCTTCTGGGGGGCGAACCCGCGGGCGCCGATTGGCGGATAGACGCCCGCTCCGCGCACCGGTCTCCCCGGCACCCGCTACGCTGCCGCCATGTCGAAGACGCTCGTGATCGCCGAGAAGCCCTCCGTCGGGCAGGACCTCGCGCGGGTGCTGAAGGGCCCGTTCAAGAAAGGCGAGGGCGTGCTCGAGGGGCCCGAGCACGTCATCACCTGGGCGGTGGGCCACCTCGTGCAGCTGGCCGAACCCGACGAGTACGACCCCAAGTTCAAGCGCTGGCGGATGGAAGACCTGCCGATCGTGCCCGACCGCTTCAAGCTCGTCGTGCGCGACGAGCGCTCGCGCAAGCAGATGTCCGTCGTGACCAAACAGATCGGGCGCGACGACATCGAGGAGATCGTCAACGCCTGCGACGCCGGGCGCGAGGGCGAGCTGATCTTCGCCTACCTGTACGAGAAGGCGAAGGGCAAGAAGCCCGTCAGACGGCTGTGGCTGAACTCGATGACCAGCGCCGCGATGAAAGAGGCGCTCGCCTCGCTGCGCCCCTCCGCGGACTTCGCGCTGCTGGAGGAGGCCGCGCGCTCGCGCTCGGAGGCCGACTGGATCGTCGGCATGAACGCCACCCGCGCCGCGACGATCCGCCTGCGCAGCTCGTTCGACGGCGCCGTCTCGCTGGGACGCGTGCAGACGCCGACGCTCGCGCTGATCGCGCGTCGCGAGGAGGAAATCAAAGCGTTCGTCCCCGAGCCCTACTGGCTCGTCGACGCGAAGTTCGAGGCCGACGGCAAGCGCGGCTACGAGGGCCGCTATCACGCCGGCTCCAAGCCGCGGATCGCCACCGAGCAGGAGGCCGAGGCGATCGTCGCGGCGTGCCGCGAGCAGCCCGGCACGATCACGAAGCTCGACAAGAAAGAGCAGCGCGAGAAAGCGCCGATGCTCTACGACCTGACGACGCTCCAGCGCGAGGCGAACAACCGCTACGGCTTCTCGGCAAAACGCACGCTCGCCGCGGCGCAGCGCTGCTACGAGGAGCACAAGGCGCTCACTTATCCCAGGACGAACTCGCGCTACCTGCCGAACGACATGGTGCCCGAGATCAAGCCCACCGCCGAGCTGGTCGGGGCTGCGCCCGAATACGCGAAGGCGGCCGAGTACGTCACCTCGCTCGACCTGCTGCCGCTGGCGCGCGTCGTCGACGACGAGAAGGTCACCGACCACCACGCGATCATCCCCACCCGCTCCGAGCACAACCTCGAGAAAATGGGCTCGGACGACAGGCGCATCTACGACATGGTCACGCGCCGCTTCCTCGCGGTCTTCCACCCCGAGGCGGTGTTCGAGAACACGCGCGTGGAGACGACGGTCGGCGAGGGCGAGCAGGCGCACGTGTTCCGCACGCGCGGCAAGCTCCTGCTCGTCCCCGGCTGGCGCGGCGTCTACGACGAGGTCGCCGCCGACGCGCGTCCCAAAGGCGAGGAGGACGAGGGCGCCGACCAGCAGCTGCCGAAACTCGAGGACGGCGAGCGCGTGCAGACGCTGCAGATCGCCAGCGACCGCAAGGAAACGAAACCGCCGCGCCGCTACAGCGACGCCTCGCTGCTGGCCGCGATGGAGACCGCCGGCAAGCTCGTCGACGACGAAGAGCTGCGCGAGGCGATGAAGGAGTCGGGCATCGGCACGCCCGCGACGCGCGCCGCGATCATCGAGCGCCTGATCACCGTCGGCTACGTCGAGCGCGACGCGCGCGCGCTGGTCGCCACCGAGAAGGGCCTGAACGTGATCCGCCTGCTCGACGCGCACATGCTCACCTCGCCCGAACTGACCGGCAACTGGGAGCACCGGCTCGGCAAGATCGAGCGCGGCGAAGACTCGCGCGCGAAGTTCATGAGCGACATCGCCGGGTTCGCCGACGAGACGGTGCACAAGCTCGACGAGACGCTGAAGGACGTGCGCATCCCGCGCGCCAAACTCGGGCCCTGCCCCGTCTGCGGGCACGAGATCAACGAGAACCGCAAGGGCTACTCCTGCTGGGCCCGCGAGGACCCCGGTTGCGGCTTCGTGATCTGGAAGGCCAAAGCCGGCAAGACGCTGCCGGTCCCGATCGCGCGCGAACTGATCAAGACCGGCTACACCGAGAAGCCCGTCACCGGCTTCCGCGGCCGCAGCGGCCGCTCGTTCCGCGCCCGCCTCGCGATGAGCCAGACCGAGGAGGGGAAATGGCGCGTCGAGTTCGACGAGGAGTGGGCCAAGGAGGGCGCCAAGCCGCCCGAGTCCGAGGCCGAGGGCGGGGCCGACGAGCTGGCCGCCGCGAAGTCGAAGTCCAAACGCGCCGCCACGACGACGCAGCGCAGCGCCGCCTAGCGCGCCCGGCCCGCCGCGGCGGGCGCGTCCGCAAGCTCGCCGGCCCATGCCCCGCCGCCTGGCCTGAGCCCGTCGTCCCCGTGCGCCACGATGGGCGCCGATGCCGATCACGCTGATCACCGGCCCCGCGAACGCCGGCAAGGCCGCGCTGGTGATCGACCAGCTGCGCCGCCACCTCGCCCGCGGCGAAGAGCCGCTGCTAGTCGTGCCGACGCGCGCCGACGTCGAGCACTACCTGCGCGAGCTCGCCGCCGAGCGGGCGGTGCTGGGCGTGCGCGTCGAGCGCTTCTCCGACCTGATCGCCGAGGCCGTGCTGCGCGCCGGGGTCGCGCAGCCCGTCGCGGGCGCGCTGACGCGCGAGCGGCTGCTGCGGTCGCTGCTCCAGCGCGACGGCGCTGGCTCCTCGCCCGGGCTCGCCCGGGCGCTGGCGGAGCTGTTCGCCGAGCTGCAGGTCAGGCGCGTCTCGCCCGGGCGGCTGGGCGCCGCGCTCCAGGCTTGGCGCGAGGCCGACGGCCCCGACGCCGCGCCGCTGCCGCTCGACCGCCTCTATGGCGGCTATCTCGACGGGCTGCGGCGCCTGGGGCGGCTCGACGGCGAGCAGCGCGCCGTGCGCGCGCTCGACGTGCTCCGCGAACGCCCCTCAGCCTGGGGCCGTACCCCGGTGCTGTTCTACGGCTTCGACGACCTCACCGCGCTGCAGCTCGACGCCGTGCAGACGCTCGGTGGCGTCGTCGACGCGCCCGTCACCGTGTCGCTGCCCTACGAGCCCGGCCGGGCCGCCTTCGGCGGCCGCGCCACGACGTTCCAGGCGCTGTTGCCGCTCGTGCAGGCCCGCGGCGGCGAGCACCGCACGCTCAGCGCCCGCGGCGACCACTACGCCCCGCACGCGCGCCGCGCGCTCTCGCACCTGGAGCGCTCGCTGTTCGAGCCCGGCGCCGCGCGCGTCGACGCCGGCGCGGCGCTGCGGCTGCTGGAGGGGGGCGGCGAGCGCGCCGAGCTGGAGCTGGTCGCGGAGGAGATCCGCGCGTTGATCGCCGACGGGGTTCCCGCCGAGGAGATCGCCGTGCTCGTGCGCCCCGCCGGCACCTCGATCGAGCTGCTCGAAGAGGTGCTCACCGCCGCGGGCGTGCCCTTCGCCGCCGAGCGCCGGCGCAGGTTCGGCGACGCCGCCGCGGGCCGCGCGCTGCTGGGGCTGCTGCGCTGCGTGCCCGGCGCGGCGGGGGAGGAGGGCGCGGAGCAGGAAGGCCGGCTGGAGGACCTGCTGGCGTGGTTGCGCGCCCCCGGCGTGCTCGACGTGCCGGAGCTGGCCGACGGGCTGGAGCTCCAAGCGCGCCGCGCCGGCGCCCGCAGCGCCGCCGCCGGCAGGGAGCTGTGGGAGCGCCGCCACTGGCCGCTCGACGCGATCGAGCGCCTGCGCCAGGCCCAGGAGCGCGGCCCCGCCGCGCTGATCGAGCGCGCCGCGCGCGAGCTTCAGCGCCTGTTCTCCGCCCCGCGCCGATCAGCCGCCGCCGTGCTCGGCCCCGGCGAGCTGGACGAGGCCCGCGCGCTGGCCGCGGGCCGCAGCGCGCTCACCGAGCTGCGCGAGCTGGCGCGCGCGGCCCCCGAGCTGGCGCCCGCCGGAGCGCACGAGCTGGCCGCCACGCTCGAAGGCGTCGGCTTCTTCGGCGGCGAGGCCCCCGGCCCAGGCGCCGTGGCGGTGCTCGACCCGCTGGCGCTGCGCGCGCGGCGCGTGCGGGCGCTGCTCGTCTGCGGCATGCAGGAAGGCGCCTTCCCCGCCCGCGCCCGTCCCCGCGCGCTGCTCTCCGAGCAGGACCGCCGGCGCCTGGCCGAAGTCGCGGGCCTGCGGCTCGGCGAGCAGGCCGACGGCTCGCTGGGGGACCAGCTCGCCGCCGAGCGCTACCTGCTCTACGCCGCCGTCTCGCGCCCGCAGGAGCTGCTCGCCATCAGCTGGCACGCCTGCGACGACGAAGGCCAGCCGACGCCGCGCTCGCTGTTCGTCGACGACGTCTGCGACCTGTTCGAGCAGCGGTTGCTCTCCGGCCGGCGCCGCCGCGCGCTCGGCGAGCTGGAGGCGGGGGAGGCCGTGGACGACCGCGACGGCCAAGCCTGGCCCGACGAGCCGCTGCGCGACCGGCTCGTGCTGGACGAGCTGGCCGCGCGTCCCTGGTCCGCCTCCTCGCTGGAGCTGTTCCTCGCCTGCCCCGTGGCCTGGTTCGTCGAGCGGCTGCTGCGCCCCGCCGAGTTCGAGCCCGACCCCGAGCCGCTGGCGCGTGGGGCGCTGGCGCACGAGGCGCTCAGGGAGGTGCTCGACGCGCTCCGCGCCGGTACCGGTAGCGCCCGTCTGACGCAGGCGAAGCTCCCGCAGGCGCTGGAGCTGCTCGACGCCGCCCTGGAGGCGAACGAGGCCCAGCGCCCCCTGGCCGCGGCGCCCGAGCGCCGCGCCGCCGCCCGCAGGCGCTTGCGGGCCGACCTTGAGCGCTACCTGCGCCAGGCCGCCGCCGAGGAGAGCCCGCTCGAGCCCGTCGAGCTGGAGCTGGGCTTCGGCTTCGACGGCAGCGACGACCGCGGCGAGGCCACCGCGCTGCCGGCGCTCGACCTTGGCGGCGAGCTGCGCCTGCGCGGGCGCATCGACCGGATCGACGCCGGCAGCGGCGGCGAGGCCGTCGTCTACGACTACAAGGGCCGCGAGGTCGCCCCCGCGGCGCGCTGGCTACAGGACGGCAAGCTGCAGATGGCGCTGTACATGCGGGCCGCCCAGCGGCTGCTGGGGCTGGAGGTGATCGGCGGGCTCTACCAGCCGCTGGCGGGGGGCGAGCTGAAAGCCCGGGGCGTGCTCGACCGCGAGGCCGGCGTCGAGCTGGCCGTCGTCTCCACCGACCTGCGCGAGCGCAGCGAGGTCGACGAGCTGCTGGACGAGGCGCTCGCCGCCGCGCGCGCCGCCGCCGAGGCCGCCACCCGCGGCGAGCTGCGCGCGCAGCCGCAGAGCTGCGCCTACCGCGGCGGCTGCCGCTACCCCACGATTTGCCGCTGCGAGCGATGAGCCCGCGCCGCCCGCCGCAGCTGGAGACGCTGCCGGGGATGGAGCCCGCCGGCTGGGCGCCCGTCGCCGAGGCGGGTCACGGCCTCACCGCCGAGCAGGAGCAGGCCGTCGCCCGCCGCGCCGAGCCGCTGCTCGTCTCGGCCGCCGCCGGTAGCGGCAAGACCTCCGTGCTCGTCGAGCGCTTCGTCCGCGCCGTGCGCGAGGACCGCGTCGCGCCCGGCAGGATCCTCGCGATCACCTTCACCGAGCGCGCCGCCGGCGAGCTGCGCGAGCGCGTGCGCGCGCGCCTGCTGGAGCTGGGCGAGCGCGGCGCCGCGCGCGACACGGAGGCCGCCTTCGTCGGCACCTTCCACGGCTTCTGCGCGCGGCTGCTGCGCGCCGGCCCGGTCGCCGCCGGGCTCGACCCCGACTTCGCCGTGCTCGACGAGGGCCAGTCCGGCCGCCTGCGCGCCGGCGCCTTCGAGCGGGCGGTGCGCGGCTTCCTCGCCGAGCGCCGCGAGCCCGCCGTCGACCTGCTCGCCGCCTACGGCGTCGACCGCCTGCGCGCGATGCTCGAACAGGCCTACCTGGAGCTGCGCAGCCGCGGGGCGCGCCTGCCGCGCCTGCCGCATCCCGTGGGCGAGCCCGCCACAGGCGGAGCCGGAGCGACAGCGGAGGCGGAGCAGGTCCTCGTGCTGCTCGACGATCTGCTCCAGCGCTTCGGCGCCTGCAACGAAGCGCTGAAGCGGGAGCGCGCCGCGCTCGACTTCGACGATCTGGAGCTGCTCGCGAAGGAGCTGCTGCTCGGCCGCGAGGCCGTGCGCGAGGCCTGGGCGCAGAGCTTCGAGCTGCTGATGGTCGACGAGTTCCAGGACACCAACCCGCGCCAGCTCGCGATCCTGCAGGCGCTCGACCGCGACAACCTGTTCACCGTCGGCGACGAGCTCCAGTCCATCTATGGCTTTCGCCACGCCGACGTCGGCCTGTTCCGCGCCCGGCGCGGCGCGCTCCAGGAGCACGGCCGCGTGCTCTCGCTCAGCAGCAACTTCCGCAGCCGCCGTGAGCTGGTCGCCGCCATCAACGCCGTGTTCGCCGAGCGCTTCGCCGACCTGCGGCCGCTCGTCCCCGGGCGCCAGGCCGGGGTCGCCGCGGGCGCGCAGGCACAGCCCGCCGCCGACGAGGAGCCCGCCGTCGAGCTGCTGCTCACCGACACCGCCGGCTGGGAGGCGCACGAGGAGCTGGCCCGGCGCATCGCCGACGGGCTCCCCGCCGCGCAGCTGTGGCGCCAGGCCGAGGCGCGGATGCTCGCCGCGCGGGTCGCCGCGCTCGTGCGCCAGGGTCGCGCGCGGCCCGGCGAGATCGCCGTGCTGATGCGCGCCACCGGCGACCTCGAGGTGTTCGAGCGCGCCTTGCAGCTGGAGGGCCTGCGGACGCTCGCCGCCGTCGGCGCCTTCTGGGGCCACCAGCAGATCCGCGATCTCGAGGCCTACCTGCGCGCGCTCGCCAACCCGCTCGAGGAGCAGGCCCTCTACGGGGTGCTCGCCTCGCCGCTCGGCGGCTGCTCCCGCGACTGCCTCGCGCTGCTCTCCACCGCCGCCCGCCGGGGCCGGATCGGGCTGTGGGAGGCCGCGCAGGCCGCCGTCGACGACGGCGAGTCGCTCGAGATTGCCGCCGGGCAGGCAATTGCCGCCGCCGAGGCCGCCGCCGAGCCGGAGCCCGCCATCGCCGAGCCGCTGGCGCGCCTTTCCCCGCGGGACCGCGCCGCGCTTGGGCGCGTCGTCGCGCTGCTGCGCCGCGAGCGCGCCGCCGCGCCCCGGCACACGATCGCCGAGCTGCTGGAGCGGGCGATCGAGGCCAGCGGCTACCGCCGGCGCGTGCTGGCGCTCGAATGGGGCGAGCGGCGCCTCGCGAACGTCCACAAGCTGCTGCGGCTGGCCCGGGAGTTCGAGACGCGCGAAGGGCGCGACCTGCGCGCGTTCCTCGACTACGTCGACTACCTGCGCCAGGCCGCGCGCGTCGAGCCCGACGCCCCCGTCGAGGGCACCGAGCCCGACGCCGTGCGGCTGATGACCGTGCACGCCGCGAAGGGACTCGAGTTCCCCGTCGTCTGCGTCGCCGACCTGGGCCGCCAGCCGAACGCCCGCACCCCCGACCTGATCGCCGAGGGGGAGCGGGTCGGCTTCCGGCTGATGCGCGTCCAGGACGGCGACTCGCAGCCCGCGCTCGACTACGAGCAGCTTTGCGCCGAGCGCCGTGAGCGCGAAGCCGAGGAGGAGGACCGGATCATGTACGTCGCCATGACCCGCGCCCGCGAGCTGCTGCTGCTCAGCGGCGCCGCCAACTTCGCGCGCTGGCCGCGAATCGGCCCCGGCGGCGCGCCCGTCTCCTGGCTCGGGCCCGCCATCTGCGAGGGGTTGCCCGCGATGCTCGCCGCCGGCGAGGAGCCGCCCGAGGTGGCGACGCCCGGTTCCGCGGGCGCCGCGGGCGCCGAAGGAGCCGAGGGGGCCGAGGGCGTTGGCGACATGGCGCGTGTGCGCCTGCGGCTCAACACGCCGCTCGCCCCCGCGTTCGGCGAGCCACCGGCGCCCGTGCCGGCGCCCGTGCCGGCGCCCGGCCCCGCCGGGCCTGTGCAAGCCGCCGACCCACCCGACCCGCCCCGGGCCGCCGCCGAGCCGCCCGCCCCGACCCGCCCCGCCGCCGAAGAACCCGGCCCGGCCGAGCCCGCCGCCGAGCCGCCGGACCCCGCCACCGCGGCGATGGCCCACATCTCGACGTTCAGCTACAGCTCGCTGACGGAGCTTGAGCGCTGCGGCTACCGCTACTACCTCGAACGCGTGCTGCGCCTGCCGGAGGATCGCGCCGCGGCGCGCACGGCCGCGGCGCCGCCGGGCGCCGATGAGGCAGGCGCGCGCCCGGAGGAGCTGGACCCCCGCGCCCGCGGCACGCTGGTCCACCGCCTGATGGAGCTGCTGGACTTCTCCGACCCGCGGCCGCCGACGCCGGAGCAGGTGGGCGAGCACGCGCGCGAGCTGGGCATCCGCGTGAAAGCCGGGGAGCGCGAGGAGCTGGCGGCGCTGGTGGCGGCGAGCTGTGGCGCGGAGCCGGCGGCGCGGGTGGCGGCGGCGAGCCTGATCGGCCGCGAGCACCCGTTCGCGTTCGCGCTGGCTCCGGAGGAGCCGCTGATCAATGGCGTGATCGACCTGCTGGCGCGCGAGCGCGACGGCACGACGCTGGTGCTGGACTACAAGAGCAACCGCGTGCCCGCAGGGACGGGCGCGGGGGAGCTGGAGGAGCTGGTCGAGCGCGAGTACGCCGTGCAGCGCCTGCTCTATGCGCTGGCGGTGCTACGCGACGGCGCACAGGCCGTCGAGGTGGTGCACTGGTTCCTGGAGCCGAACGCCTGGGTCTCGGTGCGCTTCGGGGCCGCGGACCGGCTCGTGCTGGAGGAGCGCCTGGCGCGGCGCCTGGCCGCGGCGCGTGAGGGCCGTTTCGCGGTCAGCGAGCGCCCGCACCGGGCGCTGTGCCTGACGTGCCCGGGTCGGGGGAGTCTGTGCTCCTGGGAGGAGACGGAGACGCTCCGCGAGCACCCCTAAAAGCGCCCGATTACAAGCCCCGGTCCACTGCTACGCTTTCTGGCTCAAGCCTCAGGTGCCCGCCTGCCCGAGACACGGGGAAAGCACCGCCCCAAGGGAGCACTTCCATGAATCCGCACAACACGCAGCCTCCACAGGCGGTCGGACTGTACGACCCCAGCTACGAGCACGACGCCTGCGGCGTTGGCATGGTGGCGCGCCTGGACAACCAGGCGACGCACGAGGTCGTGGCGGAGGCGCTGACGGCGCTCGAGAACCTGGAGCACCGCGGCGCCAGCGGCGCGGACCCGCGCACCGGCGACGGGGCGGGGATCCTGATGCAGATGCCCGACGAGCTGCTGCGGGCGACGGTGGACTTCGAGCTGCCGCCGCAGGGCGGCTACGGCGTGCTGATGTGCTTCCTGCCCACGGAGACCGGCGAGCGCGAGCGGGTGCAGGCGCTGCTGGAGCAGACGGCCCGCGACGAGGGCCAGCGGGTGCTGGGCTGGCGCGAGGTGCCGGTCCGCCCGGAGCACGCCGGCGAGGTGGCGGGCGCCTGCCGCCCGGAGATCCGCCAGCTGTTCGTGGGTGCGGGCGAGCTGCACTCGGGCGACCAGGACGCCTTCGAGCGCAAGCTCTACGTGATCCGCCGCGTGGCGGAGCTGACGCCGGAGCGCCCGAGCCTGTACGTGGCCTCCAGCTCCTCTCGCACGATCAACTACAAGGGGATGCTGATCAGCTTCCAGCTGGGGGAGTTCTACCCGGACCTGAAGGACGAGCGCTGCAAGAGCGCGCTGGCGCTGGTGCACTCGCGCTTCTCGACGAACACCTTCCCGAGCTGGGAGCTGGCGCACCCCTACCGGGTGATCTGCCACAACGGCGAGATCAACACGGTGCGCGGCAACGTGAACTGGATGCGCGCCCGGGAGTCGGAGCTGCGCAGCGAGCTGTTCGGCGAGGACCTGCCGAAGATCCTGCCGGTGGTGGGCGAGGGCAACTCGGACTCGGCGACGTTCGACAACGTGCTGGAGCTCTTGATGCTGGGCGGCCGCTCGCTGCCGCACGCGGCGATGATGATGATCCCGGAGGCCTACCGCGACCGCGACGACCTGCCGGAGGACCTGAAGGGCTTCTACGCCTACCACTCCTGCCTCATGGAGCCGTGGGACGGCCCGGCGTCGGTGGCATTCACGGACGGCCGCGTCGTGGGGGCGACGCTGGACCGCAACGGCCTGCGCCCGGGCCGCTGGGTGGAGACGACCGACGGCCTCGTGGTGCTGGGCTCGGAGTCGGGCCTGATGGACGTGGCGCCCGAGCGCGTGCGCCGGCTGGGCCGCCTGCAACCGGGCAAGCTGTTCCTGGTGGACCTGCAGCGCGGCTGCATCGTCGAGGACGAGGAGGTCAAGCGCGGCGTCTCGACCCGCAGGCCCTACCGCGAGTGGTACGAGCAGAGCGCGGTGCCGTTCGCGGCGCTGGAGCCCTCCGACCAGGTGACGATCTCAGACCAGCCGCTGCGCACCCGCCAGCGGGCGTTCGGCTTCACCCAGGAGGACCTGCGCGTGCTGCTTACGCCGATGGCGCGCGACGGCGCGGAGCCGGTCGGTTCGATGGGGAACGATCTCTCTCTCGCGGTCCTCTCCGAGCAGGCGCCGCCGCTGTTCTCCTACTTCAAGCAGCTGTTCGCGCAGGTGACGAACCCGCCGATCGACCCGATCCGCGAGGAGATCGTGATGAGCCTGTCGACGAGCCTGGGCTCGGAGCGCAACCTGTTCGAAGAGACCCCCGAGCACGCGCACAAGCTGATCCTGAACCAGCCGATCCTGCTGAACCGCGAGCTGGAGACGCTGCGCCACGTCCACCACGACGTGTTCGCGGCGCGCACGATCAACACGACCTGGTCGGTGGAGAAGGGCGCGGCGGGGATGGCGGAGGCGCTGGATCGCATCTGCCGCGAAGCCTCGGAGGCGGTGGCCGAACGCGTGAACATCATCGTGCTCTCGGACCGCCTGCTGAGCGCGCGCCGGGTGCCGATCCCCTCGCTGCTGGCGGTCGCCGCGGTCCACCACCACCTCGTGCGCGAGGGCACGCGGCTGCGGGCGGGGATCATCCTGGAGTCGGGCGAGCCCCGCGAGGTGCACCACTTCGCGACGCTGATCGGCTACGGGGCCGTGGCGATCAACCCCTACCTGATGCTCGAGACGCTGGACGAGCTGACGATCGGCCAGCACGCGATCAAGCGCCTGGACGCCGACGGCAACGAGGTCGAGATCGGCCCGGTGAAGGCGGCGGAGAACGTCGTGAAAGCGCTGGGCAAAGCGCTCTTGAAGACGATCTCGAAGATGGGCATCTCGACGATCCAGTCCTACTGCGGGGCGCAGATCTTCGAGGCGGTGGGGCTCGACAGCGAGGTGGTGGCGCGCTACTTCACGGGCACGGCCTCGCGGATCGGCGGCGTGGGCCTGGAGGTGCTGGCGGAGGAGGCACTGCAGCGCCACGCGCGCGCCTATCCGGTGCCGCAG
Organism: Solirubrobacteraceae bacterium; assembly: GCA_035508515.1. Classification (GTDB taxonomy): domain Bacteria; phylum Actinomycetota; class Thermoleophilia; order Solirubrobacterales; family Solirubrobacteraceae; genus Palsa-744. The sequence goes on along the minus strand of DATJMW010000004.1, from coordinate 65,179 downwards.
GACGAACTCTTGCCGGTGGGTGGCGTCTACGCCTGGCGCCGCGACGGCGAGCACCACCAGTGGAACCCCGAGACGATCGCGCTGGTCCAGCACGCGGTGCGCGCGGCGAACGGCGATGTGGGCGCGGCGCTGAAAGGCGACTCGGCGGCGCTTGAGAGCGTGCGCGGCAGCGCGGCGTTCGAGAAGTACCGCGAGTACGCGCAGGCGATCAACGAAGACGCCTCGCGCAAGGCGACTTTGCGTGGACTTCTGAAAATCGGCCCCGCCGGGAGCGGCGGGGCCGGTGACGATGACGGGCGAGCGATCCCACTGGAGCAGGTGGAGCCCGCGAGCGAGATCGTGAAGCGCTTCTGCACGGGCGCGATGAGCCTGGGCTCGATCTCGCGCGAGTCGCACGAGACGCTGGCGATCGCGATGAACCGCCTGGGCGGGCGCTCGAACACGGGCGAGGGCGGCGAGGACCCGGTGCGCTTCACCCCCGACGCCAACGGCGACCGCCGCCGCTCGGCGATCAAGCAGGTGGCCTCGGGCCGCTTCGGCGTGACGATCCACTACCTGGTCAACGCGGACGAGCTGCAGATCAAGATGGCCCAGGGGGCGAAGCCCGGCGAGGGTGGCCAGCTCCCGGGGCACAAGGTCGACGAGTACATCGGCTCGATCCGCCACACGACCCCGGGCGTGGGCCTGATCTCGCCGCCGCCGCACCACGACATCTACTCGATCGAGGACCTGAAGCAGCTGATCTACGACCTGCGCTGCGGCAACCCGCAGGCGGAGGTGTCGGTGAAGCTCGTCTCGGAGATCGGCGTCGGCACTGTCGCGGCGGGGGTCTCGAAGGCGAACGCGGACCGCGTGCTGATCGCGGGCCACGACGGCGGCACGGGCGCCTCGCCGCAGTCCTCGATCCAGTCGGCGGGCTGTCCCTGGGAGATCGGCCTCGCGGAGACGCAGCAGACGCTGCTGCTGAACGACCTGCGCTCGCGGATCAAGGTGCAGACCGACGGTCAGCTGAAGACGGGCCGCGACGTGATGATCGCGGCGATGCTGGGCGCGGACGAGATGGGCTTCTCGACGGCGCCGCTGATCGCGACGGGCTGCATCATGATGCGCGCCTGCCACCTGAACACGTGCCCGGTGGGGATCGCGACGCAGGACCCCGAGCTGCGCAAGCGCTTCCAGGGCACGCCCGAGCATGTGGTGAACTTCTTCTTCTTCGTGGCGGAGGAAGTGCGGGAGATCCTGGCCTCGCTGGGCCTGCGCTCGCTGGACGAAGCGATCGGCCGCGTCGACCTGCTCTCGGCGCGCGAGGCGATCGACCACTGGAAGGCGCGGGGCGTCGACCTGACCCACATGCTGACCCACGTCGAGCTGCCGGAGGGCACGCCGCGCCACCGCGTCGAACCGCCGCCGGCGGTGCTGGAGGACGCGCTTGACTGGGAGCTGGTGGAGCGCGCGGCGCCGGCGCTGCGCGACCCGGACGTGCCGGCGATCGGGGAGGGCCGCGTGCGGATCGAGCTGCCGATCCGCAACCGCAACCGCTGTGTCGGCGGCATCCTCTCAAGCCACATCGCCCGCGAGCGCGGCGCCGAGGGCCTGCGCGAGGGCTCGATCGAAGTCGAGTTCGAGGGCTCGGCTGGGCAGAGCTTTGGCGGCTGGCTGGCGCCGGGCGTGACGTTCACGCTGCGCGGCGACGCGAACGACTACGCGGGCAAGGGCCTGTCGGGCGGGACGATCGCGGTGCGCCCGCGCGAGGGCATGCCGGAGGGCTTCGTCGCGGAGCAGAACGTGATCGTGGGCAACACGGTGCTGTACGGGGCCACGCGCGGCAAGGCGTTCTTCCGCGGCCTGGCGGGCGAGCGCTTCGCGGTGCGCAACTCCGGCGCGAGCGCCGTGGTGGAGGGCGTGGGCGACCACTGCTGCGAGTACATGACCGGCGGCCGCGTGGTCGTGCTGGGGGAGACGGGGCGCAACTTCGCGGCGGGCATGAGCGGCGGCGTCGCCTACGTGCTCGACGAGCACGGCGCCTTCGCGGATCGCTGCAACATGGGGATGGTGGGCTTCGAAGCGCCCTCCGCGGAGGACGCGGCCGAGCTGCGCGAGCTGATCGAGGAGCACGCCGAGCGCACGGGCTCGCCGGTGGCGGCGCGGGTGCTCGACGGCTTCGAGGAGCTGCTGGGCAAGGGCGCGTTCGTGAAGGTGATGCCGCACGACTACAAGCGCGTGCTGGCCGAACGGGCGCAGCGTGCGCTGGCGGTGCCCGCCTGATGGGCAAGCTCGGCGGCTTTCTGAAGATCGAGCGCCACGGCGTCCCCTACCGGGACCCGTCCGAACGCGCGCACGACTATCGCGAGTTCCTGCTGACGCGGCCGCTGCCGGAGCTGCGCGACCAGGGCGCGCGCTGCATGGACTGCGGCGTCCCCTTCTGCCACAACGGCTGCCCGCTGGGGAACCTGATCCCAGACTGGAACGACCTCGTCTACCGCGATCGCTGGCCCGAGGCGATCGCCCAGCTGCACGCGACGAACAACTTCCCGGAGTTCACCGGCCGGCTGTGCCCGGCGCCGTGCGAGGCGGCGTGCGTGCTGGAGATCCGCGAGGGCGAGGCGGTGACGATCAAACAGATCGAGAACTCGATCATCAACCGCGCCTGGGAAGAGGGCTGGGTGGTGCCGAAACCGCCCCGCAACGAGACCGGCCAGGCGGTGGCGGTCGTGGGCTCCGGCCCGGCGGGGATGGCGGCGGCGCAGCAGCTGCGCCGCTCCGGGCACCGCGTGACGCTGTTCGAGCGCGACGAGTCGATCGGCGGGCTCGTGCGCTTCGGCGTGCCGGACTTCAAGATCGAGAAGACGGTCGTGCAGCGCCGCGTCGACCAGCTCGCGGGGGAGGGCGTCGAGCTGCGCTGCGGCGTCGACGTCGGGCGCGACGTGACGGTGGCGGAGCTGCGGCGCGACTACGACGCCGTGGTGCTGGCGACGGGCTCGCGCGTGCCGCGCGATCTGCCGGTGGAGGGCCGCGAGCACAGCGGCGTCCACTTCGCGATGGACTACCTCTACCAGCGCAACCGTTGGGTGGCGCGCGAGCAGGGGCCGAAGCCGATGACGGCGCAGCCGGGGGTCGAGCAGGCGATCAGCGCGAAGGGCCTTGACGTCGTGGTGATCGGCGGCGGCGACACCGGCGCGGACTGCGTCGGCAACGCGCTGCGCGAGGGCGCGCGCTCGATCACGCAGCTGGAGCTCCTGCCGGAGCCGCCGGCGAAGCGGCCCGACGAGCGCACGCCGTGGCCGGAGTGGCCGCTGAAGTACCGCCTCAGCTACGCGATGGAGGAGGCGCGCGACGCCCAGGTGGGCGAGCAGGACTACTCGATCGTGACGACCCGCTTCTCCGATGACGGCGAGGGCAACGTCGCGGCGCTGCACGTCGCCCAGGCCGAGCCGGCGCCGCCGTTCGCGCCGGTGGCTGGTACCGAGCGCGAGCTGAAGGCGGAGCTGGTGCTGCTGGCGATGGGCTTCCTGCACCCGGAGCCGCTGCTGCTGGACGAGCTGGGCGTGGCGAAGGACCCGCGCGGGAACGTCAAGACCCAGGCGCCCTACACCAGCTCGGTCGACGGGGTGTTCGCCGCGGGCGATGCGCGCCGCGGGCAGTCGCTGATCGTGTGGGCGATCAACGAGGGGCGCCAGTGCGCCCGCATGGTGGACCGTTACCTCGCGGCGCGCCGCAACGGCGCGGGCGAGGCGGGGGGGCTGCCGCAGGATCAGGGAATCGCCGGACATGGCGACGCGGACGCCGGCCCGGAGGGGCCGCCGCGGCACGTCAGCCCCGGCGTCCCGGCCGACGACTAGTCGCCCGGAATGCAACATTCCCTAGGCTTGACACATGCGAGCCACCCTTGACAACAAGCCGGGCGCGGCGGCGCTCCCGCGCGTGTGCGTCATCGGCGCCGGCTCCTCGGGGATCGCGGCGGCGAAGGCGCTGCACGAGCGCGGCATCCCCTTCGACTGCTTCGAGAAGTCAGACCGCGTCGGCGGCAACTGGGTGTTCGGCAACCGCAACGGGATGTCGGCGGCCTACCGCGACCTGTTCATCAACACCTCGCGCCAGCGGATGGCCTACTCGGACTACCCGATGCCGGAGAGCTATCCGGACTTCCCACACCACACGCACATCGCGGCGTACTTCGACGACTACGTGGACCACTTCGGCTTCCGCGAGCGGATCGTGTTCGAGACGGGGGTGCAGCACGCGGCGCGCGACGAGCGCGGCATCTGGACGGTGACGCTGGAGACGGGCGAGAAGCTCTGGTACGACGCGCTGGTGGTGGCGAACGGCCACCACTGGAAGCCGCGTTGGCCCGAACCGGCGTTCCCGGGTTCGGAGACGTTCGCGGGCGAGCAGCTGCACGCCCACTCCTACGTGGACAACTCGCTGTTCGCGGGGCGGCGCGCGGTGATCCTGGGGATGGGCAACTCGGCGATGGACATCGCGGTGGAGTCCTCCTACGTCGCGGAGCGCACGTACCTGTCGGCGCGCAGCGGCGTCTGGATCATCCCGAAGTACATCTTCGGCAAACCGGTGGACCAGCTGCGCAACGATCCGCGAGTCCCGTTCAAGGTCCGCCAGCGGGCGCTGCAGCAGCTCGTGCGCAGCTACGTCGGCCCGCCGGAGCGCTACGGGCTGCCGAAGCCGAACCACCGTCTCGGCGACGCGCACCCGACGATCTCGGGGCGGATCATCGACCGCATCCAGCACGGGACGATCGCCCCGAAGCCGAACATCGACTGCTTCGCGGGCGGCAGCACGGTGCGCTTCACCGACGGCAGCGAGGTCGAGGCGGACGTCGTCGTCTACTGCACCGGCTACCAGATCTCCTTCCCCTTCTTCGACGAGGACTTCATCTCGGCGCCGGAGAACCACATCGAGCTGTACCGCCGCGTCTTCCACCCGCAGATCCCGAACGTCTTCTTCGTGGGGCTGCTGCAGCCGCTGGGGGCGATCATGCCGATCGCGGAGGCCCAGGGCGCGTGGGTGGGGGACTACCTGACGGGCTACTACCGGCTGCCCTCGCCGGCGGACCTGCGCGCCGACGTGGCGGCGGACCAGGCAGCGATGCGCAAGCGCTACGTGGCCTCCAAGCGCCACACGATCCAGGTCGACTTCGACGACTACATGTACGCTCTGGCCAAGGAGCGCGCGGCCGGTGCCGAACGGGCGCGCGCGAACGGATTCAAGCCCCCGGTCGAGTGCCTACCTTCTGCCGCCACGGTCGCTTCCTAGAGCGCTGCCCGATCTGCAGCAAGACGCTGCCTGGCGCCGAGCCGGCGCGCAAAGCCGCGGGCGGCGCGGCGCGGCGGCGTGGCTCCTCGGCGGGATCGGCGGCGGGCCGCGGCGCCCGCCTTCCGCGCGGCGCCCGCGGCGAGCCGGTGCGCGTGCGACGCCAGGCGCGGGCGGCTGAGGACGGCTTCTCCAGCCCGCTGCTGCCGGGCGTGCGCGCCTCCGCCGACGCCGAGCGCCTGGCGCAGGAGCTGGCGTTCTCGCACGGGCGGCTGCGCTCGCTGGAAGGCGACGCGGGCGCCACGGCGGCGCCCGGCTTCTACGCGGAGCTGCGGGCGGCGTCGGCGTCGGGGGCGGAGGCGCCGGTCGCGGGGGCGGGGGCAACGGCGGGCGTCGGCACGGGTGGAGGCGGTGGCGAGCGGGTCGAGCGCGCCTTTTGGGGCTGCTTCCTGACGGCCTATCTCTGCCCGCTGGATGACCACGATGCGTTCGCGGGCATCCGCGCGGCGCTGGCGGCTTCTTCCGGGCCGGGGGACCCACCCGATCTCGACGGGGCGCCGGTCGGCCCGCGCGGCTCGTACGACCCCGCGCGGGGGGCGGCGACGCTGCGGGCCTACCGCGGCTGGGTCGAGCAGGCGGGCTCGCAGGCGGACGCGTTCGGCGGCGACCCCGGCTGGACGCCGCAGCGCCGCTTCGAGCGGGTGTTCGAGCGCCTGGCGCTGCCGGGCCTGCAGCGCGCGGCGCGCTACGAGCTGCTGGTGCTGCTGGGGGCGCTGGGGCTGTGCCCCCTGGAGGCCGACGCCCTGCACGTCGCGGCGGGCCGCGGCGCGGACGCGGAGGACGCGACGACGCTGGCGGCGAAGCGGATCTTCGCGATCGGCGACGTGCAGCTCCTGGAGCGGCGGGCGCGCGCGGTCGCGGAGGCGGCCGGGACGCCGCTCGCGGCGCTCGACCTGGCGCTGGCGAACTGGGGCGCAGAGCAGCGCGCGACGCTGGGCTTCGGCGCGGACGCGAGCGACGAGCAGACGCTCTCGCGCGCCCGCGACGCCTTCGGCCTGTAGCCGAAAGAGCCGTCCACACGGCTCCCTACAGTCCAGCGCGTCACCTGTTTCCCACCCCGCGGGAGTCAAGATGCCACTTTGCTTCATCGAGCCGCAGGACGCCATCCGAGTGATCGCCGAGTCCGTCGGCCGCGAGGCCCGGCGCCAGCTCGTCAGCGAGGTCGTGCGCGCGTGGGTCGATGACATCCCCGAGCCGGAGCTGGCGGTCCACTACGCGAAGGCGATCGCGGACCTCGACGAGGACGACCTGCACCTGCTCGCGGCGTGGCACGCCTCGCTCGAGGTCGGCCAGCCGATCCCGAACACGGACTTCCTCGTCGGCGTCTTCCCGACGCTGGGCGAAAACCGTCGCGAGGCGCTGAAGATCGCGGCAGGCTTCCGCGGTGAGGAAGCCTTCCAGGCGGGAGTCTCGGAGGAGCAGGCGCTCGACACGGTGCTGCCACGCCTCTCGCGCGACCGCGCGATCGAGCTCGCGAACGAGTGCATCCAGCTGTACATGTGGGACCGCCTGGGCTGCGACAACTAGGGCGCCGCTAGACTCGGACCATGTCCGAGGACTTCACATCGCAGGCGCCTGACGAGGGTGCCGGCCCCGTCGCACCGGCCGCCGAGGCGGCTCCTGCGGCGGGCAACGGCTCCTCACCGACGGTCGACGACGTGATGGACGCGCTGTCGAACGTGATCGATCCTGAGCTGGGGCTGGACTTCGTGGAGCTGGGCCTGATCTACGGCGTCGAGGTCAGCGACGGTCACGTGCACGTGACGTTCACGCTGACGACGCCGGGCTGCCCGATCGGGCCGCAGGTGGACGAACAGATCCAGGAGTTCGTCGGCGAACTGGACGGCGTGAAATCGGTCGACTCCGAGATGGTGTTCGTGCCGCCGTGGTCTCCGGAGAAGATGTCCGAGGACGCGAAGTTCGCGCTCGGGTACTAGACGGCCGCTGACGCTGCGCCTCGCGGCGTCCTCTCGCTCGCGTAGGTCCCTACGCCACGCTCCCTGCGTGCTGGCGAGGCTTGGTCAGCGACCGTCTATAGGTGGTCGCTAGGCCGGCGTGGCGGCTTGCTCGCGCGCCAGCGCGACCAGCGTCGCCAGCTCTTCGGCGATGCTGTCGCTGATCTGGTCGATGTCGGGTAGCGCGTCGAAGTCGCCGAGCAGGCCGAAGTTCATCTGGCCGTTGTAGGACATGATCCCGATCGCGAGCGCGTGGTTCTCGGGCAGGAAGGCGATCGGGTAGGCCTCGATCATCTCGCGCCCCAGCACGTAGAGGGGGAACTGCGGCCCGGGGACGTTCGTGACGAGCAGGTTGAACAGCCGAGTGGAGAAGTTCAGGCGCGAGGCCTGCGCGAGGATCGTGGGCGGCGCGAAGTTCTGCGCGCCGGCGATCACCTCCGCGCCGAGCGCCTGCTTGGACTCCTTGAGCCCGTCCATCGCGTGTGAGACGAACCGCAGCCGCTGCACGGGGTCGGCGATGTAGACGGGCAGCGGCCCGCGCATCACGACGATCCGGTTGCCGCCCTGCCCGTGCTCGTCCTCGACGCGGACCGAGACCGGGACCAGCGCGCGCATCTCGACGCCGGCGGTGCGCCTGCCGCGCGAGATCAGGAAGCTGCGCAGCGCGCCGGTGACGACGGCGAGCACGACGTCGTTGACGGTGCCCCCGAAGGCGTTCTTCACGGTCTTGAAGTCGTCGAGCTGGCAGCCGATCCCGTAGAAGCGCCGGTGCGGGCCGATCGGCACGTTCAGCGGCGTCTCGGGGGCGGGGTTCAGGCCGGCCCAGATGATCTCGCCGATTCCCTCCGCCGCCTCGCGCGCGCGGTTCAGCGCGTGCTCGGGGTGGGCGAGCGCGTCCAGCGCCCCCTCCGCGAGCTCCAATCCCGCCTTCACGGCCCCCCGCAGCCCGGCGGCGAGCAGTTCGGGCGAGCGCGGCTCGCGGTGCGGCTGCCAGGCCTTGCCGGAGTGTTTGATCGGCGGGGCGTCGGGGGAGAGGTCGAACAGCACCGTCGCCAGGTCGACGCCGGCGATGCCGTCGATCAGCGAGTGGTGGGTCTTCGTGATCAGCGCGAAGCGGTCCTGCTCCAGCCCCTCGATCAGCCACATCTCCCACAGCGGCTTCGAGCGGTCGAGCTGCTGGGAGAAGATCCGCGCCGTCAGGCCGCACAGCTGCTCCCAGCCGCCAGGGGAGGGCAGCGCGGTGTGTCTGATGTGGTACTCGAGGTTGAAGTCCGGGTCGTCGACCCACACGGGCCGGCCGCTGTCGAGCGCGGTCGAGGCGAGCTTGTGCCGGTAGCGCGGCACGAGGTGCAGCCGGCGACGGATCTGCTCCAGGAACTCGCCCATGCTGGGCGGAGGGCCTTCGACGATCGTCAGCCCGCCGATGTGCATGTGCGAGTTGGCGCCCTCCTGATGCAGGAAGGAGGCGTCTACTGCTGTCAGGCGGTCGAGGTGACGCTGAGGCATGAGGGCTAGCGTACCGGGGTGGGCCCTACAATGGCAATCGTGCCGAATACGGTTCAGAAGTTGCTGCTCGCGGCGCCTCGCGGCTATTGCGCGGGCGTCGATCGAGCCGTGCAGACGGTCGAACGCGCGCTGGAGCTGCACGGCGCGCCGGTCTACGTGCGCAAGGAGATCGTGCACAACAAGCACGTCGTCGAACAGCTGCGCAAACGGGGCGCGATCTTCGTCGAGGAGGAGACCGAGGTGCCCGAGGGCGCGGTCTGCGTCTTCTCCGCCCACGGGGTGGCCCCGAGCGTGCGCGCGGGCGCCGAGGCGCGCGGCCTGCGCACGATCGACGCGACCTGCCCGCTGGTGACGAAGGTCCACCGCGAGGCGGTGCGCTTCGCCGAGCAGGGCTACACGATCGTGCTCGTCGGCCACGACGGCCACGAGGAGGTCGAAGGCACGATGGGCGAGGCGCCTGAGCGGATCGTGCTCGTGCAGGACGAGCAGGACGTCGACACCCTCCAGATCGAGGACCCCGAGCGCGTCGCCTACGTCACGCAGACGACGCTCGCGGTCGACGAAACGACCGCGATCATCGCGCGCCTGCGCGAGCGCTTCCCGAAGATCGTCGGGCCGCGCACCGACGACATCTGCTACGCGACCACGAACCGCCAAGCGGCGGTCAAGCAGATGGCCGAGCACTGCGACCTGCTGCTGGTGATCGGCTCGCGCAACTCATCGAACTCCGTGCGCCTCGTCGAGGTGGCGCGCGACTGCGGCACCGAGGCGCACCTGATCGATCGCGCCGGCGAGGTGCGCCAGGAGTGGCTCGACGGGCCGCGCACGGTCGGCATCTCCTCCGGGGCGAGCGCCCCCGAGGAGCTGGTCCAGGACCTGGTCGCGCTGTTCCGCGACCGCGGGGTCGCCGAGGAGGACATCTCCGAGTTCCACGTGATCAAGGAGGACGTCCGCTTCATGCTGCCGAAGCCGATTCGCGCGGCCGCGGGCGTCGGCGGGGCGCGCTGAGCGCCGTAGCGGAAAGCCGCGCGGGCGAAGCGGCCGCGAGCGGGAGCCGAAGGGCTCGCACGGCCCCCACGGAGCTGCACTGATGCGCACCCTGGTCCTCTCCGACCTGCACCTGGGCTCGGCCTCGCGCGCCGACCTGCTGCGCCGCCCCGAGTTGCGCGAGCCGCTGCTGCGAGCCGCCGCCGAGGCCGACCGCGTGGTGCTGCTCGGCGACGTGCTCGAGCTGCGTCACGGCCCGCCGCGCCAGGCGCTCGCCGTGGCGCGGCCGTTCTTCGAGGAGCTCGGCCGAGCGCTCGCGGGGCGCGAGCTGGTGCTCGTCGCGGGCAACCACGATCACGCGCTGATCGAGCCCTGGCTGGCGCTGCGCGCCGAGCTGCCCGAGCGCAGCGAGCTCGGTCTCGAACAGCTGATCGAGCCCGCTGAGGCCTCGCCGGCGGTCGCGCGCCTGGCGGATTGGGCCTCGCCCGCGCGCGTGCGCTTCGCCTATCCGGGCCTGTGGCTGCGAGAGGACGTGTACGCGACGCACGGCCACTACCTCGACTGCCATCTGACGGTGCCGACCGTCGAGCGCCTGAGCGTCGGTGTGATGAGCAGGCTGATGGGCATGCCCGCGAGCTCGTTCGGCGGGGTCGGCGACTACGAGGCGGTCACCGCGCCGATGTACGCGTGGCGCCACGCGGTGGCGCGCGACTCGCTCACGGGCGACGCGCTGAACGGCATGGGCACCGTGAACGCCTGGCGCGCGCTCAGCGGCGACGACGGGCACTCCGCGGCCGGAGCGAACGGGCACGCCGGCCGCCGGCGGCTGGCGGCGCTCGGGGCGCGCCTGCGCAAGCAGGCGCTCGTGACGGGCTTCCCGCTCGCGGTCGCGGCGCTGAACCGCGCGGGGGTGGGGCCGCTGAAGGCAGAGGTCTCCCTGGGCGAGCTGCGCCGCGCCGGCCTGCGCGCGATGGGCGAAGTCACCACGCGCCTCGAACTCGGCGACGCCTACGTGCTGTTCGGGCACACGCACCGCGCAGGCCCGCTGGATGGCGACGCGCAGGGCGAGTGGCGCCCGCCCGTGTCCGTGCCGGGCCGCGAGGGCGAGCCCCCGGCGCGGCTCGTGAACGTCGGCTGCTGGACCTATGACGGCATCTTCCTGACGCGGAACCCCGGCGAGAGCCCTTACTGGCCCGGGACCTGCGCGATCGTCGAGGATCAGGGTCCGCCGCAGCTGCGGCGGTTGCTGCTCGACCGGACCCACGCGGAGCTCGATCCGCGGGCGGCCGCGCGCTCGCGCTGAGCGCCTGGCCGCTCGGTCAGCGCTGCCCGGCCAGGCGGCTCATCATCGCGCGCGCCGCCTCGATCGCCAGCCCGCGGTCATAAGTGGTCGTGAACTCGAAGCGCCGATCCATGTCCGGCCCTTCATCGCCCAGCTCGCGGGCCACGAACGCCACCGAGAAGTGCGGCGCGATCACCGTCACGTCCCACTCGCCCCGCAGCGGGTCGGCGCGGTCGAGCGCGACGCCCCGAACCTTCGGGGCGGGCTGCTCTGCGAGGCCCACGCCCAGCGCCCCGACCAGCGCGGCTCCTTCGCCGAGCTGCGTGTAGAGCGCCGCGGTCGCCGGCGTGAAGAAGCGGGCCTCCTGGAAGGTGCTGAGCACCACGGCCGCGGGGCCGAGCGACGCGACCCCGGCCTCGATCTGGCGGCTGAGCGCCAGCAGCAGCCGCTTCGTGCCGACCCGCGTCTCGCGCGTACGCGCCACCACCTCGAACGGGCTGCGCGACTCAAGGCCCAGGGTGCGGTTTGGCTCGGGCGTGAGCCGGCCGTCGCTGCCCTGCGTTTGCACGAGCCGACCCGGACGGCCGAACAGCCACCCCTGGCCGTAGCGAGCGCCCATCGCCAGCGCCGTCTGCCGGTGCTGCTCGGTCTCGATGCCCTCCGCCAGCACGAGCGCCCCCGTCCGCTCGGCCTCCGCGCTCACCGCGTGCACGATCTCCGCGATCTGCGGCGAGGGTTTCTCCTGCACCAGCCGCAGGTCGAGCTTGATCACGTCCGGCGCCAGGTACGGCATCAGCGCCAGCGAGCGGATCTCGGCGCCGACGTCGTCCAGCGCGATGCCCACGCCGCGCCGGCGCATGCGCTGCACCGCCCCCAGCAGGTGCGCCGGCTGATCGGTCAGCGAGCGCTCCGTGAACTCCGCGAAGACCGGCGCGCGCTCCAGCACCGCCTCCAGCAGCTCGATCACGTCCGCCGGCGGCTCGGCGCCCAGGAACCGCGGCTCGCGGTTCACGAACAGCGCGCGGCCGCTCAGGCGGGCATCCAGCGCTCCGCGGAAGGCCGCCCGCGTGCACTCCCACTCAAGCTCCTCCTCGACCCCCGCCTCACGCGCGGCCGCGAACAGCGCCGCCGGGCTCGCCAGCTTGCTGCCCCGCGGTCCGCGAGCCAGCGACTCGTAGCCGATCACCTCGCTCGAGGAGAGGTCCACCAGCGGCTGAAAGGCCGCATGGACCGTCTCTCCGCCGAGCAGGCCCGCCAACGGGCCGCCGCTGCGCGCCGACTTCGACGCGGTCGTCGCCATGCCATCTCATCGACCGCAGACGCGCCCGGGTGAAGCCGAGCGGACCATTGTTCGTCAGCGCTCGGCCAGGCCCGGCGTGAAGCAGGTGGCGTGGCAGACCAGGCCGGAACCCGGCTCCAGCGCCAGCTCGCCCGCCGTGTGGCGCTCGTGCTCGACAAGCGCATGGGCGCCCGTGTGCCCGACCGTGAGCGGCTCCCCGTTCACGTGCAGCGTGCCCGCCCCCTCCAGCACCGCCCATACGCCGCCCGCCTCGTAGGGGCCGCTGTAGGCGCCCGGCTGTTCCGGGGTTGGCGCAATCAGCGCCGCTCCCGGCACATCCTCCGGGCGCAATGGCTCCAGCGGCTCGCGCTCGACCCCCAGCAGCTCCTGGATCGCACGCTCCGTCTCCTCGTAGCCGCCCTCGCCGAAGTGGTAGTCGAACAGCCGCGCGCCCCCGTCGAACAGGTAGCGCGCCGGCCAGCCTTCGTTCTCGTACTCCTGCCACAGCTCCAGCTCCGAGTCGATCAGCACCGGATGCTCGATGCCCAGGCGGGCAACCGCCTCGCGCACCGCGTGCTCCTCGCGCGAGGGCTCGAAGCCCGGGCAGTGCACCCCCACCACCCGCAGGCCCGCCTCGGCGTAGCGCTCGTGCCACGCCTTCACGTACGGCAGCGTCCGCATCGAGTTCGGGCGGCAGAAGTCCCAGAACTCCACCAGCAGCGGCCGGTCGCGCTGCAGGATGCTCACCTGCCCGCCCGCCGGGACGTTCACCCACGGCAGGTTCCGCGGGAACAGCGGCGCAGCGATCGTGTCGACAGGAGCCCTCACCGCGCAGCAGCCGTCGTCCGCCGTTCGTGGTCCGCACACGTGCGGACCCGTGGGCCGGCGCATGCGCCGGCCCGGCCCGCGACAGCGGGCCTACCCAATGCTTCCGACCATCTCCAGCTGGATCAGGCGGTTCAGCTCGACCGCGTACTCCATCGGCAGCTCCTTCGTCACCGGCTCGATGAAGCCGTTCACGATCATCGCCGCCGCCTCGTCCTCCGTGAAGCCGCGCGAGCCCATGTAGAAGAGCTGGTCGTCGGAGATGCGCCCGACCGTCGCCTCATGCGCCACCGTCACGTGCGGGTTCTGGATCTGGATGTCCGGCCAGGTGTCGGAGCGCGATTCGCCGTCCATCATCAGGCCGTCGCACTGCACCCGCGCTTTCGAGCCCTGGGCGTTCGAGCTCATCTTCACCAGGCCGCGGTAGCCCATGATCCCGCCGTCCTTGGAGATCGACTTCGCCAGGATGTTCGACGTCGTGTTCGGCGCGTGGTGCAGGACCTTCGCGCCGGTGTCCTTGTGCACGCCCTTGCCCGCCACGCCGACGTTCAGGTGGTCGGCGCGCGCGCCCTCGCCCATCAGGTAGGAGCCCGGGTAGAGCATCACGTACTTCGCGCCCATCGAGCCGCCCACCCACTCGACCGTGCCCTCGGCGTCGACGATCGCGCGCTTCGTGTTCAGGTTGTAGACGTCCTTCGACCAGTTCTGGACCGTCGTGTAGCGCGCCTTCGCGCCCTCGTGCACGAAGATCTCCACGACCGCCGAGTGCATCGAGTTCACCGAGTAGGTCTGCGCCGTGCAGCCCTCGATGTAGTTCACGTCGGAGCCCTCGTCCGCGACGATCAGCGTGTGCTCGAAGGTGCCCTCGCCGGCGCCCTCCATGCGGAAGTAGGCCTGCAGCGGCAGGTCCACTTTCACGCCCTTCGGCACGTACAGGAACGAGCCGCCCGACCAGACCGCCCCGTGCAGCGCCGAGAACTTGTTGTCCTGCGGCGGGACGCATTTGTTCATGAAGTATTTCTGCACCAACTCGGGGTAGTCGCGGATCGCCGTGTCCATCGAGCAGAACAGGATCCCCAGCTTCGCGTACTCCTCCTTCAGGCCCTCGTAGACCGGCTCTTGACGCCAGACGCCCACGACGCCCGCGAGGTGCTCGCGCTCGGCCTGGGGGATGCCCAGGTCCTCGTAGGTCTGCTTCATCTCCTCCGGGACTTCGTCCCAGCTGTTGAAGCGCCCCGCCGTCGGCGGCGAGTAGAGCACCAGCTCGTCGAGGTTCAGACCGCTCAAGTCCGGGCCCCAGTTCGGCATCGGCTTGCGTTCGAAGATCTCCAGCGACTTCAGCCGTTTCTCCGCCATCCAGTCGGGCTCGCCCTTGATCTTCGACAGCTCGCTCACCACTTCGCGCGAGATGCCCCTGCGGGCGATCAGCTGTCCCTGCTCGTCCTCGACGATCGGGCTGGGCTTCGTGATCTTCGTGCGGTCAAGCGTTGCCATAAGGCTCCTTACCGGGGGCTTTCAAAGTCTGTGCGCGCCGGGCTCGGCGGGCCGAACCTCAATCCTGTGCGCTCAGCTAGGAATTGTATCGAGGCCGGCTGTCCTCACCAGAGCGTCGAGGCGGAGTCGAACGCGCGCATCGCCGCATCGCGCGTCACCAGCGTCGCGCCGACCGACCGCGCCGTCGCGTAGATCAGCCGATCGACCGGATCCCCGGGGAAGCTCTGCGCGTCGAGGAGCCCTGCCGAGACCGCCACGTCGGCGCTGGGTGCGAGCGACTCCACGCGCTCGTCGGCGAGCGCCTGCCTGACCCACAGGCCCACGTCCCGGTCGAGCGATATGCGCCCTCGCAGCGCCAGCATCGCCACCTCCCAGGCGCTCAGCGTCGACACGCCGATCCGCGGCGCCCGCTCGATCGCCTGCTTGGCCGATCGCGACAGGCGCCCTGGGGCCGCCAGCCACCAGAGCCACGCGTGTGTGTCGAGCACGATCATGCGTCCGCGGCGGCGTCCCACTCGACGTCGAGCGGTTCGAGCAGAACCTCGTCCGGCACGTTGAACGTGACCGATCCGCGCAGGCTCTCCGGCTCGCTCATGGGGGATACCCGCGCGACCGCGCGACCGCGCTTGGTGACGACGATCTCCTCGCCCGTCGCCGCCACCTCGTCGAGCATCGCCAGGCACTGGGCCTTGAACTGGCTGGCGGAGATGGTGCGGACGGTCATGACCATGGTCATATTACCATGGTCATCTGACCATAGGATCTCGTGGTCGGGTGCGATCGCGATGGGGGTTGTGGATGTCATGAGCCCGAAGTTACTCGCGGCTTGGGATGCAACTCTCGTTCGGGATGCCGATTCGCACCCGGGATGCGATCGCCCGAACCGCAACTCCTGGGTGGGATGGCAACGCGCGCTTGGGACGCGCTGACGGTCGCGCGCCGGACGGCCGCCGCTACGTCGGCCAGGCGTTGTCGCCCGTCACCGCGCCGCGGACCACCTTCAGGTTCAGCAGCGCGCACTTGCGACGGGTGGCCGAGACAGGGATCCCCAGCAGCTCGATCATCCAGTCGGCATCGAGCCCGCCGACCTCGTCGAGCTCCATCCCCTTCAGCTCCTCCGAAGCGATCGAGGCCGCCGCCTGGGAGATCGCGCAGCCGTGGCCGTGAAAGCGCAGGTCCTCGATGCGGCCGTCCTTCACCCGGATGTGGACGCCCAGCTCGTCGCCGCACAGCGGGTTGTGCTCCAGCGCCTCGAGGTCGTGCGGGTCCAGCTCGCCGAAGTTGTGCGGGCGCTTGTAGTGGTCGAGGATGTAGTCGCGGTACAGGTCGTCCATGGTGCTACGTCCTCAGAGCCCGAAGACTTCGCGGCCGCCACGCAGCGCCTGGGCCAGCGCCTCGACGTCCGCGGCCTCGTTGTAGACGCTCAGCGAAGCCCGCGCCGTCGCGCCCACGCCCAGGCAGCGCATCAGCGGCTGCGCGCAGTGGTGCCCGGCACGGATGCAGACGCCCGCGCGGTCGGCCAGCTCGGCCACGTCGTGCGGGTGGATGCCCTCGACCGTGAAGGACGCCAGCGCCCCGCGCCGGTCGGCCTCCGGCGGCCCCACGACGCGCACGGCGGGGACCTCGTTCAGCAGCTCGATCATGTACGCCGTCAGCTCGCGCTCGTGCTCGCGGACGCGGCCCATGCCGAGATTGCCCAGATAGTCCACCGCCGCCGCCAGGCCCACCGCCTCCGCGATCGGAGGCGTGCCCGCCTCGAACTTGAACGGCAGCTCGTTCCACGTCACCGACTGGAAGTCCACCGAGGCGATCATGTCGCCGCCCGTCAGGAACGGTTCCATCGCCTCCAGCAGCTCGCGCCGGCCGTGCAGCACGCCGATGCCCGTCGGGCCCAGCGCCTTGTGCCCCGTCCAGGCGTAGAAGTCGGCGCCGATCGCCTGGACATCGACTGGCATCTGCGGCACCGCTTGCGCGCCGTCGATCACCGTGACCGCGCCCGCCGCACGAGCCCGCGCCGCGATCTCCGCGACGGGGTTGATCGTTCCGAGGACGTTCGAGACGTGCGCGAACGCCAGCAGCTTCACGTCGCCGCGCGCCAGCTCGTCGTCCAGCTGTTGCAGCGACAGCTCGCCGCGCTCGTCGACCTCCAGGTAGCGCAGCTCCGCGCCGCGCTCCCGGCACAGCACCTGCCAGGGGACGATGTTCGCGTGGTGCTCCATCTGCGTGATCAGCACCGCGTCGCCGGCGCCGACGTTCGCCCGGCCCCAGGAGTAGGCGATCAGGTTGATCGCCTCCGTGACGTTCTTCGTGAAGATCGTCGTCAGGGGGTCGGCGCCCACGAATGCCGCCACGCGCCGGCGCGCCTCGTCGTAGGCCGCGTCGGCTTCCTGCGCCAGCGCGTAGACGCCGCGGTGCACGTTCGCGTTGCGCTTGCGCAGGTGCTCCGCCTGGGCCTCGATCACCGCCTGCGGCTTCTGTGCCGTGGCGCCCGAGTCGAGGTAGATCAGCTCGCGCCCGCCCGGGCGCTCGGAGAAGATCGGGAAGTCAGCCTTGGCCGCCAGCGAGCGCTCAGCGAGTCGTGGCATACGCCTCGATGTCCTCGCGCGCCGCCGCCAGCTTGTCGGTCACCTTCGCGCGCACGACCTCTTCCAGCGGCTCGTCGTCCAGCTGTGAGATCAGCGGCTCGAAGAAGCCCTCCACGATCACCCGCACCGCCGCCGCGCGGTCGAGCCCGCGCGTCTGCATGTAGAAGATCGACGTCTCGTCCAGCTCGCCCACCGTGCCGCCGTGCGAGGCCGAGACGTCATCGGAGGAGACCAGCACCGAGGGAATCGCGTCCACGCGCGCTTTCGGCGAGAGCATCATCGAGTGGATCTGCAGGTAGGTGTGCGTCTGCTGGGCGCCGGGGTCGATCTGGATCAAGCCCTCGAAGCTCGCGCGGCTCTCGCCCGTCGCCGCCCCGCGCCAGTGCACGTCGCCACCCGACGGCCCCGTCTCGTGCAGGTCGACCGCGAATATGTCCAGGTGCTCCTGCTCCTCCGTGAAGAACAGCCCGCGGAACGCCATGTCGCCGCCGGCCTCCGAGACCGCCAGCTCCAGGTGCTGGCGCACCAGGTGGCCGCCAAGCAGCGCCGGCAGCCAGTGGCAGTAGGCATCGCGGCCCACGCCCACGAAGCGCGTCGAGACGTCGTAGACCTCGCCTGAGCCCCAGTCCTGCACCTGCGCCAGGCGGCAGCGCGCCCCGTCCTGCAGGTACAGCTCGAACGCGCCCGCGTGCAGCGCCTGCCCCTCGAAGTCCTCCGCCAGGTCGTACTCGTGTACCCGAAAGTCGCTCGTCGGCGCGCCCACCACCAGCGTGCGCCCGTACTGCGCGGTGCCCGGCTGCTCGATCGCGTAGACAATCTCGAACGGGTCCTCCACCTTCAGCCCCTGCGGCACGTGCAGGAAGGCGCCGTCGCTCCAGTACGCCGCGTTCGCCGCCTCCAGCTTGTGACGGTCGATCGGCAGGCGCTTGCTGTACCAGGGCGCCACCAGCTCGCGGTGGTCGCGGAAGGCGTCCTGCAGCGAGCACAGGATCACGCCCTTCGCCGCGAGTTCCGGATCGAGCTCCACCTGCACGACCGTTCCCCCGCTCTGCACGATTCGCCCCGCGCGCTTGCGCTCCGGCAGCGTGCGCGTCACCACCTCCGGCACCTCTTGCGGCCGCGGCTGCGGCTCGTGGGTCAGCGCGTCGAAGTCGAGGCTCTGCAGGCTCGTCGTCCAGAAGCCCGACCGGCGCCAGACCGGCAGCTCCGCCGTGTAAAGGTGCGCCAGCGCCACCTCGCGCAGCTGCTCGAGCGTGCGCCCGTCGCCCGCGCCCGCGCCCGACAGCGCCTGATAGAGCGTCGCCTCCCGGTGGCGCCCCGGCTTCGCCTGCGGCGGGGCCGCGCCGTTCGTGCCGGCCGCCTGGCCCTCAGACACCGCTGTCACCGGCAACGACCGCGTCCACCTCGCCGCCGCCGAACTCGCGGCGGATTTCATCGTAGCCCTCGCGCTCCAGGCGCTCCACCAGCTCGACGCCGCCCTCCAGCACGATCCTGCCGTCCATCAGGATGTGCACGAACTCCGGCTTCACGTAGTGCAGGATGCGCTGGTAGTGGGTGATGATCAGGGCGCCGAGGCCCTGCTCGTCGTGCAGCTTCTGCACGCCCTCCGCCACCGTGCGCAGCGCGTCGATGTCGAGCCCCGAGTCGGTCTCGTCCAGGATCGCCACGTCGGGCTTCAGCATCGCCATCTGCAGGATCTCCGCGCGCTTCTTCTCGCCGCCCGAGAAGCCGTCGTTCAGGTGGCGCGAGGTGAACGCGCGGTCCACGTCCAGCAGGTCGATCGCGTGCTGCAGGTCGGTGCGGAACTCCTTCACCTGGATCGGCTCCTCGCGTTTGGCGTTGATCGCCATGCGCAGGAAGTTCGCCACCGACACGCCCGGGATCGAGACCGGGTACTGGAACGCCAGGAACAACCCCGCCTTCGCGCGGTCGTGCGGCTCGGCCTCCGTGATGTCCTCGCCCATGAACGTGATCGTCCCCTGCGTGATCTCGTAGGAGGGGTGGCCCAGGAGCGTGCTCGCAAGCGTCGACTTGCCCGAGCCGTTTGGGCCCATCAGCGCGTGGATCTCGCCGCGCGAGATGTTCAGGTCCACGCCTCTGAGGATCTCGCGCTCCTCGATGCGCACGTGCAGGTCTCTGATCTCTAGGTCTGCCATCTGGCTGTTCAAGCTCCAGTCGTGAGGGTTTGCGTTTGCGTGTCGATCCATGTGCCCGGGAGCATCGGTCCGTCCGGGAGCGTCGGGCCCAGGACGAGGTCGGCCAGGGTCGTTTCCTGAAGCGTGCGGACGATCGCGTAGCGGACCTTCGTCCACAGCAGCTTCGTCGGGCACACGTGGTCGGGGTCGGACTCGCGCGAGCAGACGATCGTCCCGTCTGAGGCCTCCGAGATGCACTCGATCGGTGCGATCGAGCCCTCCAGCGCCTCGACCACCTCCGCCATCGTGATCTCCGCGGGGGAGCGCGCCAGCATGTAGCCGCCGCGCGAGCCGCGCCGCGAGTCGATCAGGGCCGCCTTGCGCAGGCGCGCCACGAGGTGCTCCAGGTAGGCGAGCGGCAGGCCGTCATGCTCCGCGATCTCCGCGAGCGGGATCGGGTGCTCGCCGGCTCGCCGAGCCAGCTCGACCATCACGCGCACGCCGTACTCGGCCTTCGTGGAGAACATCATCGTTTCGAATACCTACCTGGGCGCTAGGGTATCAACCGATCCGCGGGCTTCAGGTTCGCGGTGGGCTCGAATTCGAAGTTGCTCGCGAGACCATCCAGGGTGCCGGTGCCCGACCGGGGCGCGGGTGCCGATCCGGGGCGGCGGGTGCCCGTCCGGGGCGCGGGAGCCGATCCGGGATAGCGGGTGCCCGACCGGGGCGCGGGTGCCGATCCGGGGGCCGCCGGTGCCCGACCGGGGCGCGGGTGCCGCGGTCTCAGCCCAACAGCTTGCGCACGTCGTGCGACAGCGCTTCCGGTGTGAGCTGTTCGAGCTGGAAGATCACCCGCTCGCGCCCTTCGCGGTCGATCAGGAAGACCGAGGCCGAGCGCGCGAACGCCGCTTTTCCCGCGCTTGCCGGGAGCACCCGGAAGGCGTGCCAGACCTTGCGCAGCTCCGCGCGCGAACCCGTCAGGTAGCGAACGCGCCCGGCCAGCGAGACGTGCGTCAGGAAGCGCTGCACGCTCGCCGCCGTGTCCGTCGCGGGGTCCGCGCTGATCAGCAGCACCGGCACCCGGCGCGGGAGTTCGTCCAGCGCGCCCCGGATCTGCTGGGCGATCACGACGCAGGGCGCGCCGCAGGTGGAGTAGAGGAACGCCACGACCACCGGCCCTCCGCGGTAGCCGGCCAGCGAGACGGGGGCACCCGT
This sequence comes from Solirubrobacteraceae bacterium, assembly GCA_035508515.1. GTDB lineage: Bacteria > Actinomycetota > Thermoleophilia > Solirubrobacterales > Solirubrobacteraceae > Palsa-744. The sequence goes on along the minus strand of DATJMW010000004.1, from coordinate 44,588 downwards.
CTGGTCGCGCAGCGTGAAGCCCGGCGCCGAGATGCCCGTCGGCAGCGCCGCGCCCTCGAAGCCCGAGGCGCCCGGGACGCCCGGGGCGGATTCGCTCGCGGGTGCCGAGGAGGGCGATGACGAGCCGGACGAGCAGCCCCCCAGAGCCACGCCGAGGAACAGGCCGAGCGCGAGCGCCGGTGCGAGCGCCTGGGCGCGGGCAAGGGCTCGGGCGCGGGCGCCGGCACGAGCGTGGAGAAGCGGGCGGGGCGGGGGCATGGCCCCAGCGTATGCGGCGCTCAAGCCGCACGCCACCGTGCCCGATGAGCGAAACAACCGTCGTGCCCGAAGTGTTGAAGACGTCCAAATAAAGGACCTAAGGGGGATCGATGCGCCACTGGACTGGCAGTTCGACGAAGGGATTCGCCGTGCCCGCCCGCTCGTCGCGGGCGATGCGCCGCGTAGCCGCGCTGGCGATCGGCATCGCCGCGCTCGTGCCGGCGCTGGCGACCACCGCGGGCGCCGCGACGACGGCCGCGCCGCCGAACGACGCCCAGGCTGCGGCGCAGGCGATCCACGCGCTGCCGGCGACGCTCGACGGGACGCTGGTGGGAGCCACGCAGGAAGCCGCCGAGCCGGGCTCCGAATGCGGCTCGACCGCGGGCTCGGTCTGGTATTCGATCCGCGCATCGAGCGCCCAGCGGATCGCCGCCGACCTGTCCGCGGCCGGAGCGCTGGAAGCGACGGTCGAGGTCTACCACGTGGTCCGCTCGCAGCTGAACCACGTCGCCTGCGACCGCACCGACGCGAAGGGCAAGGCCGCGCTCTCCTTCAAGGCCTCGCAGAACGGCCTCTACCTGATTCGCGTCGCCGCGCTGCAGAACTCCCAGTTGGCCTCCTTCGCGCTCACGGTGTTCCTGCCGACGCCCGCGGTGCGCCCGCCCGGCGCGCCGCTTCCCGCGGGCGGGGTGAACGGCCAGGTGGACCCGATCCAGAACGTGAACGCCGCTTACGCGGTGACCCTGCACGCGGGCGTCAGCTATCTGCTGAACCTCTCCCATCGCGGCGAAGGCTGCGTCACCGGCAAGCTGTTCGCGCCCGGCACGCGCTCCTTCGAAGAAGGCTCGCCGGTGCTGCACGTCTTCTGCGGCGGCTACCGCCTGTTCACTCCGGGACCCGGGCAGGGCGGGCGCTACAGCTTCGAGGTCACCCCCGGCGGCGGCCGCGGCGTGCACCGCTTCCGCTTCCAGTTGGCGCGCGCCGACTCCTCCGAGACCGCGCCCGGCCTGCCGCTCGGCAACTACGCCCAGGGCCACGGCCACCTGAGCGGCACGGGCGTGCACGTGCTGCGCCTGTACCGGATGACCGTCACAAGCCACTCCAACCTGACCCTGAAGCTGAAGGCGCCGGATTCGGCGGGCTTCAACTTGCAGCTGCGCTCCTTCGACGGGCACGTGATCGAATGCCAGTGCGGCGACAGCGGCTCGCAGACGCTCCAGCGCCAGGTCAAGCCCGGCCGCTACTACGCCGTGGTCTCCGTGCACGACGCAAGCTCCGGCAGCTTCACGCTGACGCGCGAGTCGCGCACGATCACGACGACGCGGTTGTCGTTCTCCGCCGCGAACGTGCACGCCGGCGAGAGCGTCGGCATCCACGTCAAGGTCTCGCCCGCCGCCTCTGGCCGGGCGACGGTCCAGATCGAGCGCTTCGACCCCGTGTTCGGCTGGCAGTTCTACCGCCAGTCCGAAGCGGCTGTCCGCGGTGGCGCCGCGAGCGTCGGCTTCGTGGCCCCCTCGGTCGGGCGCTGGCGCGTGAAGGCCTCCTACGGCGGCTCGCGCACCGCGAGCCCCAGCGCGGTCGGCTACTCCTATCTGACCGTCGCCTAGCCTGGTCTCAACGGGCTTCAGGTAAAGGGTCTCAGGCTCGCCCGCCGGGTTCCTCGCAGCTTCTCGCGAGGGGCCCGGCGCGCCATGCGCACGGCGCTATACTTTCTGAAGTCAATAAAACCCGACCGTGGTTTAGGAGTTTTCGATGAGTCCGTCTGGCGCCGAGCTTCTTCGCGACATCAAGAGCCGTATCGAGGAGATCGATCCATCGAAGGTGCACGAGCTGCTCGAGGAGGGCGTCGCGATCATCGACGTCCGCGAGACGGAGGAGTTCGGCGCGGGCCATCTGCCCGGCGCGAAGCACGTCCCGAAGAGCTACTTGGAGACGCGGATCGAGGGTGCGGTCCCCAACCGCGACGCGCACGTGATCCTCTACTGCCAGTCCGGCAACCGTTCCGCCTGGGCGGCGCGCACGCTCGAAGAGGACCTCGGCTACACGAACGTCGCCTCGATGACCGGCGGGATCACGCTGTGGAAGGACCGCGGCTACGAGGTGATCGTGCCGCGTTCGCTCACCGCCGAGCAGCGCGAGCGCTACTCGCGCCACATGCTGGTCCCCGAGATCGGCATCGAGGGCCAGCTGAAGCTGCTCGACGCGAAGGTGCTGCTGCTGGGTGCCGGCGGGCTCGGTTCGCCCACCGCGCTGTATCTCGCCGCCGCGGGCGTCGGCACGATCGGGATCGTCGACGACGACGTCGTCGACCTCTCAAATCTTCAGCGGCAGGTGATCCACGACACCGAGGGGATCGGCAAGCCGAAGGTCGACTCCGCCGAGGAGGCGATCCGCGCGCTGAACCCCGACGTCAAGGTCGTGAAGTACTCCGTGCGGATCGACGCCTCGAACATCGTCGAGATCATCAAGGACTACGACGTGATCGTCGACGGCGTCGACAACTTCCCCACGCGCTACCTGCTGAACGACGCGACCGTGCGCCTGAAGATCCCTGTCGTCTCCGCTTCGATCCTTGGCTTCGACGGCCAGCTCTCGGTCTTCAAGCCTTACGAGGGCCCGTGCTACCGCTGCCTGTTCCGCGAGCCGCCGCCGGCCGAGCTGGCGCCCTCCTGCGGCGCGAACGGCGTGCTGGGCGTGCTGCCCGGGACGATGGGCCTGCTGCAGGCGACCGAGGTCGTGAAGCTGATCGTCGGCATCGGCGACCCCGCCATCGGGCGCCTCTTGCTCTACGACGCCCTGGGCGCGACGCTCACGGAGGTCAAGGTCCACCGCGACCCCGAGTGCCCGATCTGCTCGCGCGATCCCGAGGAGATCCGCGACGAGGAGCTGGGCGTGTTCCCCGACTATGAGGCATTCTGCGCGGCCGCGGGCTAGGCGCTAGGCTGCCGCGCTGAACCTCATGGCCACGATCAAGATCCCACCAGTGCTGCGCGCTTCCGTCGGCGGCGAGAAGCAGGTCTCCGCCTCCGGCGAGAACGTCGGCGCCGTGCTGAAGGACCTCACCGCGAGCCACCCCGCGACCGAGAGCCAGATCTTCTCCGCGGAGGGCGAGCTGAACCGCTACGTGAACGTCTACCTCAACGACGAGGACGTGCGCGTCCTCGACGGCCTCGACACCGCCGTCGGCGAGTCGGACACGCTGGTGATCCTGCCGGCGATGGCCGGCGGGCGATAGTCGCCGGCGCTACCTAGGGCCAGTCCCCGCCCGCGGCGAGGAAGTCGGCCCCGTGCGCGTAAGCGGTGTTGACCGGCACCCCGTCGCGGCATAGCGGGCACTGCTCCCGTGGCCATGAGTCGAGCTTGATGTCGGCGAGCCCGATCAGCCGCTGCACGCCGATCTGCTCCGGCGCCAGCGCGTTGCGGTTGCAGACGGTCGCCGCGACCCGCACCTCGCCACCGCAGGCTCGGACCGCTTCGATCGTGCCGCGGATCGAGAAGCCGGTGTTGACGACGTCGTCGACCACGAGCACGTTGCGGCCCGCGACGAGCCTGTCGTAGCCGCGCTTGATCACGAAGGGGCGCTTGCCCCCGGCGTGGTGCTCCTCGGGCGGGGGCTCGCCGTGCTCGCCGAAGACCGCGAGCACGCCCGCGTGATGGGCGGCCCACTGGGCGAGGATCAGGCCGCCGGTCGCGGGGCCGCAGACGACCTCGACCTCCTCGCCCGCCACCGCCTCCGCGATCATCGCGCCGAGCGCGGAGGTGCGCCCGGTGTGCGGGTAGACGGCGTCCTTGTCGATCCAGCCCGAGCCGTGCTGGCCCGAGATGTAGACGAAGTGGTCGTGCTCCAGCAGGGCGTTCGACTCGCGGAGGATCGCCTCGGCGTCATGTTCAGGCTTCATTCAATATATAATTATATATGATGAAGATCGGGAACTTGATCCGGGAAAGACGCTGTGAGGGTGGGCTGAGCCAGCTGTCGCTGGCGCGAAGGGCCGGCACCACGCAAGCGGCTGTCAGCAGGATTGAGCGTGGTCTGACCTCTCCGACGTGGGAGACGGTCGAGGCCCTGCTGCTGGCGATGGGCTACGAGGCTGACCTGCGCGTGCGGCGCCTGAGCGGTCGTTTCGATCCGGCACATCTGAGCGCACTGCGAGAGCGCACGCCGGGAGAACGGCTGGAGCTCGCGATATCTGCGAACCGCCTCGCGAGCCGTCTTCGCGCGGCCGGAGCCGGCGAAGACCTCGCGGCGCTGACCGAGCCAGAGTCGTCTGAGTCCTGAGCGAGGCGACGTCAGGCCGCGGCCCGCTCGACCGGCTCGACGCTTGCCCCGCCCGCCGCGGGCACCCTGCTCATCGCATGCTCCGCAAGCGCCGTGATCGTCAGCGAGGGGTTCACCCCGACGTTCGCGGGAATCGCCGACCCGTCGCAGACGAGCAGGTTCTCGTAGCCGAAGACGCGCTGGTCGGCGTCGACGACGCCCTGCTCGGGCCCGGCGGCGATCACGGCGCCGCCAAGGATGTGCGCGGTGGAGGGGATGTTGAAAAGGGCCTCGGTCAGCGAGCTCTGTGCGATCCCGCCGGTGCGCTTGGCGAACCATTCCGCGGCCTGGTTGGCGATCGGGATGAAGGTGGGGTTCGGCCGCTCGGGGTCCTGTTCGGTGCGCAGCCAGAAGGAGCCGAAGGGCCCTTTGCGCGGGCGCAGCGCGATCGCGTTGTCGAGCGTCTGCATCACGAGCAGAATGATCGTGCGCCGCGACCAGTGCTTCGCGAACAGGATCTTCGCCAGGCGCCCGGGATGGCGTACGAGCTGCGCGAGCAGCTTCAGCGGGCGCGTCACGCGCGTGCCGTCGCCGGTCAGGAGCGTGTAGAGCATCCGCATCGAGTCGCCGTCGTCGCCGTAGGTGACGGTCTCGATGTGGGTGTTGGGGTCAGGGTAGATCGACGAGGTGATCGCGACGCGCCGGATCAGGTTCTCGGGGTAGTCCTCCGGCACCGTGACCGTGAGGATCGACTCGGAGTTCGTGCGCACCAGCTCGCCGAGCCGCGAGGAGATCCGCGGCAGCGAGCCCTCCAGGCGGCATTTCTGCAGCAGCCGGTTCGTGCCGAGCGGCCCCGCGGAGACGACGACGCCCCGCGCACGCTGCACGCGCCGTTCCTTGCGCAGCCAGGCGCCGGAACGGACGCTTTCGACCTCGTAGCCGTCGCTGCCGTCGGCGGCGCCGAGCGGGCGCACGTCGATCACGGTGCGTTCCGGCATTACCCGCGCCCCCAGCTTCTCGGCGAGGTACAGGTAGTTCTTCACGAGCGTGTTCTTCGCCCCGTGCACGCACCCGACCATGCAGCGGGCGCAGAGCTTGCAGCCGGTGCGCTCGGGTCCCTCGCCGCCGAAGAAGGGGTCCGGGACGGTCTTGCCGGCGGTCTCGCCGAAGTAGATCCCGACGGGGGTGCGTTTGTAGGTGTCGCCGACGCCCAACTCCTCGCCCAGCTCGCGCAGCAGCTGGTCGGCGGGGTCCTCGTGCGGGTTCTGGACGACCCCCAGCATCCGCTGGGCCTCCTCGTAGTGGGGGGTCAGCTCGCTCTCCCAGTCGGCGATCCCCGCCCACTGGCGGTCCTCGAAGAACTGCTTCGGCGGGACGTAGAGCGTGCAGGCGTAGCCGAGGCTGCCGCCGCCGACGCCGCAGCCCGAGACGACGGCGACGTCCTTGAAGTTCGTCAGGCGGAAGATGCCCTTCATGCCGAGCCGCGGGTTCCAGAAGTAGCGCCGCAGGTCCGCGGTGTTCTTCGGGAACTCGTGGTCGGCGAAGCGCCGGCCGCACTCCAGTACGCCGACGGAGTGGCCCTTCTCCGACAGGCGCAGCGCCGAGACGCTGCCGCCGAAGCCCGAGCCGATCACGAGCCAGTCGAAGTCGAAGTTGTCCATACCCGGAATCTTAGAGTCTGGACTGGCCGCGTGGCCAGGGGCTACTTGCCGGCGGCGGCGTCGCGCAGCGCCTGCACGTCGAGCTTGCGCATCCCGAGCATCGCCTTCATCGCGCGCCCCGCGCCCTCGGCATCGGCCCCGGCGAAGATCTCGCCCATGCCCTTCGGCACGATTTGCCAGGCGACGCCGAAGCGGTCGTCGAGCCAGCCGCACTGGCTTTCGCGGCCGCCCTCGCTGAGCCGCTCCCAGTAGTGGTCGATCTCGGCCTGGTCGTCGCAGGTAACGGTGAAGGAAATGGCCTCGTCGAACTGGAACTGCGGACCGCCGTTCAGCGCGAGGAACGGGTTGCCGTTCAGCTCGTATTGGACCGTCATGACCATCCCGGCCTCGCGCGGGCCGTTCTCGCCGTAGCGCGCCACGTGGACGATCCGCGAGTCGGGGAATACGGAGATGTAGAAGTTCGCGGCCTCCTCGGCCTGGGTGTCGAACCACAGGCAGGGCATGATCCTGGACTCCATGCCGACGCTCCTTTCCGCACGATCGTGCGCTGGGTTTGGACGCTTGCGCTTTGAACGTATCGACGGGCCCGCGGCCCGGAACTCATCGGTCCCGCGCGAACTCGCGGCGACGGGCGATCGCATCCCGTGTGCGCCCCGTGGGCGGCGCCGGGGGTGGGCGCCGCGAAACCCGCTCGTCGCCTCGCCCCAGCCTCGCTATATTCCGTGAAGTAATGGCGCTGGAGAGGCTGCGAAACCGGCCGTGCGGCGGCCGCTATGGGGACATCGTGCAGGCGATCGGCAACACGCCGCTGGTCGAGCTGCCGAGCCTGTCGCCGAAGCCGGGCGTCCACATCTGGGCGAAGCTGGAGTCGCACAACCCGACGGGCTCGGTGAAGGACCGCGTGGCGCGGGCGCTGATCGAAGACGCCGAGGAGAAAGGCGCGATCGCGCCGGGCCAGACGATCCTCGAACCGACCTCAGGCAACACGGGCATCGCGCTGGCGATGATCGCGCGCCGCAAGGGCTACAAGCTGCGGGTGGTGATGCCGGAGAACGTGACCCGGGAGCGCACGCAGCTGCTGGAGATGTACGGCGCGGAGATCATCTACTCGCCGGGCGACCAGGGCTCCAACGGCGCGGTGGCGATGTCGCTGGAACTGGCGGAGCAGGACCCCTCGCTGTACATGCCCTACCAGTACGGCAACCAGGCGAACCCGAACGCCCACTACAACGGCACGGCGCTTGAGATCCTCGAAGAGCTGGACGAGATCTCGGCGTTCGTGGCGGGGCTGGGCACGGGCGGCACGCTGATGGGCAACGGCAGGCGCCTGAAGGAGACATTCGGGGACGCCTGCAAGATCGTGGCGGCGGAGCCGATGCAGGGCGAGCCGGTGCAGGGCCTGCGCTCGCTGGACGACGGCTTCATCCCGCCGATCATCGACATCTCGCTGCTGGACCGGAAGATCTTCGTGACGAACACCGACGCGATCGTCTGGACGCGCAAGCTGCTCGACGAGGAGGGCGTGTTCGCGGGTGTCTCGACCGGCGCGATCGCCAGCATCGCGGTGCGGATCGCGGGCGAACTGGACGAGGGCAACGTCGTGTTCGTGGTGGCGGACGACGGCTGGAAGTACCTCTCCAGCGGCATCTACACGCTGCCGGTGGAGGAGATCGAGAACCTGGACGCCACGGTCTGGTGGTAATCGCGCCTTGCGCGCCCGCCCATCCTCCCGCGTCCGTCGATAGGCCATGAAGATCGCCCAGAAGCTGCTCGAGGAGATCGTCGCGCACGCCGTCGAGAACCCGAAGGTGGAGTGCTGCGGCATCGTGGCGGTGGAGGTCGGCGAGGACGGGACGAAGACCGCGACTCATGTCTACCGCGCGACGAATATCCACGACACCTATCTGAAGTTCGAGATCGACCCGAAGGAGCAGATGCGGATCGAAGCGGCGATCGACGAGGCGGAGTGGAGCTTCGGCGCCATCTATCACTCGCACACCCGCAGTGAGCCCAGGCCCTCGCAAACGGACATCGCCTTCGCGGCGGGGATGCCCGGGATCGAGTGGATCATCGTCGGCCTGGCGGGCGAGGAGCCCGAGGTGCGCTCCTGGTTGATCGAGGGCGCGGACGTGAAACGGGTTCCACTGACGGAGCCGTCGAGCTGACGGAGAAGCCCCTGATCTGCCCCTCCTGCGGCACGACGCAGCCCCGCTCGGAGCGCTTCTGCCCGCAGTGCGAGATGCCGCTGGTTCACGTCCCGGGCAGCGAGCGCGAAGCGAGCGAGCGTCAGCGCAAGGCGCGCAAGATCAAGCCACAGTTCTCGGAAGGGCGCCTGGTGAAGGTGGCCTGGGCGGCGAACCAGCCGGAGGCGGAGCTGATCGAGGCGCTGCTGCTGGAGCAGGGCATCCCGAGCATGACGCGGCGGGCGGGTGGCTTCGACGTCCCGGACTTCCTGGCGGCGGGGCCGCGGGACATCCTGGTCCCGGAGTCGGGGGCGCAGACGGCGCGGGAAGTTCTGCAGCCGCCGGAGGCGGAGGCTCAGACGAGCACCGGCTGACCGGCGCCGGCGCCGGCTTCGCTGGTGATGGCGCGGATCTCTTCGGAGGCGCGCTCGAACTCGGCGTCGGAGAGCACGGGCGTGCCCTCGAAGGGCAGCTCGCGCTGAAGCTCGATCCAGGGGCGTGTGGCGCCGTACTCGTCCTTGACCTTGACGGTGACGGGACGCGGGATGCGGTAGGTGCGCAGCAGCAGCACGTGCAGCGGCTGGTGGCGGCGCCAGCCAAGCCGCTTTTCGGCGTAGTCGGGGGTCCAGACGTAGAAGGGCGAGAGCGCGTCTACGCAGCGCGGGTCGGCGATGGTGAAGTGGCCCGCGACCTCGGCCCAGGCGCGGATCCGCACCCGGTCTGGCTGCTGCACGGGGGCGCCGGAGGTGAAGGCCTGAAGCAGCGGCTCGCCGTCGCTCCAGACGCCCTCCTCGAGCGCGCGGCGCAGCTCGGGCTGGTGGGACTCACGAACGAGGTCGCCCGGCTGGTGGTCGAAGGTCGGATAGAGGAAGAACCGCTCGTGGGCGAGCCGCAGCGCCTTGCCGGGTTCGCGGATGCCGCCCTTGCGGAGGGTGATGAGTTGCTCGCCTTCGGCGAGCGCGCGGACGGTTACGGCCCATTCTTTGAAAGCAATTGGCATGAGCAGATGAAGCTGGGAGATACGTCTCTGTCTGGCGGGCCTGTCGCCATCACTTGACGACGAGCAGCGCGTTAAAGATACGAAACCCAAGCGGAAATCCCAAATCCCCTGCAAATAGCGCCCTTAAATCGGGCGGAAAAGACTGTCCGCGCAGCCAGTATCACGCTGCCGATGGTCCAGACGCATGTTTCTGACTCATTCGCGGCCGCGTGGATGGCCTCCGGGCGACCCCGCCCCGGCGACCCCGTTCCCGCCGCCTCCGGGCGTTTCGATCAGCAACCGCTGGCCGGGGCGCAGCAGGCCGGTGACCTTGCCGGGCAGCGGCTCTCCGTCGAGCGCGTCGCGGCCCGGCCGGCCGGGCCGGCCGCCCCCGGCGCCGGGCGGGGCGTGCCGCCGGCGCTCGCCGATCAGCGAGTAGGACATCTCGCGCAGCGCTTCAAGCTCGCGCACGACGCCGTCGCCGCCGCGGGTGCGCCCATCGCCACCGGAGTCGCGGCGCAGCCCGTAGCGCAGGACCCGCAGGGGGAACTCGCGCTCCAGCGCCTCGACGGGCGTGTTGAGCGTGTTGCTCATGGCGACGTGCACGCCGCTGGGCCCGTCGGCCCCGGCGCAGGCGCCCTGCCCGCCGCCGAGCGTCTCGTAGTAGGTGAAGGAGTCGCCGGCGCCCGGCTGTGACTCCTCGGCGCCGAGCGTGAGGTTGTTCATGGTGCCCTGCCCGAGCGCGCGGCCGAAGGCGGCGAGCACGAGGTCGGCGACGCGCGAGGAGGTCTCGACGTTGCCGGCGGCGACGGCGCAGCCGGGGCGGGCGTTCAGGAGCGAGCCGAGCGGGGCGCGCACCTCGATGGGGCGGTAGGCGCCGGCGGAGGGCGGGATGTCGGGGTCGGTGAGCACGCGCACGGCGAACAGGCAGGCGGAGCGGGTGACGGCGAGGGGGCAGTTGAGGTTGCCCTCGTGCTGGGGGGCGCTGCCCTCGAAGTCGAGGGTCAGCCGGTCGCCCTCGACGCTGGCGCGCAGGCGCAGCTCCAGGTCGCCCTCGCGCGCCTCGAGCAGGTCCTTGGCGCGGCGCTCGCCGTCGTCGAGCTCCAGCAGGCAGGCGCGGGTGCGCCGCTCGGCGTAGTCGAGCACGGCGTCGGTGGCCTCGCGCAGGCGCGCGCTGCCGAGCCGCTCGGCGAGCGCGGACAGGCGCATGGCGCCGATCCGGTTGGCGGCGAGCTGCGCGCGCAGGTCGGCGCGGCGCTCCTGCGGCTGGCGCATGCGCGCGACGAGCTGGTCGATCGCGGCGGGGTCGAGCGCGCGCGGGGAGATGACGACGCCCTCCTCCTGAAGCGTGCGGCTGTCGGCGGGCATCGAGCCGGGCACGCGCCCGCCGACGTCGGCGTGGTGGGCGCGGTTGGCGGCGAACCCGATCAGCCGGCGCTCGCGGTCGAAGACGGGCGTGACGACGGTGATGTCGGGCAGGTGGGTGCCGCCGCGAAAGGGGTCGTTGAGGATCCAGGAAACGCCGGGCTCGTGGCGCTCGTCGAGCACGGCGGCGACGGAAGCGGGCATCGAGCCGAGATGGACGGGGATGTGCTCGGCCTGCATGACCATCTGCCCGTCGGCGTCGAACAGCGCGGTGGAGGCGTCGCGGCGCTCCTTGATGTTGGAGGAGTGGGCGGAGTGGATCAGGGCGAGGCCCATCTCTTCGCAGGCGGCGCGCAGCGCGCCGGTGACGACCTGCAGCTCGACGGGGTCCAGCGCGCTCACGCGTGGTCCTCCAGCAGGATGGTGCCGTGCCGATCGACGGTGCCGGACCAGCCGGCGGGCACGTACAGGGTGGACTCGCCGAGCGCGCAGACAGTGGGGCCGGAGATGGGGGCGCCGGGCGCGAGCGGGTCGTCGGGATGAGCCTGGACGTCGGGCTGCGGGGCGGGGCCCCAGACGGAGGCGCGCACGGTGACGAGCTCGACCTCGGCGTCGTCGCGGTAGCCGTAGCGGCGCTCGTGCGCGGCGGCGAAGCCCTCGCGCAGCGCCTCGGGATCGGGCTCGGCCTCGACGTCGCCCTGCTCGACGGGCAGCTCGAAGGACTGCCCGGCGTAGCGCAGCTCGTAGCTGACGCGCACCCGCTCGCGCCGGTCGGCGAGCGCGGCGTCGGCCTGGGCGATCAGCTCGTCGCGGGCAAGGCGCAGGCGCTGGGCGGTCAGCTCCTCCCCGCGCAGGAGCACGGTGCGCGAGACGTCGTGGCGCGGCGCGGCGGCGGCGAGCCCGAGCGCGCAGAGCACGCCGGAGGCGCGCGGGCAGAGCACCCGCCGGATGCCGAGCTGGCGCGCCATCGAGCAGGCGTGCAGCGGCCCGGCGCCGCCGAAGGGCATCAGCGCGAAGCCGCGCGGGTCGATCCCGCGCTGGACGGTGACGAGCCTCAAGGCGCCGAGCATCTCGTGCTCGGCGACGCGCACGATGCCTTCGGCGCAGGCTTCGGGCTCGATGCCCAGCTCCTCGGCGAGCCCGCCGACGGCGCGCAGCGCGGCGTCGCGGTCGAGCCGCAGCCCCCCGGCGATCGGCGCGTCCTCCGGCAGCCGCCCCAACAGCAGGTTGGCGTCGGTGACGGTGGGTAGCTCGCCGCCGCGCCCGTAGCAGGCGGGCCCGGGGTCGGCGCCGGCGGACTGCGGCCCGACGCGCAGCGCGCCGCCGGGGTCGCGCCAGGCGATCGAGCCGCCGCCGGCGCCGACGGTGTGGATGTCGAGCGCGGGCAGCGCGAGCGGGCGCCGGCCGACGGTGCGTTCGGCGGTCTCGGCGACCTCTTCCCCGGAGACGAGGCAGACGTCGCATGAGGTGCCGCCCATGTCGAAGCAGAGCACGTCGGGCTCGCGGGCGAGCCGGGCGAGCAGCAGCGCCCCGCCGACGCCGCCGGCGGGGCCGGAGAGCACGGTGAGGGCGGCGTGCGCGGAGGCGCGGGCGACGTCGGTGAGGCCCCCGGAGGACTGCATGATCTGCGGCTGGGGAAGCCCCTGCTCGCGAGCGTCACCGGCGAGCCGCTCCAGATAGCGGGCGAGCAGCGGCGAAAGGGCGGCGTCTAGCGCGGTGGTGGCGGTGCGTTCGTACTCGCGGAAGGTGCCGACGACCTCGCTGGACAACGACACGGGCACCTCGGGCAACAGCTCGCGCAGCAGCTCGCCGAGCAGCCGCTCGTGCTGGGGATGGGCGTAGGAGTGCAGCAGCGCGACGGCGACGGCCTCCGGCTCGGCGGCGGCGACCTCCTGCGCGAGCGCGCGGGCGGCATCGGGGTCGAGCGCCCGCAGCACGCCGTCGGGGGTGGCCCGCTCGGGCGCGGCGAAGCGCAGCTCGGCGGGGACCAGCGGCGCGGGGGCGGCGTCGCAGAGGCGGTAGAGGTGCGGCCTGGCCTGGCGGCCGAGCTCGATAACGTCGGTGAAGCCGTCGGTAGCGATCAGCGCGGTCCGTGCGGCCCGGCCCTCGAGCAGCGCGTTGGTGGTGACGGTCATGCCGTGCGCGAAGCGGCGCACGTCCTGCGGTCGGGCACCAGCGCGCTCCAGGACGAGCGCGACGGCTTCGAGCACGCCGCGGGACTGCTCGCGCGGCGTGGTGGGGACCTTGGCGGTGTGCACGGCGCCACGGCTGTCGCCGTCGCCTGCGCCGCGGTCGAGCACGAGCACGGCGTCGGTGAAGGTGCCGCCGACGTCGACTCCGAGGAGCATTCCCCGGAGCCTACGCGACGGTTGCGAGAGGGCTACGCGGGCCGCCGGGCGGAGCGCCCGCCCGCGCCCGCGCCCTGCTACGCGGCGGCGGCGTGGAGCTCGGCGGCGAGCTCCCGGTCCTCGGTTTCGGCGAGATGCTGGTGGGAGGGGCAGTAGCCGTTGTGGGGCAGTGGCACGCGCTGGCAGGCGGAGCCCTTGCGGGTGGTGGCGCGGCACTGCGGCGGGGCGCCGCTGACGGCGGCGTAGCCCTCGACGGGGTGCAGCGTGACGTAGGTCTGGGCGTACTGGACGTAGCGGCAGACGACCTGGTGGACGTGCGACTGCGAGGACATGGGGAAGTAGTTGCGGATGTCGGAGAACAAGGCGCGTTCGGGGCGCGCGAAGTGATGGCGGTCGGTGGCGAGGCGCGTGACGACGGCCTCGCAGGCGCTCAGCACGGCGGCGTGGTTCGCGGCGGCGGGGGCACCCGGGGGTGGGGGCAGGATCTCGGCGGCGAGCTCCCGGTAGATGGCCCGACTGAACTGGTACATGGCTACTCCTGGCCCTCCTTCTTGTTGGAGCAAACCCCCCGTATCTCGGAGACTCCAGACGCCTCCGATCCTTCTACGAACCATCAACACGTCTCCGATCTCAAAAAGACCGAGATAAAGACGCGGAGCCAATCTTTTTATGTTGAGAAGGGGACCCCGAAGGGGTCCCTGATCTGCCTGCCGGGCTGCATGCGCCGTCGCGGCGGGCGGATCAGCTCCAGGTCTGCCAGTCGACGCCGTGGGAAACATCGGCGCCGGGCATGGCCTGAGGCGCACCGGCGGAGTCGTCGTCCCCGGGCAGCACGGCGTGGTGAAGGTCGAGGGCGGGGTCGCGGTCGGGGTGGTCGGTGCGCTGATGGGCGCCACGGCTCTCGGTGCGGGCGAGAGCGCAGCGTGCGATGGCGCGCACGAGCGGGTGGGGGTGATCGAGCAGGGGCTCGAGGCCTTGGGCGCTGCGGACGATGCCGGCATGGCGCCAGAGGGCCTCGCGCGTGGTGGCGTCGGCGCGCGGCGGGGCGGGCTGATCTCCGGGCTCGGGGGCGGGCTCCCGCGAGGCGCCGGGCGCGGGCCGGCCGAGCGCGTGAGCGACGGCGCGGCGGGCGAAGACGAAGCACTCGGACAGCGAGTTGGAGGCAAGCCGGTTGGCGCCGTGCAGGCCGGTGCAGGAGGACTCGCCGACGGCGTAGAGGCCGTCGAGCGTGGAGCGGGCTTCGAGGTCGACGACGATCCCGCCCATGGTGTAGTGGGCGGCGGGTGCGACGGGGATCAGCTCGCGGGCGGGGTCGAGCCCGGCCTCGCGCAGGGCGCCGACGACGTTGGGAAAGCGGGCGGGGTCGACGGCGCGCATGTCGAGCCCGACGGAGCGCTGGCCGGATTGGGCGAGCCGCTCGTAGATGGCGCGCGAGACCTCGTCGCGGGGCAGCAGCTCGTCGACGAAGCGCTCGCCGGTGTGGTCGTGCAGCGTGGCGCCCTCGCCGCGGATGGCCTCGGTGACGAGGAAGCCCTCGCGGCCGGGGACGCCGATCACGGCGGTGGGATGGAACTGCAACAGCTCGAGGTCGGCGAGCGCAGCGCCGGCGCGCTGGGCGAGCAGCAGGCCGACGCCCTGGGAGCCGGGCGGGTTGGTGGTGCGGGCCCACATGGCGGCGCAGCCGCCGGTGGCGATGACGACGGCGCGGGCGTGGACGAGCCGGCCGTCCTCGCAGATCAGGCCGAGGCAGCGCCGCTCGTGGTGCATCAGCGCGCGAGCGCGGGCGCCCTCGAGCACGACGATGCGCTCGTGGGCGGCAGCGAGCGCGGAGAGCTGGCGCACGACGCGCCGGCCGGTGGCGCTGCCGCCGGCGTGGACGACGCGCCGGACGGAGTGCCCGCCCTCGAGCCCGAGCGCGAGGCGCCCGGAGCGGTCGGCGTCGAACCGGACCCCCAGCACCTGCAGGTCGTGCACGATGGCGGGCGCCTCGCGGGCGAGGACCTCGGCGGCGGAATGGCGCACGAGCCGGCGCCCGGCGAGCTCGGTGTCCTGCAGGTGCAGCTCGGGGCTGTCCTCCGCGGCGAGCGCGGCGGCGAGGCCGCCCTGCGCCCAGTAGCTGGCGGTCTGCGCGAGCGGCGTGGCGGAGATCAGTGCGACGGAGGCGCCCTCACGGGCTGCGCAGAGCGCGGCATAGAGCCCGGCCGCGCCCGCTCCGACGACTGCGAGGTCGACCTCGCGCGCTGGCGCCGGGGAGGAGGCGGACATCGCGGGAACCGTATCTTCCGGCGCGCTGGGGGGCGCTCGCCGTCAGGGGGAGGAGGGTTTCTGCTTGGCGCCGGGGTGGATCAGCTTTTCGACGCGTTCGCGCTCGCTTGGGCTGAGGCCGGGGATCGAGCCGGCGCCGGTTTTGGATTTCCCGGCCGTGACGGTGGGGGTGGTGCTCGGGCTGGCGAGGCCGCCGGCGCCGGGCGACTGGGCGGTGGGCGTGACGGCGCCGGGCGTGGTGGTGGCGGTGGTGGTCCCGGGGGCGATCGTGGTGGGGACGCCGGGCGTCGTGGCGGCGGGCGCCGTCGCGGCGGTTGAGGCGGTGGTGACGGTGGAGGTGACGGGCGGGCCGGTTTCGGAACCGCCGGCGAGCTTGACGAGCGCGGCGGCGAGCACCCCCAGCGCGAGCACGGCGACGGCGGCGACGGCGGCGACGGGGGCGCGCCAGTTGGGCGTGGCGGCGAGGCGGGTGCGGGCGGCGGCGCCACAGCGCAGGCACCAGTCCTGCTGGGGGTCGAGCGGCGCGCCGCAGAGCGGACAGGCTTCGACGACCGCGGGCGGCTCGCCCGCGGGGGGTGGGGTCGTGGTCGCGATGCCGCTGGGCGGGCTGTCTGCCGGCGCGGCGCCCGTCACGAGCCGGGGGCGGGCGGGCGGATGATTTCGGTGGGCTGGTCTTCCTCGCCGGGGGCCTGCTGGGCGGCCGCGGCCGGCGCGGGCGAGCGTCCGGGCCCGGGGGGCTGCGGGTCGGAGCGCACGGCGTCGAAGGCCTGGGTGGCGGGAGTGAGTACGGCGGGCGGGGTCGCGCCGGCGGGCGCCGGTGTCGCGGGCGGCCCGGGCGCCGCGGCTGGCGCGGGCGCGGCGAGGGCCGGCGCGGGAGCCTGGCTCTGCGGCGCCGGGGCGGGTGCGGCGGCGCCGGCGATGGGCAGGTCGCTGCGGCGGCTCATGGACAGCCCGCAGCCGGGGCAGAAGCGGTCCTCGCTGCTGTGGATGGCGGCGCAGCGGGGGCAGGCGGTGATGCCGGCCTCGCGCAGGACGGTGACGGGCTGGCGCTCGGCGAGGCTGTCTTCGAGCGCGCGCAGCTCGGTGTCGATCCGGCGCAGCGTCTCGAGCTTGGCGAGCACGAGCGCGTCGTTGCGCTGGCCGAAGCGGTGCAGGCTGTAGACGAGGCCGCCGAGGTCGCGGTAGGCGAGCTCGCGCGCCTTGCGCAAGAAGCGCGCGCGACGGCGCAGGCGCCCGCGCGATCCGAAGCCGGCCTGCTCGGTGGGTGTCTCGGCGTTCACGGCGGCGCCGCCGGCGTCGGCGGGCGCCCCGCCGCCGGCGGGGGTCACGGCAGCGGCGGCAGGCGCATTCGCGGCGGCCGGCTGGCCGGCGGGAGCGGCGTCGTGCTGCGCGGTGGGCGTGGCGGGATGTGTCGTGGCAGATGTCTGCTGATCCACGGCCATCCCATGCTACCCGGCGCGTCCGCGGGCAACGCTCCATGCGTCGAGAACCCGCTGGGCCATGCGCTCGGAGGACCAGCGCTCGGCGCTGGCGCGCCCGGCGACGCGGGGGTCCGGCTGCGCGAGCAGCGGCCGTAGCGCGGCGCCCCACGACTCCAGCTCGAAGGGGGCGCAGAGCGTCCCGGGGACGTCGGCGAGCGCCTGCGGGTGGATCCCGACGGGGGTGGCGAGCACGGGCACGTCGCAGGCGAGCGCCTCGAGCACGGCGAGCCCGAAGCCCTCGCGCTCGGAGGGGACGAGCACGGCGTCGGCGGCGTTGACGAGCAGCGGCACAAGCCGAGGCTCGACGCCGCCGAGGGTGAGCAGCTGGGCGCCGGCCCGCTGGGCGAGCGCCTGCGCGCGGTCGTGGCGCTTCTCGGGGCGGTCGGGGTCGGCGGCGAACAGCGCGTAGCGGCCATCGGGCTCCAGGCCGAGCCCCGCCCGCGCCTCGGCGCGGGGGAGCGGGCGGAAGCGGTCGAGGTCGACGCCGCAGGGCAGCACCTGCGCGCGGCGCGCCGCGCGGGGGGGAAGCTCGTGGGCGAGGGCTTCGGAGGCGGTGGCGAGCAGCGTGACGGTGGGCAGCGCGGCGAGCGTGAGCAGGCGCGTGCGGGGGTGGCGCAGGTCGGTGCCGTGCAGAGTGAGGGCGCGGGCGTGCGCGGGGACGGCGAGCGCGGGCCAGGCGGTGAGGCCGAAGTGGGCGTGGACGACGTCGAAGCTGCCCGTGCCGCCGAAGCGCTTGCGCAGCCGGCGCGGGGCGCGCATGAGCGCGGCGGGGCCTGGGGGAAACTCGTGCAGCTCGATCTCGGCGCCGCCGAGCGCGCGCAGCGCGGCGACCTGGTCGCGCACGAAGCTCCCGCGCTCGGGATGTGCGGGGTCGGGCTGCATGTTCGATAGCACGAGCGCGCGCACGTCGCTCCCGAAGGTAGCGCCCGGGCCGGAATATGATGGCCGGGTGGGCAGTCCCCCGGCGAACCCCTCCGACCCGTGCGAGCGGCCGATCGGCGTGTTTGACTCGGGCGTGGGCGGCCTGACGGTGCTGCACGAGCTGCTGGTGGCGCTGCCGCACGAGGACTTCCTGTACCTGGGGGATACGGCGCGCTTCCCCTACGGCGAGCGCACGCCGGAGGAGCTGGAGCGCTTCTCGGCGGAGATCGCGGAGGAGCTGTTGCGCCGGCGCACGAAGCTGTTGGTGGTGGCGTGCAACTCGGCGACGGCGGCGGCGCTGCCGAGCCTGCGCCGCCGGATGCTCGAGACGACGTTGGGGGTGGACGTGCTGGGCGTGGTGCGCCCGGAGGCTTCGCAGGCGGTGGCGAGCACCCGCACGGGCCGGATCGGGCTGCTGGCGACGCCGACGACGGTGGCGAGCCGCGCCTACGAGCAGGCGGTGACGGCGATCGACCCGCACGTGACGCTGTACGCGGTGCCGTGCCCCGACCTGGCGGGGATGATCCAGGCGGGCGAGCAGTTCGACGAGCGCGCGGTGGCGACGGTGCGGGCGGCATGCGAGCCGCTGCGCGAGGCGGACGTGGACACGGTGATCCTGGGCTGCACCCACTACCCGCTGATCAGCCCGATGCTGCAACGGATGCTGGGCCCGCAGGTGACGCTGATCAGCTCGGGGGCGGCGTTGGCGCGCCAGGTGGAGCACGCGCTGAGCACGCGCTCGCTGCAGAGCCCGCGTAGGGGCGAAGGCGACTACCGCTTCCTCTGCACTGGCGACACGCAGGCCTTCCACGAGCTGGGGACGCGCTTTCTGCAGATGCCGCTGGGCGAAGTCGAGCACGTGCGGCTGGCGGCGCTGGAGGCGGCGGCGTGAGCGAGCCGGCGCAGCGCAGCTACGGTCGCACGGCGGGCGAGCTGCGCCCGGTGGAGATCGAGCCGGGCTTCATGCGCACGGCGACGGGCTCGGCGCTGATCTCGGCGGGCGAGACGCGCGTGATCTGCACGGCCTCGGCGGAGGAGAGCGTGCCGCGCTGGATGAAGGGGCGCAGCACGGGCTGGGTGACCTCGGAGTACGGGATGCTGCCGGCCTCGACGGGCCAGCGCAAGCAGCGCGACGCGACGCGCGGGCGCCAGGACGGGCGCACGGTGGAGATCCAGCGGCTGATCGGCCGCTCGCTGCGGGGGGTGGTGGACTTCAAGGCGCTGGGCGAACGCACGATCTACCTCGACTGCGACGTGCTGCAAGCGGACGGGGGCACGCGCTGCGCCTCGATCACAGGTGCCTATGTGGCGCTGGCGCTGGCGTGCGAGCGGCTGCGCGAGCGGGGCCTGCTGGAGCGCTCGCCGCTGACGGGCTCGGTGGCGGCGGTCTCCTGCGGGATGGTGGAGGGCCGCGCGCTGCTGGACCTCGACTACTCGGAGGACTCGACGGCGGAGGTGGACGCGAACGTGGTGATGACGGGCGAGGGCGGCCTCGTGGAGGTGCAGGCGACGGCTGAGCGCACGCCGCTCTCGCGCGCGCACCTGGACGAGCTGCTGGCGCTGGCGGCGACGGGGATCGAGCAGCTGCAGGCGGCGCAGCAGCGGGCGATCGCGAGCGCGCCGGGCGCGTGAAGCTGATCCTCTCGACCCACAACGAGCACAAGCGGCGCGAGTTCGCGCGCCTGCTGCCGGACGACACGTGGCGCCTCGAGGCGCTTCCGGACGAGGTGGAGCTGCCACCGGAGGACGGGGAGACGTTCGCGGAGAACGCGCTGGGGAAGGCGCGGGCGGCGGCGCAGGCGACGGGCCGGGTGAGCATCGCGGACGACTCGGGGATCGCGGCGGCGGCGCTGGGGGGTAAGCCGGGGGTACGCTCGGCGCGCTACGCGGGCGAGCACGCCAGCGACGAGGAGAACCTGGCGAAGCTGCTGCGCGAGGCGCCGGCGGGCAGCGGGCTGGAATACGTCTGCGCGCTGGCGTTCGTGGACCCGGCGAGCGGCGAGGAGCGGCTGTTCGAGGGGCGTTGCGCGGGCACGCTGAGCGACGACCCGCGCGGCGAGCGGGGCTTCGGCTATGACCCGGCGTTCCTGCCGGACGAGGGCCCGGAGGGGCTGACGATGGCGGAGCTGGGCGACGAGCAGAAGGACGCGATCAGCCATCGCGGGCGCGCGGCGCGCGCCCTGTTCGAGTGGCTGGCGACTAGAGCAGGTTGATCGCGGCGGCGATCGCCACGGCGAGGCCGAGACCGGCGTAGCCGTTGTACCCGGCGAGCAGCAGCAACAGGCCGGTGAGGAGCGCGACGAGCACGGTGGCGAGCCAGGCGACGCGGGTGACGCTCATGGCGCCATTGTGCCGGATCGCCCGGTTGCGCCTCGTCCGTGGAGGGTGTTAGCGTCGATCATCCCGTTTCACGAATGAGGAGGTCCTAGTGACGAAGGCCGAGCTGGTCGACCAGGTGGCGGATCGCGCCGATCTGACCAAGCAGGAGGCCGGGCGCGCGGTGGACGCGGTGCTGGCCACGGTGGAAGACGCGCTGCGTCGCGGCAGCGAGGTCACGGTGGCGGGGTTCGGGAAGTTCCATGTCAGCGATCGGGGGGCGCGCATGGGCGTGAACCCGCGCACGGGCGAGCGCATCCAGATCGCGGCGAGCCGCGTGCCGCGCTTCACGGCGGGCAGCGGCCTGAAGAGCGCGGTGAAGGGCCGCTGAGCCTGGCGCAGCGGTTCGGGGACGCGCTGGCCGCTCGGGTCGCCGAGCGCGAGTCGCAGATCGTGCTCGGCCTCGACCCGGACCCCGGGGCGCTGTGGCCGGGGGCGAACGGCGCGGGCGAGACGCCGCCGGGAGGGCCCGAAGCGGCGGCGCAGGCTGCCGCGGCGGTGCTGGGCCACTGCCGCTCGGTGATCGACGCGACGGCGCCGGCGTGCGTGGCGGTGAAGCTTCAGCTGGCGCGCTTCGAGCAGCTGGGGGCTGCGGGCTGGTGGGCGCTGGAGCAGGCGGCGGCGCACGCCCGCGCGCTGGGCCTGCTGGTGATTGCGGACGGCAAGCGCGGCGACATCGACGTCAGCGCGGGGGCGTACGCGCACGCCTTGATCGACGGCCTGCGGACGCCGTTCGGCGAGGTGTCCGGGCTGCGCGCGGACCTGACTACGGTCAACCCGCTGATGGGCGTCGACGCGCTGGAGCCGTTCGTGGCGGCGGCGCGAAGCGCGGGCGCGGGCGTGCTGGTGCTGGTGCGTACCTCGAACCCGGGCGCCGCGGACGTGGAGGACCTGCGCCTGGAGGGCGGCGGCACGGTCTGGGAGCGCGTGGCGCAGATCGTCGCGGGGCTCGGCGATCCCGGCGTGGGCGAGTCGGGTCTGAGCGACGTGGGCGCGGTCGTGGGCGCGACCGAGCCGGCGCACCTGGCGCGGGCGCGGGAGCTGATGCCCCATGCGGTGTTCCTGCTGCCGGGCGTTGGAGCGCAGGGCGGGCGCGTGGAGGCGCTGGCGCCGGCGTTCGCGCCGGGACGGGGCGGCGGCCTGGTGACGGCCTCGCGCAGCATCGTCAATGCATTCCAGCAAGACGAATCGGCAGATCCGGCGACGGCGGCCCGCGCGGAGGCGGAGCGGTTGCGCGAGGCGGCGTGGTCGCTCTCGGCGGTGCCGGCCTGAGGCCGTCGGGCGTCCGCTAGCCTGTGGTCGTCACGCGGTGCAGGCGCCGCGGGAGCGGGAAGGACGAAGGGAGCCACGATGATCATCACGGTCACGCTGAACGCCGCGATCGACAAGTCGCTTTCGGTGCCGAACTTCCAACTGGGCCGCCGCCACCGTACGGTGGAGCAGCGCACGATGGCGGGCGGCAAGGGCGTGAACATCGCGCGCACGCTGAAGGCGCTGGGGCAGCCGGTGATCGCGACGGGCTTTGCGGGCGGCGCGACGGGCACGCACATCGTCGAGCAGCTGACGGAAGAGTCGATCCTGAACGACTTCGTGCGGATCCGCGAGGAGTCGCGTACGAACACATCGGTGCTGGACCCGACGACGGGCGAGCAGACGGAGATCAACGAACGCGGCCCGGCGGTGTCGGAGCGCGAGGTGGAACTGTTCCGCGACAAGCTCCTGTACCTGGCGCGGGGCGCGGCGATCGTGGTGTTCGCGGGCTCGCTGCCGCGGGGCGTGGAGCCGGACCTGTACGCGGGGCTGCTCCACGACCTGGAGCGCCTGGAGGTGACGACGGTGATCGACACCGACGGCGAGCCGCTGCGCCAAGCGGCGCGGGCGGAGCCGGACGTGGTCTCGCCGAACGTGCTGGAGGCCGAGGAACTGGTGGGACACGAGTTCGCGGGCGAGGAAGAGCGACTGCAGGTGGTGCGCGAGATCGCGGCGATCGGCCCGCGCGAGGCGATCATGACGCTGCCGGACGGCTGCATCGCGCAGTTGCAGGTGGACGGCCAGCCGCAGGCGAAACGCGCCCGCATCGAGCAGCGGGAGCCGATCGCGCGGCGCGGCTCGGGCGACGCCTTCCTCGCGGGCTACATCGCCGCCCGCTATGAGGGCCGCCCGCCGGACCACTGCCTGCGCCTGGGCGTCGCCTGTGGCGCAGAGTCGACGGGTCGCCTGGAAGCGGGCCTGATCGATCCCCGCGAGGCACGGCGCCTGATGGGCGACGTCGAGCTGGCGGCGGTCGGGCAGCCGGCGCAGGTCAGCTAGCGACACTGAACAGCTCGATCCGGGCGCTGTGGCCGGGCGTTGCGGCGAGTCGCGCATCGCAGGTCACGAGCGGCGCGTCGAGTAACTCGGCGAGGGCGACGAACGTCGCGTCGTCGGCGCTGATGTTGTGGCGCAGCGCCCAGACGCGGTCGCTGAGCGGCTCGTGCGAATAGCGGGCGAGGGCGAAGCTTGCAAAGTCCGCGCGGGCGACTTCGGCTCGCTCGGTGCTGATCGTGTCGCTTATCACCATGCGACGCAAGACGGCCAAGACCTCGATGTCGACCAGGTGCGGCGCATGCAGGTCGTCGTCGACCACCAGACGCTCAATCAGCCGGGGAGGCGGATCGACGGTCGCGAGCGCCTCGATGATGACCGAGGAGTCGACGACGAGCAAAGCTCAGTCGCGTTCGCGGCGAATCGCGTCGAGCGCGGCGATCACGTCTCGACTGCTAGCTCCTCCGGGGTGCGACTGCGCACGCTGCAGCACCTCCGCGATGGGCGGCCGGTCGGCGACTCGCTCCAGCTCGCGCAGGACGAAATCCGACAACGAAACGTCTGCCGCAGCAGCACGGGTGCGGAGCGTCCGATGCACTTCGTCGGGCACGTTGCGAATCTGGATCGTCTTCATAACATGATGGTAGCAGTCTGCATGCATCACACCCAAACTGCACCCACCTTAACCGCCGGTCACGTCGCGCCTAAGGAACACGAGGTAGGCGGCGGCGAGTGCTGGCCCGGCGTACAGCGCGCAGACCCAGGCGGAGTGTCCGATCGGCGCCCAGTCGGTCGGCGTGCGCAGCAGCCCGTGCCAGTTCTCGAACTGTTCGGTGAGCAGATAGGGGCGCATGCCTTCGAGCCCGGGGATCTGGGCGACGATGAACAGCAGGATCACGACCCCGACGGTGCCGACGACGGAGGCGGCGCTGTTGCGCGTGGCGGTCGAGAGCAGCACGCCGATGCTGGTGACGGCGAGCAGCGGGATCAGGTAGCAGGCGTTCGAGGCGAACACCAGCAGCAGGCCTTCGGGCGCCGAGACGACGGTCCCGGAGTAGGTGGTGATGCTGTGAAAGCCCCAGGCGGCGACGCCGCCGGCTGTGGCGACGGCGGCGGAAAGGAAGGTGGCGATCGCGGCGTAGAGCATCGCGGCGAGCGCCTTCGCGGCGAACACCTGGCCGCGGTCGACGGAGCGCGTGAGGATCGTCTTCAGCGTGCCGTTGCCGTCCTCGTTCGCGACGACATCCCCGGCGACGAGCGAGGCGATCAGCGGCAGCATGAAGACGGACAGGAACAGCAGCATCAGCACGGGCGTGGCGAGCCCCGACTGGGTGATCTGCGCGGTGAAGATGCTGTCCCCGCCGTGCCCGCGTTCGGGGCCGCCGCGCAGGACCTGGACGATCACGAAGATCAGCGGCAGCGCGACGGCGAGCCCGAAGCCAAGGTAGGTGCGCTTCTGGGAAACGAGCTTGCGCAGCTCCCAGCGCCAGACGGCGAGCGTGCTCGGACGCCGCGTGCGCCGCTGGGGAATCGCCCCGGCCGCCGGGGCGGCGCCGGCGGCGCTCACGCGATCTCCAGGGCTTGTGGGCTCGCCTCGCCGCCGGTGGGCGCCGCGCCGTCCGCAGTCGCGCCATCGGCGCCCTCGGTCAGGCGGAAGAAGAGATCCTCGAGCGTGGCGAGCTCGGGGGTGAGCGCCAGGATGCCGATGCCGGCCTGGCCCAGGGCGAGCGAGAGCTCGCCGACCGTCTGCTCGTCGGCCTGGAAGCCGAAGCCGCCATCGCCTGGGGCGACGTGCTCGACCCCGGGGTGGACCGCGAGCACCCGAGCCGCACGCGGGTCGTCGGTGGTGCGCAGCCGGTAGCCGGCGCCGCCTTGCCGGCGCAGGTCGCTGAGCGCGCCCTCGTAGACGACGCGGCCGCGATCGACGATCGCGACGCGGTCGCACAGTTCCTGCACCTCGGGCAGCTGATGGCTGGAGAGCAGCACCGTGATCCCCTCGCCGGCGAGCCGGCGGATCAGCAGCCGCATGTCGCGCATCCCGGCGGGGTCGAGGCCCGTGGCGGGCTCGTCGAGGATCAGCAGGCGCGGGCGGCGCAGGAGCGCGGCGGCGATCCCGAGCCGCTGGCGCATCCCGTGCGAGTAGCCCCGCACGCGGTGCGCCGCGCGCGGGGTCAGCTCGACGATCTCCAGCACCTCGGCGATCCGCTCGCGCGCGTCGCCACCGTCGAGCGCCGCGAGCAGTTCGAGGTTCTTGCGCGCGGTGAGGTAGGGGTAGAAGCGGGGCGCCTCGACGAACCCGGCGACCCCCTCCAGGGCGCGTGCGCCCTCGCGCATCGGGTCGCGCCCGAACAGCTCGACGGTGCCCTCGCTGGGGGCGATCAGGCCGAGCGCCATGCGCAGCGTGGTGGTCTTGCCGGCGCCGTTGGGGCCCAGGAAGCCGTAAACGTCGCCGGCGCGGACGTCGAGGTCGATGTGATCGACGGCGAGGACCTCCTTGTAGCGCTTGACCAGCCCGCGCGCCCTGACGGGCGCCTCGTCGGTCACGGCTAGAGGCCCCGGGCGACGGCCTCGATCGCGCTTGGTTCGAGCGCGCCCGCAAGCAGGTAGCGGACGCCGTCGCGCTCGAAGCTGAGCAGCGTGCCGAGCGGGGTCTGGAGCTCTGAAGCGGTGGTGTCGCCGACCTTGACCTTCGGCAGCTGTTCGGGCAGCTGCTGGCCCTTCTCGCCGGGCTTGACCTTGCTTTCGAGCACCGCGACGCCGGTGATGCCCTTGCCGTGCACGGTGACCTTCGGATGTTCGTGCTTGCCTGCTTCGTCGCTCTTCGGCTTCGCGTCCTTGGGGCTCGGCAGCTTGACTTCTTCGACCTTCGCGTTCGCGGGGACGTTCACGTCGAAGACGGAGTCCGGGACCGAGCCATATGAGATTTCGGTGGCGGCGAGTTCGATCACGGGGGAGGAGCCGGTGGAGGAGTAGAGCGCGAAGCGCAGCGGCACGCCGTGCTGGGCGTCCCAGGAGACCTCGGCGCCGCCGATCAGGCTGCCGCCTTCCTTGGGCGTGATCCGCTCCGTGTAGGCGGGCTGCCCGGCGACGTTCGCGGGCGTCGCGGGCGAGACGTTCACGTGTTCGAGCTTCGCGATGCCTTCTTCGATCTTGGCGACGCTCGGCGCTTCGTGATCCCTCGTATCCGGCTTCTCGCGCGGCGCCGATTCGCCTTCGGCCGGCGGCTTCAGCTTGTACAGCGTGTTCGAGGAGGCGTCGTAGACGCTCAGGTCGTGCCCGTCGTAGAGCACCTGCGTGTCGCCCTTTTCGGCTTGCAGCTCCAGCCGCGCGCGGCCGTCCTTGGCGATCCACAGCCGCCCGGTGGCGCCCGAAAGCAGCGGGCTCGCCGAGAGCTGGTTGGCCTGGCCGTCGCCGCTGGCGAGGTTCGCGCCTTCGAGCAGGTGATCGGTCAGCTTGATGTTGGCGCTGACGCCTTCGACCGGCGGCGCCGTGAGCGCGTCGTGCACGGCCTGCGCGAGCGGCTTCGGCGGCGGCGTGGGGCCGGAGCCCAGCGCGAAGGCGAGGGCCGTCAGCGAGACGCCGAGCGCCACGACGAGCACGCACAGCAGCAGCAGGCGGGTTAGCGGCAGTCGGCGTAGAACGTTCACGACAGCACCTGCCTTCAGGGTAGCGGCGTACCTTGGCGCGGCATAAAGGGATCATCCGGCGCGCTCACCCGATATGTTCCCGCGCGCATGGTCATCATCATCGTCCTGAGCTGGGTGCTGCTGGGCCTCGCGGTGTTCTTCGTCGCGATGCGCGGCGGGCCGCGCGGCGCGCGCCAGGCGCTGCACACCGAATCGAAGGCGAGCCGGCGCTCCGTGGCGCTGGGCGTGACCGTGCTGTTCGCGTTCGGGCTGGCGGTGCCGGCGATCGTGCTGGCGTTCAACGGCGACCACAAGGCGAGCGTCGCGGTCGGCGGCGTGACGTTGACGCACGGTGAGCAGGAAGGCCGCGAACTGTTCGCGAAGTCCTGCGCGGTCTGCCACACGCTCGCGGCGACGAAGTCCGTCGGCGAGATCGGCCCGAACCTCGACATCCGCGTCGGCGCGGACATCTCGACGCCGGCGGGTCGCAAGGCGCTCGTGCTGAACGCGATCGAAGAAGGCCGCGCCCGCGGCCTTGGCCAGATGCCCGCGCTGCTCTACCAGGGCAAAGAAGCGAAGAACATCGCGGATTTCGTGGCCGCGGTCGCGGGACACTGACGCGCGACCGGCGGCGGGCCGCTTTGGCCAGCCGTCGATACCGGGGCGCCCCGGCCATCGATAAGGTCAGAACCGCATGACGGAGTCGCCGAAAACCGCGGAGGACGTCAAGGCGATCGTCGCGGAGCGGGAGATTCGCTTCATCCGCTTCTGGTTCACGGACGTCCTTGGCCAGCTGAAGTCGTTCTCCATCAACGCCGAGGAGCTGGACGACGCGTTCGAGGCGGGGATGGGCTTCGACGGCTCCTCGATCACGGGCTTCAACGCGATCGAGGAGTCGGACATGATCGCGATGCCCGACCCCTCGACGTTCGCGGTGCTGCCCTGGCGCCCTGAGGAGCAGGGCGTGGGCCGGATGTTCTGCGACGTGATCACGCCCGAGCGCACGCCCTACGAGGGCGACCCGCGGCACGTGCTGCGCCGCGCGCTGGAGCGCGCGCACGCGATGGGCTTCGACGTCTTCAACGTCGGCCCGGAGCTGGAGTACTTCCTGTTCAAGGACTCGCGCTCGACCGAGGTGCTGGACGAAGGCGGCTACTTCGACCTGACGACGCTGGACGCCGGCTCGGACGTGCGCCGCGAGACGGTGCTGGCGCTGGAGCAGCTGGGCATCCACGTCGAGTACACCCATCACGAGGTCGGCCCTTCCCAGCACGAGATCGACATGCGCTACGCGGACGCGCTGAAGATGGCGGACGACTGCATGACCTACCGCATTACGGTCAAGGAGTACGCGATGAAGTACGGCTGGCACGCGACGTTCATGCCGAAGCCGCTGTACGGGGAGAACGGCTCGGGCATGCACACGCACCAGTCCCTGTTCTCGGGAGGCAAGAACGCCTTCTACGACGCTGAGGACCAGTACTTCCTGTCCGACGTCGGCAAGGCCTTCATCGCGGGCCAGCTCAAGCACGCGCGCGAGATCTGCTCGATCTTCGCCCAGTGGGTCAACTCCTACAAGCGCCTGGTCCCGGGCTTCGAGGCGCCGACGTACGTCGCCTGGTCGCGGCGCAACCGCTCGGCGCTGGTGCGCGTCCCGCTCTACCACCCCGGCAAGGAGAAGGCGACGCGCATGGAGCTGCGCTGCCCGGACCCCGCCTGCAACCCCTACCTGACGTTCGCGGCGCTCCTGCAGGCGGGCCTGGAGGGGATCGAGAAGGGCTATGAGCTGCCGGAGCCGATGGAGAAGAACCTCTACCACCTCTCCAGCGAGGAACGCCGCCGTCTCGGCGTCGAGCAGCTGCCGGAGAGCCTTGGCGAGGCGATCGAGCTGACGGCCCAGTCAGAGCTTGCGCTGCGCACGCTCGGCGAGCACATGTTCAACCGCTACGTCGAGATCAAGCGCCAGGAGTGGGACGACTACCGCGTGCAGGTCACGCAGTGGGAGCGAGACCGCTACCTGGCGATCCTCTGAGGGCTCCGGGACCGCGAGCGAGGGCGGGGCGTGGTCCGAGTGCGCCGGGGGAACGAATAACCGCGCCCCGGCCCGCCCTCAGGTGGTGGGGTCGACGTTGTGCTGCAGCAGCAGGTGCGCGCGGATCGCGTTGACGCCGTTTCCCTCCGGGTCGGGGCGCCCCCCGCCCCACGCCTGATCCATCGGGCCGCACCGCGGGCACTCGAACGTAAACGCCCGCTGCCCGTTGTCGTCGACCACCTCGATCAGGTGGGTCTTGTAGTGACCCCACTTCGTGGCGTCCTCGACCTCCTCCGCGCAGAAGAAGCAGGAGTGGGCCTTGGGCTTGCGGCCGAACAGCGGCGACATCAGGATCGGTCCGGGCCAGGCAAGGCCCGAGCGCCCACCGCGAGCGAGCCTCCGGCTACATCAGGCATTGTTCGAACAGGAGCCGCGCATGCTGGGTCGCCTGGTAGGGCGTGCCTTTCATGCCCCGCTCCGCGAGCATCTCGCGGGCCCGGGGAGTTAGCTCGCGCATCGTTTCGAGCGCCGCGGCGAAGAACGGCGGTACGTCCTTGACGAGCCGCACGGGGTACTTCTGCTGGAGCAGCACGCTCGAGCGCCACGGCTTGCCGGTGTCGTCCTCGTCGTCGAAGAGGAACATCGCCGGCGACGCGAATTCGTGGGTGAAGTCGTTGCAGGCTTCCAGGGTCGCGAGGCGATCTCCGCTTACGTCCCACAGGGCGCCACTGGAGAGATAGAGCAGGCCTTCGCTGTTGGACGCCAGCACGACGTAGTTGTCCTCTGCCCACGAAACGGCGAGCCCCTCGCCGACCAGGTGACCGCCCAGCTCGACGTAGTCGATGCCAAGGCTTCTGAGCGTCGCGGCGACGATCGAGCATTGCTCCTTCGCGACATCCCACGGTGCTTGCTCCCCGGCGGCCAAGGGCGAAAAGGTACCAGCCCCGGAAGTCCGGAGAGTGGACGAACTCGAATTTGTGGCGAGCGGCTTGCCGGCCGAAGTCCGCGTGGGAGCCTCAGGCCGCGCCGCGCGCCGGCACCGCGCATGCGATCGGCCGCGCGGGGGAGAGGTGCCAGTGCACCACCTGCAACAGGTGCCCGAACGAGCTGGGATGGCGCGCGGCGATCTCGTGCAGGAGCCGCAGCACCGAGATGGCGTGCTGCTCGTAGCGCTGCTCGCCGGTCAGCTGCGCCAGGCGCAGCAGCCCGTTCGCGGCGCTGGAGGCCCCCGCGGGGATCGGCGTGTCCTCGAGGTCCTTGCGCCGCGCGATCAGCGGATCGGCGTCGGCGGCGGTCGAGAAGAAGCCGCCGCGCTCGTCGTCGGCGAAGCGCTCGATCAGCTCGTCGGCGACCGCGAGCGCCTGCTCGAACCAGCGCTCCTCGCAGGTGCTTTCGAACAGCGCCAGCAGCGCCTCCAGCAGGAATGCGTGGTCCTCCAGGAAGGCATCGATCCGCGCGCTGCCGTCGTTGAACGTGCGCAGCAGCCGACCGCGCCCGTCGCGCATCGAGCCCTGGATGAACTCGGCGCACGCGACCGCCGCCTCGGTGTAGCGGGGCTCCTGCAGCGCGGCGCCGGCCTCGGCGAGCGCACAGATCGTCAGCGCGTTCCACGAGGCCAGCCGCTTGTCGTCGAGGCCCGGCCGCACGCGCTCGGCGCGCAGCTCAAGCAGACGCTCGCGGATGCGCCGGGCGACGGAGGACTCCTCCGGCACGGGGCCGCGGGCCTGGAGCACGTTCAGCCCCGGGGCGGGGTGGTGGGGGTCCGAGAAGTTGCCCTGCTCCGTGGCGCCGAACCACTCGATCGCGGCTTCGGTGTCCTCGCCGAGCGCGTCGTGCAGCTGCGCCACGGTCCAGACGTAGTAGCGGCCCTCGACGCCCTCGGAGTCGGCGTCGAGCGCCGAGTAGAAGCCGCCCTCCGGGCCGCGCATCTCGCGCAGCGCCCAGTCGAGCGTGTCGCGGCAGACCTCCAGCAGGCGGGCGTCCCCGAAGCGCTGGGAGCCGTGCAGGTAGGCGCGCGCGAGGAGCGCGTTGTCGTAGAGCATCTTCTCGAAGTGGGGCACCGCCCAGGCACGATCGACGCTGTAGCGGTGAAAGCCGCCGCCGAGCTGGTCGTAGATGCCGCCGCCGGCCATCGCCCGCAGCGTCGCGAGCGTCATCTCGCGCTCCTCGCGCAGCATCAGGAACTCCAGCACCGACGCGTGCGGGAACTTCGGCGCGCCGCCGAAGCCGCCCTCGCGGGTGTCGAAGGACTCGCGCAGCGCCTGCACCGCGGAGCGCAGCTCGCCCTCCTCGATCGGCTGCGCGGAGGGGGCGAGCCGCGCGCCGCCCGACAGCCGCTCGCGCAGCTGCTCGCCGCCGGCGCGGATCTCCTGCTTCTGCTCGCTCCACGCCTCCGCGATCGCCTGCAGCACCTGCGTCCAGGCGGGCATCCCGTGGCGCGGCTCCGGCGGGAAGTAGGTGCCGCCGTAGAACGGCAGCTGCTCCGGCGTGAGGAAGACGTTCAGCGGCCAGCCGCCCTGGCCGGTCATGCTCTGCACCGCCTCCATGTAGAGCGCGTCGACGTCGGGGCGCTCCTCGCGGTCGACCTTCACGCAGACGAACTCCTCGTTCATCAGCGCCGCGGTCCGCTCGTCCTCGAAGGACTCGCGCTCCATCACGTGGCACCAGTGGCAGGAGGAGTAGCCGATCGACACCAGCAGCGGCTTGTCTTCCTCGCTCGCGCGCCGCAGCGCCCGCTCGCCCCAGGGCAGCCAGTCGACCGGGTTCCCGGCGTGCTGGCGGAGGTAGGGAGAGGTCTCGGCGGCGAGCGCGTTCGGCATCCGCGCTCAGCCTAGTGGCGCAGCGCTTCCGCTCCCCCGGCGCGCGCCAGCTTCGCCAGCGGCAGCCGCACCGGCTTCGCGGGCCATTCGCCCGGGGCGCCGGACGAGGAGATCCTGACCTTCGCGAGACTGACGTCGAAGCGCTTGCCGCCCAGCGTCCCGGTGACGCGTTTGTCGGCGGCGAGCGTGACCGTGCCGTGGGCGGCGCTGGCGCCGGTGATGCGGATCGTCGCGGGCTGTAGTTCGTGGTCTTTGACCGGGAACGTCCCGCTGAGCCCGACGCCCGCCACGAACGAGAAGCCCCTCAGCGTCGCGGCGGTCGAGGTGATCCGGGCGTAGCCGCCGCGCAGGCCGCCGAAGCTGGACCCGCTCGGCAGTTCCGCCTCGGCCTGCAGCGTCGCCGCGACGACCTGGCGGTCGAGGTCGACGATCGCGTCGAGCACCGCTGTCAGCGTACGCCCCGGCTTGCCCCGCAGGCCCGGGGGCGAGTGCACGTAGGCGAGCTTGCGCGGGGCCATCGGCGTGGGGGCGAAGGTGTCGTGCGAGCTCGTGCACGGCTGCACCGGCGCGCTCGCGAAGAACGCTCCCACCGCCGCCTCAGCGCAGCCGCTGAAGTCGCTGCCGAGCACCGAGTGGCCCGTGTAGGGGACGAGCAGCAGTTGCGCGTCGGGGATCTGCGCCGCGACGCTTTTCGCCCCGGAGGTCGGCGTGCGCAGGTCCTGCTCGCCGGACAGGATCAGCGTCGGCACGTTCGGCAACGCGGTCGCGGCGGGCGGCGCCGGCGAGGCGTCTGGCCAGGCGTCGCACACGGGGACGAGGCTGCTCTGGAAGGCGGTGGTCGAGTCGAACGGCGCGAAGGCGCTGCTGGGGAGCGCGTGCAACGCGTTCAGCGCTTCGGCGAGCTTCGTCGCGGCGGGGGCGGCGCGCTGCCAGGGGAACAGCGTCTCCTCGCAGGAGGTCGTCACGAACAGGGCGTTGTTTTCTTCTTCGTCGTGCAGCCGTTCGGCTTCGGGCTTGATCGGCACGCTGGGCACGAGCCCCTCGGCGATCAGGTTCAGGCGCAGCAGCGGGTCGGGATCTCCCTTCAGCGCCGAGCGCACCGCGGCGGGCAGCAGTGCCCGCAGCGCCGGGTTCAGGTCGCCGGCCTCGAGGATGTCGAGCAGGTCGTCCTCGCCGAGCGAGACCGAGTGGCGCTTGCCGGCGCCGTCGAAGGCCGAGCCGCTGAGGCGGTGCCGGCGCAGTTTCGCGGTCAGCCGCTCGATGTCGGCGACGGGGCTGGGGGTGATGCCGGCGCAGGCGCGTTCGGAGCACAGCTCGGTGAGTACGGGCGCGATCGCCTGCAGCCGGTCGAGCCCGAAGGCTTCGGGGCCGCTCGTCGGGACGACCGAGTCGAGCACCAGCGCTTCGACGTGCTGGGGGTAGCGTTCGGCGTACTCGAGCGCGACCTTCGTGCCGTAGGAGGTGCCGTACAGGATCAGCTTCTTGTAGCCGGCGGTGTGCCGGATCGACTCGATGTCTTCGACGGTTTCCTGCGTCGTGAAGGCGCCACGGGCCTGCCCGATCTGAAGCGCGCACAGTTCGACCAGCGGCCCCAGCGTGCTTTCGGTCGCCTTTTCCAGCGCCGCGAAGTTGCCGAACACCGGGCAGTTCAAGGGGCTGGCGTGGCCGGTGCCGCGCTGGTCGAAGACCAGCAGGTCGTGCGCGGTGAGAGCGGGGGCGATTGCGCTCGCGAGCTCTTCCGCGAGCGGGTCCGCCGCCTGCCCGGGGCCTCCGGCCAGCGCGAGCACCGCGCTCTGCGTCTGGATCGTGCCGGCGGATTTGCGCTCGATCGGCAGCACGATCGTGCCGGGGGCCTTGCCGCTGCGGTCGAGCGGGACCGGCAGCGAGGCGCAGGTGAAGCCCGCGACGCTCTGACAGGGGGCGAACGAAAGCGCCGCCGAGACGGGCGCCGGGGCGCCGCCCAGGGCCAGCGCCGTCAGCCACACGGCGAACACAGAGCTGAGCGTGCGCCGTGGCATGCGCCGACACGTTAGCGGCAGGCCTGGTCGAAAAGGCGCAGTTGCAGGGGGTTCCATGTCACTCCGAGTACCCTGAGCCGGTGGCAACTGAACGTGAGACCGTCGACGCGCCCGCCGCCCCGGCCGCCGTCGGCCCTTACAGCCACGCGGTCAGCACGGGCGAGCTGCTGTTTTGCTCGGGGCAGATCCCGCTGGACCCCGGTAGCGGCGAGCTCGTCGGGGAGACGCCCGCCGAGCAGGCGCGGCGCTGCATGCAGAACCTCGAAGCGGTCTGCGACGCCGCCGGGACCTCCTTGCAGCGGGCGCTGCGCCTGACGATCTACACCACGCGGCTGAGCGCCTTCGCCGAGATCAACGAGGTATACGGCTCGTTCTTCTCCGCGCAGCCGCCCGCGCGCGCGGCGGTCGGCGTCGCCGAGCTGCCGAAGGGTGCGCTCGTGGAGATCGACGCAATAGTCGCGCTCTAGAAGTGCTGACCGGCGCGTAGCCGGAACGGGCGGGGCGCCTCAGGCAGCTGCGGGCGTCAGCGGCTTGCCGGCATCGCCCGCTTCGTCGCAGGCCTCTGCCAGCTCGGGCTCGGCGCCGCGCAGGGCGCGCCCGAGCAGGCGCCACAGCGTCGCGCGCTCGTCGGAGTCGAGCGCCTGGAGCACGTCGTCCTCGATCGTCTCCTGGCGGTGCTCGGCCAGCTCCAGCGCCTTCGCGCCCTTGGCGCTGAGATCGACCAGATGCCGGCGGCGGTCGCTGGGGTCGCGGCGGCGGCCGACGTAGCCGAGGTCCTCCAGCTCGTTCAGCAGCAGCACCACGTTGTTCGCGTCCATGCACAGCGCCTCCGCCAGCTCCTGCTGGGGGCCGCCGTCGTGGTCGCGGACGTAGCTGAGCGCCATCAGGTGGCGCATGTGCATGCCCAGCAGCTCCTCCGTGCTGCGCCGGTAGACCTGCTTAGCGAGTCGCGTAAGCAGGGCCATCGAGCCTGGAGCGCAAGGCCTCCCACTTCCCATCGCGTGTGATCTTACACCATTCCGCATCGGTTATCAATATAGCAACAACAATAAATTTTATAACGATCTTCCTTGTTATAGGGATCATCCTTGCTATGGTGTTCCCCACTGCAACGAAGGGAGCCGCATGAGCACGACCGTCAACCAGCCCGAGAACAGGAACCGCACCGTCCGCAGCAGGCTGCGGATGACGCCCAGGCGCGAGGGGCAGGCCCCCGCGCGTGAGGGCGGCGAGGCGAAGGTTCGCGCCACGGCGCGGCACGCCGACGCCCAGATGACCATTTCGGCGGCGCAGGTCGCGAGCAGCGACCGGCGCCGCTGGGTGGCGCTCGCCGTGCTCTGCCTCGGGCAGCTGATGATGGTGCTCGACTCGACGATCGTGAACGTCGCGCTCCCCTCGATCCAGCACGACCTGCACTTCTCGCAGGGCAGCCTGACGTGGGTGATGAACGGCTACCTGATCACCTTCGGCGGCTTCCTGCTGCTGGCGGGCCGGCTCGGCGACCTCGTCGGGCGCAAGAAAGTCTTCCTCACGGGCCTCGTGATGTTCACGGCGGCCTCGGTGCTGTGCGGCGTCGCGCAGGACCAGACGATGCTGATCGTCGCGCGCCTGTTGCAGGGCGTCGGCGGCGCCGTCGCCTCGGCGGTGATCCTCGCGATCATCGTCACCGAGTTCCCGGAGGCGAAGGACCAGGCGAAGGCGATGGGCCTGTACGCGTTCGTGTCCGCGGGCGGTGGCTCGATCGGACTGCTGGCCGGCGGCGCGCTGACGCAGTCGCTGGACTGGCACTGGATCTTCTTCGTGAACGTCCCGATCGGGATCGTCGCCTTCCTCGCGGGCTCGGCGCTGATCGAGGAGAACGAGGGCCTTGGCCTGCGCGGCGGCGTCGACGTGCTTGGCTCGCTGCTGATCACGCTGGCGACGATGGCGGGCGCCTTCGCGATCGTGAAGTCCACCGAATACGGCCTGCTCTCGGCGCGCACGCTCGGCGTCGGCGGCGGCTCGCTCGTGCTGCTGGCCTCGTTCCTGTGGCTGGAGTCGCGTCTTGAGAACCCGATCATGCCGCTGCGCATCCTGCGGCTGCGGGCGCTGATGGGCTCGAGCCTCGTGCGCGGCCTGCTGATCACCGGCATGTTCTCGGCGTTCTTCCTCGGCTCGCTGTACCTGGAGCGCGTGCTCGGCTACGACGCGATCTCCACGGGCCTCGCGTTCCTGCCGCTGACCGCGGCGATCGCCGTGATGTCGATGGGCGTCTCGGCGAAGATCGTCGAGCGCGCCGGCGGCGTCAACACGCTCGCCGGTGGCCTCGTGGGGATCATCGCGGGCCTCGTGCTGCTGGCGACGCAGGGCGTGCACGCCGGCTACTTCCCCGGGCTGTTCTTCGCGTTCCTGCTGCTCGGGCTCGGCGCCGGCGCCTCGTTCCTGCCGCTGCTGACGATCGGCATGTCCGACGCCCCCAAGCAGGACGCGGGCCTGGCCTCGGGCATCGTCAACGTCTCGGTGCAGCTGTTCGGGGCGATCGGCCTGGCGACGATGGGCACGATCGCCACCGACCACACGAAGGCGCTGAGCGCCAGCGGCCACGCGCTGACCAGCGCGCTCACCGGCGGCTACCACCTCGCCTACGTCGTCGCGGCGATCTGCGTCGCCTTCGGGATCCTCGCCGCCGTGGTCACGCTGCGCCCGCCGCGGAGCGGCGTGGTGCAGGAGGTCGAGGAGGAGCTGGAGCGCGACTTCGGCCGCGCGACCGGCAGCGCCCAGACCGCGGAGCAGCTCGTCTAGTCGTCCCCGCGCACAGGCCCGCCGCGGCGTCGGCCCACCGCCGCCGCAGAAACCGCCCGCCGCCCCTCCCCAGGGCGGCGGGCGGCGGGCGTCTCAGCCCTCCGAGCGCAGCAGCGCCCGGCGGACCTTGCCGCTCGTCGTCTTCGGCAGCTCGCTCGCGAACTCGACGATCCGCGGGTACTTGTAGGGCGCGGTCTCGCGCTTGACGTGCTCCTGAAGCTCGCGCACCAGCTCGGGCGAGGGGGCGTAGTCCTCGCCGCGCAGCACGACCACCGCGCGCACGACCGAGCCGCGCTCCTCGTCGGGCGCCGCGACCGCGGCGGCCTCCGCGACCGCGGGGTGCGCCACGAGCGCGGACTCGACCTCGAAGGGGCCGATCCGGTAGCCGGAGGAGATGATCACGTCGTCGTCGCGCCCCTGGAAGCGCAGCCAGCCCTCCTCGTCCTGTTCGACCAGGTCGCCCGTGCGCCACGGCCCGCCGTGGCGGCGATCCTCGACGGTCCACGACCCGTCCTCCTCGCGGCGCACGTGCTCGCCTAGGTAGCCGAGGAAGAAGGTCGGCACCGTCAGCGGGTTCGCGGTCAGCTCGCCGTCTTTGACTAACAGCCCGATGCCGGGCAGCGGCTTGCCCATCGAGCCCGGCCGCGGCGGCACCCCGAGCGGGGCGCCGGTCATCTGCCCGGTCTCCGTCTGCCCGTAGCCGTCGCGGATCTCGATCCCGGTGGCCTCGTTCCAGGCGCGTAGCACCTCCGGGTTCAACGCCTCGCCCGCGGCGACCAGCGCCCGCAGCTGCTCCAGGCGCCCGACCGTCGCGCGCTTGGCGATCACGCGGTACTCCGTCGGCGCCATGCAGAGCACGTTCACGCGCTCGCGCGCCAGCAGCTCCAGGCGCTCCTGGGGATCGAAGCGGCCGTCGTGCAGCAGCGCCGAGGCGCCCTGCAGCCACGGCGCGATGAACACGTTGCGCGCCGACTTCGACCAGCCGCTCGCCGCGGTGCACCAGACCAGCTCGCCCGCGCGCGGGCCGAGCCAGTGCTTCGCCTGCAGCCGCTGGCCCTCGAGGTAGCGCTGGCCGTGCACGACGGCCTTCGGCTCGCCGGCGGTGCCGCTGGTGAACGTGATCAGGCACGGGTCCTCATCGGAGAGCTCCGCCGCGGGGGCGGGCGCGGCGTCGTACAGCCGCTCGTCGGGGATCGTCAGCACCTGGCAGTCCGGCCCCGCCGCCTCCAGCTCGGCGCGGTTGCGCTCGTCGGCGACGATCAGCGCCGGGCGCACGGTCTCGATCCGCAGGCGCAGGTCCTTCGCCCGCAGCTGCTCGGTGCAGGGCAGCACGACGGCGCCGAGGCGGAAGCAGGCCGTCATCGCGAACACCCACTCCGGCCGGTTGCCGATCAGCGTCATCACCACGTCGCCGCGGCCGATGCCGAGGCTCGCGAACGTGCCCGCCAGCCGCGCGCTGCGCTCGGAGGCCTGCGCGAACGTCCACTCGCGCCGGTCGCCCTCGCGGGTCAGCTCCAGCAGCGCCAATCCTTCGGCTGGCTGGCGTTCGAGCACGTCGCTGGCGAAGTTCATGCCGGTATTCTCACCTGATACGAGAAAAAACGACTCTGGAGCGCGAAACCGCATGGCCGTAGCCGCGACGCCGTACACCGACATCACCGACGAGCAGAAGGCGATCACCGAGATGGTGCACCAGTTCGTCGACGAGCAGATCATCCCGAACGCCGAGCACTACGACCACGAGGACTCCTTCCCCGAGCCGATCGTCGAGCAGATGAAGGAGCTGGGGCTGTTCGGCGTCACGATCCCCGAGGAGTACGGCGGCATGGGGCTCGACCTGACGACCTACGCGATGATCGTCGAAGAGCTCTCGCGCGGCTGGATCTCGATCTCGGGCGTCGTCAACACGCACTTCATCGGCTCCTACCTGCTGATGAACTTCGGCACCGAGGAGCAGAAGCAGAAGTGGCTGCCGCAGATGGCCACGGGTGAGATACGCGCGGCGTTCTCGCTGTCCGAGCCCGAGCTCGGCTCCGACGTGCAGGCGATCAAGACCTCCGCGAAGAAGCAGGACGACGGCACCTGGGAGATCAACGGCCAGAAGATGTGGGTCACGAACGGCCTGCTCTCCTCGCTGGTGTTCACGCTCGTGAAGACCGACCCCGAAGCCGACCCGCGCTACAAGGGGATGACCTGCTTCATCTGCGAGAAAGAGCCCGGCGTCGCGGAGAACACCGGCGCCCTGAAGGGCTTCAACGTGCCCCCGAAGATCAAAAAGATGGGCTACAAGGGCGTCGAGTCCACGGAGCTCGTGTTCGACGGCTACCGCTGTCCCGCGGAGAACATCCTGGGCGGCGAGGACGAGGGGCTGAACAAGGGCTTCGTGCAGATGATGGACGCGCTGGACCTTGGCCGCGTGAACGTCGCCGCCCGCGGCGTCGGCCTCGCCCAGCGCGCCTTCGAGCTGGCCGTCAAATACGCCCAGGAGCGCAAGACGTTCGGCAAGCCGATCGCCGAGCACCAGGCGATCCAGTTCAAGCTCGCGGACATGGCGACCCAGATCGACGCCGCGCGTCTGCTCGTGCGCCGCGCCGCGAAGATGAAGGATGCCGGTGTGCGCTCCGACGTCGAGGCGGGGATGGCGAAGCTGTTCGCCTCCGAGGCGGGCCGCTTCTGCGCCGAGGAGAGCCTGCGCATCCACGGCGGCTACGGCTACTCCAAGGAGTACGAGATCGAGCGCATCTACCGCGACGCGCCGCTCCTGTTGATCGGCGAGGGGACCTCCGAGATCCAGCGCATGGTGATCGGCCGCAAGCTCCTGCAGCGCCACAAGATCTGATGTCCGAGGACGCGAAGGGGCTGATCGAGCTGGCGGCGCGCCGGTTCATCGAAGAGGTTCCGGCGCTCGCGCCGATCAAGCTCGTCGTCGGCGTCGAACTGCGCGGGCGCGGCGACGTGCAGCACTTCCGTCTGGAGATGCCCGACGTCAAGGTCACGAAGGGGCCCGCCGCCGACGCCCGCGTCCGCGTCGACATGCGCCGCGAGTTCTTCAACGTGATGGCGCGCGAAGGCAAGGTGCCCGACTGGGTCGAGGCCTTCACCTACGGGCAGGCGAAGGCCAGCGGCCCCGAGCAGTTCCTGAAGCTGATCGTGAACGTCGTCGAGCGCCAGCAGGAGCGGGAACGCACGCGCAAGGCGCGCAAGCCCGCCTAGGACGCCGCTGGCGCCGCGCGAGGCGGCGGTCCTAGTGGTAGGACGTGAGCTGCTGGGCCAGAAAGGCGAGCGACCCCAGCAGGAACAGGCACATCACGATGAGCGAGAAGTTTTCGTTCATGGCTCCCCGCTTGAAGATACCGCCTGGGGCGGTGCTCAGGCCAGCAGGGCGTCGCCGTCGTAGAGCTTGATCACCTTCACCGAACCCTCCGGCGCGGCGTCGAGACAGAGACGGCAGAGCACGCACTCGTCCAGGTTCTGCTCGACCAGCGCGAGCGAGCCACCGTCGGCCTGTGCATAGATGTCGACGGGGCAGGCTTCCGTCAGCTTCTTCGCCAGCTCCGCATCGGCCGCGGCGGCGTCGTCGACCTCCACCGCGATGAACAGTCCGTCGGCCCTCATGCCCCGCTCCTCTCGGCGATCTTGGCCTTGACGAGGTCGGGGATCTCGTCGATCCGCTGCACCACGGGGATGCCGGCGGCTTCGAGCCGGGCGATCTTCTCGGTGGCGCTGTCCTCCTTGCCCTCGACGATCGTGCCGGCGTGCCCGAAGGACATGCCCTGCATCTCCTCGTCGTCCATGAACTTGCCGGCCATGAAGGCGACGATCGGCAGGCGCGAGTCGTTGTCGGAGACCCACTGCGAGAGCTGGGCCTCCATGCGCCCGCCGGGCTCGGTGTAGATCACGATCGCCTGCGTCTGCTGGTCGGCCTCGAAGTAGGGCATCAGCTCCGCGTAGGTCGAGCCGATGATGGCGTCGCCGCCGATCGAGACCGCCGTGGAGACGCCGAGCCCCGCGGCGGTGAGCGTCGAGGAGATCTCGGTGGTCATCCCGCCGGAGCGGCTCATCACGCCGACCGAGCCGGGCTGGTAGGCGACTTCGGCGTTGCGCGCCGGGCCGCCGATGCCGCCCATCTTCGCGACGCCGGGGACGATCAGGCCAAGGCAGTTGGGGCCGATGATCCGCGCGCCCTTCGCGTCGGCGAGCTCGACCATCATCGCGACGTCGCGGCGCGGGATGCGCTCGGTGACGATCACGACGGTCTTGATCCCGGCGTGCAGCGCCTCGAACACCGCGTCGCGCGTGCCCGCGGGGGGGACGGTGACGACCGAGCCGTCGGGGACGACGCCGCCGTTGTGCTCGACGACCTGCTCGACGGTGTCGAACACCGGCACGCCGTGGACCTCGCGGCCCTTGCGCCCCGGCGTCACGCCGCCGACGATCTTCGAGCCGTAGTCGAGGCACTCCCTGGTCAGGTTCACGGCCTCGCGGCCGGTGATGCCCTGGATGATGAAGGTCGTGTCCTGGTCGATCAGGATCGACATCAGGCCGCCTCGCCCTGGATCTTGGCGACGGCGCGGCCGGCGGCTTCCCACAGCGACACGGAGCGGTCGCAGTACTCGATCCCGTACTTGTCGAGGATCTTGAAGCCCTCCTCCTCCCAGGCGCCGGGAATGCGGAAGATCGCGATCGTCTCGCCGGGGTCCCTGTCCAGCTCGAGGCAGGCCTTGATCACGCCGCGGGCGACTATGTCCACGCGGGTGTTCGAGACGATCGACATCATCACGGCGATCTTCTCGACACCATCTTTCTGCAGCACCTGCTTAGCGAGGCCGCAGGCCTTCGCGACGGAGGGGTTGCCCCCGATCTCGGAGTAGTTCGCGGGCTTGCCGCCCTGCTGGCGGACGGCGTCGGTGAGCGTCAGCGAGCCGCCGCCCGCGCCGATCACGAGGCCGATGTTGCCGTCGAATCCCGTGTCCTTGCCCTGGATGACGCCGCGGTGGTCGGCGGCGTCGATCGCCTTGACGGCTTCTTCGAATGCCGTCGGCGTGTGATCCTCGCGCGTTCCCTCCTCCTCGCCGATGCCGAGCGCCTTGATCAGCGCCCTCTGCCGCGGCATGCCCTCGTTCTCCATCTCCATGTGCGCGTCGAGCGCGACGAAGGAGCCGTCCTTCAGCTCGGCGAGCGGGTTGATCTCCGCGAGCGTCATGTCGTTGTCGAGGAACAGCCGCGCCAGGCGCGCCAGCACGGGCGTGGCGCGCTGCAGGGCGCGGCCCGTCACGCCGGCGGCGGCGATCACCTGCTTGGCCTGGAAGTCGGAGAAGGGTTCGAGCGTGGAGAAGTGGCCGCGGCCGACGTGGTCGGGGTGCTCCTCGGCGACCTGCTCGATGTCGATCCCGCCCATGTCGCTGAACAGCATCAGCGGCTTCTTGGCGGTGCCGTCCCAGACGACGCCGGCGTAGTACTCCTGCGCGACGTCGGCCTTCGGGTCGACCAGCACGCCCTTCGGCATGTGGCCGTTGATCTCCAGCGCGAGGATGTCCCGGGCGTGCGCCTCGGCCTCCTCGGGGGTGTCGGCGAACTTGACGCCGCCGGCCTTCATGCGCCCGCCGGTCAGGACCTGGGACTTGATCACGGTCGGGCCGCCGATCCGCGCCGCCACCGCCTTCGCCTCGGCGGCGTCGGTGGTGAAGCC
This sequence comes from Solirubrobacteraceae bacterium, assembly GCA_035508515.1. Taxonomy (GTDB): domain Bacteria; phylum Actinomycetota; class Thermoleophilia; order Solirubrobacterales; family Solirubrobacteraceae; genus Palsa-744. Next base: position 3,224 of record DATJMW010000004.1, on the reverse strand, counting down.
GTAATCCGTCACGGGGATGCCGGCGCGCTTGACGATCTCGCGCGCCTCGAACTCGTAGAACCTCATGCGGCGCGGAAGCCTATACGGCTCAGACGGCGGCGGGCGCGAAGCCGTAGGCCTCGGCCAGCTCGGGGTCCTTCTTCGCGAGCATTTCCGCGAGGCCCACCACGACCTTGCACTGCTTCCACGTGGCGTCGTCCTGCATCTTGCCGTCGATCATGTGCACGCCGCGCCCGTCGGGGATCGCCTCGATCACGCGCTTCGCGAACACGACCTCCTCGGGGTCGGGGGAGAAGACCTTCTTCGCGATCGCGACCTGCGATGGGTGCAGCGACCAGGCGCCGACGCAGCCGAGCAGGAACGCCGCGCGGAACTGCGTCTCGCAACCCTCGGCGTCGGAGATGTCGCCATAGGGGCCGTAGTAGGGGAGGGCGCCCACGGAGGTGCAGGCGTCGACCATGCGCGCGATCGAGTAGTGCCAGGGGTCCTGCTGGTAGCTGGGGCGCGGCGCCTCGGGGTCGTTCGGGTCGGGGTCGGCGATCGTGCGGTAGCCGGGGTGCCCGCCGCCGACGCGCGTCGTCTTCATCCGCCGCGAAGCGGCAAGGTCGGCGGGGCCGAAGCTCATGCCCTGGATGCGCGGCGAGGCGGAGGCGATCTCCTCGAGGTTCGAGACGCCCTGGGCGGTCTCCAGCACGCAGTGGATCAACAGCGGTCGGTCGAGCCCGGCGCGCGCCTCGAGTTGCGCGAGCAGGCGGTCGGCGTAGTGGATGTCCCAGGGCCCCTCGACCTTCGGGATCATCACGACCTCGAGCTTGCTGCCGATCTCCGCGACGATCCGCATCAGGTCGTCGAGCACGTAGGGGGAGGCGAGCTCGTTGACGCGCGTCCACAGCGCGCAGTCGCCGAGCTCGATCTCCTTGCCGACCTGGATCAGCCCGTCGCGCGCGGCCTCCTTGCGTTCGAGCGGGATCGCGTCCTCGAGGTTGCCGACGAGCACGTCGACCTTCGTCGCCAAGTCGGCGGTCTTCTCGACCATTTTCGGGTTCGAGAAGTCCATGAAGTGGAGCATCCGCGAGGGCTTGAAGGGGATCTCGCGCACGGGCTCCGGCGCGTCGATCGCAAGGGGCTTGAGGAAGTCGCGGGGGTTGCGCAAGTCGGCTCTCCTGGTCTGCGGGGTCGGTCGGCGGTTCCGGCGCGTTGCCGGGGTTGCTACGGGCTGAACGCTATCGGCTCGGCAGCGCCGAGTCCGTTGACACGCTCGCCCCGGTCCTGGAAGGATCGGGCGCATGCCCTCGACGGCGGCCGCGACGGTAGGCGTGATCGGGGCGGGGGGCTCCGGCATCCTCGCCGCGGCCTACCTGCGCCGGCGCGGGATCTCCTTCGAGCTGCTGGAGGCGCGCGACGCCGTCGGCGGGACCTGGCACTACGACGCCGAGGGCACCGGATCGGCGGCGTACGACTCGCTGGTGATGAACACGAGCCGCCTGTCCACCTCGCCCGCGGCGCTGCGGATACCGGGCCGGCCCTGGCGCTACGCGACGCGCGCGGAGATGCAGCGCTACATGGAGCGGCTCGTCGAGCGCGAGGCGCTGCGCGAGCACGTCCGTCTCGGCTGGCGCGTGACCCAGGCCGTTTCCGGCGCGGAGGGCTGGACGCTTCAGAGCGATGCCGGCGAGCAGAAGCGCTTCGAGACGATCGTCTGCGCGCTCGGCACGAACGGCAGGCCGAAATGGGCGCCGCTGCCGGGCGAGTTCTCCGGCAAGCAGCTGCACAGCGCCGAATACCGCAGGCCCGCGCCGTTCGCGGGGCGCAACGTGCTCGTGATCGGGCTGGGAACGTCCGGCGCGGAGGTGGCCGGGGAGCTGGTCGGGACGGCCCGCTCCGTGCACGTGGCGGTGCGCTCGCCGCTGTGGATGATGACCCGCCGCTTGGGCGGGGTGCCGATCGACTGGATCGACAATCAGCTGGCCTCGCGCGTGATCCCCTGGAGGATCCGCCGCGAGATCCTCTGTGGCCTGTGCTGGGCCACGACGGGGCGGCTGTTCCGCCGCGGCCTGCCGCGCCCGACGCGCCGCTGCGGCGACGACATCATCGCGATCTCCGACACCTTCCCGAGGGCGGTGCGGCGCGGGGGGATGAGCTTCCACGGGGGCGTCGAGCGGGTCGAGGGGAGCACGGTCCGCTTCGAGGAAGGGGCGCAGGCGGAGATCGACGTGATCGTCCATGCGACGGGCTTCGACCCGCCGACGGGGTTCTTGCCGGGCGAGGCCCAGCCCAGCGGGCGCAATCTCTACCGCCGGATCCTCCACACGGGCCCGGAGAACCTCTACTTCGTGGGCATGTTCGAGGCCCACCGCGCGTTGCTGCCGACCGCCGAGGCGCAGGCCCGCTGGACGGCGGCGGCGCTGGCCGGCGAGGTGGGGCTCCCGTCCCGCGAGCAGCGCCGCGCGATCGCGACGGCGGAAGGCGAGCGCGGCGAAAGCGACTTCGGCGATCGCCGCGAGTTCATGCTCGACTGGGCGAAGTACCGGGCGATGCTCCGCCGCGACGCCGGGACCGCCCACGCGGCCTGAGGTATCGTTCGCGCCGCCCAAACCGGACCGCGAGGAGACGTAAGAACCCCCATGAGCGAGACGCAAACGACCGTCGAGACAGAGCAGGCCGCGCGCGAGGCGAGCGGCGCCCACCCCTACGGCCGCTACCTGGAGGAGTTCGAGGTCGGCGCGATCTACAAGCACTGGCCGGCGAAGACCGTGACGGAGGCGGACGATCACCTGTTCTGCCTGATCACGATGAACCACCACCCGCTGCACATCAACGACGTCTACGCCCACAAATCGCAGCAGGGCCGCAACGTCGTGGTAGGGCCGCTGGTCTACTCGCTGGCGCTGGGCATGTCGGTCTCCGACGTCAGCGGCAAGGCGATCGCGAACCTCGCCACCGAAGAACTGAGCCACCCGGCGCCGGTGTTCCACGGCGACACGCTGTTCTGCGAGTCGGAGGTGCTGGAGAAGAAGGAGTCCCGCTCCAAGCAGGATCGCGGCACCGTGAAGGTCCACACGCGCGTGCTGAACCAGGACGGCGTGCTGGTCGCGGAGTTCAAGCGGCTCGTGCTGGTGCCCCGCAAGAACCCGGGAACCGGCGAGGCGGAGGGGAACGTCGAGTAGGTAGTTCCCGACAGCGCATGCGCTGTCGGGCCGGCCGTGCATGCACGGCCGGGACTG
>DATJMW010000003.1:0-9017 GCA_035508515.1 Solirubrobacteraceae bacterium | reverse complement strand
ACGTGTTACTCACCCGTTCGCGGCTCTGCCCCAGGGCAAGCCCTGGTTCGTCGCTCCACTTGCATGTGTTAAGCACGCCGCCAGCGTTCGTCCTGAGCCAGGATCAAACTCTCCGTGAAGAACTTCACGAAAAGCTGTCATTGGTTTGCGCTCCCCCGTCGTGCCGAAGCACGACGAGCTCACGACTGCCGAGGCCTATACACCGTGGCCCCGACCCATGACGGGGTACTTCTCTACTTGACTCTTTGCCGCCGCGCGGATGCGCAGAGCGCTCCCGCCGACGGGTCGAACCTGGACGCACACCACGATCGATCGGCCCCGAAGGGACGTGATCGCAGATGCGCATGCTGTTGAGTTTTCAAAGACCGCCGAGCCTCTTTCGAAGGTGCTTCCTTCTGGAGGAGCCCTGCTTCGCGCCTGCGTCCGAAGACGCACATTGGCGCGAACGACGAAGTATAGCGCGTTAGGCCACGCGGAGGCGTCTGAAGCGGCGCTTGCCGACCTTCAGCACCCGCCCATCGGCACGCGCCACGTCGACATCGTACTCACGGGGCCCGACGGACTCCTCGCCCAGCGTCACGGCGCCTTGGCCGATCAGCCTCCGCGCCTCCGAGCTGGACAGCCCGAACTCCGCGGCCATCACCGCCGGCAGATGGACCGAGCCGTTCTCGACGGCCACGGTCGCCTCCTCGATCTGCTCGGGCGCCTCGTGCGCCACGAACACCCGCTCGAAGTGCTGCTCCGCCGCTCTGGCCTCGTCCTCCGAGTAGAGCCAGGACACCAGGTCGCGCGCCAGCGCTCGCTTGGCGTCCCGCGCCGCGGCACCCGTGGCCGGCTCAGCCGTCGTGTCGGGAGAAAGAGTGGCTGAACGCGGTGGGGCCGGCGGCGAAGAAGCGGTACCGGCGCCATCGAGCAAAAGTCGCCTGTACTCCAACACCACGTGATCAGGGATGGACATGGCCTTCCCGTACATCTCCTGCGGCGGGTCGGTGATCCCGATCTGGTTCCCGAGCGACTTGGACATCTTCTTCTGCCCATCGACCCCGACGAGCAATGGCATCGTCAGGACGGACTGCTCGCGCTTGCCGTAGGCGCGCTGGATGTCACGGCCGAGCAGCAGGTTGAAGGTCTGGTCGGTCCCCCCCAGCTCGACGTCGGAGTCGATCGCCACGGAGTCATAGCCCTGGAGCGGCGGGTAGAGGAACTCAAGCAGCGAGATCGGCTCCTGGGCCGCCCAGCGTTTGGAGAAGTCGTCGCGGTCCAAGAGCTGCGCGACGGTCGTGGTGCGCACGAGCGAGAGCAGCTCGGTCAGCGGCATGTCGAGCCATTCGCCGTTGTGGCGCAGCTCGAGCCGCTCGGGGTCGCCGTCGAGGATCCGCAGCGCCTGCTGCTGGAAGGTCTTGGCGTTGGCGTCGATCTCCTCGCCGGTGAGCATCGGGCGCAGGCTGGAGCGCCCGGAGGGGTCGCCGACGCGGGCGGTGTAGTCGCCGATGATCAGCACCACCCGGTGCCCGGCGTCCTGGAACTCGCGCAGCTTGCGCAGCACGACCGCGTGGCCCAGGTGGATGTCCGGCGCCGTGGGGTCGATCCCCAGCTTCACGCGTAGCGGCCGGCCTTCGTTCGCGGCCTCGGTCAGGCGCTGTGCCAGCGCCCCCTCGGGTAGCGAGTCCACGGCGTTGCGCGCCAGCTCCGCCGCCAGCCTCGTCGCCTCTTCGGAGGGCTTTTGCGCCCCCGCGCTGCTGGCATCCGGCATCGGCCCCAATGCTAGACTCTCGCGGTGCTGTACCGCCGATGAGCGTCGAGGTTCGTCCCGACATACCCCCCGCCCCGGCCCCCGAGCCGGACGACGACGGGACCGGGCCGAAGCCGCGCCTGAAGCGCCTGCGCTTCATCGCGATCCTGCTCGCGGTCCTGGTCCTGGGGTTCGTCTCGTTCGTGTTCGGGATCTTCATCTCGGTCGCCTCGGACCTGCCGTCGCTGACGAAGTTCTCGACGATCAAGGACGCGAAGTCCTCGATCCTGCTGGACGACCTCGGCCACCCGCTGGGTGTGGTCAGCCAGCAGAACCGCGTGATCGTCACGCCGGGCCAGATCCCGCAGATCGTGAAGGAGGCGGTGATCTCGATCGAGGACAAGCGCTTCGAGACGAACAGCGGCGTCGACATCCGCGGGATCGGCCGCGCCTTCGTCCAGGACATCCTGCACAAAGGCAGCATCCAGGGCGCCTCGACGATCGAGCAGCAGTTCATCAAGAACGCGCTCCAGGCCCAGTCACACCGCACGATCCTGGAGAAGCTCAGGGAGGCGGCGCTGGCGTTCCAGCTCTCGCACAAGTGGAGCAAGGAAAAGATCATCACGGCCTACCTGAACACGATCTACTTCGGCAACGGCGCCTACGGGATCGAGTCGGCGGCGCAGACATACTTCGGCAAAGACGTGAACCACCTGGGCTGCGGCGAGCCGACGAAGGAACTGTGCGTGCAGCAGCTGCAGCCCTGGGAGGCGGCGCTGCTGGCGGGGATCATCCAGTCGCCGACGGCGTATGACCCGGCGACGCACCCGGTGGCGGCGCGCACGCGCCGCAACACGGTCCTGCGCCAGATGCTGGCGCAGGGCTACATCACCCAGGGCGTCTACCAGCAGAGCGTCGCCCAGGCGCTGCCGGCGGCGAAGGACGTGCAGGTGCCGACGGAGCAGACGATCGACGGCATCCAGGCGGGCTACTTCACCTCGTGGGTGCAGCAGCAGATCATCGAACGCTACGGCGCCCCGCGCGCCTTCGACGGCGGGCTGAAGATCAAGACAACGCTGGACATCGAACTCCAGCACGCGGCCGAACACGCGGTGGACACCTACCTGGAATCGCCCGAAGGCCCGACGGCCTCGCTGGTGGCGATCGAAAACTCGACGGGTGAGGTGCGGGCGATGGTGGGCGGGCGCGACTACTCGACGACCCCCTTCAACCTGGCGACGAACGGCCAGCGCCAGCCGGGCTCCTCGTTCAAGGCGTTCGACCTCGCGGCGGCGCTGGAGGACGGGATCTCACCCGACTCGGAGTGGACCTCGAAGCAGAAGGAATTCATCGTCCCCGGCACGCACGGAAATGAAAAATTCGTGGTCCACAACGACGAAGGCAACTACACGGGGACGAACACGCTGACGGGCGCGACGGCCTTCTCGGACAACTCGATCTACGCGGAAGTGGGGATCAAAGTTGGCACGAAGCGGATCGCGAAGCTCGCCCACCAGATGGGGATCACCACCCCCCTCTCGACGAACCCCGCGATGACAATCGGCGGGTTGACCGTGGGCGTGACCCCGATCGACATGGCCCACGCCTACGAGACGATCGCCCACAGCGGGCGGCGCGTGTCAGGGACGCTCTCGGGGTCGAACGGCGGCCCGGTGGCGATCCAGGAAGTCGACGCGGGCGCGCACCTGCTCCCGGACGGCAACCACCACGACGTCAACCACGTCAAGACGAAAGCCGTGCTGCCGCCGGGCATCGCCGAAACGGAGACCTCGATGCTGGAGACGGTGCTCCAGTACGGCACCGGCAAGGCCGCGGCGCTGGGCCAGTTCGCGGCGGGCAAGACGGGCACCACCTCCAACTACGGCGACGCCTGGTTCGTGGGCTGGGACTCGAAGTACACTGTCGCCGTCTGGGTGGGCTACCCCGACAAGCTCGTGCCGATGACGACGCAGTTCGGCGGCGACCCCGTGCTTGGCGGCACCTTCCCGGCTCTGATCTGGCACCAGTTCATGGTCGCGGCGCTGGGGATCGACAAGGCCCGCACCGAAAACGCCCGGCAGGCCGCGCTGGAAAAGAAGGAAGGCAAGAAGGCCAAGAGCGTGCCCTCCGACACGGGCGAAGGCAGCGAAGAAGAAAGCACCTCCTCGACGAGCGAAGGCAGCGGCTCCTCCGGGGGTGGTGGATCGGGGAAGACCTCCGGGGGCGAAGCCCCCTCCGGCGAATCGAGCAAAGGCAACGGCGGCAGGTCCTCGCCGTCGACGCAGGAACCGGGCGAAACGCACGAAGGCGGGGCGGAACCGGCACCGGCGCCCTCCGCGGAACCGACGCCGGAAAGCTCGGCGCCGCCGGCGGGCGCGGAATCGGGCGGGGCGGCGGCGGGCGGGGCGTCCGCGCCCGGCTGACGCCTGGCGCCGTCCCGCCGCCCGACCCCTGCCGGCGTGCGGGGTCAGGCGGCGAGCGGCTGCCTGTCGGCCGGCGGCTGCGGCGTCCTGCGTGACGCGATCACGCGCGCGCCGCCGCCGGGGGCAAACGAGACCGAGCTGCGGGCGGCCTGCTCTGAGCCGGTCTCGACTGGCCGTAGGTCGAACTCCCTCAGCACGACCTGGATCACGCGCTTGATCTCCAGCTGCGCGAAGCTGGCGGCGACGCAGCGCCGCACGCCCCCGCCGAAGGGGATCCACGTGTAGGCACCGGCGTCAGCCCCTTCGAGGAAGCGCTCCGGGCGGAACTCGAGCGCGTGCGGGTAGATGTCCTCGCGGCGGTGCATCCGGTAGATGCAGGGGGCGACGATCGTGCCCGCGGGAAGCATGTAGCCACCGAGCTCCATCGGCTCGATCAGCCGGCGCATGACCAGCGGCACCGCAGGGCACAGCCTGAGCGTCTCTTTGACGACGGCGTCGAGGTATTCCTCGCCCTCGTCGCGGCGCACCTCCTCGCGCAGCCGCGCGAGCTTCGCGGGGTGGCGCAGCAGCCGCTCGAACACCCACGCCAGCGAGGTGGCGGTGGGGCCGTCGGAGATCATCGTCACGAGTTCGTCGCGCATCTTCGCCTCGCTGGCGGGCCGCCCGTCCTGCGCGTGCCCGCGCTCGAGCATCGAGAAGATGTCTTCCTCGCCCTCGGCGATCCCGCGCGCGCGGCGCTCGCGCACCTCTTCGAGCACTACCTGCTCGAGCTGGCCCATCGCGTGGCGGAAGCCGGGGTTGGCGGTGATCGAGCGCGAGCCGACGGCCGCGAGCAGCGCCAGGCGCCGCGGGCTGTTGATCCAGTCGGTGAGCGCGACGAGGCGCTGGCGGACCAGCTCGCCGCGGCTGCGGTCGATCCCGTCGAACACGGAGCGCAGCACGACTTCGAGGCTGATCGCCTGCATTCGCGGCCACAGCTCGAAGGGCTCCTCGGTCGGCCAGGTGGCGATCTTCTCCTCGGCGATGGCGGTCATCATCGCGCCGTAGTCCTTCATCCGCCCGCCGTGGAAGGAGGGCAGCAGGCGCTTGCGGTCGCCCATGTGCTGGGGCTCGTCGAGCAGCATCACCGAGCTGCGGCCGAGCAGCGGCGTCAGCAGTGGGTTGGCCTCGCCGGCGCCGGCGCCCATCAGCTCGGAGGCGCGCGTGAAGACGGCCTTCACGTGCTGCGGGTTCGTCAGCAGCACCCAAGGACGGCGACGGACGCGGAGCGTGAAGATCTCGCCGTAGCGAGCTTCGCAGCGGTCCATCAGCTCGAGCGGGCGCAGCGCCCAGAGGGCGGCCTGCAGCGGCGTGGGCATGCGGGGCCCGTCGGGGAGCTTTGTCTTCGTCGCTGCCTGCACTGGTGTCATCGGAGTTCGCTCCTGGTCGTTTCTCTCTGGCCCTCGTTCACCGGCTCAATTCGCCGCCGGAGTCGCCTCCCGACCTACCGCCAAGCCCGGATTGCCAGATATTCCGGGCGCCTGCGCGGCGGGCCGGGAAGCAGCCCCCCTCCCTGGTTACACGATCGGGGCCGCCGTGTCAGAAAGCGGTCAGATGCGCGGCCGCGAGACGTTGCGATCGCCCTTTGCGGCAAAGCGCCAGGGCAGCTCGACGGCGTGCGTGATGCCGATGCGGGTGCCGACGGCGATCTCGGGCTCGCGCCAGTCCTCGGGACGCTCGCCGATCCGCACGGGGCCGCGTGAGAGCGAACCGCCGTTCTCGTCGAGCCAGATGCCGAGCGCCTGCGTGAGCTTGCCGGGGCCGGAGCAGAGGTCGGCGTCGCGCGCGGGGCGCCCGCCGACGAGCCCGCGCCGCACGCGCATCTGCTCGACGCCTTCGATCGGTGCGAGGGCGCGAATCAAGACGGCGGCGCCGGTGCCCTCGGGCTCGCAGACGGCGTTCAGCAGCGCGTGGATGCCGTAGGAGCGGTAGACGTAGGCGAGGCCGGGTCGGCCGAACAGGACCTCGGTGCGGGGCGTAAGGCCGTTATAGGCGTGGCAGGCGGGCTCTTCCTGGTGGTAGGCCTCGGTCTCGACAATCACCCCGGCGCAGCCCTGGTGCTTGACGACACAGCCGATCAGCTCGGGGGCGACCGCGAGCACGGGCCGGTCGTAGAAGTCAGCCGCGAGCGTCCGCATCCAGCAGTGCGCGCGCGGCGGCGAGCTGCTCGGCCAGGCGCGCGGAGGAAGTGCCGCCCTCGGAGACCTTCGACTCGAGCCACGAGCGCTGTTCGAGCACCTCGCGGAACTGGGCGGCGTTCGCGCCGAGTACCTCGCTCTGGGCCGACAGCTCGGCGTCGGTCAGATCGGAGAGCTTGCGGTCGCTGTCGACGACGGTGCGCACAAGCCCGGCGACGACGCCGTGTGCCTCGCGAAAGGGCACGCCGAGGCGCACGAGCAGGTCGGCGACGTCGGTGGCGGCGATCAGCTCGTCGGAGGCGGCGGCGGCCATCCGCTCGCGGTCGAAGGAGACGCCGGCGACCATTCCGGTCGCGGCGGAGAGCGTCAGCTCGAGCGTGTCGACGGCGTCGAACAGGTGCTCCTTGTCCTCCTGCAGGTCCTTGTTGTACGTGAGCGGGAGGGCGTGCATGACGCCGTGGAAGGCGGCGAGGTGGCCGACGACGCGCGGCGCCTTCGCGCGCAGCAACTCGGCGGCGTCGGGATTCTTCTTCTGCGGCATGATCGAGGAGCCGGCGCTCCAGGCGTCGGGCAGCTCACAGAAGCCGAACTCGGCGCTGGACCAGAGCACGAGCTCGGCGCCCAGGCGCGAGAGGTGCGTCGAGCAGGTGGCGGCGGCGTTCAGGTAGTCGAGCACGAAGTCACGGTTGGCGACGGCGTCGACGGAGTTGGGCGCGACCTCGGAGAAGCCGAGCTCCTGCGCGACGAACCGCCGGTCGGTGTCGAAGTTGACGCCGGCGAGCGCACCGGCGCCGAGCGGCAGCGTCCCGGCCTGCGCTTCGGCGAACGCAAACCGGCCCCGGTCGCGGGCGAGCATCCAGAAGTAGGCGAGCAGGTGGTGGCCCAGGTAGACGGGCTGGGCGCGCTGCAGGTGCGTGTAGCCGGGCAGCGGCGAGCCGGCGTGCTCCTCGGCGCGGACGAGCAGCGCGGCCATCAGCTCGCCGATCTCCATCCAGGCGTGGCCGGCGCGCTCGCGCGTGTACAAAGCCAGGTCCGTGGCGACCTGGTCGTTGCGCGAGCGAGCCGTGTGCAGGCGCCCGGCGACGGGTCCGACGATCTCGGTGAGCCGCCGCTCGACGGCCATGTGGATGTCTTCGTCCTCGGAGCCGAAGGCGAAGCGGTCTATCGACAGCTCGAGCTCGACGGCGTCGAGGCCGCGGAGCAGCTCGTCGCGGTCCCGCTCGGAGACGATGCCGCTGGCCGCGAGCATCCGCGCGTGGGCGCGAGACTGGGCTATGTCCTGGGGCCAGAGGCGGCGGTCGAAGCCGAGCGAGGCGTTCAGGCGGTGGAAATCTGGATGCTGGGGTTCGCGGAAGCGGGACACGGGTGAGCAGTTTATGGACCCCGCCCGAGAAAGGGCCGGGGCCCCGCCGCTTGCACGGCGAGGCCCCGGTACGACTACTGCTAAGCGGTTGGCCTAGCTGACTTCACTAGACGCTATTCGCTTGCTTTGACGGCTTCCGCAGATGCCGACCACAGCGTCCCGTTGAGGATCGCCGTGTTTTTGCCAGCAGCCGAGGGCAGGCCGATTTTGCCGTCCACGATCGGGCCGATCAGGAACGAGAAGAAACCGCCACAGCCTTCGGATTTAGGAGCCGAGTAGGCGTTGTCGACCAGCGAGTTTTCCTGCAGCTTGGTGACTTCGCTTTCGCCTTCTTCTTCGACAATGAGCGTGCCTTTTTTGCCTTTAATCGGTTTGTTCGGTGCGGGCGGGCTCGTCGTGCCTGTCGTCAGGTGCAGCTGCACCGGGTTTGCTTCAGATCCGATGTAGCAGCTTTCCCCGAGCAGCGGGTTCTTCAGGTGAACCTTCACCGGCAGTGTCAGACCCGTTCCGGTTTCGAAGAACAGGTTGGCGAGGTTCAAGATCGGCGGGTTGCTCGTAGTCGCGGCGAGTTCGGTCGTCGCGGTCACGCCCGTCGTTTTGTTTTCGAAGATCGCTTTGCACGAAGCACGCTCGATGACTTCCCAGATCCCGCTACCTTTGATTTCTTCGCAGTTGACGAGTCCGGTTAGCCCTCCCGGTACGTTCAGTTCGACTTTCGAGAGGCTGTTGCCGTCTGCCGCAGGAACCAAGAAGAATTCGTTGAGTTTCCCAGTTCCGATACCACCGCCCTGCAGCACGATCGTTTTGTTGATCGGTACTTTCGTGCTGCCGATCGAGAATTCGCCGCCCGTCGTTTCGGCGTACTGACAAATCGTCAGACCTGGGGTGCTGAGCGGGCAGTCCGAGAATCGTTTGAAGATGCCTTTTGGCGTAGCCAGCGCAGGCGCCGCAGCGACGAGCAGCGGCACAGCCACCGCCATCGCCACGAACAGGTTGCGCAGGCGCTTGCCAGATGTTCTGGTCATACGTTAATCCCCACTTTCTCTGTCTCTTGGTACCAGTGACCTGCGCCGAGCAGCCTAGATCGGCCTTACAACAGCCAGCAAGTTTTGTTTTTGACCCCTGCCCCAGGCAAATAATCCTAGTTAGCAGAACATCCGTATTTGTCCTGCGGCCGCAGTGCTCAGCCCCCCAAACCCGCAGACGTCCCTCACTTTCCCCCAGCGCCTAGGCGCAAACGCACTTGCCCCTTGCACTCCGCTTCGACGAGCGGTATAGCTTTCCGAGATGGGAGCCGAGGGGGCCATTGGAGAGGTGGCGAT
>DATJMW010000002.1:0-17079 GCA_035508515.1 Solirubrobacteraceae bacterium | reverse complement strand
CTCGGCGCCTGCTTCGCGCCAGCGTGCAAGCCAGCGATAGGCGCTGCGCTCTGAGATGCCGGCGGCCTCGGCAGCCGCTGCGACAGACCAGGATCGATCGCACACACGATCGACGAGCAGCCTCCTGCTGTTCGGACAGGTACGAGCATTACCGTGCAGCTTCATCCGGTGTCCTCCTTGGGTCTGGGGGCTTCAGCACCGCCCAGCCTTCAAGGAGGCCCGGATGTCTACTGACGAACGTGCTTAGGAACTACAGCTAGCCGCTTTCGCCCAATCCCAGCACGAGCCGGTAGCGCTCGATTCCGCCCCCGAGGTCCTTGCCGCCGCCGGAGAGCGTGCCCAGCGTCCGCAGGTAGGGCACGAACGGCGAGACGGTGGGGTCTTCGCTGAGGCCCACGCCTTCAAGCAGCCCCAGCAGCGTCGGGAATTCGACGATCAGGCTCGGTTCGAAGCCCTGGCCCAGCGCCGCGGCGGAGGTGCCATAGGAAGCGGAGCCCGACAGCGTGCTCGACGGCCTGAGCGCCGCTTCCACCGACTGTTCGCCGATGCCGATCACGAACTTCGTCGCGCCGCCCGCGTCGCGCCCGTCGGCGATCGCCAGCTCGACCGGCAGGCCGCTGACGTGCACGAGCATCGCCGCGTCGGTGCCCGAGATCTTTGCGCGTTCGACCGAGCCGCCCCCGGCGCGCAGCAGCTCGCCCATCTTCGCCACCGCCGCCCGCGAGCGCCCGGGGTCGGTCGAGTCGATCACGACGCCGCCGCGCAGTTCCAGCAGCCCGCTGCCCGAGGTGAAGATCGCCGTCGGGCCCATCCAGCTCGCGAAGTCGCGCTTGGTCTCCGCGGGATCGGCCCCGAGCACCGTCAGGGGCTTCAGCAGCCCTTCCACGATCGCGGTGACGCTCAGCCCCGTCGCCGGCGCCGAGCCCGATCCCGTCAGCAGGCCGCCGAGCGAGGACAGCCCCTGGAGCGCCTTCGGGTTCGCGGCCAGCGTCTTGCCGAGGTCGCCCAGCCCGATCGCCAGCCACGATTCGCCCGGCAGCTCGCCGAGCGCCTGCGCAGCCTGCGGGCTCGGGGCGACCAGCCCGCCCGATGAGCCCCCGCCTTCCGGCGCCACGGCGTCGACGTCGAGCGCGAACGAGGACTTCGAGGGCACCAGCGAGGCGTTCAGCAGGCGCTGGCCCGCCAGCAGCGAGAGCGCCGAGCCCGAGCCCTTCGCGCCGAGCTTGCCCGTCGCTTCGCTGAGGGCGCCGGGATTCGCGTAGAGGTGCGCCAGCGTGCCGCCCGGGGCGGCCGACTGGAGCTTCGCGTAGCCGGGCGAGTGCGCCAGCGAGAGCCCGCCGCCCGAAACGGTGTCGATCACCTCGTGCAGCGCCGGCTCGGTGCCGATCACCACCAGCCGCGACACCAGCGCGAACGCGATCCCGTTCGCCACCTGGTAGGCGACGCCGCGGTAGCCGGCCCCGTGCGCCCCGGCCCGCTTCGCCAGCGTCTGCACGAACGAGCGCGCCTTCGCCGAGTCGCGCGTGTCCAGCACCACCGCGCCGTCGAGCGAGTGCGCCGCGAACGGGAAGCCGCCGGCGCCGCGGCCCAGCAGTGCCTGCACGACCAGGTTCAGCACCCGCGACACCGCCGCTTCGCTCGCTTCGGCGCCCGATCCCAGGAACGCCCCCGCCTTCGGCCCCAGCCACGGCGCGACGTCGCGGTCGAAGTCGAGCCGGCCCGCGCCGGGAGTCTGGAGCGCGCCAAGCAGGCGCAGGTAGGGGTTGGCCTGATGGGTCAGCTTGCGGCCCGCGACTCGCGCCGCCTCCTGGAGCGAGCCCTGCGGCCGCACGACGGCGCCTGCGTACAGCGCCGCCGAGGCCGGGACCGCTTCCGCCGGGTCGCGGGAGCTTCCCGTCGCGCTCGAGCCGCAGCCGGCCAGCAGGGCGGCGACCACCGCGAGCAGCACGAACGGCGCCGCAACCCTCAGCGTCCGGGACATCGCGCGATCGTACCGGCTGGCGTGGCGGGCTCGCGACGCCTGCTGGCCGCATGTCGCCGGCCACACGTACTCCGCCGGCACCGCCTGCGCCGAGAAACGCGGCCGGCGGGGCGGAGGAGCGCGCCGGGCAGGGCCCGGGCCTCTGCAAGCTCGCGCTCAGCCGTCCGGTTTGCATGGCCGCTTGCAGTGTCCGCGCTCACGGGGGCGTTTTGGGCGCCGCGACGAAAGTCCCGCCTGAGCAGGCGTTTTCCCAGATCGGAGCGCGTTGGGACTGAAGGGTGGGAGAAAATGTGCAATTAGGGTTGCGTTGTGGGAGGAAGTGGGGTATGTTCGCGCCAGCGAGCCGGGGTGGAGGGGCTCCTCCCACTCCTCCACCTCGGCTCGGTATTCGATTTCGGAGCTCTCCAAGTGGCCCCCTTTCGTGGCACGTTCGACCACTCACTCGATGCGAAGAACCGCCTCACGGTCCCCGCGCGCTATCGCGCCGCGCTCGCGGAGGGGGTGGTGCTCGCGATGCCCGTCGACCTGAAGCCATGCGTCGGCGTCTGGCACCCGGAGGAGTACGACCGCTACAGCCGGCGCGCGCTCGCGGAGCTGCCGCCGCTGTCGCCGCGCCTCAGCGAGCTGGAGCGCTTCTTCTACGGCAGCTCGCAGGACGCGGACCTCGACGCCGCGGGGCGGATCATGGTCCCGGGCTTCCTGCTCGAGCACGCGCAGCTGCGCAAGGAGGTGATCGTCGTCGGGGCCGGCGATCGCCTGGAGCTGTGGAGCAGGGATCGCTGGGACGAGCACCGGCCCACGCTGCTCAGCGGCGTGGCCGAGATAACGGCGCAGGTAGATGACACTGCTTGAGATGAAACGATCCAGACGAGGCCCGGCCCGCGGCCGGTCCGCCGCCGCGGCGCGCGGCGCGCGCTGCGACGCGCCGGCTGCCGGCGCCCGCGCCGGGCAGGCCCAGCTCGGCCACGTGCCCGTGCTCGCCGACGAGTTGCTGGAGCTGCTGGACCCGCAGCCCGGGCAGACCGCGATCGACTGCACCTTCGGCGACGGCGGCCACGCGCGGCTCGTCGCCTCCCAGCTCGGGCCCACCGGCACGCTGATCGCGATCGACCGCGACCCGCTCGCCGAACGGCGCTTCGCGAAGCTCGCCGCCGAGCTCCCGTGCTCGGCCCGCTTCATCCGCGCCGGTTACGCCGAGGCGCTGGAGCTGCTCGCGCGCGAAGGGGTGCGTGCCGACGCGGCGTATTTCGACCTGGGTATGTCCTCGATGCAGGTAGACGCACGGGAGCGCGGTTTCTCCTACTCCTACGAGGCCCCGCTCGACATGCGCATGGACCCCGGCCAGGAGCTGAGCGCGCGCGAGGTCGTCGCCGACTGGGACGAGCGCCGGCTCGCGCGCACGCTGCGCGACTTCGGCGAGGAGCGGCACGCCGGCGCGATCGCCCGCGCGATCGTCCGGCGGCGCGCCCAGGCCCCGATCGAGACGACGCTGCAGCTCGTCGAGGCCATCAACTCCGCGATCCCCGCGCCCGCGCGCTTCGCCGGCGGGCACCCCGCCAAGCGCTCCTTCCAGGCCCTGAGGATCGCCGTCAACGACGAGCTGGAGCAGCTGGACCGTGCGCTGCCGCTCGCGTGGGGCCTGCTGCGCGAGGGCGGCGTGCTCGCCGGCATCTCCTTCCACTCGCTGGAGGACAGGCGCGTCAAGCGCTTCCTCGCCGCCCGTGCCCAGGGCTGCGTGTGCCCGCCGGACCTGCCCGTCTGCGCCTGCGGCCGTGAGCCTGAGGCGGCGCTGCTGTCGCGGCGCTCGATCGCGCCCGCCGCCGAGGAGCTCGAGCGCAACCCGCGCGCCGCCTCCGCGCGGCTTCGCGCAGCAAGGAAGTTGAGCGACGAGGAGCAAGGAGGCACGCCATGACCCCGCCCGCCGCCGCGACGGCCGCAAGCTCGGGCGCCGCCGTCAGGCCGCGCCGCGCGCCGAGCCGTCCGCGCCGCCTCTCGGGGCCGTTGCGGCCGGCCACGGTCCCGCCCCGGGCCCGCGCCGCGACGACGACCGCGCAGCCCGGCCTCGTCCTTGGCCTGCTCGCCGCGCTGGAGAGCCTGTCCCAGCACCGCCTGCTCGACCGTCTGATCCGCGGCCGCGTGTGGATCGGGCTCGTGGCCTTCGCGCTGATCGGCATCGTCACCTTGCAGCTCGGCCTGCTCGAGCTGAACGGCGGCATCGGGCGCGCGCTCGAGCACGAGGCGACGCTGCAGCGCGAGAACGCCGCCCTCAGCATCGAAAACTCCGAACTCGCCGCCGGCACCCGGGTGCAGGCGCGCGCCAAGAAGCTCGGGATGACGCTCGCGCCCGTGGGCGCGCTGCGCTTCCTGACCGCCGGCGGCCACGGCGACGTCGCCAAGGCCGCCGCGGCGCTCGCCAGCAGCGCGAAGGCGCAGGCGCAGGCACGCGAAGCCGCCGCCGCGGAAGCGGCTTCGTCCTCCACCAGCGGCGAAGAATCCAGCGAATCGGAAGTCTCAGGCGAAGGCGGCGAAGCCGCCGGAGCTTCATCCTCCTCATCCGGGGAAGCCGGCGGATCCAGCGAAGCCTCCTCCGAATCGGAATCCGGCTCCTCGACCGAAGCCGCGGCGTCGAGCGAAGCGGCCGGCTCCGGTGAAGCCGAACCGTCAGGCGGGACCACGGCGGGTGAATAGCCGGTGACGATCGTCCAGCGCCGGATCGGCGGGCTCTTCGGGCTGTTCTTCGTCCTGCTGATCCTCGCCGGCGGGCGCACGCTGTACCTCGGCGCGCTCGAGGGCGGGAGCCTGCGCAAAGCGGCCGCCACGCAGCAGCTCACCTACGAAGCCGTGCCCGCCCAGCGCGGCACAATCACCGACCGCAACGGCGTCGACCTCGCCGTGTCCGAGCCCGCGCAGGACCTTTCCGCGACGCCGTACCTCGTCAAGAACCCGCTGCAGACCGCCCAGCGGATCGCGCCGTTCCTGGGTAAACCGCAGGACGAGGTCCTGCGGCTGCTCTCGCAGCGCAGCGGCTTCGTCTACCTGGCGCGCGCGCTGCCCGCCAAGCAGGCGCACGCGATCATGGCCATGAAAATCGCCGGGATCGAAGGCAAGCCCGTGATGCGCCGCGTCTATCCCCGCGGCGACCTCGCCGCCCAGGTGCTGGGCGTCGTCGGCACCGAAGGCAACGGCCTGTCCGGTCTCGAGTACTCCCGCAACGCGCTCCTGCACGGCCACGCCGGACAGCGCCACGTCGTCAGCGACGCGCTCGGCCAGCCGGTCTCGATCAACGAAGTCCACCCCGAGGAGCCCGGCACGCCGATCGCGCTGACGCTCGACGCCAACATCCAGCAGCGCAGCGAAGAAGTGCTCGACGCCGTCGGGCGGGTTTTCAGCCCGAAAGACGCCACCGCCATCGTGATGAACCCCAACAACGGCGCGATCCTCGCGATGGCGAACTGGCCCCAGGTAAACGCCAACGACCCCGGGGGCTCCTCGCCCGAAGCGCTCCAGAACCGGGCCGTCAGCTTCGACTACGAACCCGGGTCCACCTTCAAGGCCGTGACCGTCGCCGGGGCGCTCCAGCAGAACCTCGTCACGCCCGCCTCGAGCTTCTTCGTACCCGACAAGATCCAGGTCGCCGACCGCACCATCCACGACGACACCGAACACGGCGACGAGACCCTGACCACCGCGCAGATCCTCGCCCAGTCCAGCAACGTCGGCGCGATCGAGATCGGCGCGCGCGAGGGCAAGAACGACTTTTCGCAGTGGGTCAGCAAGTTCGGCTTCGGCAAACGCACCGGCGTCGAGCTGCCCGGCGAGGAAATCGGGCAGGTGCTGCCCGTCGGCAAGTACTCCGGCTCCTCGATGGGCAACCTGCCCATCGGGCAGGGCCAGCTCGTGACGCCGCTGCAGATGGCCACCGCCTACTCCGCGATCGCCAACGGCGGCATCCTGCGCCCGCCGCACGTGATCGCCAAGGTCGGCTCCGAGCCCCAGCCCGAGCCCGCCGGGCACCGCGTCATCTCCAGCGCCACCGCCGCCTCGCTGCGGCAGATGCTCGAAGGCGTGCTTGCGCCCGGCGGCACCGCCAGCGAGGTCTCGATCCCCGGTTACAAGCTCGCCGGCAAGACCGGCACCGCCAGCAAGGTCGACGAGGAAACCGGCGAATACTCCAAAACCCGCTACGTCGCCTCGTTCATGGGCTTCGCGCCCGCCGCCCACCCGAAGCTGCTCGCCGCCGTGATCGTCGACGAACCCGAGAACGGGTCCATCTTCGGCGGCACCGTCGCCGCGCCGGCCTTCGGGCAGATCATGAGCTTCGCGTTGCCCTACTTGCGCATCCCGCCCGAATAGGGGCGGGCTCACGGTGCGGCGCCCGGTTTCAAGGCGGTGATAGCAATTGCTATCACCAACTCAAAAACCGATAACGGCCCTCATTCCGCCCCGGCGCCGCGCCCGGCGGCCGCATCCGGCGCGGATAGCATCCGATCGATGAGGCTCGACGAGTTGACCGCCGGCCTGGGCGATCACGCCGCCGGTGGGCTCGCTGCATCCGCGCTGAAGACCGAGATCACCGGCCTGGCCAACGACAGCCGCGCGGTGCGGCCCGGCGACCTGTTTTTCTGCGTCAGCGGCTTCCAGCGCGACGGGCACGAGTTCGCCCCCCAGGCGCTCGCCGCCGGGGCGGCGGCGCTCGTCGTGGAGCGCCCGCTCGGCCTTGGCGTCCCCGAACTGCCGGTGCCCTCCGTGCGCGCGGCGATGGCGCCGCTGGCGGCGCGCTTCTTCGGCGACCCCACCGCGCAGCTGCGGGTCGTCGGCGTGACCGGCACGAACGGCAAGACCACCACCGCCTATCTCGTGCGTGCGCTGCTCGAAGCCACCGGGACGCAGTGCGGGCTGCTCGGCACCGTCACCTCCTTCGTCGGCGGCCAGGAGCGCGAGGTCGCGCGCACGACACCCGAGGCGATCGATTTGCAACGGACGTTCCGGGAGATGCTCGACGGCGGCGACCGCGCCTGCGCCATCGAGGCCTCCTCGCACGCGCTGGAGCTGGGGCGCGTCGACGCCACGCGCTTCGCCGTGGCGATCTTCACCAACCTCACCCAGGACCACCTCGACTTCCACGAGACGATGGAGGACTACTTCCTCGCGAAGCGCAGGCTGTTCGCCGAGCATCGGCCAGGCACGAGCGTCATCAACGTGGGCGACGCCTACGGCAGACGGCTCGCGGGCGAAGTCCCCGGGGCGGTGACGTTCGCCGTCGAACCGGGGCCACCCGGCGGCGATACGCCCGGCGGCGAGCCGACGGCGCGCGCGGGCAAGGCCCTCGAGGCCGACTATCTCGCGACCGAGCTGCGCTGCGACTTCGCGGGCTGTGCGTTCCGGTTGCGCACGCCCGAGGGCGAGGAGGAGCGCGAGGTGCGCCTGCCGATGCCGGGCCGCTTCAACGTCGCGAACGCGCTGGGCGCGCTGGCGGCGGCGCGCGCGCTGGGCGGCGAGCTCGACGCGCTGCTGGCGGCGCTGGAGCGCGGCGTGCACGTCCCGGGCCGCTTCGAGCCCGTCGAGGAGGGGCAGGACTTCGCGGTGCTGGTCGACTACGCGCACACGCCCGACTCGCTGGAGAACGTGCTCGACGCGGCGCGCACGCTCGTGCGGGCCGACTCGGACGACGCCGCGGGGCGGTCGCCGGGACGGGTGCTGTGCGTGTTCGGCGCCGGGGGCGATCGCGACCGCGGCAAGCGCCCGCTGATGGGCGAGATCTCCGCGCGGCTGGCCGACCTGACGATCGTCACCTCCGACAACCCCCGCTCCGAGGAGCCCGAGCAGATCATCGCCGAGATCATGGCCGGGGTCGCGCGGGTGGCGGGCACGAACGCCGAGGCGGGCGCCAACGCCGAGGCGGGCGCGAACGGCGCGCCGGGCGCGGCGGCGATGCAGCGCGTGCGCACGGTCGCCGATCGGGCGATCGCGATCGACGAGGCGATCGGCGCCGCGCGCGCGGGGGACGTGCTGGTGATCGCGGGCAAGGGACACGAGCAGGGGCAGGAGTTCGCGGGCGGGCGCAAGGTGCCGTTCGACGACGCGACCGTCGCGCGCAAGGCGCTGCGCGTGCGCGCGGGGGCTGGCGCGTGAGGGACTGGGATGCCCAGCGGCTCGCCGCCGCCGCGGGCGCCGAGCTCGCGGGTGCGGCTCCGCCAGCCGGTGCCTCTGTGCAAGGCCCGCTGCGCGCGGCGATCGACTCGCGCACGGTCGCCGAGGGCGATCTGTTCGTGGGCCTGCGCGGCCAGTCCACCGACGGCGGCGCGCACGCGGCGGACGCGCTCCGCGCCGGGGCGTGGGGCGTGCTGGTGGCGCCGGCGCACGCGGCGGCGGTCGCGGCGATCGCCGCCCAGGACGGCCTGCCGGGGGCGGTGCTGGCGCACGAGGACCCGCTGGCCTCGCTGCAGGCGCTGGCGAACGCCTGGCGCCGGGAGCTGGGCGCGGCGGGCGCGAAGGTGGTGGGGATCACGGGCTCGACGGGCAAGACCTCGACGAAGGACATACTCGCGGCGCTGCTGGGCTCGCAGAAGCGCACGGTGGCGAGCCCGCAGAACCACAACACGGAGATCGGGCTGCCGTTGACGCTGCTCTCCGTGCCTCCCGGCACGGAGGCCGTAGTGCTGGAGATGGCGATGCGCGGCGCGGGGCAGATCGCGGAGCTGACGGCGATCGCGGAGCCGGACGTGGGCGTGATCGTGAACGTCGGCCCGGTGCACCTGGAGCTGCTGGGCTCGCTTGAGGCGATCGCGGCGGCGAAGGCGGAGCTGATCGCGGGCATGGCCCCCGGCAGCACGGTGGTGGTCCCGGCGGAGGACCCGCTGCTGGCGCCGCACCTGCGCTCCGAGCTGAAAGCGATCACGTTCGGCGAGCGCGCGGACGTGACGCTCGCGCAGGTCATGTCCGACGGAGGCGTTCTGATTCGGGCGCATGGGCGCGAGCTTCGGCTACAGCCGTCTTTCGGTCAGGCGCACAACCTGCGCAACCTGCTGGCGGCCACGGCGGCGGCGCTGGCGCTGGGCGTCGAGCCCGGCGGCCCGCTGCACGTGCGCTTCTCCTCGCTGCGCGGCGAACGCCTGGAGCTGGCGGACGGGGTGGTCCTGATCAACGACTGCTACAACGCGAACCCGATGTCGATGCGCGCGGCGATCGACGACCTGGCGCAGACGGCGCCGGCGCGTCGCGTGGCGGTGCTGGGCGACATGCTGGAGCTGGGCCCGGACTCGGCGCGCCTGCACCGCGAGGTGGGACTGCACGCGGCGGAGCAGGGGCTCGACCTGCTGCTGACGGTCGGCCCACTGGCGGCGGAGATGCGCGCGGAGTTCGAGGGCGAGTCCTACGCGGTGGCGGACGCCCCGGCGGCGGCGGAGCTGCTGGCGACGCTGCTCGAAGCCGGGGACACAGTGCTGGTGAAGGCCTCGCGCGGCGTGGGCCTCGAGCGCGTGGCCGAGGCGCTGGGCGCGGCGCGGGAGGGCTGATGGGCCGAATCCTGTTCGGCGGCACCGCCGCGCTGTTGATCTGCCTGTTCCTGAGCCCGCGCTTCATCGAGTTCCTGCGCGAGCGCGAGTTCGGCCAGCACATCCGCGAGGACGGCCCGGAGGGCCACCACCAGAAGGCGGGCACGCCGACGATGGGGGGGATCATCATCTTCCTGGCGGTCTCGGTCCCGTTCCTGATCCTGAGCAACTACGACTGGCGCTCGGTGGGCGTGTTCGGGGCGATGATCGCCTGCGCGCTGCTGGGCTTCGCCGACGACTACATGAAGCTGGTCAAGCGCCGCTCGCTGGGCCTGCGCGGCCGCACGAAGCTCGGCGTGACGATCGCGATCTCGCTGGGGCTGTGGTGGATCGCCCAGCACGAGGCGCACCTCGCGCCGACGCTGCGGCTGCGCTTCGTCGACTACCAGATCGACCTGGGCGTCGCCTATCCGCTGCTGATCTACCTGGTCGTGGCGGGCACGACCAGCGCCGTGAACCTCACCGACGGCCTCGACGGGCTGGCGGCGGGCTGCGCGGCGATCGTGCTGCTGGCCTACATCGGGATCACGTTCATCACGGGCGAGAACGACCTGGCGATGCTGGCGGGCTGCCTGGTGGGCGGCTGCATCGGCTTTCTCTGGTTCAACGCCTTTCCGGCGACGATCTTCATGGGCGACACCGGCTCGCTGGGGCTCGGCGGAGCGATCGCGGGGCTCGCGGTGATGACGAAGACGGAGCTGCTGCTGATCCTGCTGGGCGGGATCTTCGTGATCGAGGCGCTGTCGGTGCTGATCCAGGTGATCTCCTTCCAGACGACGCGCAAACGCGTCTTCCTGATGGCGCCGATCCATCACCACTTCGAGCTGCGGGCGTGGTCTGAGACGAAGATCATCCTGCGCTTCTGGATCGTCGCGGCGATCTGCTGCGCGATCGGCTTCACGATCTACCGGCAGAGCATCAGTTGAGCGCCGGCCGACGTACCCCGCAGGCGTGAAGCCGCGCCCGGCGATCCCGGCCGGCCCCTATCTGGTCGTGGGCCTCGCGCGCTCGGGCGTCGCGGCGGCGCTGGCGCTGCGCGCGAGAGGGGAGCAGGTGATCGGGCTCGACGCAGGCTCGCCGCCGGGAGCTTCGGCGCTCGCGGGTGAGGATGTGGATCTTCATCTGGAAGATCCGCTCGGGGTCGCCTTGCTGGATCGCGTGGGCGCGGTGGTTAAGAGCCCCGGCGTGCCTGCGAGCGCCCCGGCGATCGTCGCGGCGCGCGAGCGCGGGATGACGGTGATGGGCGAGCTGGAGCTGGCCTGGCGCCTGCTGGGGAACGAGTTCGTCGCGGTGACGGGCACGAACGGCAAGACGACGACGGTGGAGCTGATCGGCCACATCCACCGCGAGGCGGGGCTGGCGGTCGCGGTGGCGGGCAACGTCGGCACGGCGCTCAGCTCGCTGGTGGGCGAGCTCGACGACGGGGCGACCGTCGTCTGCGAGGCCTCTTCGTTCCAGCTCGAAGACACGCTCCGGTTCGCGCCGGAGGCGGCGGTGCTGCTGAACATCACGCCGGATCACCTCGACCGCCACGGCACGCTGCGTGCCTACGCGGCCGCGAAGCTGGAGCTGTTCAGCCGCCAGGGCGAGGACGACGTGGCGGTGCTGCCTTCGGACCTGCGCGAGCGGCTCGCCTGGGCGGCGGAGGCGGTGGGGGAGGAGCCCGCGGGCATGCTGCCCGCCGATGGCCCCCCGGGCCGGGCGCGACGGGTCGAGTTCGGTTGGGACTCCGCGGCGGCGCTGTTCGAGCTGGACGGGCAGCTGTGGTGGCAGGGCAGGTCGCTGATCGCACTGGCGCAGATGCGCCTGCGCGGGCGCCACAACGTCGAGAACGCGATGGCGGCGGCGGCGGTCTGCCTGGCGCGCGGCCTCGACCCCGGGGCGGTGCGCGCGGGTCTCGAATCGTTCCCGGGCGTGGCGCACCGCCTGGAGGAGGTGGCCGAGCGCGACGGGGTGCTGTACGTGAACGACTCGAAGGCGACGAACGTCGCGAGCACGCTGGTGGCGCTGGAGGCGTTCGCGGGGCGCCCGCTGCACCTGATCCTGGGCGGCCAGGGCAAGGGCCAGGACTTCACGGCCCTGCGCGAGCCGGTGCAGCGCGCCTGCGCGGGGGTGTACCTGATCGGCGAAGACGCCCCGGCGCTGGCGGCGGCGCTGGGCAACGTGGCGCCGCCGGTGCTGGAGTGCGGCGATCTGGAGCGGGCGCTGGCGGCGGCGCGCCTGCAGCTGGCGGGCGACCCCGGCGCGCGCGGGGGCGCGGCGGGCGGCACGGATGGGCCGGTCGTGCTGCTTTCGCCGGCCTGCGCGAGCTTCGACCAGTTCGCTGACTTCGAAGCCCGCGGCGAGCGCTTTCGCGAGCTGACAGAAAAATTGCAGGGTTAGCGCGAAACGCAGCGAAGTCAGCTCCAATGCCATCAGCGGCGGCACGGAGCGCCGGTCCCCAAGGGGCGGCTGGACCCCTGCGCGGGGGCAAGCGCGGCCGCGGCAAGCGGGCGAAGCCGGCGTCCCAGCCGCTGGAGCAGCGGATCCTGATCACGGCGACGTTGTGCCTGCTGGCGTTCGGCGCGGTGATGGTCTACAGCGCCTCCTCGGCGACGTCGCTCCTGCAGGGCCACGGCAACGGCAGCGGCTACCTCGTGAAGTACCTGATCTACGGCGCGATCGGGCTGGTGCTGATGCGGGTGCTGGCGCGCGACGGGGTCAGCAAAGCTCAGGCGTTCACGGGGCCGCTGCTGGCGATCTCGTTCGTGCTGGTGCTGGCGGTCCACGTGCCGCACGTCGGCGTCAGCGTCAACGGCGCGAAACGCTGGCTGGGCGCGGGGCCGTTGCAGTTCCAGCCCTCCGAGCTGATGAAGATCGCGCTGGTCCTGTACGGCGCGACGCTGCTGGCGAAGCGGCCGCAGCGCGTGCACGACCTGCGCGCCCTGTCGCGGCCGCTGCTGGTCGTCGTGGGCTGCGCGATCCTGCTGGTCGTCACGCAGCCGGACCTGGGCACGGCGATGGTGATCTCGTTCATCACGATCTCGCTGCTGGTGGCGGCGGGGATCCCGATGCGCAACCTCGCGATCGTCTGTGGCTGCGCGTTCGCGGCGGTGGTGATGTACGCGCTGGTGAAACCGTACGCGCGCGCCCGCCTGACCTCGTTCCTCGATCCCTGGGCGCACGCCTCCGGCAGCGGCTTTCAGGCGGTGCAGGGGCAGATCGCGATCGGCTCGGGCGGGCTGTTCGGCGTCGGGCCGGGCGAGTCGGTGCAGAAGATCTTCTACCTGCCGGAGGCGCCGACGGACTTCATCCTGGCGGTGATCGCCGAGGAGCTGGGGGCGGTGGGCGTCTGCGCGCTGCTGTTCCTCTACGGCCTGATCGCGTATGCGGGCCTGCGTGCCGCGCGGGGCGCCCGCAGCCTGCAGAGCGCGCTGATCGCGGTGGGGGTGACGGCGCTGATCGTCAGCCAGGCGCTGCTGAACGTGTTCGCGGTGCTGGGCCTCGCGCCGCTGACGGGCGTGCCGCTGCCGTTCGTCTCCTACGGCTCCAGCAGCCTGATCGTGATGCTGGCGGGGATGGGAATGCTGCTGAACGTGGCCTCCGGCGGCACGGCGCACGTGCGCGCGGTGGGCACCCCGCGCCGGGGCGCTGCCGACGCACGGGCGAGGGAACCGGCACGATGGGACCGTGAGCGAGACGAAGAAGATCGTGATCGCGGCGGGCGGCACGGCGGGGCACGTGGTGCCGGCGCTCGCGGTCGCCGCCGCGCTGCGGGCTGAGGGCGCGGAGGTCGAGTTCGTCGGCGGCGCCCGCGCCGAGGCGCGGCTGGTGCCGGCGGCGGGCTTCCCGCTGCACACGATCTCGGTCGAGGGCCTGCACCGGCGCAACCCGCTGAAGGCGCTGCGGGCGCTGCTGCGGGCGGCCTTGGCGGTGCCGCGGGCGCGACGGTTGTTGCGGCGCCTGAAGCCGGATGCGGTGATGGGCGGCGGTGGCTACGTGGCGGGCCCCGTGGCGCTGGCGGCGATCTCGCTGCGGATCCCGCTGGTGCTGACGGAGGCCGACAGCCATCTGGGCCTGACGAACCGCCTGATGGCGCCGTTCGCGAAGCGCGTGTGCCTGTCGTTCCCGCTGCCGGGGCGCGAGGGGCCGCGCTACCGCGTGACGGGCAGGCCGATCCCGCTGCACGAGCGCGAGCCCGTGGCGGCGCGCGAGCGCCTGGGCATCGGCGCGGAGGAGACGTGCGTGCTGGTGTTCGGCGGCTCGCTGGGCGCACGCTCGATCAATCGCGCGGCGGCGGAGGGGTTCGCGGGCAGCACCTTCCACGTGCTGCACATCTCGGGGCGGCGCGACTACGAGGAGCTGCGGGCGCGCGAGCTGCCGCGGGGCTATGACCTGCGCGAGTACCTGGATGAGCCCGAGTTCGCGGACGCGCTGGCGGCGGCGGACCTGGCGGTGGCGCGTGCGGGCGGCTCGGTGTTCGAGATCGCGGCGCATGGAGTGCCCGCGGTGCTGGTGCCCTATCCGCACGCGGCGGGCGACCACCAGAGCGCGAACGCGCGCTGGATGGCGGATGGCGGCGCGGCGGTGGTGATCGCGGACGGCGAGCTGACGGCGGCGCGCCTGGCGCGGCAGGTGGCGGAGCTGCTGGCGGACCGCACGGCGCTGGCGGCGATGGCGGCGGCCTCGCGCTCGCTGGCGCGCCCGCAGGCGGCGCGCGAGGTGGCCCGGGAGCTGCTGGAGGCCGCGCGCGGATGAGCGCCCCGGAGCGGCGCCCGTGGCAGGGCCGGCGGATGCACTTCGTGGGCGTGGGCGGCGCGGGGATGAGCGCCTACGCGCGCGCGGCGCATGCGCTGGGGGCGGAGGTCAGCGGCTCCGACGGGGCCGAGAGCCCCTACCTGGAGCGGCTGCGCGAGGACGGGGTGCTGGCGCAGGCGCGGATCGGCCACGACGCCACGAACGTCCCGGAGGGCGCGGAGGTCGAGCTGTTCTACTCCTCGGCGGTCCCGGCGGAGAACCCCGAGCGCGCGGCGGCGCGCGAGCGCGGCCTGGCGGAGCGCCCGCGCGCCGAGCTGCTGGGCGAGCTGTCGGCGCTGCGCCGCACGATCGCGGTGGCGGGCACGCACGGCAAGACGACGACCTCCTCGATGGTGGTGCACGCGCTGCGCGCCGCGGGCCTGGACCCCGGCTGGCTGATCGGGGCGCCGATCGGCGGCGGGCTCGCGAACGCGCACTGGAGCGAGACGGGCGAATGGCTGGTGGTGGAGGCGGACGAGTCCGACCGCTCGATGCTGAGCCTGAGCGTCGAGGTGGCGGTGCTGACGAACGCCGAGCTGGACCACCACGCGACGTTCGCCTCGCTGGCCGAGCTGCGCGAGGCGTTCGCGCGGTTCGCGGCGCTGGCGCGGAGCGCGGTCGTCGTCTGGGACCGGCCCGAGCTGCTGGAGCTGGCGCCCGCGGCGGGGCGTGGGCAGGGCCCCGAGCCGGTGCCCTACGACGTGCCGTCGCCGGTGCTGACGGCGGAGGGCGCGCGCTTTGACTGGCGCGGGCACGAGGTGCGCCTGGCGGTGCCGGGGGCGCACAACGCCCTGGACGCCGCGGCGGCGCTCGAGGCGGCGCGGCTGGCGGGGGCGGACCCCGAGCGGGCGATCAAGGGGCTTGAGGACTTTCACGGCGCGGGGCGGCGCTTCCAGCTCCTGGGCCGCAGCGCGGGCGGGGCGAGCGTCTACGACGACTACGCCCACCACCCGACGGAGGTGGCGGCGACGCTGGACGCCGCGCGCACGCTCGAGCACAGGCGCTTGGTGGCGGCGTTCCAGCCGCACCTGTACTCGCGCACGGCGCTGCTGGCGCGGGAGTTCGGGGCGGCGCTGGCGCGTGCGGACGCGGTCGTGGTGCTGGACGTCTACCCGGCCCGCGAGCGCGCGGAGGATCACCCCGGCGTGAGCGGGCTGCTGATCGCGGAGGCGGCGGCGGACGCGGCGGCGGGCAGGCCGGTCTACTGGCTGCCGCGGATCGAGGACGCCGCCGCGGTGCTGGGCGGGCTGCTGCGGGCGGGCGAGGTGTGCGTGGTGATGGGGGCGGGCGACGTGGACCGCCTGGGGCCGGAGCTGGTGGGCGCGCGATGAGGCCGGAGCCGGTGCGGGAGGGCTACCCGCTGGCGCGCCTGTCGACCGTGAAGACGGGGGGCGCGGCGGAGTTCTTCGCGCGCGCGAGCACGGAGGCCGAGCTGGGGCGGCTGCTGGCGTGGGCGTTCGAGGAAAAGCTCGCGGTGGCGGTCGTGGGCTCGGGCTCGAACCTGCTGATCGCCGACGAGGGCGTGCGCGGGCTGGTGCTGAAGCTCGACGGCGAGCTGGCGCGGATCGAGGTCGAACCGCCGCGAATCGTCTGCGGGGGAGGGGCGAGGCTGCCGGCGGTGGCGGCGCGGTCGGCGCGGGCGGGCCTCTCGGGGATCGAGTTCGGGGTAAACATCCCCGGCACGGTGGGGGGCGCGGTGCGGATGAACGCGAACGCCTACGGCGGCGAGCTGGGGCGCGCGCTGGAGTGGGTCGAGCTGTTCACGGCGGCCGGCGGGCGCGAGCGGCGCGAGCCGGGTCGGCTCGGCTTCAGCTACCGCGACTCGAAGCTGGCGCCGGGGGAGATCGTCGTGCGGGCCTGCTTCCTGCTGGAGCGGGCGGAGCCGGAGACGGTGTCGGCGACGCTGGCGCAGATGCGCGCCGCGCGCCACGAGGCCCAGCCGCAGGGGATCAAGACGTTCGGCTCGACCTTCAAGAACCCGGACGATCCACGCGCCGAGGGGCGCACCGCGGGGTTGCTGCTGTCGGAGGCGGGCTGCAACGGCCTCGCGGTGGGCGGGGCGCGGTTCGCGCCGAAGCACGCGAACTTCGTCGAGAACACCGGCGCGGCGACGACGGCGGACGTGCTGGCGGTGATGGCGGAGGGGCGCCGGCGCGTGCAGGAGCGCTTCGGGGTGACGCTCCAGCCGGAGGTGCAGACGCTGGGCGCGGTGCGGTTTCCCTGGGGCTGAGCTGCCCGGCGCGAAGGGCCGTGCGACCCCGGTCGCTACGAGGTTCGCGCTCTTCGCGCGCTGCTCGACGCAGGAATGTAGCCGGCGCCTTTGGCGACGGCGCGCAGGCTGACGTGCTGGTGGCGCAGCCGTGCCGGCACCGCGAAGTGGATCGTGGCGAGCGAGCTCGCGACCGGAGCGCTTCCGATCACGGTCCAGTGGCCGTGGACTTTGATCTCCAGGGCACAGGTCACGGCCGGGTTGTCGACCTCACCGCCCGCCGGGTCGTGGACGGGGACCGCGATCGTGCCCCTGGCGCGCAGAACCGAGGCGTTCGGCTGTCCGACCACGAGCGAGTGCGTGACGTAGGCAGTGAAGTTGTACGGCCCCGGTTCGGCGTTTCCGTGGCACCCGGGATCGGTGAAGAGCATCGGGAGGTCGCCCGTTTCCTCAGAGACGTAGGTGAATTCGGCCTTCATGTTGGAGTTGATGCGACCGCCGGCTCGCGGGCTCTGCTGGAGGAAGTTGAAATCGCTGGCGCCGAGCGCGTACAGGTCCAG
>DATJMW010000001.1:0-11918 GCA_035508515.1 Solirubrobacteraceae bacterium | reverse complement strand
GACGGCCTCTCCCCATTCGTCGCGCAGCTCCTGCGGGGCTTTGAGGGCTTCCTTCCAATCGCGCCCGGCGGCGAGCTCCTGGGTGAGCACCCGGTCGGTGCACAGCTCCTCGACGACCTCTGGGACATGGATGAACGGGTGCCCGCTGTAGTGCCTGGCGAACTCGGCCTGGCTGGCGGCCTCGCGCCTGTAGTCGAGCTCCTCGGCGATCCGTCGGCTCATCTCGCGCGAGGCGGCCCGCAGGTCGAATTTCATCGAGATCGCACCGGAGGCCAGCGTGAGCAGCGTCGCCAGCAGCTCGACGTTCTTGAGGTCCGACCGGATCGCGTCCGCGACGCCGGGGTACTGGATCTTCACGGCGACGGCGCGCCCGTCATGCAAGCGGCCGGCGTGCACCTGGCCGATGGAGGCGGCGGCGACGGGCTCCCAGTCGAGCGCCGCGAACGCGTGCTCTGCCGGTCTGCCGAGCTCGCGCTCGAGCGTGGCGCGGGCGAGCCCGGGCGACATCGGGGGCGCGTCGCTGCGCAACCGTTCCAGCGCCGTCTGGTAGATCGACGGGACCGCCGTCGACTTCAGCGGGGCGAGCGTTATGAACGACAGCATCTGACCCGCCTTCATCAGCGCCCCCTTGGAGCGGCCGAGCAGCTCTGCATAGCGCTCGGCGGTGCGCACGTGGAAGCCCGGGTCCTCCGCGCCCGTCAGCTTCGACCGCAGCCCGATCGCGACCGATTCGCCGGTGGCGCGCGCGGTCAGGCTCGCGAGCGAGGAAGCACGCCGCAGCCGTCCTTGGGGAATTTCGTCCCTGAATCTCGCCGATTCGTCGTCAGAGGCCGGGACGCCATCGGTGCCCGGGGGCCGCTCGTCGCTCGACATTTCAATCCTCCTCAGTCACAAATGGCTATGACTAAGCGTACGCTTAGTTTTGCCATCACGCAAGCGGCGTTTATTGCCCGGCGTCCCACGACGCCGCGAGCCAAAGGGCGGTTTGGTCGGTCGGGCCTAACCGACGAGGGTCGACTGGACGAGCGGTAGCGACGCCTGCTGCTCATCGGCGGTCACGAGCGTCAAGTCGTGCGCCAGGGCAGTCGCGGCGATCCAGAGATCGTTGCTTGGCCGGCGCCCGGTGGCAGCCCGAAGCTCGCCGTAGCGGACTGCGACCTGGCGGTCGATCGGCAACGCAGGAGCTTCCGCGAGCACGCCGGCCAGAAGGGCCACGCGTCGCGCGCGCGTCGCGTCATCGCGGGCGATCATGATGCCGGCCTCGATCTCGCCCACCGTCACGACGCTGACCGCCCACTCGTCGGCGGCCTCTCCTGCGTGGCGAGCGCCGACGAGGACGCTCGTGTCGATCAGGCTGCCCACGGATCGCGGGCCGAGTCCCGATCCTCTTGGCGCATTCGATGCAGGTCCTCGGCGAAGCCGGGGTCGGGGGGATTCTCCGCCAGGATCGCCACGAGGCGCTCTGGGGGAGCAAGCGAGCGCGCCCCTGGCAGCGGGCCGAGCTCGGCGACTGGGCGCCCCGCCACAGTCACAGTGAACCGCTCGCCCCGTTCGGCACGACGAAGCACGGCAGCGATCTCGTTGCGCAGCTTGCCTTGGGGGATCACGGCCATGCCGGTAAGCGTAGCAGTTCTGCTACGCGAGGCTGCCGCCTGCGAATCGGAGGAGGTCGGCGGGCTCGATGGTGAGCGACGGGTGACAGGCGTGGCCTCGCCGACCCCCAAATTTTGGACTCCCGGCCAATGGCGCAGCCCAGCCCCTGCGCCAGGATGCTCCCATGCAGTCCTCACTCTCTAACAAACCCTCAGCTTCTCCTCGGCGGTTCATCCTGCTGCCGGAGGAGTCGGTGGATGGACATGGCCAGCGACCGCGGATCCGGCGTTACCGTCTGACGAGCGTCGGTCGCCACCCCGGCCCCTCAGGGGTGGAGGTCGCAACTGCAAGGAGCGCCCGCGAGTCCGGTCGGCTCAGCCGGGTGTAGCACCGGCGTCCCCACACCGAACCCGTCCCGGCTTCCCTCTGGCCGCGGCGGGCGTGTGCAGCCGGGCAGGGCCGCGGTTCCCTGTCCGGCTGCACCACCGAATCGCCCGCCGGGTGGCCTGCGCAACGACGCGTCCACCGCCCCACGGAACCGCAGGCAGCGAGTACCCTGGCCCTATGAACGAATCATCTTCGAGACCTCTGGGCCGGACGATCGTCGCGGGCCTGATCCTGCTGATCGCGGCGTGGGTGCTGCTGCACTTCGTGATCGGGATCGTGACGGCGATCGCGAGCATCCTCGTGGTGGTGCTGGCGATCGCGGCGGTGATCTGGGCCCTGCGCGTCCTGCTGTAGGGCCGCGGTCCGCGCGCCGATGGCCTACGTGATCATCGCGGTGTGCTTCGGCCTGTCGGGGGGCATCGTCGGCAAGCTCAAGGGCAGCTCGTTCTGGATCTGGTTCTTGATCTCGGGGGCGGTTCCGTTCTTCGGCCTGCTGGCGGCGATCTTCTACCGCTTCGAGCGCGACGAGCTGCGCCGGCAGTGCCCGGGCTGCGGGCGGGTGGTGAAGCTGCACGACACGCTCTGCACCCGTTGCGGCACGGAGCTCGACTACCCGGAGCGCCTGATCGCGCCGGAATCGTGGGAGCGTCCGCGGCGCGAGCCGGTCTAAGGGCCGCCTAACCCGAATTCGGCTTACCTAAGCCAAAAAATGACCTAACGTGTGCTCTGAGGACGATGAGCGCACAGCCAGATTTCGCACCCGCGGCACCAGTGGCACCCCACCCGCGAACCCTGATCGAGCGCCTGATCGCCCGCGCGGGCTTCGCGAGCGAGCGGGAATTCGTCCTGCGCGTGGTGCAGCCGGCGCTGGTGGGCCTGATCGACGGGACGGTCTCCTCGCTGGCGCCGATCTTCGCGGCGGCGCTGGCCTCGAACTCGCACACGGCGCTGATCGTGGGCCTGTCGACGGCGCTGGGGGCCGGCGTGAGCATGGGCTGGTCGGAGGCGCTGTCGGACACGGGCGAGCAGACGGGTCGCGGCTCGGCGATCGTGCGTGGCGCGATCACGGGCGGGACGACGACACTGGGTGGCCTGTTCCACACGCTCCCGTTCCTGATCGGCGACGTGCACACGGCCCTGCTGGTGGCGGGCGGCGTGGTGGCGGTGGAGCTACTGGCGATTGCGTGGCTGCGCAACCGCTTCCTGGAGGTCTCGATGCGCTCCTCGCTGCTGGTGGTGACGGTGGGCGGGGCGATTGTGCTGGCGATCGGCGTGGCGCTGGGCTCTTCCTGATTTTAAGGGGACGACCTGTCGGTCGTCTGATCTGGCTGGCGGTCGGCATGCACCCGCAGGATCGCCTGTAAGTCCGGCGAAAAGGCCTCGAACCAGCCCAAAACCCGCTGGTACACTGGGTTTTTTCTGAAGCTCGAGTAGCTGAAAGGAGGTCGAGAGATGCGCGCGGTCGATGCCGTGATGGAATGCTTGAAGGCGGAGGGCGTGGACGTCGTCTTCGGCCTCCCGGGCGGGGCGAACCTGCCGACATACGACGCGTTCGTGAACGGCGGGATTCGCCACATCCTCGTCCGTCACGAGGCCGGCGGCGGCCACGCCGCGGAGGGCTACGCGAAGGCGACGGGCAAGGTGGGCGTGGCGTTCGCGACCAGCGGCCCCGGCGCCACGAACCTGATCACGCCGATCTGCGACGCGATGATGGACTCGGTCCCGGTGGTGTTCATCACGGGCCAGGTGCGCACGGAGCTGCTGGGCACGGACGGCTTCCAGGAGGCGGACACGATCGGCATCACGATGCCGGTGGTGAAGCACTCGTTCATGATCACGGACCCGAAGGAGATTCCGCGGGCGATCCATGAGGCGTTCCATGTCGCCCGCTCGGGCCGGCCCGGGCCAGTGCTCGTGGACATTCCTCAAGACCTTTCCCGGGCGGAGATCGACTACGAGCCGGTGACCGACGTGCGCCTGCCGGGCTACCAGCCGCGCACGGAGGGCAACCAGAAGCAGATCCGCCAGGCGGCGAAGGCGCTGGCGGCGGCGCAGCGCCCGGTGATCTACGCGGGCGGCGGCGTCGTGAGCGCGGAAGCGGCGGCGGAGCTGACGGAGTTCGCGACCTCGGACCGCTTCCCGGTGACGTGCACGCTGATGGGCCTGGGCGCATTCCCGGCCCCGCACCCGCAGTGGCTGGGGATGCTGGGGATGCACGGCACGCGCGCGGCGAACTACGCGATGGACGAGGCGGACCTGATCGTCGCTATCGGCGCCCGCTTCGACGACCGCATCACGGGCAAGCTCTCGGAGTTCGCGCCGCGGGCGAAGTTCATCCACATCGACGTGGACCCGGCGGAGATCTCCAAGAACGTGCCGGCGCACATCCCGATCGTGGGCGACGCCAAGCACGTGCTGTCGAAGCTCGTGAACGAGTACCGCGCGATGGGCGCGGACCCCGAGCGCCTGTCGGCCTGGTGGCAGCGGATCGAAGGCTGGAAAGAGAAGTACCCGCTGGCCTACGAGGAAACGACGGACAGCGAGATCAAGCCGCAGTTCATGATTAAGGCGCTGTGGGAGGCGACGAACGGCGAGGCGATCGTCACGAGCGACGTCGGCCAGCACCAGATGTGGACGGCCCAGTACTACGACTTCCCGCAGCCGCGCCGCTGGATCAACTCGGGCGGCCTGGGCACGATGGGCTTCGGCCTGCCGGCGGCGATGGGCGCCGCGGTGGGCTGCCCCGATCAGGTGGTCTGCTGCGTGGCGGGCGACGGCTCGGTGCAGATGAACGCGCAGGAGCTGGCGACGTGCGCGCAGGAGAAGATCCCGATCAAGGTCTTCATCATGAACAACGGCTACCTGGGCATGGTCCGCCAGTGGCAGGAGCTGTTCTGGGACGGCAAATACAGCCACGTCGACATGGGCGAGTTCCCGGACTTTGTGAAGCTGGCTGAGGCCTACGGCGCGACGGGCATCCGCTTGGAGGACAAGGCGACGCTGGTCGAGGACATGAAGAAGGCGATCGCGACGCCGGGCCCGGTGTTCGTGGACGTGCGGGTGACGCGCGAGGAGAACACCTACCCGATGATCCCGGCGGGCCAGGCGGCCCGGGAGATGGTGGGATGATCGAGCGTCACGAAGACGGTCGTTACCGTCAGAAACGCCGGCTGGATGCCGGCAAGAGGTGACTTCGATGGGAGAGCCTGGGACGAAGGAACCCCTCAGCCTCGAGGAGCTCGAAGCCTCGACGGGGATGCGCACGGGCCGCAAGCACGTGCTCTCGATCCTCGTGGAAAACAAGTCGGGCGTGCTGACGCGGATCGCGGGCCTGTTCGCGCGCCGCGGCTTCAACATCGACACGCTGACGGTCGGCCCGACCGACGACGAGGCGATCTCGCGCGTCACGCTGACGGTCGACGGCGCGCTGCACCCGATCGACCAGGTCACGAAGCAGCTGCACAAGCTGATCAACGTGCTGAAGATCCGCGATCTGGAGCCGACGGACACGGTGGCGCGCGAGCTGGCGCTGTTCAAGGTCTCGGCGGACGGCGCGCAGCGGGGCGAGCTGATGCAGATCGCGGAGATCTTCCGCGGCAAGGTCGTCGACGTGACGAAGCGCGCGGTGATCGTCGAGATCACCGGCACGACGGAGAAGATCGCGGCGTTCGAGGAGATGGTCCGGCCCTTCGGGCTGATCGAGATGATGCGCACGGGCGAGATCGCGATCTCGCGCGGGCGCACCGAGACCTGACGGGTGCCTGACACCGCGGCACGCTCCCGAACGAGCCACGACGGCCCGTTCGCGCTGACGCACGCCGAGCGCGAGCGGCTGGCGGGCCGGCTGGCGCGCGCGGTGAAGCGCGCGCGGCGCAGCGGCGAGCCGACGCTCGCGACGATCTCGCTGGCGCTCGGCGCCGAGGTCGACCCGACGGCGGTCGCGTGCGCCTCGCGCCGCCCCGGCGAGCCGTGGTTCGCGTTCGAGCAGCCCGACCGCGGCGGGGCGGCGCTGGTTGGTCTCGGCGAAGCGATCGAGCTGTCCGGCTCGGGGGAGCAGCGCTTCCGCGAGGCGACCGAGCGCTGGCGCAAGCTGTCGGCGCACGCGGTCGGCCCGTCCTCCGACGGCGACGACGCGGGCCTCGTGGCGCTGGGCGGCTTCGCCTTCGCGCCCGACGGCGGCGCGGCGCCGCACTGGCAGGGCTACGCCCCGGCGTCGCTGGTCGTGCCGGAGGTGGCGCTGCGGCGCCGCGGCGAGGACGGTGAGCGGCGCGTGCGGATGACGCTGACGGCGCTCGCGCAGCCAGACGACCTGCCCGAGCAGCTGCTCGGGCGCCTGCTGAAGCGCGTCGCGGAGCTGCACGAGCGCCCGCTGCCGCTGCTGGACCCCGCGCCGGCGGGCCGCTTCCAGGTCGCGAGCGCGATGCCGCCGGAGCACTTCGAGTCGGCGGTCGCGCGCGCGACGGAGCTAATCGCCGCGGGGGAGATGCAGAAGATCGTGCTGGCGCGCGAAGTGCAGGTGCACGCGCCGCGCGCGCACGACCCCGCCGCGGTAGTGGGCGTGCTGCGGGCGGAGTTCCCCTCGTGCTTCACCTTCTGCGTCGGGCGGGGCGACGGCGCCTTCGTGGCGGCGAGCCCGGAGCTGCTCGTGCGCCGCGAGGGCCAGCGCGTCAGCACGCTGGCGCTGGCGGGCTCGACGCGGCGCAGCGCCGACCCCGCGGTCGACGACCACCTGGGCGAGCAGCTGTTACGCGACCCCAGCTACCGCGAGGAGCACGCGATCGTGGCGCGGCGGATCGAGCGGATGCTGCGGCGCCACGCCGTATGGGTCGCGGCGGCGCCGGAGCCGGAGCTCGTGCGGATCGCGAACATCCAGCACCTCGCGACGCCGATCCGCGCCCAGCTCGCGCAGCCGATCGATGCGCTGGGCCTCGTCGGCCTGATGCACCCGACGCCCGCGGTGGGGGGCGAGCCGCTGAAGCAGGCGGCGCCGCTGATCCCGGCGCTGGAGGGCCTCGACCGCGGGTGGTACACCGGCCCCGTCGGCTGGACCGACGCGACGGGCGATGGAGAATTTTGCGTCGCCTTGAGGTGTGCGCTGTTGCGCGGCGAGGTGGCGCGCTGCTACGCAGGCAACGGGATCGTGCGCGACTCCGAGCCCGCGGCGGAGCTGGCGGAGACGGAGGTCAAGCTGCAGGCGCTCTTGCCACTCCTTACTGCCTGAGAGCCTCGGCGACTGCCGTCGAGACGCGCCGGTGCAGCTCGACGTTCGCGGCGCGCTCGCCGCGGGCCTCGACGATGCAGGAGCGCTCGCTCGCGAGCGCCCGCTCCAGCGCGGCCCGGAATGAGGCGACGTCCTGCACGCGCTCGTGGCCGAGTCCGTAGAGCTTCGCGGCGTCGGCGAAGTCGAGGCCCGTGGGCGTGGCGATGTGGCGCGTGTACACGTCCGCCGCCGGGTCGCCGGGGTCCTGCTCGCGCGCGAGCGCGTTCGTGGAGACCGGCAGGAAGTCGAAGATGCCGCCGCCGCCGTTGTCGAGGAGCACGATCGTCAGCTTCAGGCCCAGGCGCCGCGCCGCCAGCAGGCCCCCGACGTCGTGCGCGAGCGCGACGTCGCCGATCAAAAGCACGACCGGGCCGTTCTCGCCGGCGGCGGCGCCGAAGGCGCTTGAGACGACCCCGTCGATCCCGTTCGCGCCGCGGTTGCAGAGCACGCGGGGCGGGTCCTCGCGCACGGGCCAGAACGTCTCGATGTCGCGCACGGGCATCGAGGAGGCGACGAACAGCGTCGCCTCCTCGGGCAGCAGCACGCCCAGCTCGGCGGCGACGCGCGGCTCGGACAGCTCGTCGCCCAGCACGCCCAGGATCGCCTCGGCGGCCAGCTCGTCGCGGCTGCGCCAGCGCGCGAGCCAGTCCTCCTCCGCGGCGGGGAAGTTCACCGACAGCAGCGTCGAGGGGGCGATCGTCAGCGAGTCCGACAGCACGGAGGAGGGGTCTTGCCAGGCGCCCTCGGGGTCGAGCGCGATCTGGCGCACGTCCTCCAGGCCCGCGAGCCAGGCGCGCAGGGGCTTTGAGACCGGCAGGTCGCCGACGCGCAGGACGAGGTCGGGGCGCAGCGAGGCGGCCGGCCCGGGATCGCGCAGCAGCGAGTCGTAGTGGGCGATCGCCGCGGCGCCGGTGCGGGCGCCGGACATCGGGTCGGCCAGCAGCGGCCAGCCGACGCGCGCGGCGAACTCCGCGATCGCCTTGCCGGGCGACCAGCCCGCGAACAGCCGCTCGTCGCGCCCGGCGATCACGACGCCGCGGCGGGCCTCGTGCGGCAGCTCCTCGGCGTCGTCCTCGTGCCCGTAGTCCTCGCGCGCGCGGGCGTCGTGGCGGCGGCGGCGAACGTAGGGCGCCTGGTCGGCGCGGCCGGTGTCGTCCGGCGGCAGCGGGCCGTCGATCACGAGCGGCTCGCGCAGCGCGAAGTTCAGGTGCACGACCCCCGGGCGTCCTTCCAGGGCGGTCGACCAGGCGCGGCAGGCGAGCGTGCGGATCCAGCGCAGCCGCTCGGGCGTGGCCTCGTGCGTACCGACGTCGAAGAACCACTTCGCGGCGCTGCCGAGCAGCTTCAGCTGGTCGATCGCCTGCCCGGCCCCGTTCTCGCGCAGCTCCGGCGGGCGGTCGGCGCTCAGCACGAGCAGCGGCACGCGCGCCTCGTGCGCCTCGATCGCCGCGGGCAGCAGCTCGGCGACGGCGGTACCCGACGTGCACGTCACCGCCACGGGCCGCCCGCTCGCCTTCGCGAGGCCCAGCGCGAAGAAGCCAGCGCAGCGCTCGTCGACGTGCGAGAAGCAGCGCAGCCGCGGCTCACGCGCGAGCGACAGCGCCAGCGGCGCGCTGCGTGAGCCCGGGGAGGTGCAGGCCGCGCGCATGCCGCAGCGCGCCAGCTCGTCGACGAACGCCCGCAGCAGCACGTAGGTATCGGTCGGTGGGCTCACGGGTCTAGGATGGCGGCGTGCCGGAGACGCTGGTTCTGTTGCATGGGTTCGGCGGCACCCGGCGCACCTGGGACGGGGTGCTCGGGCAGCTGGACCCGCAACGCTACAGCCCGCTGGCGCTCGATCTGCCCGGGCACGGCGAATTGGCCTCGTACGAGCGTCCAGTCTCGTTTGCGGGCTGCGTACGGGAGGTACTGGCCGCGGCCCCCGATCGCTTCGCGCTGTGCGGCTACTCGCTGGGCGGGCGCGTCGCGCTGCACGTCGCGCTGGCGGCGCCCGAGCGGGTCGGCGCCCTGACGCTGGTCTCGACCGGCGCGGGGATCGAGGACGCGGAGGAGCGCGGGCGGCGGGCGGAGGCCGACCGCGCGCTGGCGCGGCGGCTCGAGGACGAGCCGTACGAGTCCTTTCTCGCAAGCTGGTCGAGCCAGCCGCTGTTCGCCGCCGACCCACCCGAGGTGCTCGCGCGCGTGCACGAGGAGCAGCGGCGCAACGACCCGCGTTCGCTCGCCGCCGCGCTGCGCGGGCTCGGCGCGGGCGAGATGCCGCCGCTGTGGGGGAGGCTCGCGGAGCTGGCGATGCCGGTGACGATCGTGGCCGGCGCCCGCGACGAGAAGTACGTCGCGATCGCCGAGCGGATGGAGCAGCGGACGGCGATCGCGCGGCTGCTCGTGATCCCCGGTGGCCATCGCCTGCCGCTCGAGAACCCGGGCGGTATCGCCGCAGCGCTCGCCGGCGCACAGTGAGAAACACTTTGTGAACAAAAGCTCACCTCGCGAACAGGGGTCGAGCAGGGCGAAACCGCCCGTGGGCAG
This sequence comes from Solirubrobacteraceae bacterium, assembly GCA_035508515.1. Taxonomy (GTDB): domain Bacteria; phylum Actinomycetota; class Thermoleophilia; order Solirubrobacterales; family Solirubrobacteraceae; genus Palsa-744. The sequence goes on along the minus strand of DATJMW010000001.1, from coordinate 2,152 downwards.
TGTGAAAACAAGATGTAGACCTGCGATCAATTCGCAAAGCTAGAAACAGGTCTTTGCGGGCTCTGGGCGGCGCGGGTAGCGTAGCGACGCGGTTCCGTGCAGCAGTAGGGAAGCAGCGCTGTGCGGTCCCGACTAGCCATACGCTGAGACGACAGAAAGTGGGGATGACAATATGTTGCGCAGTTTCAAGCGGCGCAGGCGCGCACTGCTCACAGGGGGGCTGCTCGCGATGTCGCTCGTCGCGTTGAGCGTGGCCTCACCGGCCATGGCGACGCCCAAAGGGGAATTCGCGGTGTTCGCGGACTGCCCCGTGACCACGGCGAGCTCGTGCATCTGGGCCAAGACCGAAAGCGGCGAATTCACCGTCGGCAAAAAGACGGTGCCGATCGAAAAATCGATCGTGCTGCAGGGCGGCCTGAACGAAAACGAAGAAACCGGCGCGGTGACGTTCGTTGCGGCGAAAGACGGCAACACGCTGGCGAAAGTTCCGCAGAAAGTCCCGGGCGGTCTCTCCGGCCTGGTGAACTGCACCGAAATCAAAGGTTCGGGCATCCTCGAAAAACTCGAGCGCGGTTCGTGTGAAGCCATCTTCGAAAACGGCGTCACCGGCGTGACGGCGACGACCGAACTGGCGGCTCCCGCGAGCCAGATCCAGATCAGCCTCGGCAACCTGCTGAGCGGTAAAGGCACCGCCCTGCAGCTGCCGGTCAAGGTCCACCTCGAAAACCCGCTGCTCGGTGGCTCCTGCTACATCGGCTCGAACTCGAGCCCGATCGTGCTGCCGCTGACGACGGGCACGACGGCCCCGCCCGCGCCGAACAAACCGATCAAAGGCAACCCGGGCAAACTGGAATTCAACGAAGAAGGCAACCTGCTGACGATCACGAAAAACTCGCTGGTCAACAACTCCTTCGCGGCTCCGGCCACGAACGGTTGTGGCGGGATCTTCGAATTCCTGATCGGCCCGATCATCAACGGTCAGCTCGGCGTCCCCTCGACCGCGGGTCACAACACCGCGATCCTGAACGGCACGCTGAAGCAGGCCGGCGCCGAAGTCGTCCAGGAACACGAATAGACGGCTCAACGGCAGTCGGTAGGTAACAACTAGAGAAGACGCACGGTGCCCGCGGTTCGCCGCGGGCACCGTCGTTTTGGAAGAGAAAGGAAGACGGACGTCCATGACCAAGACCCTTCTACGACCCCTGGCCGGAGCACGCGGCCGAGCATTCCTCGGGGCACTGCTGCTCGCGGCGATCGCGGCGATGAGCTGCGTCGCTTCCGCCTCGGCCACGCCGAAAGGCGAATTCGCGGTGTTCTCGGACTGCCCGGTGACGACGTCGAGCGCCTGCATCTGGGCGAAGACCGAAACCGGCGAATTCGTCGTCGGCAAAAAGACGGTGCCGATCGAAAAAGCGATCACGCTCCAGGGTGGGCTGCTCGAAAACGAAGAAACCGGAACGGTTACGTTCGTCGCGGCGAAAGACGGCAACACGCTGGCGAAGGTCCCGCAGAAAGTGCCGGGCGGTCTCGCCGGCTTCGTCAACTGCACCGAAATCAAAGGCTCGGGCCTGCTCGAAAAAGCCGAGCGCGCCTCGTGCGAAGCGATCTTCGAAAACGGCCTCACCGGCGTGACGGCGACGACCGAACTCGCCGCCCCGGCGAGCTCGATCCAGATCAGCCTCGGCAACCTGCTCAGCGGTAAAGGCACCGCGCTGCAGCTGCCGGTCAAGGTCCACCTCGAAAACCCGCTGTTCGGCGAAAAATGCTACGTCGGCTCGAACTCCGCGCCGATCGTGCTGCCGCTGACGACGGGCACGACGGCCCCGCCGGCGCCGAACAAACCGATCAAAGGCAGCCCGGGCAAACTGGAATTCAACGAAGAAGGCAACCTGTTGACGATCAGCAAAAACTCGCTGGTCAACAACTCGTTCGCCGCACCGACCACGAACGGCTGTGGCGGAATCTTCGAATTCCTGATCGGCCCGATCGTCAACTCCTCGCTCGGCGTCCCCTCGACGGCGGGCCACAACACCGCGATCCTGAACGGCACGCTGAAGCAGGCGGGTTCCGAAGTCGTCCAGGAAAACGAATAGTCACTCTGACGCAGTAAGCACGAACCGGGGAGGGCCCGCCGGTGGCGGGCCCTCCCCGC